>JAHJEG010000018.1 GCA_018825665.1 bacterium | reverse complement strand
GTATTTTTAAAAACATTCTTTTTGGGCTAAGGATGTTTTAGTTTGCCCGTAAACCCCTTCTATAAGAAAGTCTTTAGTAAATTCTTCATAATATAGTAGATTATATTTTGTATCACAAATGAAAGGTATTAAATTATGGATGAATATAATGGCGACTTTTTTGAGATATTTCCCTGGAATGAAAATTTTGAAACCAAGATAGATGAAATTGACTTTCAGCATAAGCAGCTTGTAAATATTTTAAACCGTTTAGCAGCACATCTGGCAAACCTTGCAAGTATCTCTGCTTTAAATGAGATTTTTGATGAGCTTGCCGATTATGCGGACTATCATTTTAAAACAGAAGAAAAGATTTGGGCAAAATATTTCAAAAATGATGCATGGTATGCATCACATGAGAAGACACATGATACATTTATTCAAGAAGTTCTGGAACTTAAAAAGAATAAAGACGCATTGCCGTTTGATGACGTCATCCACGACATAGTCACTTTTTTATCAAAGTGGCTCGCATACCATATTCTTGATACTGACAAGACCATGGCAAAAGCCGTATTTGCAATTCAAAGCGGAAGCACTGTAGCCGAGGCCAAGATACGTGCAAATGAAGAGATGGCCGGCTCTATGAGAACACTCATTGAAGCAGTACTGAGTATGTATAATACGCTTTCTGTGCGCACCCTGGACCTTATGCGGGAGAAGGCATTGCGTAAACAGGCCGAAACCGCACTTAAAGCGAGTGATGAACGCTGGAAATTTATTCTTGATGGGGATACGGACAATATATGGGACTTGAGCATAGAAGAAACAAACGACAATCCTGCAAACATAAAAAGGCCGATAGAGAGTATCCTTAAAAATAAACTGCTCAAAACCGAAGACTCTGTAGAGATTCATCCGGACGATATTGAGCAGATTAAAAGTGATTTTCAAGACCATATAGAAGGTAAGACACAGTTTTTTGTAAATAAACATCGTGTTTTGAACAATAACGGGGGCTGGTCCTGGATCTTAAGCCGAGGCAAAATCGTAAGTCGAGACGAAAATAATCAACCTTTACGTATTGTCGGCACCCATTCTGATATAACAGAGCAGGAACTGGCGTCTTTGATTTATAAAAACAGCTCTCAGGCAATGTTGATAACCGATAGTAAAAACAATATAATCAACATCAATCCTGCCTTTTTTGATATAACCGGATACAGCGAAGAGGAAATTATCGGAAAAAATCCAAAACTGCTTTCTTCAGGAATGCATGACGCTACATTTTATAAACAGATGTGGGACAGTGTAAACAGCAACGGCTACTGGAGAGGTGAGGTCTGGAACAAGCACAAAGACGGAACGCTCTATGCCGAAGAACTGCACATAAATGCCGCATTCAATCATCGTGGTGAAGTTGACCATTATGTAGCACTGTTTTCAGATATATCCGAAAAAAAGAGAGCGGATGATATCATAATCAAACAGGCGAACTTTGATGTCCTGACGCAATTGTACAATCGCCGTATGTTTCAGATACGCCTGGAGCAGGAAATCAAAAGGTCTGACCGTTCAAAAAAACCCTTTTCACTTTTATTTATTGATTTGGACCATTTTAAAGAGGTCAATGATTCTCTTGGTCATGCAGTGGGAGACATAGTATTGATAGAAGCGGCAAACCGCATTAAATCCTTTATACGTGAATCCGATATTCTTGCCCGTTTTGGAGGTGACGAGTTTACTTTGATCTTACTTGATATCAGCGAATCAATAAGTATTGAGAGAATTTCAGAGAGCATAATACAGGCACTTAGCAGGCCCTATGAAATAGCGGATAAGCAGATATATATTTCAGCGAGTATAGGAATCACTCTGTACCCGAATGATGCAAAAGATGCAGCGGAACTCTTAAAAAATGCGGACCAGGCTATGTACCAGGCAAAAAAATCAGGAAGAAGCCGTAGCAGCTACTTTACCCCTTCTATGCAAAAAATAGCGAGAAAAAGACAACTCCTACTTCAAGAACTTCATCAAGCTTTAAAACAAAAACAGCTGCAAATCTATTATCAGCCTATCATAGAACTAAAAAATGACAAAATCCATAAAGCTGAAGCGCTTTTGCGATGGATTCATCCAAACCACGGAGTGATTACTCCTGATGAGTTTATACCATTGGCTGAACAATCAGGGCTTATCATAGAGATTGGAAACTGGGTTTTTAAAGAAGCTGCAAAACAAAGTGCTGCCTGGAAAAAAAAGTACAACACTGATTTTCAGATCAGCGTAAACAAGTCGCCGGTTCAGTTTCGCTCCGCTATGAATATCAAAAGTTGGATCAAACATCTAAAACAGCTTGGTCTGAGCGGCAGCAACAGTGTGGTTGAAATCACGGAAAGCCTGCTTATGGAGCGTGAAGAGAATGTCGTCAGTAAGCTTTTGCAGCTTCGCGATGCCGGGATAGAGATCGCTTTGGATGATTTTGGTACGGGATACTCCTCTTTGTCCTATCTTAAGAAATTTGATATTGATTACATTAAAATAGACAAGTCTTTTGTAAGCAATCTTACGAGAGAATCACAGGATTTGGCGCTGTGCGAAGCTATGATCGTTATGGCGCATAAGTTGGACATAAAAGTTATAGCAGAGGGAATTGAAACACAGCTGCAAAATGAAATACTCCAAGAGATAGGGTGTGACTACGGACAGGGGTTTTTGTATTCCCGGCCGGTTCCAGGGATTGAATTTGAAAAACGCTTTTTTCATAAAGATTCTGTTTAGATCAATATTTCAATCTTCCAAAATAGAGGTCAAATAAAAATATCAGAGTATAGTTGGGTTCGTAATCGTATTGCTTATGGTAGTTTATCCCGGGAGAGACCTGGTAAAAAAGCCATTCTCTGTAAATATTCTTACGCCAGCTGATGGAGGTCGCATAATTGTTTATTCCTCCAAACCTTTTTGTTTGTTCTACCCCCAGGGAATCTTTTTCAAGAAATTCATATTCCGTATTTCCTAAAAACGATTGGGAAATACTGAGTCCTGTGTTTTTTTTGTGCGAAAAATAATATTGCAGGGAGAGAGCATAGTTTACCCCTGGCATATCTTCTTTTGTCTTGCGGTGAAGTACGACCCTGAAAAGCTTAAATTTATTTATCTGTTTATCCAGATATATATTGCTTTCTTCTTCAAATCTGTCGTTTAGTGAGTACCTGAAAGTTTGGGTAGGCTCAAGTTTCCACATGCCAAGAGGAAATTCAATTCCGTATCTGGCTTGAATCAATGGATTGAGGCCGTATGCGGCAATGGAATATTTTGATTTAATATTTTCATATATCGGCATGAAATAGTTCAGACCGATCATCGGCTGGTATTCTGTATTCTGGGTATCTTTGGGTTCAAGATTGTCTGTTATTTCGTTATTGAAACTTTTAACGAATATATTAAGGTTTCTTTGACTTCGAACCAGCGGAATCTGGGCATTGACCCTGGCATTATACTGGGCAGGTTCTTTGGATTGAAAGAATGAGTCAAATCTCACACTGACATAGGTTTCATCCGTTTCTTCAATAAACTTCGTATTTTGAAAGAAAGAATCTACCGTCTGCTCGTCCTTCTCTAATGTTTCATTATCATCGGAACTTTCAAAAAATCTGCTGAGCCTGGTATCTATATTTTCAGATATAGTGACTATTTTTTTCGAAACAACCTTATGGGTTTTATCTATATACCCTTCTGTTGCGGGAAGAGTTGTATTTGCATCAGCATTGAGAGGTGCATGAATGAAAAAAGAGAGTAAAAACCCAAAATACACTAGATACATCGCATGAACAACCTCTTTTTTTTATTTCTTACATTTATGTATACGGATAATTATACTAAAACTTACAGTCCTTCCAATAAAATATACCAAAGTCTCTCTACCTCTTTGTCGCTCATAAAAAGAGTTGATTTATTTACAAACAGTTCATGCAGAGAGGATTGTCTTATGCTCAGAGTATGCGTGCATTCATGATGTGTAGGCAGGTAGGCTCTTATAAGTGAAACGTCACCGTGAATGGTTTGTGAGCATAAAAAGCAGTTGAACTCTTTATGAAGTCTGCCTTCATATTCCAACAATCTTACATAGGATTCTATCGCAACTCTTTTTGGATTTTGTTTGTTCCATTGTATTGAGGCATTGTCAATCAGATTAAAGTAAAAACTCTCCAGCTCTTGAGCATCTTTGAGGTGGCTGTAAAAAAGCGCCAAAAAATCCTGCCATAATCTTAACAGTCTGTAGTCGTTTATCCACTTATACCCTATATGTATAACATCTTTGAGTCTTGATATATTTGATTTTGAAGAGGGGTCTCTCTCGTAGTCTATCTTAAAGCCGAGATTGATAACACCGTGCCTTGCTCCATAAAACCTATAAAGTGTATCTAAGCTGTCTCCTGATATTATTGTGACAATTAAATCTTCATCTTTTACTTTGTTAAGATTGATTATGTAGCCTTGCATTTTTTATTCTACCTGCTTCCTAAATACACAAAGTGAAATTCAATTAAAATTTTTTATGCAGTATTATACTTTTTTAATCCTTTAAATAGTATACTATACCACTTTGTCTCTAAATAGACTAAGTTTCTTTAAAAAGAGATTAAATTTATAGAAAATTTCAATAAATTTACTAAATTTGGGAGTTAATAATGGTTGAACATTATGATTTATTAAGATCGTTTAAGGATAACTGCGGATTTGGTCTTGTTGCCAATATAAAAAACAAAGCTTCTCACAAAGTTTTGGATGACGCAGTTACTGCACTTGAGAGAATGATGCACCGCGGTGCGGTAGCAGCTGATGGGAAGACCGGAGACGGAAGCGGATTATTGCTTTCTATGCCTGAAGAGTTTATTCGCAGTGAGTCGTCAAAGAGCGGCGTTGAATTACCTAAGCAATTCGCCGTAGCGTCTATTTTTACAAAAAACAGAGACCATTTGAAAGTTGTTGAGAAGATTTGTACGAATAATGATCTGAAGATTGTATTGACACGTGATGTTCCGGTGGATACGAATGCTCTGGGGGATCAGGCTTTGGCTTCTTTACCGAATATAGTTCAGCTTTTTATTACTCCCAATTCCATTATGGCAACAAACAGATTTGATGCGCTTTTGTACCTAAGCAGAAAAGAGTGCGAACACAAACTAGTAGATGACAGAGATTTTTACATAGCGTCCATGAGTTCCAAAGTCCTTTCTTATAAAGGGCTTGTTATGCCTACGCATATTAAAGAGTTTTATAAAGACCTTCAAAAAGAGAACTTCAAAATATCTTTTTCACTCTTTCACCAAAGATTTTCAACGAATACGCTTCCTGAGTGGAGACTGGCTCAGCCATTTCGCGCTGTTGCACATAACGGTGAGATTAACTCGGTTGAAGGTAACAGATTTAATGTTGCAATCAAGTCTGAATCTATCAAAAGTGAAGTTTTTACAGCCGAAGAGATTCAAAGAATCCTTCCAATTTTACAGCTAAACTCCTCCGACAGTGCCAGTGCGGACAACTTTTTTGAATTTTTAATCGTAAACGGTATGGATTTTTTCAAAGCGGTTCGTGCGGTTATTCCATCAGCCTGGCAAAACGCTCCGCATATGGATCCTGAGCTTAGAGCATTTTATGAATTCCATTCTACTGTTTTTGAAGCTTGGGACGGACCGGCTGCATTTTCTGTAACGGATGGTCGCTATATCGGTTGTGTGCTTGACAGAAATGGTCTTCGTCCTTCTAAATATATAGTTACAAAAGATGATAATCTTCTAATCGCAAGTGAATACGGCGTTGTTGATATCGCAGAAGAAGATATTAAAGAAAGAGGACGTCTGCAATCAGGCGAGATGTTGGGGCTTGATCTTAAGTTCGGAAAGCTTCTTAAAAATGATCAGATAGACAATTATCTCAAAAGTTCAAACCCGTATATGAAATGGCTGAACGAGCATATGATTTATCTTCAGGAGCATGTTGAAGAGCAGTATATAGCCCAATGCGATTTTAACAAAGAAAACTTTGTAAAAAGACAAAGATTTTTCAATATAACGCAAGAAGTGGTAGAGCAGGTGATAGAGCCTATGCTAAAAGAGGGTAAAGAGGCTGTCGGTTCTATGGGTGATGATACACCTTTGGCAGCATTTTCAAGCAAGCAGAGAAATTTTTCTGATTATTTTAAACAAAAATTTGCCCAGGTAACAAATCCTCCGATAGACCCTATTCGTGAAAAAGTGGTTATGAGCTTAAATACGGGCTTTGGTGAAATCCATAATATACTTGATGAGATTCCAACGCATGCACATCGTTTAAAATCAATTTCACCGATTATTACGAGTGAAAAACTTGATGTTCTCAAATCATTCGGAGATCAGAAATCTCCTCGTTATCAGGCTTTTTACCACAATAAAACATTTTCAACAGCATACCAGGGTGATTTAAAGACTTCACTGGATGCTCTTGTGGCCAAAGTTATTGATTCTGTAAAAAATGAAAATACAAGAATTGTAATTCTGGATGATTACGAGTTTAGCCAAAAGAATAAAATAATACCTATGGCTTTGGTCGTGGGCCGTTTAAACATCGCTTTGTTAAAAGAGAAAATTCGCCATTTGGTTTCTATGATTGCGGTAACAGGTGAGGTTGTTGACTCTCACGGTGCAGCTGTTTTAATCGGATACGGTGCCAGCGCGATCTATCCAAATCTTCTTTTTGCTACGGTTGTAGACCAGTTGGAAAAATCCAAGGTTATCAATATAGATTGCCACGAGGCGCTTAAATCTGTTCACCTTGCTTTAAATAGCGGGCTTTTGAAAATTATGTCTAAAATGGGTATCGCCACGATAGCTTCGTATCGCAATGCCGGTTTATTTGATGTTATGGGTCTGAACCATGAAATAGTCGAAGACTGTTTTGAGAGTTCCAATTGCGCACTCAGCGGACTTGGATATACCGATATAGATGAAAGAATCAGCAGATATCATAAAGAGGCATTTAATGAAAATGGATTCAATAAAATATTTCCATTAAATATTGGAGGATTTTACAAATTCTATAATGGCCAGGAGCATCACGATTTCGGTCCGGCGGTTATCCATGCAATTCATGCGGTTGCTGAGAGCGGAGCGAAAAAAGATTACGATACCTTAAAGAATCTGGTAAACAAAAGGGGTCTGAAGTTTATCCGTGATTTCTTTGAAATTAAATCTGACAGAAAACCTGTGGATATTTCAGAAGTTGAATCAAAAGAGATGATTTTCAAACGATTCGCATCAGCTGCAATGAGTCTTGGTTCTATATCTCCGGAAGCTCATGAGACTCTGGCAATAGCGATGAACAGAATTGGCGGTCAGTCAAACTCCGGAGAAGGGGGAGAAGATGTTGCCCGTTTTGGAACTGAAAGAAATTCAAAAATCAAGCAGGTGGCGTCTGGACGTTTTGGTGTTACTCCTGCTTATCTTAGAAGTGCAGAAGAGATTCAGATTAAAGTTGCTCAAGGTGCTAAACCGGGTGAAGGGGGTCAGTTACCTGGACATAAGGTAACTCCGCTTATCGGGAAGCTCCGTCATACGGTTCCAGGCGTTACACTCATCTCGCCACCGCCGCACCATGATATTTATTCTATCGAAGATTTAGCTCAGCTTATCTTTGACATGAAGCAGGTGAATCCAACAGCAAGAGTCGCTGTTAAACTGGTATCAACAATCGGTGTTGGTACAATTGCTGCGGGTGTTGCAAAAGCTTATGCCGACAAAATCATTATCTCGGGTGGTGACGGCGGCACGGGTGCCGCTCCGCTTACATCCATTAAGTTTGCAGGAAATCCATGGGAACTAGGTTTGTCTGAGGCGCATAATGCCCTCAAAGCAAATAATCTCAGAGGTCTTGTTGAAGTTCAGGCAGACGGAGGCTTGAAAACAGGTCTGGATGTGGTTAAAGCCGCACTTTTAGGCGCTGAATCTTATGCATTTGGAACAGGGGTACTTACTATCGTCGGGTGTAAAATGCTTAGAATCTGTCATGTAAATAAATGTTCCGTAGGTATCGCAACCCAAAATGAAAAACTTCGCCAGGATTTTTTCAAAGGGCATGTGGATCAGGTTATTAACTTTTTTACTCTGTTGGCAGAAGATGTGCGTTCTATTATGGCTGAACTGGGTTTCAAAACGATGGAAGAGATGGTAGGACGTGTTGATCTTCTAAAAGTTGTAGAAGATCCTTTTGCAAAAAAATTCGATTTTAGTGCAGTTTTGCATCAGGAGCCGGGTGTAAATACACATCAACAAAAATCAAATCCTCCTTTTGACAGCAATGAGTTTGAACATGATGTGCTAAAAGAAGCAATGGGTGCCATTAAGCATCCTGATCAGCCAATACGCATAACAAGAGAGATTACCAATCTCAATAGAAGTTTCGGTGCGTTAATCAGTGGAGAGATAGCTCAGTATTACGGTGACAGCGGACTCAAAGCGGATACGATTAAAATAAATTTATCCGGTATCGCCGGACAGGCACTTGGTGCATTTTTGATACCTGGAGTCTCTATTTATTTGGACGGTGTGGCAAACGACTATATCGGTAAAGGGATGCATGGCGGCAGAATCATAATCACTTCAAAAAATGAAGGTGAAGATTTCAGCGCGGGTGGAAACACATGTCTCTATGGTGCAACCGGCGGTAAGCTCTATATTTCAGGTTCAGTGGGCGAAAGGTTTGCTGTTCGTAATTCAGGTGCCTTGGCGATTGTTGAAGGTTCAGGGGATAATGCCTGTGAATATATGACTGGCGGTATTGTCGCTATACTTGGACGTACGGGGATAAATTTCGGTGCGGGTATGACGGGCGGTGTCGCTTTTGTTTATGATGCAGACCACAGCTTTGTCGAAAATGTAAACCGTGAGCTGGTTGAAGCTGTTCGTATTGATACTGATGAAGGTGCCGATGCAAGACATTTATTGAAAAGACTATTAAAAGATTATGTGGTTGAAACAGAGAGTAAAAAAGCAAAAGAACTACTTGACAACTTTAGAGTAGAGGTGAGAAACTTCTGGTTGATTCGCCCTAAAAACTTAACTAAACTACCTCTTAACCTAGAGAACGGAGACTAATTATGAGAGAATTTTTAACGACTGAAAGAATTGAACCTTCAAAAAGATTGGTTATAGAGAGAACAAAAGATTTTGGTGAGATTTATGAGGTATTTAATGTAGCTGAAGCTGCGACACAGAGTGACAGATGTATTCAATGCGGAGACCCGTTTTGTTTAAACAAATGTCCTCTTCACAACTATATTCCTCAGTGGCTCAAATCTATAAGTGAAAAAGATTTGGAATTGGCCTTTAAGCTTTCAAATGAACCTTCACCCTTTCCTGAAGTTATGGGCAGGGTTTGTCCTCACGATAAGCTTTGTGAAGGTGACTGTACTTTAAATGACGGGCATGGAGCTATAACTATAGGCTCTGTTGAGACACACATCACAGAAGAGGGATTCAGACAAGGTCTAAGACCTGAGTTTCCCGGAATCACTACGGATAAAAAAGTAGCAATAATTGGAAGCGGTCCGGCTGGACTCTCCGCTGCTACATACCTTCTTCGTTCAGGTATTGCCGTAACTATGTATGAGAGAAGTGATCGTGCAGGCGGACTTTTGACTTATGGTATTCCAAATTTCAAACTTGATAAAAAGATAGTTGAAAGAAGAATCGATTTTCTTGTGGATGCCGGTCTTAATCTAGTTTTAAATTGTACAGTTGGAAAAGATATAGCCTTTGAAGAGATTGCAGATTCCCATGATGCTATATTTATAGGTATAGGAGCGACAAAAGCCAAAAAAGCTTCACTTTCAGGTGAAAATGCTCCAAACGTATATGCTGCAATGGACTATTTGACTAACATTCAAAGAAAAAATTTCAAATTGTCTTACGAGAAAAAATTTGATTTTAAAGATTTAAACGTAGTCGTAATCGGTGGCGGTGATACTGCTATGGATTGTCTAAGAACTGCCAAAAGAGAAGGCGCAAGAAGTGTGACTTGTTTGTACCGTCGTGATGCCCACAATATGCCGGGAAGTCAAAAAGAGTATAAAAATGCAATGGAAGAGGGTGTAGACTTTACTTTTTTTGCAGCTCCTAAAGAGATAATCCTCAATGAAGCGGGAAAAGCTGTAAGCGTTCAAATCATTAAGACTACCTTGGGCGCCAAAGATGAGAGCGGACGCCAAAAAATGGAAGAAGTTAAGGGCAGTGATTCGAGAGTGAATGCCGATGTTATTATTATGTCTTTGGGTTTTGACAATGATGTTCCTTCCTTTTTGGCTGAAAACGGAATCGAGACAAATAAATGGGGCGGGATTATAATCAATGAGGAGACTCATGAAACAACAACTTCGGGTATTTATGCCGGAGGAGACTGTTTCAGAGGTGCCGATTTGGTTGTGACAGCAGCGTATGACGGCCGTGAAGCGGCTAGAAATATAGCGAATTCATTACTTAAGTAAATCATATAAACTTATCCACCTTATGTGGATAAGTAACTTCCCAAGCTTTTAAATGTAATAATATTCTTTATAATAAGTGTAAATTTGGTATAATCATTCCCATTTTATATTAAGGATACTTTTTGAACCTCTTAAACCTTTTTTCTAGAAATACTAGCACAAAACAACAAGCAACAAAAAGTGAGGCGCCTGCCCATTGGATTAAATGTCAGTCGTGCCAGTCACTTATGTACTACAAAGAAGTTGAAAATCAAAATTATGTCTGTCCAAAATGTGGATATCATCTTCGCATAGGTGTAAAAGAGAGAATTTCTCTTTTGGCTGATGAAGGTACGTTTGTAGAGTTCGATGAGAACTTAAAACCGATTGATCCGCTTAAATTTGTCGATAAAAAATCTTATGCCAAAAGAATCGAAGAGGGCACTAAAAAGACAGGAAGAAGCTCCTCTGTGGTGAGCGGTGAATGTCAGATGAACGGAGTGCCTGTTCAGATTGTAATCTTTGACTTCGCATTTATGGGCGGTTCTTTAGGGTCAGTCGAAGGTGAAAAAATAGTGCGTGCTGTCAACCGTTCGATTGAAAAAAGAGAAGGTCTTATTATAATTAGTGCCAGCGGTGGTGCCCGAATGCAAGAAAGTACTTTTTCTTTGATGCAGATGAGCAAGACATCCGCAGCCTTGGCAAAGCTCTCCAACCATAAACTGCCGTATATCTCAGTTCTTACGGATCCTACCATGGGTGGCGTGAGTGCATCGTTTGCTACGCTTGGAGATATTATTATTGCCGAACCTGGGGCTCTTGTAGGTTTTGCCGGTCAAAGGGTAATAAAGCAGACTATAGGCTCTGATTTGCCAGATGGATTTCAAAGAGCAGAATTTTTACTTGAAAAAGGTTCCATCGACATGGTTGTAAACCGAAACGAGCTAAAAGAGACACTCTCAGATATTCTAACACTGCTGAAAGTTTAATACTTAAGATATGCGTTTATATGCACTCTGCGATCAGGAATTATTGGATTCAAGATCTATATCTTTGGAAAGTTTTATAGAAACAGCAAAGCTTCATAATGCAGAGATTATTCAGTACAGAAACAAAAGTTCTGATATCGCATTTATTAAGCAGCAACTCATAAAAATAAGAAAAATGTATGATGGTTTTTTGATTGTCAATGATGCATATGAATTGATTGAGTTTTGCGACGGAGTGCATCTTGGACAGGAAGATTTAAGAGAGATCGATCCGGATATTGCAAAAGCTGTCAAAATTATAAGAAGTGTCATCAACCATGACAAGATATTGGGTATCTCAACGCACAATCTGGAAGAAGTCCTGCAGGCAAACGAGTTGGATTTGAACTACATAGGTTTAGGCGCATACAGAAGTACAAATACCAAAACTGATGTCAGTTGTATCCTTGGACCACAGTTGGATGCTATCGCAGCAGAATCAAAACATTTTGTAGCGGCCATAGGCGGTGTGAAGAAAAGTGATCTATTCAAGCATGTTACCTATCATGTAATGGGAAGCGGACTATTATAATGAATATTGATATTGTGTCTATAGCCAAAAAAGAGAGAAATACATACGATCCTTTGTATAAAGAGCTTCAAAAAATGATTTCCCGCTTTGCAAAAGTGAATGATGTTGAACTTTTTCCAAAAGATGTAGCGAAATCACACACTATTTCACCAGAAGCCTCAAAGCAGGCATATACAAGGGTTTTAGAACCCTATTTAGGGGGTGGTTTTAATGTTACTTTGCACCCTGATGGAAAATTAATCGACAGTTTTGAATTTAGTAAGCTTTTAAATGATAAAATGTCCGTTAAATTTTTTATAGGTGGAGCTTACGGTTTTGAGGACAGCTTTTTAAAAAAAAGCGATGTTGTAATCAGCCTGGGCAAGTTAACTATGAGTCATAAAATAGCAAAAGCCGTTTTGCTAGAACAGATTTATAGGGGATTCTCTATATTAAGCAATCATCCATATCATAAGTGAGGAAAGTCAGTGCAACAAAGTGAACTAAAATATTTTAAAGAAATTTTAGAGAGTCGTAAAAAACAGATTTTAAAAAATATTTCCGGGGTGAATGACGAACTGGATCAACTTAATTCTTTGGAGTTAAATGACGAAGGTGATTACGCGGCTGCGAACAATAACTCAATGATAGAAAGTGCTATCGTTCATCAGCAAGAGAAAGAACTAAGAGAGATAAATGTTACATTGGCGAAAATTTCAGCCGGTGACTATGGTATATGTGAAATGTGCGAGGATCTTATAGGTTTTCAAAGATTAAAAGTAAAACCACATGCTATATACTGTATAGACTGCAGAGAGATAGTGGAAAAAACAAAATAACAAGGATTTAATATGTACATAAAGCGATATACGATAGCGACATTATTCTTTATTCTTTTAGTGGGATGGTATGTATATGCATACATAACCCAGGATGCTATGAGTATAGATTTCTTCGGTATCCCATTGCCATCTTTAAATATCGCTGTATGGGTTATCGTTCCAATTGTTCTTTTGTATATCGCGAGCGTTATGCATATGGCTTTTTATTCAATCTTAGGAAATTTCAAGCTCAGAAAGTTTGAAAAGGATTACAACAAGTTTGTTGATTCTATAATTGATGCGTATCTTGGCAAAGAGGATAGAGTGTCCTCGTATAAGACAGACAGATATAAGCTTTTGGGTTCACTCATAGACAACACTATACTTTTGCCGAATAATGTAAGCAAGATAGACACATCTGACGAAAAGATAAACAATGTTCTTAAGTTAATAGAAGATATTAAAAACGGAGAGGTTGTAGATCTTAAGAAGTATTCTTTGGCGTCTACGAATATGCTGGTTATACAAAATGAAAGAAACAGGTATAAAAAAGGCGATATCAACGCTGAACATATCCTGACCCATTCAAATAAATATGATAAGAGCTTATGCTCGGAAGCTTATATTGATTTTGTGAAAACTTCACCTTTATACGCAATAGAAAAGTATAAAGCATTTTTAACAAAACAAGCTTTATTTGAAATATTAGCCAGAGTAAACAGCTCTGAAAACACATTGGAAATTTCAAACCAGGCACTAATATCTTTGATTAAGACATTAGAACTCGGTTCAAATGATTATATTGAGATTTCTAAAATATTGTCAACATCTATGATTCCAGAGCAGAGAATGAAACTGTTTGAAACTCTAAGTGAAAGCAAGGAAGAGGTGATGGACGCTTATCTCTATACATTGTTTGATTTAGAGATGTTTGATCCTATTGATGAGATTTTATTGGATTCACAGCCGGATGAATATTTGAATTTTAAAGCATACCGTGCACTAAAAGAGTGTAATAAGCACTTCAATATTAACTTATTTATATAAAAAAATCCACAGTTCAAGATTATCTTGGCATGTGGAATGTTAAGGTAATACCCAATGTTAGAAAAACTATCTTTTGATAAGCCAATTTATGTATTGGCTCCTCTTGCCGGATTTACAGATCTTCCCTTTAGAAGTGTAGTGAAAAAATTTGGGGCAGATTTGACGGTGAGTGAGATGCTGAGTTCAAATGCGCTCGCCCACGGCTCAAGTAAAACACTTCATATGATAGAAAAAAGTCCAAACGAAGACCCTTATTCCGTTCAGATAGCGGGTGCGAATGTTGATATTGTAAAAAAAGCCGTTGAGATTCTAAACACCCAGGAGGGGATTGATATCATTGACTTGAACTGTGGCTGTCCTGTTCCCAAGGTTGTAGGTCACGGAAGTGGAAGTTCGCTCCTTTTAAACTTGCCATTGATGGGCGAAATAATAAAAACCATAAAAGATACCTCCAATAAGAGTCTGACAAGTGTTAAAATCAGACTTGGATTTGAGAAAAAAAATCATATAGATATTGCCAAGATGGTTGAAGACAGCGGAGCTGATTTTCTGGCAGTTCACGGAAGAACGCGTGCCGGCAGATTTAAAGCAGCGGTGGACTATGACGCGATAAAAGAGATAAAAGAAGCTTTAAGTATACCTGTCATTGCAAACGGAGATATTGATTCTTATGAAAAAGCCAAATGGGTGCTTGAGCATACGGGAGCTGACGGAGTTATGATCGGTCGCGGGGCTGTTGGTGCTCCTTGGATTTTTCATCAGCTTAAAACCGGTTCAGTCGATATAGAACAGGAGATAAAACATGAGATCGTCATGGAACATTTTGACAAGATGATCGAGTTTTACGGACCGAGGGGAGTACCTATGTTTAGAAAGCATATACATACTTACTCTAAAGGCTACAGAGGGGCATCAGTACTTAGAAACGATGTAAATCGTATAGATGATGTTAGCGAGTTCAGAGGTGTAATAGATCACTTTTTTAAAAATAGCGGGATGGTCTCATAAAAGTATGGTGCAAACATGTTAGATATTAGCCAATCGATAAAAAAATTAGATGAGGGCGACATATCTGATAATATCTATCACTATGAATATAATACGAAACATCTGTTGTCTTTGATAAAAAAAGGAGTAGATGAGGAAGATCCCTCTTATCTCAGTTCTTACCGTTCATTTGAGGGGGAGGTGTTTGAAAATTTTGTGTATGAAAAACTTTTGAGATATGCCCTGACGGATGACGATATCGAAAAGTTTGTTTTGAAGGGTTTTCATCAAAACAAACACAAAGCGCATGCAAATACACTCTCTATAAGTGAAAAGCAGCAAATTGTCTACCGTACAAAAAGTAAAGAGATAAGTGAATTCGACGCTATGTTCTTTACCAAAACAGAGTTGTATTTTGTCGAGATGACTCTTGTTAAATCAGTCTTGAAGCTAAGAAAAAGACTCCGGAAGAAAAAAGCACTCCTTGAAATTATTTTTCCAAACTATGAGATAAAAGCACTTATTATACTCAATGAGGGCGCTACCGGAACAAAACAGTTCCCGGATTACTGTAAAGTCTGGTTTACGAAAGAGTTCTCAGCTCAAAGCGTCCTTGAGTATATAAAAAAGCCTGCCTCAAAGACCTTGCTTCCAAAAGCAAAAGTAAAGTCTAAAAAAATGGTAGAGGCACATACGCTTAAACTTCATCCTTTTAGATATTACAACACTATGTCATGGATCACCAAAACAATAAGAAGCCATAAAAACCATATAATCGACATGAACTTTTTAATGAATCCAAAAATACAAAGATATCACGATTTGTATGCAAAATTTTATATCGGTTATTTAAACATAGACGAGGCAAAAAAAGTGCTGGGCTTAGATGGAGAATATGAGGCCACTCAAAGAGTCGTCGTTGCCATAGAAAAAAAACATACAGACGAGATTGTTCTCACCTACTATATTCAACTTACAAGAAAGACGCTGTACCTGTATTCATTTGATGACTTTGGTGTAATGACGAAAGAGAAAAAAGACCCCTACGGGATAACCGTGACGGAAGTTTATCATACAAACAAATTAATGAATAACAGTTATGAGTTAAGCATATCGAATCTCAATACCATTAAACATCTTTTAAAAGAAAGATATTTGCAGGATAATTAGAAATAATAGCTAAATTATTTCTAATCATTCTCGGCATGTGGAACTTTCTGCTGCTTGGCTGATTTTTTAGGTGTATTGTTTTGAAACACTATACTTTTGATTATCTCTACAAGCGGAATCACACCGAATGAAATCACAATAATGGCGAGCCAGCTGAGGATTGTAATTGGTTCACTTTTAAACATCGTATTCATCAGTGAAGTATGGGTAAACATTACCTGAAAGAGCACCATTGTGCCTACGCCGTAAAGTAAATATTTATTATCAAAAATATTAATCTTGAAAATAGACTTTTGTAAATTTTTACAACTAAAGAGATAAAAAAGTTCAGTAAAAACAAAGATGTTTACAGCAACCGTTCTTGCATAGTTCTCACTCATACCGTGTGAGATAAAATAGTTGAACATTACATACGAAGCTATAAGCATATAAAAACCTACGCCAAACATCATAATAATAATCTCTTTGGACAAAATCGGTTTTGCAGGGTCACGCGGAGGGCGACTCATAATATCATCCTCTTTGGTCTCAAAAACAAGCATAAGGCCGAGGAAAATTGCCGTGGACATATTGATCCATAGTATCTGAACAGGAAGTATTGGCAGGGTTACCCCTATCATTATGGAAAAGAGAATGACAAGACCTTCTCCAAGATTTGTGGGCAGGGTCCATGTTATAAACTTGATAAGATTGTCAAAAACATTTCTTCCCTCTTTTATCGCGGCTTCTATGGAGCTGAAATTATCATCTGTGAGAATCATGTCTGAAGCCTCTTTTGCAACCTCAGTGCCCCCTTTGCCCATCGCTATCCCTATATCTGCCTGTTTAAGTGCCGGAGCGTCATTCACACCGTCTCCGGTCATGGCGACTATTTCGCCTCGCGACTGCAAGGCATCCACTATTCTCAATTTTTGTTCAGGCTCCACCCGGGCAAAGACCGTGACAACATCGAGTTTATTTATAAGCTCCTCATCGCTGAGATTATGTAAATCTTTGCCTTTTAAAACCACATCGTTAAATAATGAGTTCTGAGGAGTGATTCCCATCATCTTTGAGATGGAAAATGCGGTAAGTGCATGGTCTCCTGTAATCATAATCACATTTATACCGGCTTTTTTTGATTCTTTGATTGCTTCTATGGCTTCTTGTCTTGGCGGATCAATCATAGCCATAAGACCCAAAAATACAAAACCGTTTTTTAATGAAGCGCCATGTATCTTTGTATCTTGCGTCTGTTTTTTTGCAATAGCCAAAACTCTTAAGCCGTTTGAAGACAACTCCTCCGCTTTTGCAGTAACCGTTTTTAAATCAATTTGTATCTCTTTTTCATCAACCAGCATCGTCTGGCATAAATCCAAGACTTTTTCTATAGATCCCTTGAGGTGAAGCTCGTTGATCTGAAGTTTTGTGTTTTCATTGAGTGTTGCCATATACTGTCTGTCTGACTCAAAGGGCAGTATGTCAAGACGTTTGTATTCTTTGGCTGCATGAAATTCTTCTATGCCGCCTTTGAGCGCTGCAACGATAAGCGCTCCTTCAGTCGGGTCGCCGTTTATTTCGTATTCACCGTTGTTTTCTATCAGATAGGACTCATTACACAGATAGCTTGATAAGAGTGTCTCTGTGACTTCTATTGGCAGCTTGTCCAGTTGTTCGTCCCTGTGTCTAAAACTGCCGGAGGGTACATACCCGATACCGGAAACTTCAAACATCTTGTTTGAACTGAAAATATTTGTCACAAACATCTTGTTTTGGGTCAAAGTCCCGGTTTTATCTGAACATATGGTTGTCACGCTGCCAAGGGTCTCAACCGCAGGAAGTTTTCTGATAATGGCATTTTTTTTGGCCATTCTGTTTACGCCTATCGCAAGAGTGATGGTAACAGCGGCAGGCAGACCTTCCGGAATAGCCCCCACGGCAAGAGCAACAGATGCCATAAACATTTCGGTGGCACTGTATTCTCTGAGTATGCCTACGAAAAAACTAATAGTTGCCAATACCAAAATCAGATACAAGAGGACCTTGCTGAATTCTGATATTTTTTTCGTTAATGGAGTTTGTAGAGATGTGGTTTCACTTATCAAGTGTGCTATCTTGCCGATTTCGGTGTGTTCCCCCGTGGCTACCACTATCGCTTTGGCTCTTCCGTACGTGACGAAAGTACCGGAATAAAGCATGTTTTTTCTGTCATTGAGTGTGATCTCTTTGTGCATCTCGTCGCTGTGCTTTAAAACAGGCAGAGATTCCCCCGTGAGCATGGACTCATCGACTCTTAAATCATTGAACTCTATAACTCTAAGATCAGCCGGTATTTTAAATCCTGATTCCAATAGGACGATATCACCCGGGACAAGCTCTTTTGAGGAGATATTATGCTTTTTGCCATCACGAATGACCACAGCCTGGGTGATAACCATGTTCTTTAGCGACTCGATAGCTTCTTGGGCCTTGGATTCCTGTATAAATCCAACTATGACATTTATGATAACAACGGCAAATATAACACCGCTGTCAATCCATTCTCCAAGAACTGCGGTTACGAATGAAGCCGCAAGGAGGATATATATCAGTGCATTGTTAAACTGCAAAAAGAATTGCTTCAGTTTTGAATCTTTATGCACCTCTTTTAGTTCATTTAAGCCAAAGAACTCTTCTTTATGTTTAATGCTAAGCGGAGGCAGACCATCGTCAATATCGCTTTCAAAAAGTTCTATTATCTCATTGTAATCCAGAGCATGCCAGTTTTCGCCAATTAAATGTTGCATAGTCATTCCTTTTTAGTAAAGAATTGAAAATTCTATAAATCAAACCTCGTAAGAGATTGAAGAAGCTTTTTCCTTGTAGGATTGCAGAGGTTCTTTTTGCGTATTGTCCACTCTTAAAAATTCATCGAGCTCCTGATGTCTGTTTTGGAGTATAGTCTCAAAATCATCTTCGGTGATGGGTTTGTTGTCGGTAAATTTATCAAGTAAGATATTGCTGTGTCCCATTAAAACCAAATAGCTCTGTTCACCAAAATCAAGCATGACAACACTGTTGTCATTATTGATGGTCTTTTGAAAACGTATGCTGACATTTTTTATCTCTGTACTCTTTATTTGAGCTGCCTTGGAATCGGAACCCGCGGTTTCTTTAAACAGCCATGAACTCGTCTGATTCCCTTTTTTGGGCGTCACTTTTTTCTTTATGAAGAACAATAGAGCAATCCCGATTAGGAGTATGGATATAACTATATAGTAGCTTTGGGACATATCATCCTCTTGTTTTGTAGGAAGAGAAGCAAGTGGATTGTTGTTTGCGGATACATGTTGCTTCGTTTGCTGGGACGGAATATCTGTAAACCTTAGTCTCAAGCCGTAGGAATCAGATGTTTTTGAAGCTTTTAAAACAACTGAAGGAGGAACAGTCGCAACAATCTGCGTATGCGTGGACATGGGAGTAATGGTTAAAGTGTTTAAAAACCTGGATGACAACTGCTTCACTTTTGATGATTCTATTTTGGCATCTTCAAGTTGTATAATGATTTTTGAAGGGTTGATACTTTGTTTTATTATACCCTCATACGGGGTGTCAAAGGTTATCATCACATCGACTCTGTCTGTCCTGTCATAGATGTTGTAACTCAATATCTTTGAGGCATACAAAGTAAAAGGGAGCAGGAATATAAGCAATAGTCTAATCATAATCTCTCTTTTGAAAGGTGGTATAAAACAGCACTTGAATCAAGCACTTCATTGATGCGGATGGCAAGGTTCTTTTCATATACCATCACCTCTCCTTTGCCCAGTATACGGCCATTCACATAAGCTTCAACACTCTCGCCCGCAGGCTTTTTAAGGTCTATAATGGAACCTTTTTTCAGATGCAGTATCTCATCAATGGATAATGTTGTCTCCCCTAAATCAGATACGAATTCTATCTCCATATCCAAAAGACCGGAATAGTTCATCCATGATAATTCTTTGTCTGCGTCAAAAGGGAGTTCTTTTTCTCCGTAATGGTGTTTTCTCTTAGCCATTTAATTCCTTGATTGCGATAATCATCTCGTCATTTTCGACTTTGATTATTTTTGCTTGGTCATACTCAAAATCAAATCTGTCTATCTTTGAAAAATGGGGCGTATTGATTGTATATGTATTCGTATTTGCCTCTTCAGCAATCACCTTGGCACTTCCCACAATGAGATTCACAGTTTCCAAAGCCATGTCAATCAAGGTTTCTTCATCACTTTCGTCTTCTTCCAAAAAAAGCTTGGAGACTCTTTGAATAAAATCCGGTTCAAAAGCAATATAAACTCTATGCCTGCTCCCGTTATCTGCATCTATATCTATATAAGCAATAAGCGTTCTCTTTTGATGAATACCATCGCTTAGCTCATGCGGTACGCGGATTTGATGGATACAAAAATTTTCTGATGCCCGGGCAATAGTGTTTAGCATTTTTAGACCTTTAGTTAATGGACGATTATACTTTATAAAATATCAAAGCAAAATTAAACTGGATTTATACAACTAGTATAAAGTCTTATTGGAGTATAATCCGCGAAAAATAGAAATGGTTTTTAATGGTTGAATTGATTCTTCTTGGCATAAGTGTTGGTTTGTTATCCGGTTTTTTCGGGATAGGCGGGGGTACTATTTTGGTCCCGCTTTTACTGATGCTTGGTTTTGAAACAAAGGCGGCAATAGGAATCTCTGTAGTACAAATGGTCTTTAGTTCGGTGTTTGGAAGTTATATCAACAATAAAAAAGGCACATTGGACGTACCGATGGTTTTGGTCATCGGCATCGGCGGTTTTATAGGTGCTCTTCTTAGCGGTTCTATCGCCTCGAATGTTGAAGACAGACTTTTGGAATCGGTCTTTTTGGGATTTGCGATTTTTGCTCTTGTAAGACTTTTTGTCAGGACGCATGAACACAAAGAGCAAAGAGAGGTAAATAAAGCTGTTTTATTTACTATAGGCTTTATTTTAGGCGCCGTAAGTATGACTATCGGTGTAGGGGGCAGTATAATACTGGTGCCTATACTCGTTGGGTTTTTACATGTACCGCTTAAAAAAGCCATATCTGCGGGTTTGTTTTTTGTCGTATTTTCATCCATAGCCGGTTTTATTTCCCACGCATCGCTCGGGCATGTGGATTTTGAGAGCGGTATTGTAATAGGTTCGGCATCGCTTATGGGTGTTTATATCGGAATTATGTTAAAAGATTCCGTCGGTGCAGTGTTGCAAAGAAGATTATTAGTCACTTTTTATTTTATAGTTGTGACATACTTAGTTCAAAGAATATTTTTTTAGAAGGTGTTAAATGAGAAAAAAAGATTTTATAAAGATTACGGGTGCGAGAGAAAATAATTTAAAAAATATATCACTGGAGATTCCAAAAAATGAGCTTGTAGTTTTTACGGGACTCAGTGGGAGCGGAAAATCGACATTGGCTTTTGATACGCTCTACGCGGAGGGACAAAGACGTTACATGGAATCTCTGTCTTCTTATGCGAGACAGTTTTTGGACCGTGTAGGAAAACCTGACGTGGATAAAATAGAAGGGCTTACTCCGGCAATTGCGATAGACCAAAAGACAACCTCTAAAAATCCGCGCTCAACAGTATGAACGATTACCGAGATATACGACTATTTCAGACTATTATTTGCAAGGGTGGGTGTGCAGCATTGCCATAAATGCTCAAAAGTGATCTCACAGATGAGTGCGGCAGACATTATCGGTGAGGTGGCAAAGCTCCCTGAAGGGGCAAAGCTTGTACTTTTAGCTCCTCTTGTCAATGAAAAAAAAGGTTCTTATGCCGACATGCTTGAATCTCTTGTGCATAAAGGCTATGTAAGAGCCATGATTGACGGTGTTATGGTTCGTCTGGATGAGGAGATAGAACTTAGCAAGACGAAAAAACATACTATCAAAGTCGTAATCGACAGAGTGGTCGTAAAAGAGGAAAATAAGGAACGTATAGCGGCGGATGTGGAAAAAGCGCTGCAGGAAAGTTACGGTGAACTTGAAATAGATATCTTAAATCATGAAGAGCTTGGCTTGAGCAAGTCAAGTATCCATTACTCGGAGCATAATGCATGTTTTGACTGCAAGATAAGTTTTGAACCCCTTGAACCTCTCTCTTTTTCGTTTAATTCACCCAAGGGCGCATGTAGCGAATGTGATGGTCTGGGACTTAGATATGCGCTGGATCATGAGAAGATCATAGATTCTGATTTAAGTGTTGAAAAAGGGGCTATCAAAATAGTGTACGGCTTCAACAAAGGGTATTACTTCACATTTTTGAAAGGCTTTTGTGCAGCAAACAAGATAGATATAGGTATACCTTACTCTGAACTTCCGGAGCATCAGAAAAAAGCCATACTTCACGGAGGCATAGAAGAGGTGCCTTTTGTATGGAAAAACCACACGGTAAAAAGAGTGTGGCCTGGGATAGTAAGAATTGCGTACGATATGTTCAAAGATGAAAAAGAGCTGGCGGACTATATGAGCGAAAAAGTCTGTAACGTATGTAATTCACACAGACTAAAACGGGAATCTCTGGCTGTAAAGGTTGGAGGCAAAGGGATAGCGGAACTTTTGGATATGCCTATTGCCAAAACCTATGAGTGGTTTAGCGACAAAGAGAACTTCATGTACTTTACAGCCCAAAGCACACAGGTCTCCGCACCTATTTTAAATGAGATACGCGAGAGATTATATTTCTTGTTTGATGTCGGACTCGGTTATATCACTCTTGGAAGAGACGCAAGAACCATCAGCGGAGGTGAAGCGCAAAGGATTCGTATAGCTTCCCAGATAGGCAGCGGACTGACGGGCGTTATGTATGTTCTGGATGAACCAAGCATCGGGCTTCATGAAAGAGATACCTTAAAACTGATACGCACGCTCAGAAGCTTGCAGGAAAAAGGCAACAGCGTTATTGTTGTGGAGCATGATAAAGAGACTATAGAAAATGCCGACTTTATTGTCGACATCGGCAGCGGAGCGGGGAAATTTGGCGGGGAAGTTGTCTTTAGCGGCACTTTGGATAAACTCAAAAAAGCAAAGACGCTTACGGCAGACTATCTTTATGGCAGAAAAAAGATAGAGTATTTTTACAGACGTCCGCAAAATAAGTATATAGAGATAAAGAATGTGACCTTAAACAATATAAACAATCTAAGTGCGAAGATTCCCCTGAATAACTTTGTATGTATCACAGGGGTAAGCGGAAGCGGAAAAAGCTCCCTTATGCTTCAAACACTTTTGCCGACTGCAAGAGAGCTTTTAAATCATGCCAGAAAAGTGAACAAGGTTGCCGGAGTGGAGATAACAGGGCTTGAGCATGTGGACAAGGTGATTTATCTTGACCAAAGCCCTATCGGAAGAACGCCAAGGTCGAATCCTGCTACATATACGGGTGTGATGGATGAGATAAGAAACTTATTCTCCCAAACAAAAGAATCACAAATCCGCGGATATACAAGTTCGAGATTCAGCTTTAATGTAAAGGGCGGAAGATGTGAGAAGTGTCAGGGGGAAGGGGAGATCAAAATTGAGATGCACTTTTTGCCCGATATTATGGTCAAGTGTGACACCTGCCGCGGAACAAGATACAACCAGCAGACTTTGGAAGTCTTTTACAAGGGCAAAACAATATCGGATGTCTTAAAGATGAGCGTGGATGAAGCCTATGAGTTTTTCAACCCAATTCCTAAAATACATCAAAAGATGAAAACACTTGTGGATGTAGGGCTTGGATATATTACTCTGGGACAAAATGCCGTCACGCTCTCAGGCGGTGAAGCGCAGAGGATTAAACTCAGTAAAGAATTGAGCCGTAAAGATACGGGGCAGACTCTGTATATTTTGGATGAGCCTACAACGGGACTTCATTTTGCGGATGTTGACAGACTGACAAGCGTGCTTCATCAGTTTGTGGAACTTGGAAACAGTGTGCTCATCATCGAACATAACCTCGATATGATTAAAAACGCCGACTATATTATAGATATGGGACCCGAAGGGGGAAGCGGAGGCGGACTTATCATAGCGGAGGGTTCACCTGAAGAGCTGGCTGACACGTATGAGAAAACGGGTTCTTATACCGGTGAATATCTGAAAAAAGAGTTAGCTTTGCACAAAGACTGATGTATGGCAAGAAAAATGATGCAAAAAGTCTACATCGAACTTACATCTAAATGTGGGCTTTCCTGTGATTTTTGCCCATCTTCGAGCAGAACATTATCAACGATGGACAAAGAACTCTTTGCCAAGATAAACAGGGAAGTAAAAGCTTTTACAAAGGATATCGCCTACCATGTCGTAGGCGATCCTCTTTTGCTTGAGAATATAAGAGAGTATTTGGATATCAGCCATGAAGCCGGCTTGAACGTACATATAACGACCGCGGGATATTACCTCAAAGCCCGGCATGTGGAAATCCTGAACCATCCTGCCATAAAACAGATCAATTTTTCGCTCAACAGTTACCGCGGAAATACTCTGCCTGTCTCTCTTGAGACCTACCTTGCGGCAATAGCGGAGTTTACACTTGCTTTTCGTACTTTAAATACGAAATCTTTTATAAACTACAGGCTGTGGAATAAAGAAGATGACGATTCGCATCAAGAATACAACCGCGAAGTGATGCGGATAATGTTTGAAAAGCTGGGGGAAAAACAGCCCGATACCTACGAGAACCAAAACACAGGCTTGAGAGTCCTTTCAAAAGTGCTTTTTAACTTTGATTCTCTTTTTGAATGGCCCTCGCTCGATGCCCCTTTTGTAAGCGATACGGGCTACTGCCACGGACTGAGTTCTCAGATGGCAATACTCAGTGACGGCAGGCTTGTTCCATGTTGTTTTGATTATGAGGCAAAGATAAACCTTGGAAATGTCAAAGATGAGAAGATAGGAAAGATTCTCGATACACCCCGTTCACAAAATATCATCGAGGGTTTTAAGAACAATCGTGTTGTGGAGGAATTATGCCGCCACTGTGCCTATCGCACGAAATTCGATTCATAAAGAGAGTGTATCTTTTATAAATAATATTTAAAGAATTTACTCTAAATTGTCAATTAACAATTATTTGGTATAAAATGATGGTACTATTCAATAAAATTTTTATGAGGATTACAAATGGCTAAATATGATGCACTTTTTGAAGATGAAGATGATATCTTCAACGGAACGCCGGAATCAAAATACTGGGATATACATGACCAGACGAGCGTTGATTTAAGAAGGGATGAGTTTGACCGTATCGTCGGGAGACTTGCAGCTATGGAAGCGATGCTGTCTGAGACTCACGATTACGAAGATCTGGATAAAATCGTAAAAAGATTTTGTTTATCTGATCCAGACAGACTGCATGAACTTAAAAAAAGCGTTTATATGGAATTGGCAGGACAGTTAATCTACAGAGTTGCAGATTAATATACAAGGGCAGAGGACAAGCTAAGATGAATACTTTTGAACAGGCTATGGATTTTAGACATGCGTGTAAGATTTTTGATGAGACAAAGAAAATATCCGACAAAGATATAAGATTTATCTTGGAGGCGGGCAGAAAATCACCTTCATCTTTTGGTATGGAAGCATGGAAGTTTTTGGTTGTTACAAACGAGGACCTCAAAGCAAAACTGAGACCTTCTTGCTGGAACCAGATTCAAATCACTTCTTGTTCCCATCTTGTTGTAATCTTGGCGGGAATAGATTCTGTAAAACCTGAATCCACAAAACCCAAAGAAAGGTTTCAAAGAAGAAATATGCCTCAAGACAAGCTTGACTTTTATCTCACTCTGTATGCGGAGCATCTCAAAGATGTTTTGAGCAGTGATGAAAACATCTATGCCTGGACTTCAAAACAGACCTATATCGCTGCTGCGAATATGATGAGTGCGGCTGCAGTTTTGGGGATAGATTCCTGTCCTATAGAAGGACTGAACAAAAAGGAAGTTGAAGAGATTTTAGGTATTGATATTAAAAAATATCAGCTATCTATGCTTTTGCCCTTCGGATATAGAATCAATGAACAGTCCCAACAACTGAGACTGCCTTATGAGGATGTGGTCGAATTTATTGACTAATCACTCTGAAGTTCGCAAGAATCGGATTATGGTCTGAGATCTTTTTGCTGTCAATCACTTTTGAGTACACAAGCTCCAGGTCTCTGTAAAAAATATAGTCCAGACAATAGGAAAAAACTTTTTTCAGATTTGTTTGGTCGCTAAAGCCAACTTCTTTTAGCGATAGATTATGAGTAAACTCTTTTAAAAACCCAACTCTTTTTATATTCCACGTATTAAAATCACCTGCAACTATCATCGGCCCTTTGTGAAAACTAAGAACCGACTGTATGCTTTGCAACTCATGATAAAAATCACTGTTTTTTACAAAGTTTATAGCGTGCAGGTTTACCAGGAGCAGGAGTTTGTCGTCTGCCAATTTGTGCTCTGTAATCAAGGTTACTTTGCGAGTGGCATATCTGAACTCTCTTTTTCTTGTAAGAAGTGAGAGTTCATTCTCGCAGGAGATTTTAAAGGCGCTTAAAACCCCGAAAACATGTTTTTTTGTTTGAATATTTGGTGAGAGGATATAGGAAAATGCATGGAGGTCCAATTTTTTTGCACTGTTTTTTTTAACTTCTTGAAGAAGTAAAATATCTATATCTTCATCCTTGATAAGAGTATTGAGATATTCTTTATAGGAACTTGACAATGTGAGTTTTGCGACATTCCAGCAAAGCAGTGTAAAGTTTTCCGCACAGTATTTATCCTGATGATTCAAAGATTTTATACATTTATTTGGTAAAAACATCATCTTCTCTTTGTATTAAATTATAATTGAGGAGCTATTATTCTCATAAAGTTTTCTACTATTCTTCTTGGAGCAGAGGGATGTTTGAGACCCGTTGATGAATGCAGCCGCAGCTTGTTCATCCATAGTTCAATCTCTTTAATCACTCTGCCCGAATAAACGAAGGTAGCGACCTCATAATTCAAAAACAGGCTTCTGTTATCAATATTTACGCTTCCAAGCATTGCACTCGTGTTGTCAAAGAGTATCGCTTTTGCGTGTAATACCGAAGCATCGTAAAGGGCTACTTCTATGCCCACCTCTTCTAATTCTCTCATATAGGAGCTTCTTGTGATGTCCACGATAAGATGGGTCGATTCTTTTGGCGTTATCAGTCTCACGTCAACACCTTTGTTTTTTGCGATGAGCAAAGCCTGCACCAGAGACGTGTCGGGTACGAAATAGGGCGTGACGATCCAGATGCGTTTCTTCGCGCTGTAGATGGCACAAAGCAGGGCCTCATAAAGAGTGTCTTTGCTCATGTCGGGTCCCGATGGCACGATCTGTACAGAGGTGTCTCCATCGCTAAGAACAGTATCTTTTTCAAAACTGAGCTTTTCCTGCGAAGCGTAAAACCAGTCTGAAGCAAATATCTCAAAAAACAGTTCCGCAGAGGAACCTTCGACTAAAAACAGTATATCTTCCCATCTTGAGGGGTCATCATTTGCTCCCAAATATTCACTTGAGAGATTCATACCGCCGCTAAGGACTTTTTTATTGTCAAAGATGTAAATCTTTCTATGATTTCTAAGATTGATGTAGTTTCTAAAAGGCATTTCAAATATAGGCATAAAAAACTTAATCTCAACTCCAGCCTCCTCCAGCGGCTTCAACTTGGAATCAAAAAGATATAAACCTATAGAACCAAGTGAGTCCATAAGTATTTTGATTTCCACTCCCTCTTTTGCTTTTTTTATTAGAGCCTCAAGAATATTTTTCGTAAGATCGTCGTATACAAAAATATAGGTGCTGATAAAGATGAATTTTTTTGCATTTTCAATGCAGTCCATAAACTGCTCATAGGCTCTTTGTGAGTCTGTATAGAGTTCGAAATGCTCATTTTGGCTTATATCAGCTATACCGTGGGTTGTCAAAACTTCGTTGAGGGGGTTCTTCGGATGATAACTTTTATTGCGGTTCTTTAGGCGGATATGCTCTTTTTTATATCTGTTTTCCCTTTTTCTTAGACCGAATATCAGATACAGAAAAATAGCGAAGTAGGGAAGCAAAATCATAAGCAAAAGCCAAGCAATCATACTTGTAGGGGTGCGCCTTTTATAGAGCATATGCCCAAGAACCATGATAATCAGAAGTTCTCCGATAATAATAAAAGCATAATACACGATTAAATTCGTCATATCCATATTCATTCTTTAGTCCTTGAAAAATTATATCATGTTTGCATATGATTTTGTTTTGGCACGAAAATATATAATTTTTTTGATTAAGTTTTGCATCTGTAAAATTTCTAAAATTATTTTAGTATAATGACGAAAAAATTAAAGGTTACTACTATGTCAACATATGTTTTTGGACACACCAGCCCGGATAGCGATTCTATTATAGGTGCAATATCTCTTTCTTATCTTAAAAACCAACTTGGTGAAGAGTGTATTCCTACACGTCAGGGTGAAATCTCGGCAGAAACTGAATTTATTTTAAACAAGTTTGGCGGGAAGGTGCCTGAACTTAAAACTTCCGTAGCAGGTGAAAAAGTTTATCTTATCGATTTTTCAGACAAGGCTCAGGCTCCAAAAGACATTATGGAAGCAACAATCCTTGGCATCGTAGACCATCATAAACTAGGCGATTTGACAACGGATACCCCTTTGGAGTGCTGGATTCGTCCTATCGGCTGCTCAAACACGGTGGTAAAAGAGATGTACGACCATTACGGGATTGAGATTCCAAAAGATATAGCAGGGATGATGATGCTCGCTATTTTAAGCGATACGGTTATTTTCAAATCACCGACATGCACAAAAGTAGATACAAAAGCAGTGAAAGAACTCTCAAAAATATGTGAAATAGAGGATTATAAACAACTTGCAATGGAGATGTTTATAGCAAAATCTGCGGTAGAGGGGGCAAGTGCCAGAAATCTCAATACCAGAGATTACAAATCATTCGATATGAATGGCACGAAAGTCGGCGTAGGTCAGCTTGAAATGGTAGATATTTCAGTGCTTGACAACAGAATTGACGAATTATTCGAAGATATGAAACTGATGAAAGAAGAGGATGGTCTGCATACTATTTTGATTCTTTTAACCGACATCATGAAAGAGGGCTCTACACTTTTGGCTCTGAGTGATGATATGAGCAAAGTGGAAAAAGCATTTAATATAGAACTGAAAAATAATCAGGCCTGGTTAGAGGGCGTATTAAGCCGTAAAAAACAGATCATTCCTTTTTTGCAGCCGCAGTTTTAAGAGAGGGGATAAAGGGTACTGCCTTTTATCCTCTCTTATTTTTATTGGAATAGTTTGTAGCGCTGACAATATCTCCGATAATAGCCCTGTGATACAGATAGGGTTTTTTGATATTTTTAATGACATATCTTCCTCCGGACGTGGTTACGACTTCAAGTGTGCCGACATCCAGCAAGCCCTTAAACCTTTCACTGACAGGCTTGATATATATAGTCCTGATATCTTTTAGATTGATAGGAAATATCTCTTTTGATTTGTGCCCTTTTAAAATGATGAGCCTTTTTTCTGTTAAGAGGCAGTTATACGACTTTTTCTCTTTTATCTCGTTCAAATGCACATAAAAGGTTCGTAAAATTAAAACGAGTCCGATAACCCCGATCTCATATTCATAGCCTATAAAAAGAAGTAAAAGACCAAGAGCATAGAGGGAAAGTATCCCGTTGTAAAATGTTTTGGAAATATCCGCGCTGACAAGCACGGATTCGTCTTGGGACAAAACTTTTTTTAGATTATTCATCGTATCTTCTTATGTTGTGTACAAATATCTTTTTATTTTTTTGGTTGGAGTTTTTATAAAGGGTTCAATCTGCTCTATAAACTTTACCATTCTTGAAAAAGAGGATATTTTTGAGTTTACATCTTTGCGCATCTCCTCTAAAAAGTTGCTTATCTCTTCTCTCACCTTGTCATCAGGATTTTTATCCGCTTCAAACATTTTATCGATAAGCTCATAATCGAGATGTATTCTAGCTACGAGTTTGCCGTCTTGCTCCATGACTAGTGAATCAAGTACCGCTATATTCTGGTTTATAAGGGACTCTATTTGCTCCGGATATATATTTTTTCCGTCGGAGCCTATAATCACGTTCTTGCTTCTTCCGCTTATATACAGATATCCGTCATCGTCAATGTATCCCAGGTCTCCGGTTAGAAACCAGCCATCATCCATAACCTCTTTTGTCTTTTCCTCGTCCTTGTAATAGCCGAGCATCACGCTTGGTGATTTTGCTATTATCTCACCCTCTCCGGTTTGCGGGTTCTTATCTTTTATTTTTAATTCTACCCCTGCGAATGCCGTACCTGTAGACTTTATTCTTTGCACTTCACCGGATATCCCCCCTGCTAAAAGAGGTGCAGTTTCGGTCAGTCCGTAGCCGATTACATAGGGAAATTCCGCTTCAATCAAAAACTGTTCTACAAAAGGTGAAAGAGCGGCTCCCCCGATGCCGAAAAATCTCATTCTCCCGCCAAATGTTTCTATCAGTTTTTTGCCCGCTATTTTGTTTAATGTCTTTCTTATAAAAGGAAGGCTGTAGAGAGTCCTCATTATAAGGGAGTCTGTAAATTTTGGCAAAATCTTATTCTTGTAGATTTTTTCTATGATAAGAGGAACACTGAGCATCATTGTCGGTTTTACAACTTCAAATGCCTTTAGGAGTACGCTTGGAGTAGGTGCTTTGTCTATATAATAGACGCTTGCGCCGTGAAGTACGGGAACGATAAGCCCTACCGTACATTCCAGGGTATGCGCCAGCGGGAGGATGGATAAGAAGACATCCTCAGGTTCAATCTTTACTTTTGAAAAAGATGAAAGGGCGTTGGTCACAAGATTTTTATGGGAGAGCATAACACCTTTGGAGTGCCCTGTCGTTCCCGATGTGTAGATAATAGCCGCCAAATCGTCCTCTAGGGGTTTGGCGGAAGTATGTGAAGTTTTTGCAATTTTTTGTTTTATTTTCAGCATATAGCTGTCATTGGTATACTCGTCCACCATTCCAAGAGTATCCAGGTTGATAACAAAGTTGATATGGGCTCTGTCACAATCTTCGATGGTGGATTGGTGCCTGCTTGAGATAAAAATCGCTTTGGCCTCCGAATGTCTTAGAATGTGGTGCACATCCGAGGGATGAAAGTCGGGCAAGACAGGGACGATGACGCCTCCAAAATATGTAACTGCAAAATATGCCACGCCCCAGTTGGGCATGTTCTCGCTCAGCAATAAGACCTTGTCCCCTTTTTTTATGCCGTTTTGTCTCAGGAGGGTGATTGTGTCCTGCACCCTTTGAGCGAACTCCGCATAGCTTATGGCGTCACCGCCTACGTTGGCAAAGGAGGGCTTGTCCGCATACAGACCGGCTGATCTCTCAAGCAGGCTCGGAAGTGTAAAGTTTTCTAAATTTTCATAAGGGTACTTCATGTATAATCTCTTATTTTAAATTGATTGAGTATTATTATACATATAAAAGTTAGATATTTATTTAAACACGCAACTTCCACATGCCAAAGGTCACGATATGAGTAGAAGAAACAAAAATCCCCAAACAAAAAAAGATACGCTGCAATTTACCGAGAAAGATTTTTTACCGACATGCAGAGCCGATATGGATGCAAGGGGCTGGGATTATTGTGATGTGATCCTTGTCAGCGGCGATGCCTACATCGACTCCCCTTTTATCGGTGTGGCAATGGTGGGAAGAATGCTGGAGAGACTCGGTTACAGGGTTGGGATGATAGGGCAGCCTGATATTAAAAACGGCGATGACATCATGCGTCTTGGCGAACCTCGTTTGTATTGGGGTGTGAGCGGCGGAAGTGTGGACAGCATGGTGAGCAACTATACGGCGACCAAGAAGTTCAGAAACACGGACGACTATACACCCGGCGGAAAAAACGATAAAAGACCTGACCGTGCTCTAAGCGTATACTGCAACCTTATCAGACAGCACTTTAAGAATACGGTTCCTTTGGTGCTTGGGGGAATTGAGGCCAGTCTAAGACGCGTGACCCATTATGACTACTGGTCCAACAAGCTTAAAAAACCTATACTCTTTGATTCCAAGGCCGACATCCTTATCTACGGCATGGGCGAAATAGCGCTGGAGCAATTGACAAAAGCCATTGCAGAAAAAAGAGACTATACGGATATACGGGGTGTATGTTACATAGCCAAAGAGCCAAAACATGAGTATCATCAGCTTCCCTCACATCAGGAGTGTCTGGATGACAAAGAGAAATATATAGACCTCTTTGACCTGTTTTATGACAACAATGACCCCATAGCGGCAAAAGGTCTATGTCAGCCCGTGGATGCACGCTATCTTATTCAAAATCCTCCCTGTGATTATCTCAATGAAGAGGAGATGGATGCCAATTCGAATCTCCCCTTTACCAGAGAACTGCATCCCTATTACGCCAAGTGGGGCAAGGTAAAGTGTCTGGAGACTATAAAGTTTTCAATTATGACGCACCACGGCTGTTGGGGAGAATGTAATTTTTGTGCTATAGGCGTGCATCAGGGAAGAACTATTCGAACACGCTCTGAAACAAATATACTCAAAGAGGCAAAAGAGTTTAACCGGTATAAAGACTACAAGGGAATCATCAGCGATGTCGGAGGTCCGACGGCAAATATGTACGGGTATGAATGTAACAAGAAGTTAAAACTCGGAACCTGTGACCATCAGCGATGTGTGGATGCCAGTCATCTTTGTAACTCCATGAAAGTTGACCATAGCAGAAATATAAATCTTCTTCGTCAGGTCAGGGAAGTAGAAGGGGTCAGAAAGGCCTTTGTGGCTTCGGGTGTTCGATACGACCTCATTACAGAAGATAAAAAACACGGCTACTCCTACCTCAAAGAGATGGTCAAACACCATATTTCAGGACAGATGAAAGTTGCCCCGGAGCATACACAGCAGCATGTCCTCGAACTCATGGGCAAACCTGGAAAACAGACACTGATTGATTTTAAAAAACTTTACGACCGATTAAACAAAGAGGAGGGCAAACAGCAGTTTTTGACGTACTATCTGATTGCCGCACATCCGGGATGCACGGACAAGGATATGCACGAACTCAAAGATTTTACGACAAATGAACTGCAGATGAATCCCGAACAGGCTCAGGTGTTTACCCCGACGCCGGGAACATACTCTGCTCTTATGTATTATACGGAGATGGACCCCGTAACGCGTAAAAAAATATTTGTCGAAAAAGACACAAAAAGAAAAGAGAAACAAAAACAGATAGTGGTTGCCAAAGATAATTTTGCCAGCGGATTTGCTTCATAAAAACAGTTTCCACATGCCAAAAAATATTGCGGCATGTGGAAATCTCCCAGATAAATATCTAATTCTTCAAAATACGCAAAAAATGTTCCACTTCTTACATTTTCTTACATTTCTTTCAGTTTGATTACTCTACAATAACCCAAAATAAATTTTAAAAGTCAAACAATGAGAATAGATAAGTTTTTAAATTCGGTAAATATTACAAAAAGACGTTCTGTCGCACAGGATATGATACATAACGGTGTTGTTTTGATAAACGGTGTCGTGGCAAAAGCAAGCAAGAATGTTGAGGTTGGCAGTATTATCACTATCAACTATCTTGAGTCTTGTAAAAAATATGAAGTGCTTCAGATACCGACTGCAAAATCCACGCCAAAATCTTTACAGCATGAGTATATAAAGGAGCTTTCATGAAATATGAAGAAGCAAAAACAGCTTTTACGTCACTGTTTAAACACGAAATGAATGATGAGGTCATGCGGGAGTTTTTGCTCTCATTGACCCTCGATGAAAATACCAGTGTAAGTACGATTGCAGCTGCCGCTGAGGTGATGAGATCTTTTGCGATACCCTTGCCTATACCCGAAGAACTTCGTCCAAAGATCATCGATGTGGTAGGAACGGGGGGAGACAAGATAGGCTCTTTTAACATCTCATCCACCGCATCGCTTCTGGTCTCGGCATGTGGAACCTACGTGGCAAAACACGGAAGCCGCTCTATCACGTCGAAATCCGGAAGTGCAGATATGTTTGAACATCTGGGAATAAGACTTGATTTGAGCATGCAAAACAGTGCAAAGCTTTTGGAAGAGACAGGCTTTACCTTTATGTTTGCGGCAAATCACCACCCCGCTATGAGTTTTATCGTTCCTGTAAGAAAGACCATACCGGATAAGACGATTTTTAATATACTCGGGCCTCTTACAAATCCCGCAGGTGCCCAAAAATCACTTCTGGGTGTTTTTGATAAAGCCTTTGTGCCCAAGATGGCTGAAGCCTTGAAAATGAACGGCGCAAGCTCTGCTATGGTCGTAAGTTCAAAAGAGGGGATGGACGAGATAAGCATCAGTGATATCACGTATGCGTCGAGGCTTTGTAACGGGGTGGTACATGAGTTTGAGATCGATCCTGAGGAATACGGTATAAAAAAAGCACCTCTTAAAGCCATAATGGGAGCAGACGCGGCACAAAATGCACAGATACTTTATAATATATTCGATGGTAGTGCTACCGATGCGCAAAGAGATATCGTGCTTATCAACACTGCCGCTGCTTTGATGGTCGACGGTATTGCCCGTGATATTCAAGAGGGTCTGGAGATGGCCAGAGAAGCTATAAAAAATTCCAGAGCCAAAAAGAAATTAAGACAGATAATAGAGGTTTCCAATAAGTTATGAAGAGTTATGAACTCAAGCTCAGCGAGCTTCATATTTTAATCGAGGATGTGGCCGAAAACTTTAAAAACGGTGTTGTTATTTTGCAGGGTGACTTGGCATGTGGAAAAACGACATTTGTAAAAGAGATGGCTAAAAAACTCGGCTACGGCGCAGATGTGACGTCTCCGACTTTTTCACTTCAGCACTGTTACGGGGATAAGATTTTTCATTATGATATATATAATCACGGACTGGAGCATTTCATATCTTTGGGGATGTTGGAAGAGCTGGAAAAAGAGGGTCTTCATTTTGTAGAGTGGGGCAGTGATGAACTTGTCGCTATCCTTACTTCGGCAGGGATAGACACGCTAACTATAAAGATAGAAAAGATTTCAGACGATATGAGAAAATACAGGGTTGAATATGCATACGCTTAAGGCAATTGATTTAAAGAAAAAAATAAAAGATCTGGAAATAGTCAAGGGGATGAGTCTTGAGGTCTCAAGCGGTGAAGTCGTGGGACTTTTGGGACCAAACGGAGCTGGAAAAACAACTACCTTTTATATGATCTGCGGACTGGTTGAAGCCAGCGGAGGAGAGGTGTTCTTTGACGGTGAAAATATTTCAGGCATGCCGCTTCATCAAAGAGCTCTACGAGGAATAGGCTATCTCCCGCAGGAAGCTTCGATATTTAAAGACTTAAGCGTGGAAGACAATCTGATGGTAGCTGCACAGGTCGGCATCAAAGACAAAGACGCGCAAGAAGCAAGGATTCTCGAATTGCTGGATATGTTCAACATCGAGCCTATACGTTACCGTAAGGGGATAAGCCTCAGCGGCGGAGAGCGTCGTCGTGTCGAGATTGCAAGAGCCTTGGTCAATGCACCGAAGTTTTTACTTCTGGATGAGCCTTTTGCGGGGGTAGACCCTATTGCCGTCATGGATATCCAAAATGTTATAAAGCAGCTTGTAGAGTACGATATCGGAGTGCTTATAACAGACCACAATGTCAGAGAAACCCTGGCCGTCTGCGACAGAGCCTATGTTATCAAATCGGGTTCTCTTTTGGCGAGCGGAACCAGTGAAGAGATAGGAAGAAATGCGGATGTACGTACACATTATCTGGGTGAGGAGTTTAAGCTTTAAGAGCTTAGATGATGTATGGCAGCCCTTAGACAAACTCAGAGTGTAGAGACAAAACACAAACTTTCCAATACTCTGCGAAACTGGCTGCCGATTTTACATTCGAGCCTTAGTGACCTGGGTGATGCGATGGCACCGTTTATCGAGGCCAATCCTGTTGTGGAAGTTGCATCAGGATATGAAGAGGAGTTTGAAAAGAAAATTCCAAAAAAAATCATATCAGGTGCAGTGAGCAATTCAAGAACCGAACAGATAGAAGCCCTGACCATCCAAAATCGTTCCCTTTATGATATTTTGGATGAGCAGATAGGCAAACCGCTTTTTCCCACTCCTCTCTCACAGGAGATTGCTTCTTTTGTTGTCTCAAATCTGGATGAAAACGGCTACTATGAAGGACAAAGCGAAGAGTTTTGCCAAAAGCATAAAATCTCCATAGAGGAGTTTGAAAAAGTGCGCGCCAGATTTGCCCATGTAGAGCCTGTAGGCATTGCTGCTGTGGATTTGGCAGAATCTTTTATCTTTCAGCTTGAGAGCTCGGATATAAGCGATGAAGCCTACGGACTTGCGGTGCAGGTCATCAATGATCTGCCCGGGATACACGCGTATTCGGATGAAAAGAATTTCAGTGAAGTGATGCGTGTTTTGGGTACCTTCAAAAATCCTCCCTCTATCGAGTATCAGGAAGACTCTTCCCAGATAGTGCCTGATTTGATGATATATTTCAACGATGAGGACTCCATAGAGGTCAAACTCAATGATGCGTATTATCCAAGCATAAACATAGATACGAACTATGCGGTCGAGCATGAGTTTATCTCACAAAAAATTAAAGAGGCCAAGAGTCTTGTGGACGCCCTGGATATGAGAAAAGCAACCTTATACAAAGTGGGGCTTATGATTGTGGAATACCAGTATGCGTTTTTTACGGGTGGAGCTATCATGCCGCTTACGCTCAAGACTTTGGCTGATGAGTTTGGGCATAATCCGTCTACGATTTCAAGGGCAATTGCCAACAAATACATAGCATGCGACCGAGGTGTGTTTGCTATGAAGGATTTCTTTACCACGGCCATTGACGAGGATGTCTCAAATGCAGCCATAAAAGAGTTTCTAATCGGGCTTGTAAAGCAAGAGAGCAGATTAAAACCGCTCAGTGACATGAAACTTCTTGATTTGATCCAGGAAAAATTTAAAGTAAAAATGGTGAGACGAACGATTGCCAAATACAGAAAACAGTTAAATATAGCCGGCTCAAGTGAAAGAAAAAAACTCTATCATCTGCATTAGGCAAAAGTTATGAATGTAAAAAAACGCTTGGATCTAGAGGTAAAAAAACGCAATCAGGTCGGTGAGATATCACAGGAGAGACTTGACCCTATTTTCGTGGCATACCGTTATAATGACCCGACAATAGCACTTGTTTGTGCGCTTTTTTCCTATGGAAATGTAAAACAGATAGTCAAATTTTTGGATTCTCTGGACTTTTCGCTTTTGAAAAAAAGCGATGAGGAAATTAAACAAGCCCTCTCGAAGCATTATTACCGATTTCAAAAGAGCGAGGACCTTATAGCTTTGTTTATAGCTCTTAAGAGATTAAATGAAAAAACGACACTCGAAGATGTTTTCAAGCGGGGATATCTAAAAAACAAAAATACCGTTGAGGGGATAAACGAGTTAATCAGGGAGATAACATCAAAATATCCACATGCCACACAAGGCTATAATTTTTTAATATCCAAAGTGACCTTGAAAACAAAAGGTGCAGGAGCCTTAAAAAGATGGATGATGTTTCTCCGGTGGATGGTAAGAAAAGACACTATTGATATGGGTCTATGGAGCGGCATAGACAAGGCGGACTTGATTATTCCCCTCGATACGCATACTTTTAAGGTCTCCAAAAGACTTGGTCTGCTCGGCAGAAAAACATATGACCTCGAAGCTGCAATAGAACTGACGCAAGCGTTAAAAACCTTTGACAGCAAAGACCCGCTAAAGTATGATTTTGCTCTTTACAGGATTGGGCAGGAGAAGCTTTTATAGGCTTGTGCGTGTGCGGGATAGAATTTTATATCATATTTTGCTATAATCATTAAAAATTTGATACTAGGATCCATTATGGAGTGCGAATTTCCGTCTGTAAACTCTAATAAACAAGAGATAAAAGATATATTTAAAAGTGTTAAGACAATCGCGGTTTTGGGTCTTTCTCCGGATGAGAGCAAAGACAGCCACAGGGTAGCGCGCTATTTGCAGAATCATGGATTTAAGATAGTGCCTGTGTATCCAAAAGAAGAAACTATCCTTGGTGAAAAAGTTTATAATTCACTTGCAGAGATCCCTTTTGCGGTAGATATGGTCAATATATTCAGAAAACCGGATGCTTTAGACGCTATTGCCGATGCCTGTATACAAAGAGGGGACATCAAAGTGTTCTGGGCCCAAAAAGGTATAGTAAACAATGAAGCTGCGCAAAAAGCAAAAGATGCAGGTATGAGAGTCGTTCAAAACATGTGCAGCATGGTTGAACACAAATCTTTGTAAGGGAAGTTGTTGATAGATATAAATAAGATTTATGATGCTAAAGAGCGGATAAAAGATGTTGTCGTAGACACGCCTTTTTCGTATGCACCGCATTTGAGTGAAATATCCGGATGTGAGGTTTTTCTAAAAAAAGAAAACCTGCAGATTACGGGTGCTTTTAAAATCAGGGGAGCCTACAATAAAATAGCTTCTTTAAGTGATGTTCAGAGAAAATGCGGTGTCGTTGCCGCAAGCGCCGGAAATCACGCTCAAGGCGTAGCCTTGTCAGCTTCGAAGTTTAATATCAGAGCCGTAATCGTTATGCCCGAATCAACGCCTCTTACGAAAATAAACGGTGTGAAGCATTACGGGGCGCAGGTTATTCTTGCCGGCGCAAATTATGATGAGGCCTATGCGTATGCCCTTGCTTACGGTAAAGAACATTCTCTGACTTTTGTACACCCTTTTGAGGATGCGGAAGTTATAGCCGGACAAGGAACCGTAGCCCTGGATATCCTGGAAAAATGCAATGACGTTGATGCTGTTATTATCCCCGTAGGCGGTGGCGGACTTATTTCCGGTATGGCATCAGCCTTTAAAAGCATCAATCCAAATATCGAAGTCATAGGTGTGAGCGCCAAGGGAGCCCCGGCCTTGAAAAACTCGTATGAACTCGGCCGTGCCATTGATTCAACGAGTGTCAGAACGATAGCCGATGGTATCGCCGTTCGTGATACATCGGAAATTACCCTGCAGCATATTCTTTCGAGTGTTGACAGATTTTTAAGTGTGGATGACGAAGAGATAGCCAGCGCAATCCTGTTTTTGCTTGAAAAGCAAAAGCTTGTGGTCGAAGGTGCCGGCGCGGTAGGTGTGGCAGCGCTCCTTCATCATAAACTGGACCACTTAAAAAATAAAAAGGTCGCCGTTGTTTTAAGCGGCGGGAATATGGATGTTACACTGCTCTCGGTGATTATTGAAAAAGGGCTTTTAAAATCCGGCAGAAAAATGAATATCACGGTAACTCTGGTTGACAAACCGGGTTCACTGATGCGCTTTACGGAGATACTCAAAGAGTTAAATGCCAATATAGTCCATATCTCCTATGACAGGACCTCCATCTCGCTTGACTACGGTGATGCGAATGTTACTGTACATATGGAAACAAAAGGCGAGGAGCATCAACAAGAGATTCGAGATGTATTGAGTAAAGAAGGATATTTGAGAAATTGATTAGATTATGATTCCAGTAAAAACTAAAAATATTCATGAACCGGTTATTATTGCAAAATATATGGATGATGGCAATATTCTTGTCGTAGATTCAAAAACGACCATCAGACAGCTTGATGGGGAATCGCTAGAGATAGTTGGCGGTTTTAAGGCAAATATTGAGCATGAAAGATACAAAACGAATGTTGTGTCTTTCAGCAGTGATGCAAACTATTTTGTTACGATCAGTGCAGACTGCAAAGACTCCACCCTTTATAATACACAAACCAAAAAAGCTATCGGCAAGGTAAACAGACATCATGGCGAAGTTTCCTGCGTGGGGCTTGATCCGCTCAACAGATATATGTTTTCATGCGGAGAGGACGGTAAGACCTTCGTCCTAGATATAAAAAGCGGAAAACTCTCTTTTACCCTTCCTCCACATGCCGATACGATTAATGATATATCTTTTAGTGAAAACGGACACTGGATAGCTACTTCGAGTTATGATAAAAAAGTTTCTATTTTTAATATGCTCACTATGTCAAGAAGACATAGGTTCAAGGCCCATGCCGCCGCTGTTATGAAGGCTCAGTTTTTAAATAAAAATCGAATCTTCAGTGTGGACAAAAACAATGTAGGGATAGTTTGGCATCTGCACAGCGGACAGGTAATAGCAAGGCTTGGAGGAATTCATGATGACGTAACCCAGGTTACTAAAAGTAATGACCACAAGTTCTTGTTTTTGGGAACAAGTTTGGGGTATGTTCTGATATATGATCTGGATACATATGAGCTGCTTGACAGAAAGTTTATAAAAGTAGATTCGTCCATCACTTCCCTTGAATTCAACGCAACAAGTAATAATCTGATTGTCGGTACTGCCAAAGGCGAGGTACTGTTTTTTGATATATACTCAGGTCTTGAGAGAATTAAAAAATTACTGCAGATACAGGATTATGAGGGCGTGGAAGAGGATGTCAATAAGAATATTGTTTTAAAATATACAGATGTGTACAGAATGGTTTCCGTAATATGGGACAAAACAGTCGAAAAAGCCATTGATTGCCTGCAAAACAGTGACAGGGAAGGGGCAATAAATCTATTTAAAAAGTTTAAAAATATACCTATGAAAAACTCTATTATGAATAAGATAATGATAGAGTATACAGATTTTGACAAGTTCGCCATGCTCGTAAAACAGGGTAAACTGCCTCTGGCTTATACCGCTGCAAATTCAAACCCCTCATACAAAGAATCCAAGCTTTATAAAAATATGGAACTGCAATGGAAGAAAACATTTATGCTCGCACAAAAATATGCTTTGCAGCCCAGAGGAGAAGATAAAGCCAGAGAGATATTGTCCCCATACAGGGGAATAAGTGAAAAAACCATGCTTATACAGGATTTGATGACCAAGGGAAATGTATATAAAAGATTTAAGGCATATCTTGTAAACAGGGACTATAGAATGGCTCTTGAGCTTACCAGAAAGAATTTGTATTTAAAAGAGTTTTCCGAATACGAAGCATTGATGGATTATGCGGATTCTATTTTTATAAAATCGCAAAAACTTATCAATAACGGTGATACTCTTGAAGCTACCAAACTCTTAAGGGTTCTCTTGGATTTTCCGGAATTCAATGAAGAAGCAAGAGATATCATGAGCAAAATAGAGTCCAAACAGGTTTTTTTCAATGCGGTAAAGAACAATGATATGGTCCTTGCATATAATTTACTGGATAAAAATGAAGAGCTTTATGAAACCAAAGACGGAATGATGCTTGAAGATATCTGGAACGGTGATTTGGCTCTGGCAAATCACCAGGCTTCTTTGGGAGATGTTGAGGGGATTAAAAAAACATTGGAAAAATATATGGCGACAAGTTCAAAGAATACGGCTCTTGGCAATGTTTTTGCCTGGTGCTATATGACGCAGCTTGAAAATGCGATAAAAACCAAGCAGGAACAGGCATATATCGAACACGGAATAAAGAATTATATCGTCTCCTTTGGCCTGTTGGACCAGATAGAAAGCTTCTATCGAATCTTCAAAAAATATTATCCGGATTCAAAATTAAATTTTGAATTATTGAATAAAGGATCCTTGCGTATGTGGAGACCTTCCATGATAGTTAAATCTATATTAGATTAATAAATTACCTGCCCATTTAACCTCAAATATAGCTCTTTTTACCTATAATAAGCGACTTTTTAAAATTACAAACAATTAGAGGAGACTTTTCATGCAGATTAGTGGCGCGCAAATGGTCATTGAAGCTTTTATTGCAGAAGGTGTAGACACAGTTTTTGGCTACCCAGGCGGAGCAATAATGAATGTCTATGATGAAATATATAAACAAGATAAATTCCAGCATATTCTAAACCGTCACGAACAAGCTTCTGTACATGCTGCAGAAGGCTATGCAAAAGCCAGCGGTAAAGTCGGTGTAGCAATGATTACCAGCGGTCCAGGTTTTACAAATGCAGTAACCGGGTTAGCGGATGCGTATATGGATTCAATCCCTTTAGTTGTTGTTAGCGGACAGGTTCCTATGAGTCTCATAGGAACAGATGCATTTCAGGAGATAGATGCGGTAGGAATCAGCCGTCCTTGTACAAAGCATAACTATCTTGTAACAGATGCCAATGATCTGGCACGTGTCCTCAAAGAGGCTTTTTATATAGCCCGTTCAGGTCGTCCGGGTCCTGTTCATGTGGATATCCCTAAGGATGTTACAGCGCAAATAGCCGAATTTGACTATTCAAAACCTGTGGATCTGGAGACGTACAAGCCCCATACAAAAGGAAGTACCCGCCAGATTAAAAAAGCTATGGAAGCTATTGCAAATTCAAAAAGACCATTGTTTTATCTCGGCGGAGGTATTATAAATTCCAATGCTGCCTATGAAGTAAGAGATCTGATTCATAGAACGGGAATCCCTGCTGTTGAGACTTTTATGGCCAGAGGAACTTTGAGCCATGATGACAAGTATCTTATCTCTATGCTTGGGATGCACGGCTCATACGCTGCGAACATGGCTATGAGTGAAACAGATATGGTTATTGCTCTTGGTGCAAGATTTGATGACCGTGTAACAGGAAAACTTTCAGAGTTTGCCAAAAATGCGGGCGTTATTCATGTGGATATTGACCCTGCGAGTATCTCTAAGCTTGTGAATGCGGACTTTCCTATCGTTGGAGATGTAAAAAACGTTGTTGAGGAGATGCTGGAATTAGCAGATACAATCAACCCTGACCATTATGAATCATGGAGAGAGACTATCAATAACTTTGATGAGTTGCATCCCCTGGCTTTTCACGAAGACAGCGAAAGACTAAAGCCTCAGTGGGTTGTCAAAAGAGTCGGTGAGCTTCTTGGGGATAATGCCAATATATCTACGGATGTCGGACAGCATCAGATGTGGGCTGCCCAGTTTTATCCGTTTACGCGTCCTCGCCAGTTTATCAGTTCAGGTGGTCTTGGAACAATGGGATTTGGTTTTCCGGCCGCTATGGGTGTAAAAGCCGCATCTCCGGAAAAGACGAGTATCAACTTTACGGGTGACGGTTCCATTTTGATGAATGTTCAGGAGCTGATGACGGCGGTTGAGAAAAAACTTCCCGTTATCAATATTATTCTCAATAATAATTTTCTGGGAATGGTGCGTCAGTGGCAGACTCTGTTTTATGATAAAAGACACAGTGAAACAGATTTGAGTGTTCAGCCTGACTTTGTAAAGCTTTCAGAAGCCTTTGGCGGGATTGGCTACAGAGTACACACAAAAGAGGAATTCGACGCAGCTCTCAAAGATGCTGTTGAGAAAAACGTAGTTGCTTTTATAGAAGTTTTAGTTGAAAGATTTGAAAATGTTATGCCGATGGTACCAGCCGGCGGAAGCTTGTTCAACATGATGCTGTTAGAAAAGAAAAAGGAGACAAAATAATGACTGAGAATAGTGAAAGAAGAGTAATTTCAGTTATTGTTGTGAATGAGGCAAGCGTTTTATCCCGTATCACCGATCTTTTTTCCGGACGCGGTTATAACATAACATCTTTGACGGTTGCCCCTATCCCTGATAGTAAGTATTCAAGACTTACTATCGTTACATCGGGCTCAGTACGCGTAATTGAGCAGATAACGAAGCAATTACATAAGCTTATCCCTGTTTTGAGAGTTTATGAGCATTGTGATTTGGTTGAAAAAGAGATGGCGTTGGTAAAGTTTCCTATCACGGAAAATATCAGCGATATCAACTCTTTGTGTGATGCATACAATGGAAAGATTGTAGATATAGGCGACGATATGATTATCGGAATGGTTACAGATGAGCCAAAAAGAGTCGAGAATTTTTTAAGTGCTATAAAAAAATACAATCCCAAAGAGATAGTAAGAAGCGGTGCCGTAGCACTGGAGAGATAATCTCATGAATTTAAAAGAGATAGCATCCATAATCGGTGCAGATTTTATTGGTGAAGATATTGAAATAACCGGTATGAACACCCTGAAGGATGCAAACAAAAGTGAAGTCTCTTTTGTTTCAAACAGCAAATATGTAAAAGAGATACAAAACTCTAACGCGGCGGCAATTATTGTGGATAGTTCTACAAAAGATTTCGTTCCCGAGGGAAGTGTGGCTTTGGTTGTTAATTTTCCCTACTGGGAAATGGCGGCACTCTCAAAATATTTTGCTCCTCCTTTGGAAAATGACGAACTTCCACATGCCGTGATAGGTGAGGGTACTAAAATATCCCCAAAAGCCGAGATAGCAAACGGAGCCGTTATAGGAAAAAACTGTACTGTCATGGCGCATACGTATGTGGGTTCAAAAGCTGTTATAGGCGATAATACCGTGCTTTATCCTAATGTGACCGTATACAGAGATTGCAGGATTGGAAACGAGTGTGTAATACACGCGGGAAGTGTTGTGGGGAGTGATGGTTTTGGCTTTGCTACAAACAAACTGGGCGAGCATAAAAAAATATATCAAAACGGAAATGTACTGATAGAGGATAATGTTGAAATAGGCAGCTGTACTACGGTTGACAGAGCTGTATTTGGCAGTACCTTGATAAAAAAAGGTGTCCGCATAGACAATCTGGTCCAAATTGGACATAACTGTGAAATAGGCGAATATTCTGTGTTGGTCGCTCAATCGGGCGTCGCGGGCTCCACGAAGCTTGGGCGTAATGTCGTTATGGGCGGTCAAGCTGCAGCAGCAGGACATTTGGAAATCGCTCCGTTTAGTACATTTGCAGCAAGAAGCGGTATTACAAAAAGCATTCAACAAAGCGGCTTAACCTTTTCCGGCTTTCCTTTGATGGAACATAGAATATGGTTAAAACTTCAGGCAAAACTAGCTAAACTAATCAAATAAAAAATTACAACAAAGGGTGGCAGATGTCAAAAACAATTCATTTGAGCGGAACAAAAAAAGGTGTTATCTCAGTAACAAAAATAGATGAGCCTTACGGTGCGGGAAGTGCTTCGGTCGCGAGTGTCGGCATATCTTTGGCCGGAAATGCCAATGAGCCTGAGTGGAAGGTGCATATTCCGTTTGATAACTTGGACGAAGTTATCGAAGCTTTGAAGTCATTAAAGTAGGTTATACCTACTTTAAGCCTTTTACGTATTCTTCGATTCTTTTTATTCCTTCGCGGATACTCTCAATATCAGTAGCGAAACTAAATCTAAAATAACCTTCACTTCCAAAACCTACGCCCGGAACAACTGCAACACCTGTTTTTGCCAAAAGATCTTTTGAAAATTCCATTGAATCATTGTTGACTTTTTTGATATTCACAAAAAGATAAAAAGCTCCGTGCGGTTTAAAAACGCTAAGACCGTCAATCTCATTAAACAGCTTTACAGCCTCATCGCGACGCTCTTTAAAGGCTTTTCTCATCATTTCTATATCGGCATCAGCTGAGCCGTTAAGACCTACAATGGCAGCTTTTTGCGTGATAGAGTTGATGTTGGATGTGCTTTGGCTTTGAAGTTTTTTAGTCGCCTGGATAAGTTCAGTGTTGTGTGCGGCCATATACCCAAATCTCCAGCCTGTCATAGCCACGGACTTGCTGAGACCATTGATAGTTACAGTTCGTTTGAACATATCATCACTTACAGCTGCTGCAGAGGTAAACTCACCGTCATAGATCAGTTTTTCATACATCTCATCACTGGCAACAATGATATCCGTACCTTCCAAAACTTTTCCAAGAGCAGTCAGTTCTTCTCTAGTATAAACCGCACCCGTAGGATTAGAAGGACTTGTAAGAACAAGCATCTTTGTTTTTGGCGTAATTGCATTTTTTAACTGCTCTGGCGTAATTTTGAACTCAGTGTCGTCATGTGTCTCAATCTCGACAACAGTTCCTCCGCAATATAATACTAATTCAGGATATGTAACCCAGTAAGGGGCAGGAATAATGACTTCATCGCCTTTTTGGATCGTTGCTGCAAAAAGGTTAAAAAGTGAATGTTTTGCACCGTTGTTGGCAATGATCTGGTTTGGAGCGTATGTTAGGCCGTTTTCTCTTTTTAATTTCTCAGCTATTGCCTGTTTTAGAGCCGGTATGCCATCTACAGCGGTATATTTGGTAAAACCGCTTTGAATTGCTTCAATAGCAGCATCTTTAATAACCTGTGGCGTATCAAAGTCCGGTTCACCGGCCGAAAAGCTGATGATGTCTTTGCCTTGAGCTTTTAGCTCTTGTGCCAAAGTAGATATAGCAATCGTGATTGATTCAGATAGTGTGTTAATGCGGTCAGTTAGCATAGGAACCCTTTAGGTGAAATAATGGGCGTATTATACTTAAAGAATGGTATATATTTGTTTATATAAAAGATAAATATTTTAGTTTTTCATTGCCTTGATAAATGATTCATAGATGTTTTCAAGCTCTAAGTCTTGCTCAAGCAGGTTTTTGTTGTCCTCTACCAGGATATGTTCAAGGATGGCAACCCTTTTTAGTAGATACTCAAACATCTCTTTGTTGATGTCCGGAAGCATATTGTGCATAAACGGATCTTTACATCTTCCTTTTTCTATTACGTGGGCCGGAATACCGATAGCGGTTGAGCAGTCAGGGACTGTTTTGACCACAACGGAGTTTGCACCTATTTTTGCATACTCGCCTATAGTGATATTTCCTAAAACTTTTGCACCTGCACCGATTACTGCACCTTTTTTTATTGTCGGGTGTCGTTTGCCCTGCGTAAGTGAAACACCGCCAAGCGTCACTCCCTGATAGATTAAGACATCATCTTCTATAATTGTGGTTTCGCCTATTACAACCCCGGTTCCATGGTCTATAAACAATCTTTTTCCGATAGTGGCGGCGGGATGTATATCTATATTTGTTATGATCTGATTGATACCCATTATGATTCTTGCCAGTCTTTTAAAGTTTGCGCGGTAAAGTCTGTTGGCTATCCTGTACCAGGCTACCGCCCAGACTCCAGGATAGTTGAATATAAAATCTAGTTTGGAGCTGAGTGCAGGATCATTTTTATAAACATTTGTAAAATCTTCTTTGATATCAGTGAAAAGTCCCAAGATAAAGTCCTAGTTAGTAGTTCTTAGATAACCATTTTGTTTTAAAAACGTATTAAGTTTCGCAAGTGTATCATCTTTTTCTTTTTCTGTGCTAAATTCACTCTTTGATAAATCTGTTTTAAGCTTATTTAAAATTTCTGATTTATCGTATCCTATTGAAGCAAGAATATCTAAGATGTTTTTTGATTCTACACCGTTTGTGACTTTATACCCTGTATCGTCTATATAGACGGTATACTCGTTTGGATGCGTAAAAAGGTTGTGGTTCATCCCCAAAGTCTCCTGATAGGCACCCACATTAAAAAAGCCGAGGTAGTACTCTTCTTCATCCAGATTTATATCATGCAGGTAAAGCGGCTTTTCAGGATCAAACCCTATTTCTCCGTCACTGTCGCAGGTGATGTCCCAAAGAGAAGCCGCTCTAAAAGGGGTCGAGTTGAGATGATGCAGAGGCATCACGGGAAAATGCTGATTCAAGCCCCAGTAATCCGGCAGACTTTGAAAAATAGATGCATTGATAAGGTATCGCTCTTGCAATCTCACCTGAAGCTGTGCCAGTTCATTTGTGGAATACGTAGTATTGAGATAGAGTGCTTTTTTCATAATATTGTGCACCAGTATCTCAGCATTAGAGCGGTCCTGCAGGTCTATGTACCCTAAATCAAAAAGTGTCAACAAGGACTCCATATGGTCGAGTGCATCATGCAGATATTCTACACAGTTGGCATTGTTCAGCTGTTTATCCAGGTAAATCAGCTCCTCCAAAAGAGGCGGATTCACAGGCTTGAAAGATAAAAGTCTTTCATGGTAGTCCTGTGTGAAAAGCTCAAGAACAGGAGTTATCAAAACAGCGTGGGAAGCTACGATAAACCTTCCTGATTCTGTAAATATATCAGGATGGGAAACATTTTTGGCATTCATAATCTCACCGATTAAAAACACCACACTGCTGGAAAACTCATCTATGGAGTAGTTACGGGATCTTGCATGGGTATGTTGGTCATATTCTACTGCCAGACCACCACCTATATTGATACTGTTAAGAGAAGAGGTACCCATTTTTTTAAGTTCCGCATAGATGTTTCCTGCTTCTCTGAGTGCTCTTTTAAGCGGGGCGATATCTGACATCTGCGAACCGATATGAAAATGTATCATGGTAAGATTATCGAGCATATCCTCATTTCTCAGAAGTGTAACCGCTTCTATAATCTCTGTGGAGGTTAGACCGAATTTTGCATCCATACCGCCGCTTTTTGCCCAAGTTCCGCTTCCCGCACTGTGAAGTCTGACCCTGATACCGATGTTTGGAACCTTAAGATTGCATTCGTTTGCCACTTCTATAATGGTCTCAAGCTCCCCCAGACCCTCTATGGTTATAGTTATATCGTGACCGCTGTGTGCCGCCATAAATCCTAGGGTCATCATCTCTTTGTCTTTAAAACCGTTGACCGTGATATGTGCTCCGCTTGGCGTCTTGCTCATTGCTAAGATCAGCTCAGCTTTACTGCCCGCTTCAAGTCCGTAATTAAAATCAGTACCCTGGGAGGTTATCGCTTCCACGGCATGTGGAAACTGATTTACTTTCAATGGAAAAACAGCGTGAAACTTGCCTTTATAGCTGTTTTTGGTGATGGCTTTGTCAAAATATGAATATAGGGTCTTGATCTGTTTTTTGATTAAATGCGGAAACCTGAGTAGTATAGGACCTTTTACATCAGAAGAACGAATATCCTCCGTAATCTGCAAAATAGAAGGCATACTTTTGTAGTTTAGTTTAATCTGTCCGTCTTCAATAATAAAATTATTGTTAGACCAGATGTCAAGACCATAATTGTTCATATTATTCATAGTATTCATTGTTTTTCCAATAATATAGTTTTTCGAATGTTAGCGAAGATTTGTTTAAAATTTATATCTTTTAAAAATCTTTTAAAGCAATTGTACTTTCTGTTTTATTTTTTAAATCTTTGACCCAGATACTTGCTTCTTTTAGCTCGTTTTCGCCAATAACGCAACAAAACTCCGCATTTGCCTTGTCTGCTGCCTTTAGATGATTTTTTAAATTTTTTGCCTTGTAGTCAATGGTCGTTTTATCTGTTTTTCTTTTCTTCTGAGCAAGGCTCACTACCAAATCAACGGCTTCTTCGTCCATTGCGCCGATATAGTATCCTTCTCTTGCAGTCTCAGGCATAACGATAAGCTCCATAAGCCTTTCGATTCCCATTGCAAATCCGACAGCCGGAGTAGGGCGCCCGTCTAAAAATTCTACAAGTCTGTCATAGCGTCCACCGCCTGCTATTGCACTCTGACTTCCGATATTATCACTCACAAACTCAAAAGCGGTTTTTGAATAGTAGTCCAGTCCGCGAACCAGATTTGTGTCTATCTCATACGCTATGTCATTGTTATCCAAGATCTTCTTGAGTGTATCAAAATCATCCTGGCATGTGGAACAAAGATTATTGATAAGTTTTGGAGCATTTGTGTACAAATCACGGCATGTGGGATTTTTACAATCAAGAACACGGATAGGGTTTGTCGACTTTCTTCTTTGGCAGTCTTCGCAAATCTTATCTTCACAGCTTTGAATAAAGGAGACCAGAGAATCTCTGTATTGAGGCATACAGTTTGAATCCCCCAAAGAGTTCAGCTGAAGCCTGTATCCGATTCCACATGCCCCGAGTATATCGGCTACCATCATAATCATAGTGGCATCTTCATATACGCTGTCTACGCCAAAGCTTTCCACGCCAAACTGGTGAAACTGTCTTAGACGTCCCTTTTGGGGTCTTTCATAACGAAACATTGAACCGTGGTAGAAGAATCTGTGAATTCCGCCTGCTTTGTCAAGTTTTTTTTGAACAAAAGCACGGACTACGCCTGCTGTTCCCTCGGGTCGAAGACAAACATCGTTCTCACCTTTGTCAATGAACTGGTACATCTCTTTGCCGACAATATCACTTGATTCACCTACTGAGCGTTTAAAAAGAGCAGTCTCTTCTAAAAGGGGAGTTTCTATAAAATGAAAACCGTACTTCTGCGCTATCTCTGTCGCAGTATTTATAAAGTATGTAAATCTTTCATAGTCCTCGCTTAAAATATCATTCATCCCTCTTAGCGAATTAATCATTTTCGTCCTTAATTTTTTGTAATATTTATTATAAATAAATGAGTCTGCAAGGATACCATTTTTTATCTTTTTTTTTGATATTGTCTGAGGCAAACGGGTTTAAAGAAACAAAGGAAGGAAAAACAACCGCAGAGAAACAAAGAAATTGAGACAATATATTTAGTCCGTATTTGTAACATTTCGTGGATTAGTGTGATAAGTTTATGTTATGTTCTCGTTTTAATGTAATCTTTAGATAGTATTTAAAAAAAGTATGGAGATTTTTATGGATAAAGAACATGTACTTGAGCATTTAAGAGCGGCAAAATCTGCACATATAAAATGGGTTCAAAAAGCAAAACTGTTGATAAACGGTGTTGAAGTCAAAGAAGATGCTATCCCTATTGATTCCACAGAATGTAAGTTTGGACAATGGTTTTACAGTGACGGACAAAAGTTGAACGCACTCACAAACAACCCTCTTGAATGCATGGAAAAAGTGGAAAAACTGCATTTTGAACTGCATGATATATATTTGAGCATATTTAATATATATTTTAACAAACCGAAAAAAGGCTTTTTCTCTAAACTTTTCGGGAGCAAGAGAATCGATGTCTCTGCCCATGAAGTAGAAGAAGCAAAAGGGTATTATGAAAAAATGGCTGATGTTTCCAAGGATCTTCTAGAAGAGATAAACCGTCTGGAGAGAAGACTGTTGGCAACTTCAGAAGAAAAGATAAAAAATTTAATCTAAATTTTTGAAAGTCACTTCATTGCGGGCAATCAAATATTGTCCCGTGTGTTGATATTATTTAGAATCTCTTGCGTTATTTCGTTTATGCTCTTGCCCGCATCAATGGTTACAAGCTCCAGGCCAAGAAGATGCGCGGCCTCTATGATGGCATCTTGAATCTTTAAGAGATATTCGCTTCCCCGCAGTTCGATCCCGTCCAGTTCTTTTTGGGAGAGTCTGTATTGCAGTTCTTCTTTGCTTAGCCGCAGTAAAAAAACTTTTTGCGGATAGATACTGTTTGTCGCAAAATTATTGAGTTCGACCAGATCTTTTTTACTTATCTCCCCTTGAATCAGAGCGTAAGCGACACCGCTGACAGCACTTCTGTCTGAAATAATCATATTTTTGCCTATATTTGGTTCAATGACTTCTTTGATATGTTCGGCACGATCTGCCAAAAAGAGTAAAAACTCAGCTTTTTTACTCTTTGCCTTGGCGCTTAAAACCATCTCGCGTATCTCTTTGCCTATCTCTGTGGCACCTGGTTCTTTTGTGATTACGGCATGTGGAAAGTGCTTGGATATGTTGTTTATCTGGGTGCTCTTACCGGCTGTGTCTATCCCTTCTATTGCAAAGTACATGATGTCATACTTCCTATTATTTTTTGAACTTCAGCCGGAAGAAGATGCTCTGTTTTGCCGTTAAATTTAAGCAGATTTCTGACTATGGATGAGCTGATAAAAGCGTGTTTTAGTTTGGGCATAAGATAAACTGTCTCAATGGAGTCATCTAATGAGTTGTTGAGATAACCCAGCTGCAATTCATATTCAAAATCGCTAACGGCACGGAGACCCCGGATGAGAATAGTTGCGTTATGGGTGCGTGCCAGTTCAACTGTCAGATTGTCGAATCCGACTACACTCACATTTTTAAGACCCTGTACAGCCCGCTGTGTCATCTCAATTCGTTCTTCGAGCGTAAACATCGGCTTTTTGTCTTGTGATATTGCAACAGCGATAATCACCTCGTCAAAAAGACCTAAAGCTCTTTCTATAATATCGAAATGTCCGTTTGTGATCGGGTCAAAGGTACCGGGGTAGAGTGCTATTTTCTTATTCAATTTTATTCCCATCTTTTATAAAGGTTGTTTTCAATATCAAGCAGATCAAACCACTTGCCTATGATAAAGTTTTCCATCTCTTCGAGCGTTTGCTGCTGTGAGTAATACGCCATAACAGGCGGTGCGATTATGACACCCAGTTTTGCAAGTTTTTGCATATTTTCCAAGGCTATAGCAGAAAAGGGCATCTCTCTCGGTGCAAGGATAAGCTTTTTATGTTCTTTTATCATCACACTTGCACATCGGGTTATCAGGTTATCTGAGATTCCACATGCTATTTTGGCAAGAGTATTCATACTGCAAGGTGCGATAATCATCGCATCGACACCAAAGGATCCCGAGGCTATGGAAGCGGAGATATCTTTGTTTTTATGGTAGACAGTATCCGTCTCTTTATTGAGAACTGTTTTGGAATTTTTTGACATGATAAAGTGTTTTTCAACACTATCAGGAAGAAGTTCGAGAGTTTTAATGCCGAGATTTACGCCGCTTGCTCCGCTTGTAGCTACAACAATTTTTTTTGTTTTTTCTCTCATCTCATCTCCACCTTGTTTCTTCCTGTAACTTTAACTTTTATTTTCTTTGAATTAGTTTTTTGAACCGTGATTATATCGTTTAACTTTCCATCCTGGAGAGCTTCGGCCGTAAATGTGATGCTCATACCGTCACCGTTTAAGCTTACATTTACATTTGAGCCTCTTTTTACAAGGCTCAATCCCTCTACATCCCTTTGCGTGATTATGTTGTTCTTCTTTATATGCTGCTTGCTCTGCAAAGCTTCGTCATTGATATTTTCAATGGGCATAGCTCTGAAACGGCTTAAGTATATATTTTGTTTCGTGCAGTTTACTAGGGAGAGGGATGTTTCTCTTTTTATATCATTTTTGGCCGTGTACACATCTAGCCTTGCTTTGATTCTATAGTCGAAAAAGATTTTTTTATTATCAAGCGTTTTAATAGAAAGGGTGCCATCGTTGGAGAGATAGTTTTTATATCTGATATATATCTTGTATTCGGGGGGCAAAGACTCTATGTATCCTCTGGGATGGACATGAATCTCCTCTATATGTATCGTAGTATATTTTTTTTGGTAAAACTTTTTGATATCCGCTGTTATTTTTGATAAATCTATCGGACTTTTTTTTATAAATTTTACATATCTGCTTTTGGCAGTAAAAGAATTGTATCCGTGTGATTTCAGAATCTCTATAAGTTCTTTTGATTTTATTTTTTTTGTATATCTGTTTTTGTCGAGTGAAAACAATCTTATCTCATTTTTATAGTTTTGGCTGATGGATGAGATATTTATATCATTGGAGTCAATAAAATAGATTTTTTCCAGTTGGTCTTTTGAATGGAGTGATAAAGTGATGAGAATAATAAAAAGAAGCTTTGTTAACATTTGAATCACTTATTAGGTTTTTCTAGATTTAACATTGATGGTACCTGCGGGCGGACTTGAACCGCCACGACTTGCGCCAACGGATTTTGAATCCGTCATGTCTACCATTCCATCACGCAGGCATTGATACTATTTCGTACTTGAGAGTGAAATAATAGTGAGATAATACTTAAAAGTAAATAACATTTAGTCGATTTACAAACATGGAACCTTTTTTGCTGTATTATTTGCAAAGAAAAACCTTATAACCCGTAGAAGGAGAGCTATTATGAGAGTCACATCGAGTATGTATTATCAGAGTTTATACGGACAGAACAATTCTCAGCTCAACAGTAAGCTCTTTGACGTCAATAAACAAATAGCTTCGGGGATGTCCATACAGTATGCCAAGGATGATGTCAGAACATTTTCTGAGACCATGAGACTCGATAATGAGGTGGTTGTGCTTGGACAGATTAAGAAAAGTACCCAAAGCGGCTATAAGATATCAAATCAAACCGATGTTGTTTTAAACGAATTTGAAACAAGCATGAATAGAATGAGAACTCTTCTGCTTCAAGCAGCAAACGGGACAAACGATGAAGATTCCCTGGATGCAATAGCTGCCGAATTAAGAGGTGTGGAAGACCATTTTATGAGTTTGTCAAATACCTCAATAAACGGTCAGTACCTATTTTCCGGATCGGCGGTAAATACCAAGCCTATAGCGGCAGACGGAACATATATGGGCAATGGCGTTTCTATGAATGCTTTTCTGGGCTCAGGCGTGAAGCAGCAGTACAACCTCAGTGGTGCGGATCTGTTTTTGGGCGAGGAAGTGCTCCAAAGAAGAGAAATCACAACAAATGTTCCTATTTCCAATCTAAGTACAAAATATCCTGATTTTACAGATTCAAGTGTAACAGGAAAAGGTTCTTTTATTACTTCAGGTGACACTATACGAGACATGATGGGCGATACCGATAATGTGATCGATACCGTAAATGCAAAACATCATTTTTATATCAGGGGAGCAACGAGTAACGGCACCTCTTTTAAAGAGCAAATATCTATGCGGGATGATGAGACTCTGGATGAGCTCTTAAAACAAATAGGCGATATATACGGCAATACACCCAATTTAAAAGTTGTAAATGTTTCCCTTAACCCTAATGGACAGATAGTAGTTCAGGATAAGATGAAGGGTTCGAGCAAGCTGGAATTTCATATGATCGGCGCGGTTGATTTTAGCGGTGGAGGGGCTGCAAATGTTTCAGATCTGGATTTGCTTGACGGGGGCGAAACAAATTTTGATGAGATTATAAATCCCACATCTCCTCCGGCGAATAATCTTTTTATAAGAGAATTCGTCCGCTCAAACAGTGTTGCTTCGGGTGACAGCGCCATTACGAATATTGACGGGCTTTTGTATGACAGGACGCAGTTCCATAAAAGCGGATCAAAATTATCAGCGAATGTATCTCAAATCTTAAAAGATACAAACACATTTGCAAGCAGTTCAACTAAAATATCGGAAGTGGCAGATATCTCAAAAGGTACGGCCGGCACACTTGACGGCTCACGGTTTAAGCTGGTTGGTACAAATATCAACGGTGCCGCTTTTGATGTGCAGATAGATTTTGCGACTGCCGGCTCAACTTTTTCACTTGATGGAGGAGTGACGAATTACGATATATTCAACATGAACACTCCAAGATCTGCCGTTGCTGCGGATGAGATGACATACCAGCAGCTTATGGATGTCGTAAATATTGTAGTTACAGACAATATACCGGCTTCAGTCAATATAGATACCGACTACGACAGTGCCGTGTATACATCAACTTTTAGCGCAAACACCTATCTGAGTTATGATGGAAAGCTTCAGTTTGAACAGATTGGTGTTACGGACACAAAGGCAAGCCTTTCCATGCATGATGCAAACAGCGGTGATTTTAGTTTGGATGCTTCTTTGATGACATTTAATTCCAACAATGCCATTACGGTGAGTGACCCTAAAACTGATTTTTTTAAAGTTCTCGATGAGATGATTTCTGCTGTAGAAAATCATAAACTGTATCCCGATGACAGTAAAGGGGATATTAGAAATGTCGGTATAGAAAATGCGATAACCATGATGGATAACTTAAGAGATCATGTATCCAAAGCACATGCCCGGGTCGGAGCTCAGTCAAATGAACTGACAGCTTCCCTGGAGAGAACAGAACTGCTTGAGCTTAGCACTATGACGCTTCGATCGTCCGTTGTGGATACCGACCTGGCTGAGGCCTCTTTAAAGTTGACCCAGCTTACGCTCAACTATGAAGCAATGCTCTCAACAGTGGGCAGAGTTTCAAAACTAAGTTTGGTAAACTACCTCTAAGGATTTATCTTTCAAAATGCCATAAATGCTTCTTTGTGGAACATTTTTGGCTATACTTCTTTTTTATTTAACATCTATTTTTAAAGGCATTATGATTTGAAAGATACCGTATTTATTTTAGTTTTTGGAATTTTAATTTATCTTGGTTTTGCTACAATTTTAGGCGATAGCGGGCTTATAGGCAGTTATGGCGCTACCTTTTCACTCTATAATCATCAGTATTTCGGCTACATATCTTATATCTATCTTTTTGTGCTGCTTATCCCCTTGTATATGCTCTACAAAGATACGAGCTTTAATCTTCGCAAGACTGAAGTTGTTGTGGCATCATTCCTCCTGCTCTTTTCTTTCCTTCTTGCACAATCCATGCTCATTGAAAATGATTTCAGAGGAACAATAGGGGGCGACTTTGTCGATTTTTTATCACCCTATATCGGTATATTCGGTTTATGGATATTTTGGAGTATTATAAGTTTGGTCTCGGTTGTAATTATCTTGGATAAAAGTACCGAAGAGCTTGTGGGCACGTGTACTCTTTTTGTAAAAGGTTTATTTACAAAAAAAAAGAATTTTTCAGATTTTGAACCTGCGATACAAAAAACCGTGTCATTGCAAAATGACGAAAAAGTTGTCGAGGTGCAAGAGTTTGAAGATGAGTTTGACAAGCCCTCTTATCTGAGAAAAAAAGACTCTGCCGTCTTTGAACAGACTTTTGAGAAAGAACCTGCAGTTGAGAAGATAATACCTTCTGCGGAGTCAACAGAAAATACCAATAATGATACAAAGAGTGATGCAGAAAAAACACTGCAGGAGAAGCCGCATAATATCGTGGAGCTTGCTTCTAGGGTAAAAGAACAAAAAAGTGCGCTCATAATCGATGAACTTGAAGAAAATGCAAAACTTTTGGAAGCGATAGAAAAAGGGGAGGTGGAAAAACCAAAAAACTTCACGCTTCCGTCGGTAAACTTTTTGCAAAAACCAAGCGCAGCCGCACACAGTGTGGATGAGAGCGAAGTAGATGACAAGATACGCTATCTTATAGAAAAACTGGCTCATTTTAAAATTGAGGGTGACGTAGTCAGAACTTATGCGGGTCCGGTCGTTTCTACGTTTGAGTTTAAACCGGCCGCCAATGTCAAAGTATCAAGGATCTTAAATCTTCAGGACGATTTGGCTATGGCACTCTCGGCTGAGAGCATCAGGATTCAGGCTCCGATTCCGGGCAAGGATGTTGTGGGAATAGAGATACCAAATGCTGCCGTTGATACTATTTATTTAAGAGACTTATTAGACAGCAAGCTCTTTAAAGAGTCTTCATCGCCATTAACTATAGTTCTGGGCAAGGACATAGTGGGCAAGCCGTTTATTACCGATCTTAAAAAACTTCCGCACCTGCTTATCGCCGGAACGACAGGAAGCGGAAAAAGTGTCGGTATAAATGCGATGATACTTTCATTGCTCTACAAAAACTCACCTGACCAGCTTAGACTGTTGATGATCGATCCAAAAATGCTGGAGTTTTCTATATATAATGATATCCCGCATCTTCTTACACCCGTCATCACAAAACCCAAGCAGGCAATAGTTGCCCTTAATAATATGGTTTCAGAGATGGAGCGCCGCTATGAGCTAATGAGTGAAAACAGAACAAAAAATATAGAAAACTATAATGACAAGGTAAAAAAAGAGGGTGGCGAGCACTTTCCGTATATTGTAGTGATAATTGATGAATTGGCAGATTTGATGATGACAAGCGGAAAAGATGTGGAGCACTCTATCGCCAGACTTGCACAGATGGCGAGAGCTTCGGGAATACATTTGGTTGTGGCGACTCAAAGACCTTCCGTAGATGTTGTTACGGGGCTTATAAAAGCAAATCTCCCCTCCCGCATATCTTATAGAGTGGGGCAAAAAGTAGATTCCAAGATTATCCTTGACCAGCAGGGCGCAGAATCTTTGCTCGGCAAAGGAGATATGCTTTTTACTCCTCCGGGTGCTACCGGACTTGTTCGTCTTCACGCGCCGTGGAGCACAGAGGAAGAGATAGAGAAGATAGTGAATTTTATAAAATCTCAAAGAGAACCAAACTACGACAAGAGTTTTTTACTGGAGGAAAATGATATCTCCCCCTCTTCCCGTGATACATATGAAGAGCTTGACGAACTCTTTGCAGAAGCTAAAAACGTAGTCTTGACCGATAAAAAGACATCGATTTCCTACCTGCAGAGAAAGCTGCAGATAGGATATAACAGATCAGCGAGAGTTGTGGAACAGTTAGAGGCGGAAGGGATTCTCTCTCCCCCTAATTCAAAAGGTATCCGTGAAATATTATAAAAGATTCTTTTATGAATAAACCTGTATTTACTTTTACAAAGCGTCTTAACTCTTTTAGCGTTCAAGTTGAGAATTTAGAGAAACTTTCTGTAGAGCAAATTAAAGAGATTCAAGATTTTGTAACTGCAAGAAGAGGCGTATTTGATTTTTCCTCTTACACTTTTACAATTCAAAAAAGACTAGAGTTTAATGATTTTATCTCCCTGCTGAAATATGCAAATATTGATTCCACATGCCTGGAATCCACATGCCGGGAAACACTCTCTGCATCTAAGAGTGATAAAAAAATAGACTTTGGTAAATACAAGGGGATGCAGTACAGTGAAATACCCGATGTCTATCTTTTATGGCTAAAACGAAACTACAGGGGTGCGGATAGAGAGCTTATAGATAGTCAGTTAAAGGCTCGGGGGCTCTAAGTGTTACATAACTTAACACTAGATGGAAAAAATAGAATAATAGTGTTTATATTTGTAACATGTTGAAATTGGAGAGTATTTATTAGGATACAATAATGCAAATTTATTGACAGGAATAACTATGGCATTTATTGAAGAATACAAAGCACATATAGCTGAAAGAGAAACACTTGGTGTACCACCATTACCACTTACAGCGGAGCAGACTGCTGCATTGGTTGAAATGATTAAAGCTGGCGAAGGTGATATGGCTCAAAATATCGACCTGATTACAAATCGTGTATCACCTGGTGTTGATGACGCTGCGTATGTAAAAGCTGCTTTTTTAAATGATGTTGCATCTGAAAACATTACTGTAGATGCGATTTCTCCTGAGCATGCTGTTACTATAATGGGTATGATGCTTGGCGGTTACAATGTAAAACCTATAATAGACGCATTAACTTCTACAAAAAGCGCTGTTGTTGAAGCTGCTAAAGAAGCTCTTAAACATACTTTACTTGTATATGATGCATTTAATGATGTTGAAGAGTTACACAAGGCTGGAAATGCTGCTGCAACTGAAGTTATGACTTCTTGGGCAAATGCTGAGTGGTTTACTTCTAAGCCTGCTTTAGCTGATGAGATTACCGTTACTGTATTCAAAGTTCCTGGTGAAACAAATACAGACGACCTTTCTCCTGCATCAGAAGCATTTACACGTTCGGACATTCCTCTTCATGCGAACTCTATGCTCGTTGCTAAAATGGATGATCCAATCAATACGATCAGCAAGCTAAAAGAATTAGGCAACCCGATTGCTTATGTTGGTGATGTTGTGGGTACGGGTTCATCTCGTAAATCAGGTGTTAACTCTGTTCAGTGGCATATGGGTGAAGATATTCCTGGTGTTCCAAACAAACGCACAGGCGGTGTGGTTCTTGGTAGTATCATCGCTCCGATTTTCTTTGCAACATGTGAAGATTCAGGTGCTTTACCATTAGAGTTGGATGTAACTCAAATGGAAACAGGTGACGTTGTAACTATTTATCCATACAAGGGCGAGGCTCACAAAAACGGTGAGTGTATAGCTACTTTTAAACTTAACCCTAACACTATAACAGACGAAGTAAGAGCAGGCGGTCGTATTCCACTGATTATCGGTCGCGGTTTAACTTCTAAAGCTCGTGGTGTTTTAGGTATGGGAGCAACGGATATTTTCTTAACTGCAGAGCAGCCTGCTGATAATGGCAAAGGTTTTACTCTTGCGCAAAAAATGGTTGGTAAGGCATGTGGAATGGCCGGTGTTAAACCTGGTATGTATGTAGAGCCTGAAACGTCAACTGTAGGTTCTCAGGATACAACAGGACCGATGACAAGAGATGAGATTAAAGAGCTTGCGGCCTTAGGTTTCTCAGCTGATTTGGTAATGCAGTCATTCTGTCATACTGCAGCATATCCTAAGCCTTCGGATGTTGTTATGCATCATACGCTTCCTGACTTTATCTCTAACCGTTCTGGTGTTGCACTTCGCCCGGGTGACGGTGTTATCCACTCATGGTTAAACAGAATGGTTCTTCCTGATACTGTAGGTACCGGTGCGGATTCTCACACACGTTTCCCAATAGGTATCTCTTTTCCTGGTGGTTCCGGTATCGTTGCTTTTGCCGGTGTAACAGGTGCTATGCCTCTTACTATGCCGGAGTCAGTACTTGTGCGTTTCTCAGGTGAACTTCAACCGGGTATCACTCTTCGTGACCTTGTAAATGCTATTCCTCACCAAGCGATTAAAGAGGGTCTTCTTACAGTTGAGAAAAAAGGCAAGAAGAATATATTTGCAGGCCGCATTATGGAAATCGAAGGTCTGCCAAACTTAAAAGCGGAGCAGGCGTTTGAGCTTTCAGATGCATCTGCCGAGCGTTCAGCTGCTGCGTGTACGGTTCTTTTGGATGATGCACCGGTTATCGAGTACCTAAAATCAAACGTAACTCTTTTAGAGTCTATGATTGAAGCCGGTTATGAGGATAAACGTACACTTCAAAGAAGAATCGACAAGATGAAAGACTGGTTGGCTAATCCTACTTTAATGAAGCCGGATGCCGATGCCGAGTATGCAGCCGTTATCAATATCGATCTTAATGAAATAAAAGAGCCAATCTTAGCTTGTCCTAATGATCCGGATGATGTTGCTACATTGACTGAAGTCTTAGCATCAAACCGTCCTCATAAAATAGATGAAGTATTTGTTGGTTCATGTATGACGAACATCGGTCACTACCGTGCACTTGGTGAGGTTTTAAGAGGTGAAGGTACTGTTCCTACACGTCTATGGGTTTGTCCTCCGACAAAAATGGATGAAAAACAACTTACTGAAGACGGATACTATTCGGTATTTGGTGCAGCAGGTGCTCGTACTGAGATTCCTGGATGTTCTTTATGTATGGGTAACCAGGCACGTGTTGCTGATAATGCAGTAGTATTCTCAACTTCAACGCGTAACTTTGACAACCGTTTAGGCAAGGGTGCCCAAGTGTATCTTGGTTCTGCAGAATTAGCTGCGGTATGTTCAATGCTTGGTCGTCTTCCAACAGCAGCCGAATATATAGAAAAAACTAAAAAAATAGTTGGTAAAGAAGCTGAGATCTATAAATATCTGAACTTTAATCTTATCAGAGATTACAAACTAGACTAAATCTATAGCGCAAAACCGAACTTTGTTCGGTTTTGCAAAAACTTTTTAATTTACACTAATCAACGAATCCTTTTACAATATCGTTCCTGCTTGTATTCTCCATAAGTTTATTAAAATTTTTGAGAGTGAATAAACGAAGATCTTCCCCTTTTAATGACTTAAGTTCATTGGAAAAGCCTGTTTTTGAAAAGATGACAAATATATCTGCTTTTAAGCCTGCTTTTGAACATGTCTCTTTTAGTTTGGTGAGTTCATTTTTTTTGGTTTTCGTATTTGTGTATTTGCATATCCCCGCAATGGTTTTACCTGAAGCGGTTTTGGCAAATATATCTATATCTGTTTCCCCATTCCAGTAGCTTCCGATATCCACTATGACATCTTGTGTAAAACTTTTTTGCAGTAGTTCTTTTGAGAGTTGTTCAAAAGTCAAATTGAGAAACTCATCAAAACGGTTTGTAAATCTTTGATGAAATTCCTCATAGTTTTCCTCTTGTATGCCTTTAAAGATTGGAGAGACAAAAGCAAACCAAAAACGGATAAAAGGGGTATTAAAACTGAGTTTGGCACTGCTTGCTTCATGATCCATCCATGAATTTGAGATTTTTTTGGAAAAATTTCTTTTTATCATGCCATTCTCACACAGATAATCAAGTGCACTGTTGCCTACTTCTTGAGACACATTGGCTCTTTTAAAGGCGGTATTGCTTCTGCCATCACCCATAGCTATGCCCGTAAGGACAGAATGATATATGCTCTCGCCCATAGTGATTTTTGTTATTTTTTTATGAAGATATTTATAGTTATTCAAAATAACATCTTCAATTGAATCTAAAAGGGGGACGGTAGTGTCTATTTTTAGACCAAGCCCGCCAAAAACTGTGAAGTGCGTGACCGCTTCTTGAGGATTTTTAATATTATTTTCAAAGCAAAATGATCTAAACTGCTCTAATAATGTCGGATGTTTTGAAGTTATGATAGAACCCTAATGTTGATATGCGTAATTATACAGGAAGAAAATAAAATATCAGGTTGTGGCGTATTGAATTGTTTATTAATAATAAAGTGATAATATTGTTACATTATAATTCAGTAATTTACTATTTTGGGGAAGATCATGGCTGAGCTAAAAGAACTTATTCCGTATTCAAGTACATTATCATTGTTATATATAGATGAAGACAGAGAGCTGTTGATCAAAGTGACCGAAGCATTGAAGAAAGTTTTTTTCAAAGTGGATGATGCCGAGGATGCTACAATGGGCTTGGCCTATGCAAAAATAAATAAATATGATTTGATCATTGTTGATTCTTCCTCTTCTATAATGGATGTAACCCAGTTAATAAAAAATCTAAAAGCGGTTAACAGCTTTCAAAATATTATTGTAACCGCCAAGAAATTGACAAACGAACAGATACTTGATATTTACAAACTCTCTATCGGTGCAATTGTAGATAAACCTTTAAAAGTTTCATTGTTGCTGGATGCAATCTTGAAAACAGTGTCAAAATTACTCTATGACAGATCCTATTCAGAGGATAAACTGAAAAAAATGAATGAGGAACTTTTATATGAGAGAAAAAGAATAGGGCGCTTTATGCTCAATGAAAAGAAACTGAGTGAGCAGATAAAATCTATGCAAAACAATATAGATGCCAATAAAGACACCTATGAATTGACAAAACTACCCAGTAAGCATCTCCTCCAAAAGGCCTTGGACGGAGCTAAGAAATCACTTTTATACATCAATATAGATAACTTTGATTTTATAAACAGCATTTATGGGATGGGAAAAGCAAATAAACTGTTAAAAGAGTGCGCCAACAGATTAAGCAAGTATCTTCCGAGTAACGCGAAGCTGTTCCACATTACTGCCGATGAATTTGTGATACTGATTCATGAACCTTCAAAACAGCAGGATATGATTCTTGCGCAACAGATACAGTCTTTTTTTAAAGAAGCTGCAGTTGAATTTGAAGGCTATAAGCACTTTGTCGTGTTTTCGATAGGGATAGATACGGGAGAGGGGAAAACACTTTTTGTCAATGCCAAGTCAGCATCAAAAGAATCAAGATTTTTCGGCGGAAACCAAATCACCGTTTATTCTCCCGTGTCTGAATATATGAAAGAGCAAAAAGAAAATTTGTACTGGGTAGAAACTCTTAAAAAAGCTTTTGAAGAAGATAAGATCTTTACATCTTACCAGCCAATCATAAGCAAGAATGATCAAAGCATAAAACATTATGAAGTCCTGTGCAGGTTGATGGATGGAAAAGGAAATCTGGTTGATGCCAACAAATTTATAAAAAGTGCCAAGCATCTCGGTCTCATAACATATCTTACAAAAATTGTAATAGACAAAACATTTAAACTTTTTGCAAAGAATGATTACAGTTTTTCTTTAAATATAAGCATGTATGATCTTCGTGAAAATTATTTGCTAAAGTTTTTAAAATACAAGTGCCTGAAGTACAATATAGCAACGGATAGAGTCCATTTAGAGATTACAGAAGATGTCGTTCTTATGAAGTCAGAACATATAGATAAACAGATATCTGAATTAAGAGAGATGGGTATTCACATCATTATTGATAATTTTGGATCTGACACTTTTGTGTATAACCGAATATATGAGCTAAAACCCGAATTTATAAAAATAGACGGAAGTATTATAAAAGAGATGAATACAAATGTCATATATAAGATTATCGTTCAAAACATCATTGATTTTTCCAAAAAAAGCGGGATTAAGACTATAGCAGAACATGTTGAAAGCCAAAAGGTCTATGAGCTTGTTGGGGAACTGGGTATAGACTATATTCAAGGGCACCTGCTTGGCAAGCCATCCCCTGGACTAAGTTAAACTACTCTCTTATTATGTCAAAATCTATGGGTATATTGGGTGTAAATAACTTTTTATTTATTCCTTGATTTTGTTTTTGCTCTTTAAATTCTATTTTTACCTGATTCTCAAATTCATCTTTATAAGAAATAGATTGTATCAGTTTGTCTTTTGTCGTTATCGTATATTTTGAATCTTGAAAGATTGCAATATAAGAGTTTTCATCTATTTTTTTAGCATCTTTTATCATCTTGAAAAAGTCAAGTTTCGATTCTATGGTTTTTATTATAACCTGTTCTATTTCAGGTTCTATGATTGTTAGCGTATTGGCATGTATGTATACATCTTTTTGAATAGGATGAGTATAACTCCAGATTGCATTTTGTGGTTTTGATGCCAATATACGGCCATTATAGGTGAGCGTTTTATTTTTGTCATCAGTCACGCTTTGTGTGAAATCAGCTTCAAACGAGTGAATTGAGTCCAGAGAAGCGAATAAACTGCTCAAAAACAATACTGAAATAAATAATAGTTTCATTCAGTTCCTTTTTTCGAAATTATATCAAAGAGACTGTTAATATAGAAATGATATTTTGCATAATTCCTAAAATGGTATTTTTTATGTGCAATATTATTTATTGTATGCTAGAATAACGGATATTTCTTTGATTACTATATAGTATATTATATAGTAATCGCACATAAGGTTGAGAATGCTACAAGCATTAATGGGTAAGATTTTTGGTACTTCTAATGATCGCGAATTAAAAAAATATTTAAAAAGAGTTGAAAAAATAAATGCCTTAGAGGCTAAATATGAAGCTTTAAATGATGACGAGCTAAAGGCTTCATTTTTAGAACTTAAGAACAGTGTTTTAGCCGATGAAAAAAGTCTAAATGATGTTTTGGAGGACTCTTTTGCTATAACTAGAGAAGCTTCCAAAAGAGCACTCGGTATGAGACATTTTGATGTACAGCTTATCGGTGGAATGGTCTTGCACGAGGGCAGAATTGCGGAGATGAAAACAGGTGAGGGTAAAACACTTGTAGCAACTTTGGCAATTATATTAAATGCAATGACCGGAAAAGGTGTTCATTTGGTAACAGTAAATGACTATCTTGCATCCAGGGATGCGAATGAGATGGGAAAATTATATAACTTTTTAGGATTTTCCGTGGGGACAATCCTGGAAAATATGCACGATACAGAAGCCAAAAAAGCGGCGTATAATGCTGATATAACCTATGGTACGAATAATGAGTTCGGATTTGATTATTTAAGAGACAATATGAGCTATTCTGCAAAAAATATGGCTCAAAATGGCCATAATTTTGTAATCGTGGATGAAGTAGACTCTATTTTGATTGATGAGGCAAGAACACCGCTAATCATATCAGGTCCTACAAATAGAACTATGCAGGACTATAGTGACGCAAACCAAATTGCGATGAAGCTAACAAAAGATGAGCATTTTACCGTAGATGAAAAAGATAAGGTGGTGCTTATAACGGAAGAGGGCATCACCAAAGCAGAAGAATTATTCGGTGTTGAAAATCTTTACAGTGCAGAAAACTCCTCACTTCCACATGCCCTGGATCAGGCATTAAAAGCAAACTATCTTTTTGTTAAGGATGTAGACTATGTTGTCAATGACGGGGAAGTGGTTATTGTTGATGAGTTTACGGGAAGACTGAGCGAAGGGCGTCGCTTTTCAGAAGGTCTTCATCAGGCACTTGAAGCAAAAGAGGGCGTGGAGATAAAAGAGGAAACGCAAACTTTAGCAGATATCACATTTCAAAACTATTTCAGAATGTATGATAAATTGGCAGGTATGACGGGTACGGCAGAAACGGAAGCCACGGAGTTTGCACAGATATATTCTCTGGATGTTGTCTCTATCCCGACCAATATACCAATTGCCAGAAAAGATTTAAACGACCTGATCTATAAAACTGAGGGCGAAAAATTTAATGCCGTTATTGAAACGATTAAAAATTTATCCAAATCAGGACAGCCGGTGCTGATAGGTACGGCATCTATAGAAAAATCTGAAACCTTGCATGAAATACTGAAAAAAGAAAAAATCGCACATACGGTCTTAAACGCAAAAAACCATGCCCAAGAGGGTGAGATTATCAAAAGTGCCGGGGCAAAAGGTGCTGTTACGATTGCTACAAATATGGCGGGTCGTGGAGTGGATATAAAGGTCAGTGATGAAGTCAAAGCACTGGGCGGGCTCTATATTATCGGAACGGAAAGACATGAAAACCGTCGTATAGACAATCAACTTCGCGGTCGCTCCGGGCGTCAGGGTGATGCAGGAACTACACAGTTTTATCTAAGCCTTGAAGATAATCTACTCCGTATATTCGGTTCAGATAAAATAAAGTCCATTATGGACAGACTGGGTGTTGAAGATGGCGAATACATAGAATCAAAAATGGTTACGCGTGCGGTTGAAAAGGCTCAGAAAAAAGTTGAAAACATGCATTATGAAGGCAGAAAACAGATTGTTGAATATGATGATGTTGCAAACGAACAAAGAAAAATTGTTTATAAGTTTAGAAACCAGCTGCTCAGCGAAGATTATGATATCTCTTCAAAAATTGACAGTATAAGAGTGGAATATATTGAAAATATTTTAAGCAGTTCTGCTATTTTTAATGGCGGAGCACATGAAGATTTTAATCTTAAAAAAGTTGCGGAATTATTAAAAGAACAGATTAATTTTGATTTGAATATAGAAACAATCGCGTCTCTTGAATATGAAGAACTCCTAGAGACAATCGTGCAAAGTGTTAAAAAATCGTATGACGACAAAATGAGTGTTTTGGAAGAGGATATCCGCCAAGAGATAGAAAAAGAATTTTATTTAAAAGAATTGGACAGTGCCTGGAGAGATCACCTTTATGCAATGGACAGTATGAAAACAGGGATAAGACTTCGTGCCTATAATCAAAAAGATCCCTTGGTCGAGTATAAAAAAGAAAGCTATAATCTCTTTGGCGAGCTTACAAATGATATTAAATTCAATACCATCAAGACTCTGCAGATAATACAGTTCAAACTTGAATCACCGGAAGAAGAAGCTAAGCGAATAACGCAGCAACTCGAACAAGAACAAAAACTAAAAGAATCGCAGATGAAACTTAATCTTTTGGATACAAAAGAAAATGAAGAAGTGATAGAAAAGAAAATAGCAAGAAATGATCCTTGTCCATGTGGAAGTGGTAAAAAATATAAGCAATGCTGTGGAAAAAGTGGTCCTAAAAAAGGTGTTTTTGCTTCTTGAAAAATTCTATTGTAACATATCTGGTAAAAAGATTTTTACGTTTTGATAACGAACAGCCCTTTATCTTTTTATCGGCATTGCTTGCCTTTTTAGGGATTACTTTGGGTGTTATGGTCCTTTTAATAGCCATGGCTCTCATGAATGGATTCGATAAAGAGTTTAAGAAAAAACTCACTATTATGAATTATCCGCTTACTATTATCCCTAAGTTCTATGCTTCTGTAAATGAAGATTTATTGATTGATCTTGAAAATAGATTTCCTGAACTATCATTTAGTCCCTATGTCCAGTCAGCCGTTATGGCAAGAAGCGGAACAAAGCTTGAAGGTGGTTATCTTTTTGGTGTCAACTTAAAAGATGAGGCAAAAGTCAATAGTGTATTGGGTGCGGCAATCGAAAATAATGATATCGGCAAGTTTGATGTTTTGATAGGAAAATCTTTAAAAGATGAATTTGACATCTATAAAGATGACAAATTGATGTATATCTTTACTCATGTAGAACCAGGCGGTCTTTCCGTAACGCCTAAAATCAAGCGCTTTAAGGTCAAAGGAATATTTGATTCGGGACTTTCTGCTTATGATAAAGCGTATAGCTATACAACACTTTCATCTTTGCAGGCAATTTTAAACATCCCTTCAAATCAGTATGACGGAATACACATATATTCTTCAAATCCACATGCCGATATAGCAAGGATTAAAGAAGCTCTTCCCGTAACCGTTACAATCAAAGGATGGTGGGAAGACAATCTTAATTTTTTTGCAGCTCTTGAATTGGAAAAGGTTTCACTCTTTATAGTCCTTATGCTCATAATATTGATAGCTTCTATAAATATTATTTCATCGTTGCTAATGACTGTGATGAACAGAAGAAGTGAGATAGCCCTGCTTCTTTCTCTTGGTGCCACAACGGCTGAAATTAAAAAAGTTTTTTTGTATTTAGGTATTGTTATCGGTGTTAGCGGTATTTTTGCCGGTATAGTTTTTGGCATGGGCGGACTATGGATTTTAAGTAGTTTTGATATCGTCTCTTTGCCAAAAGATGTTTATCCAACCACCACATTGCCGCTGGACTTAAGTCTGCAGGATTTTCTTCTTATTGTAACCGGTGCATTTTTCATCGTTATTGTCTCTTCTTATTATCCGGCAAAAAAAGCAAGCGAGGTTGATATCCTTACCGTTTTAAGAAACGAATAGCCAATATCTACTTATCTTCTTCTTTGTCTTTTTTACCGCCTGTAATCAGGTGATAGGGAAGCAATAAAGTTCTTTTTATGATATTTAGCGGAGCAACAATGATATCTTTGGCAATGAGCGAGTTTACTTCCGGGTTGTTTAGTGTTCCGGTAATACTCAAAGTCGTTGATAAGCTTTCCCCGTCAAATAAGATATAACCAACCAGAGGTATTTTCGAGGCACTGCTTCCCAAGTCTGTTTTGAGATTGAGTTCCAGATCAATTTCATCTTTCTTCGTACTTACTGTACCTTTTCCGAATATATCTATCTCTTTAGAATCAAGAAATATATCAGAGATATAAAAAACATCGTTTTTAGAATGAAAGTTCATATAAGCACTTTTTGCCGCTAATCCGTTCGTGCTGTAGCCGGGTAAACTGAATGTAACCAAAGATGGAACAGTATTGACAAAGGCCAATATATTGTTTAAAACTTTGTAGTCCACTATTATTGTATCTTCCACATGGAAGGTACCGCTATACTCACTTGTATTGCCCTCCATAGAAAAGGTCAATGAACCGCCTTTGAATTTAGAAAGAGCGAAGAGTTTATCCATAAATTCATCGCCAAAACCCTCTCCGTAAAGATTAAACTTTTTATTTTCATATGCAAAGCCTGCAATCCCTTTTTTATGTGTAAGCTGCACGGAAAGTTTGTTTTTTAGATACTGAAAATTCATTGTATCTGAAATGATATTTCTATTTTCGCTTATGTATAAATAGGAGTTTTTAGATTTGAGATAAATATCCCTGGTGCTGTCCGGTTCGGTTTTATTCTTGCCAATCTGTTCAAGCAAGGCATCAAGATTTATCCCCACATCTTTCGCATCAATTCTTATATCCTTATTTATATGAACGTCCACTGCATTATTTACATTGAGTGCTATATTGTTTTTTTTATCAATGCTGCCGTTGATTTGATAATGTTCTATAAGTTTTTTGTCTTTTACCAGTATTTTATACGGATAAAAGATATCTGCCCTGAACCCTATACTCTTATCGTCACTATTCTTATATACGCTAAAATTTCCATTTGTGAGATTGTAGTCTCTTAGCAAAATTGAATAATTGGATATATCCTGTAGTGAATTGAGATTAAACATCCACTGTTTATTGTTTGATTGATAATTTATATTGAGTTTTTTAGAGTTGATTATTGTAGAGTCTTTATGTCTTCTGATATCAAAGAGAGTGCTTTCCCTCAAGTGTAATAGTTCAACATCGTCGTTTTGGATATACAAGTTCTTTAGATTTATTTGTCCTAAATCCTCTTGTATATTATAAACACCGCTAATATCAGTCTTAACTGTATTATCCAAGTCGAAATCGGCACGTATAATACGAAAATATTTATCGTCAATTTCTGCCAATCCATTATCTATGGAACAATTAAAATCATCTACACTGAATAAAAATTTATTTTTGAAAGATATCTCAGTTTTTTTGTCGAACTTTATTCTCATTGGAACATTTGACTGATTAAGTTTTACATTTTTATAGGACAAGTCAAACAGATCAAGATAGATATCAGCCTTATGCTCTTTTATTGAAGTATTTCCGGAAACATACGCTGAAGCGATTTTTGGAATTTCAACCAAGGTAGGCGGAATAACAGCGCTAAGCTGATCCAAATCAAATGGTATTTTGATCTGGTTTACACTGATTTGATTTTCGTTAAACATCCATTTTGATTTCTTTATATTTATCATATCCTTTTTTGGTGCTATACGGTAGGTGACAAGAAGAGGCGTATTTTGTCTTGCCAAAGACAGATTGACATCCTTCAATTCAAATTTTTCAATATTGAATTTTATCTCTCCCCTGGAATTTTTGGCATCATAACGAACGCTTACATTTGAAGTAGCGATATCTTTATACTTTGCCAGCATATTATTTATTGTCACATCATAATTGTCCAAGGAGACATATGCATCATATATATCAATATTTAATCCAAGATAGTCAAAGTTCGCCTTTTTTGTAAAGAAATCTCCCTTGGCATCTACATCAATCGTCCTAAGATTCACTTCTAGCTTTAAATTCGTGCTTACAAGTCCTTGTTTTTGCAAGAAGGGAAGATTTATCTTATATCTTTGAAGTACGCCCAACATGTCGCTGTTTAGAGAGCCTTTAAACAGAAGATATAAGGTCAAGAGTTCCTGCTGTTGTGTAAAATCTATTTTTAGCCAGCTTCTGTCGAGAAAGTAATTATATGAAAAAGCTTTCTTTGGAAGTATAGACAATATACCGTCCCTGTATTGCAGTCGGGTATATTCAGAGTGAATCGAATCAAGTTGTGTATTATATGTATAATGCAGCTCATTGGCTATGGCCTCTATATAGATGGTTTTATAAGCCTGGGATAAGCTTTTATACTCAATCCATCCATATGCGTGTAGAATTGACAGGTCTTTCATCTTTATCGCATCTAGCGCCCAATATCTTACTTCTTTTGGAAGCTTGAACAACTCAATTGTATGTGTGATACTTTTAATGTTTTGCAAAGAATTTATTTTGTAAAAAAGTTTTTCTTTGTTTGCATTGAGAAAAAGTTTAAGTGAAGCGTCATTGTTAATATTTATATCAAGAATAGAGCTTATTTCGATATTGTCCGTATCTAATATTACGTTGCCCTTCACCTCTATTTTGCGTGCATGGTCTTTAAACTCATCTATTTTCATGTTTAATAAGTGTGCGTCAAAAAACAGATCGCTTGCAAATGAAAAATTTTGTGATTTTGCAGTTAAAAAACCATTTTTGCCCTCATTGTATCTAAAGGTAACACTTATGTCATTGTAACTTACATTATAAATACTGATTTTTTCAAACCAGTTATTCAATAGAAGCAACTGTTTGAAAAAGAAATTTATTTTTTTATAATCAAGTCTTGGATTGTTTGTGTTTTCTTTTTTGGTTATTCTTGCATCTTTAACGGAAATTTCTAATTTTTCATTCCATTTTATGTATAATTTCTTGATTTCAACATTCGGAACAGCGATGTTTTCAATGTATAATCCATTTTGTAAAACAATAAAAATAATGGAAAGTGTTAAAAAGATGAATGACAAAAAACTGATTATTATGAAGTATATTTTTGAAATAGTATTAATTATTATATTGTCGTTCATGTATTACCTGAATAAACCTCTACAAACCTCAAAAGTGTTACATATTCAGCAAGGTTCAATAAACAAGATTATAACACAATTGCGTGAGAAAAACTATAATGTAAGCAAACTGGATTCATTCTTTTTACGAATCATTGGCGCTCCGCAAAGCGGATGGATAAATATCGCAACGACACAAAGTACAAAAGCCGACTTTTTATATAAACTGACAAGAGCAAAAGCGGCACTTCAAAGCATAACACTGATTCCAGGAGAAACAACATTTATATTTTTAAACCAACTATCCGATAACCTTAATTTAGACAGGGACAAGCTGGAACAGGAGTATATTCTGCATTCATCAAGGATTGAGGGAGTGTTTGTTCCAAATACGTATAAATTACCCATCGGTATTACTGAAAAAGAATTAATTAAAATATTGATGGATGAATCATTAAGACAGATGAAAGAGCTGTCTATAAAAATATTTGGAAACTATAATGAAAAAAAATGGTTTCAATATGTAGCAATAGCATCGGTAATTCAAAAAGAATCTGCAAATATAGAGGAGATGCCGCTGATAAGTTCTGTAATCTACAACAGAATTAAAAAAGGGATGAAACTGCAAATGGACGGTACTTTAAACTATGGCAAGTATTCTCATACCAAAATAACAGCGAGAAGGATAAGAGAGGATGATTCTCCCTACAACACATACAAGCACAGTGGGGTTCCGTCGGAGCCAGTTTGTAATGTTAGTTTTGATGCTATCAGAGCTGCCATATTTCCTGCAAAGACAAAATACCTTTACTTTATGAAATCAAAGAGCGGTTTGCATGATTTTTCATGTAACTATTCTACACATTTAAGCAATATAAAGCATGCTACAAAATGAAACACTTTCTAAACATAAGCAGATGTTTCATCAGCTTATTCAATATATTATATATCTTAGTGTTATCATAAACCTGTAAATTTTTAGAGAGCATGCTTTTTATACAAATATGCTACTTTAAAAATAAAATATAACCTGAGGAAAACAACATGTCAAAAATTATTTGGTCCAAAATTGATGAAGCACCTGCTTTAGCAACTTATTCGTTATTACCAATCGTTAATGCTTTTACTAAAGCGGCAGGCGTAGAAGTAGTTACAAGTGACATTTCACTGGCTGGTAGAGTTTTAGCTGCAATGGGTCTTGCAGAAGATGAATTATCAAAACTAGGTGAAGTTGTTTTACAAGAAGATGGAAACATTATTAAGCTTCCAAATATATCTGCTTCTGTTGGTCAGCTTAAAGATTGTATTGCTGAGCTTCAGGGTCAAGGTTACGATATCCCTAACTACCCTGAAAATCCTGCAAATGATGAGGAGAAAGCTCTTCAGGCTAAATACAGCACTTGTCTAGGTTCTGCTGTTAACCCTGTTCTTCGTGAAGGTAACTCTGACAGACGTGCTGCAGTTGCGGTTAAAAAGTTTGCTCAAAAGAATCCACATAAACTTAGAGCATTTTCAGAAAACTCAAAAGCGTATGTTGCTCATATGGAAGGAAAAGGCGACTTTTTTGGAAATGAGAAATCTGTAACATCTGATAAAAATCAAAAGGTGACAATCGCACTTAACGGTAAAGAATTGACTACTGTTTCTGCACTTGCAGGCGAAGTTCTTGATGGTACATTCATGTCAGTTGAAGCACTCAAAGCTTTCTATAAAAAGACAATTGAAGATGCAAAAGCTAATGACGTATTATGGTCTTTACACCTTAAAGCAACTATGATGAAAATCTCTGACCCTATTATGTTTGGTTACGGATTTGTAGCATTCTTTGAAGATGTATTCAAGAAGCATGCAGATACATTTGCAGAGTTAAATGTTAATCCTAATCAAGGTATGTCTGATTTAGAGAAAAAAATCAAAGGTCATGCAAAAGAAGCTGAAATCAAAGCTGATTTTTTAGCTGTATTAGAATCTGATGCTCCGAAACTTGCAATGGTTGATTCAGATAAAGGTACTACAAACTTTAACGCTTCTAATGATGTGATTATCGATGCTTCTATGCCTGTAGTGGTACGTGAAGGTGGTAAGCAGTGGGATAGAACTGGTGCTGCAGTAGAGTGTGTTGCTGTAATTCCTGACTCTACTTACGCAATGTTCCACGCTGAAATGGTAGCTGATTGTGTTAAAAACGGTCAGTATGATGTAACAACTATGGGTACAATGCAAAATATCGGTCTTATGGCTCAAAAAGCTGAAGAATATGGTTCTCACCCAACTACATTTGAGCTTGCAGAAGCTGGTAAAGTAACGGTAACTACTGAAGACGGTACGGAGCTAATGAGCTTTGACTGTGCTGCAGGTGATATCTGGAGAATGTCTCGTACTAAAGATATTCCAATCAAAGACTGGGTTAGACTAACAGTTGAAAGAACTAGACTTGAAGGTATTCCTGCAATATTCTGGTTGGATGAAAATCGTGCTCACGATGCCGAAGTTATGAAAAAAGTAAAAACTTACCTTGCGGACTTCGATACAGCCGGTTTGGATATTCAATTTATGAATGTAACAGATGCTACACGTTTTACAAATGCTCGTGTTCGCGCAGGCAAAAATACTATCGCTGTAACGGGGAACGTTTTACGTGACCACTTAACAGATATGTACCCAATCCTAGAGCTTGGTACATCTGCTAAAATGCTTTCTATCGTGCCATTGTTAGCTGGTGGTGGATTATACGAGACTGGTGCTGGCGGATCTGCTCCTAAGCATGTTGACCAGTTCTTGGCAGAGGGTCACTTAAGATGGGATTCTTTAGGTGAATTTTTAGCACTTGCTGAATCTTTACGTTTCATCGGTCAGAAAAACAGTGATGCAAAAATAGCGGCAATTACTGCTGCTCTTGATGTTGCTAATGAGGGATACTTAGATAATTCAAAAGAACCTTCAAGAAAATGTGGTGAGCCGGATAATAAAGCTTCTCACTTCTATGTAGCACAATACTGGGCAAAAGCACTCGCTGAAAGTGATAATGCAGAATTGGCTGCTAAATTTGCTCCTGTAGCAAAAGCTTTGACTGAAAATGAAGCAAAAATCATTGAAGAGTTATTGGCTGTTGAGGGTAAACCTCAAGATATCGGTGGTTACTTTCACCCGGATGATGCAAAAGCTGAAGCTGCGATGAGACCATCTGCTACGTTAAATAGCATAATAGACGCTATATAGTTACAATGAGAGGGATTATTTCCTCTCATTTTCCTTTTTTTTATGAAACTAAGCATGGTTTTATAAAAAAGACGAAAGTCTTTGACTGCGTGTTTTTAATATACTTAAGTGTTATGTGTTTGCACATGTTGTTTAAGTGTATTGTATAAAAGCACCATTAAATAATTTTAAGGAGTGTATATGAAACAAGGAAAAAGAGTAGGGATAGTAGGTGCCGGAAACGTTGGTGCAACGGTAGCTTATTCTTTAGCTATGCTTGGCTCATGCCATGAGATTATTCTTCGTGATAATAAGCTTGACGTTGCACGCGGTAAAGCGCTTGATATGTCTCAGGCTGCTTCTGCCGTAAGAAGTCACACTGTTGTTAAAGTTGCAGAAACCATGGAAGATATGGTTGACTGTAATGTAGTCGTTGTGACTGCAGGTAGTCCAAGATTACCAGGTATGAGCCGCGATGATTTGCTTATGATTAATGCGAATATTACAAAAGAGGTTATTCAGGGAATTGCGAAGTATTCTCCGGATGCTATTATCATAATGGTTTCAAACCCTTTAGATGCCATGGTGCATGTGGCATTAAAGGAGAGCGGATTTGACCGTTCAAGAGTTCTTGGTATGGCCGGTATACTGGACAGTTCGAGAATGGCTGCATTTATTCAGGAAAAATTGGGATATGGCGGAGGACAGATTCGTGCTTCAGTGATGGGTGGACACGGAGATGATATGGTTCCTTTACCTAGATACTCAACTGTTGCGGGTGTTCCATTGACAGATTTGCTGACTGAATCAGAAATAGTAGAGATTGTAGATAGAACAAGACACGGCGGCGCGGAGATTGTAGCTCATTTAAAAACAGGTTCTGCTTATTATGCTCCTGCTAAGTCTACGGCGATCATGGTTGAAGCTATATTAAAAGATACAAAACAGATTCACCCTTGTGCGGTTTATCTTGAGGGTGAATATGGCTATAACGATGTTGTTTCTGGCGTTCCGGTAATGATAGGCGCTAATGGAGCTGAAAAAATTATTGAAGTTACACTGAATGAAGCAGAACAGAGTATGTTTAAAAATTCTTGTGCATCCGTTCAAGAGTTGATTGACACATTACATAAAAATAATTTTTTTGATGGAGAGAAATAATATGGCTGAATTTCGTATTGAAAAAGATACTATGGGTTCAATTGAAGTTCCCGTCGATGCTTATTGGGCAGCGCAAACACAACGTTCGATTGAAAACTTTAAAATAGGCGAAGAAAAAATGCCTTACGAGATTACTCGTGCATTTTCTTATTTGAAAAAAGCTGTAGCGCTCGTAAATAAAGACCTTGGGAAACTAGATGCCAAGAAAGCTGATGCTATCGCTCAGGCCGCTGATGATATGCTGGCAGGAAAATTAGACGGAAGCTATCCTTTGGTCGTATGGCAAACAGGATCGGGTACACAGTCTAATATGAATAACAACGAAGTTCTCGCAAATAGAGCTACAGAGATTCTTGGAGGGGACTTCCGTACGGAAAAAATAGTTCACCCAAATGATGATGTAAACAAATCTCAAAGCTCTAACGACACATACCCTACAGCTCTTCATGTTGCAGCTGTCATTGCGGTTGAAGAACAGCTTTTACCGGCTATATCAAAATTAAAAGCAACATTGCAAGCAAAAAGTGAAGCCTTCGGTCATATAGTAAAAATAGGTCGTACACATTTACAAGATGCTACGCCACTTACTCTTGGCCAAGAGATAAGCGGTTGGGTTGAGATGTTGAGCAAATCAGAAAGAATGGCACAGATATCTTTGGAGGCAGTTCGTGAGCTTGCTCTTGGCGGTACAGCCGTAGGTACAGGACTTAATGCTCATCCGGAACTGGGTGAAAGGGTAGCAAAAAAGCTTTCAGATTTGACAGGACATGATTTTATAACTGCTCCAAACAAATTTCATGCTTTGACATCTCATGATGCATTGGTATTTGCACATGGCGCATTAAAAGCATTAGCCGCAGATATGATGAAAATAGCCAATGATGTTCGTTGGTTGGCCTCCGGTCCAAGATGTGGATTGGGTGAAATTACAATTCCTGAGAATGAGCCGGGCTCTTCCATTATGCCTGGAAAAGTAAATCCAACTCAAAGTGAAGCAGTGACAATGGTTGCTTGTCAGGTTATGGGCAATGATGCAACTATCGGTTTTGCAGCATCCCAGGGTAATTTTGAATTAAATGTCTTTAAGCCTGTTATAGCTTATAACTTTTTACAATCGGTAAGATTGTTGGCTGATTCTATAATCTCATTTAATGATAATGCCGCTATAGGGATTATGCCTGTAGAAGATAAAATTGATTACTATCTACATGATTCTTTAATGCTTGTTACCGCACTTAACCCTTATATCGGTTATGAAAATGCGGCCAAGATTGCAAAAACTGCACATGCCGAAAACTCTACTTTAAAAAAGACAGCGGTTAAGCTTGGTCTTTTAACTGAAGAAGAATTCGACAAATATGTTAAACCAGAAGAGATGATTGCGCCTAAAGCGTAGTTTCCATTTTATAAAAAGGAGAATTAATGAATATACATGAGTATCAGGCAAAGCAAATATTTGCTAAATATGGTGTTCCGACACCAAGAGGTATTATTGCAAATACACCATCTCAGGCGATGACTAATGCACAGGAATTAGGCGGAAAAATTTGGGTTGTAAAAGCACAAATACATGCTGGAGGTCGCGGACTTGGCGGTGGTGTTAAACTTGCTAAATCACTGGAAGAAGTGAAAACTCTTGCAGGCGAGATTTTAGGGATGCAACTTGTAACTCATCAGACTGGACCTGAAGGTAAACTTGTTCAAAAAGTTTATATTGAAGAGGGTGCTGATATTAAAGATGAACTTTATTTAGGTGTAGTTCTTGACCGTGCTAAAGAGATGCCGGTAATAATGGCTTCTACAGAAGGCGGTATGGCAATCGAAGATGTTGCTCACAATACTCCTGAAAAAATAATCAAAGTTGCTGTAGATCCAGCTGTTGGTTTTCAAGGTTTTCATGGACGTGAATTGGCATTCGGACTTGGACTTGCTAAAGAAGAGCAAGGTAAATTTATAAAGTTTGCTGCTGCTCTTTACAAAGTATATATGGAAAATGACGCGGAAATGATTGAAATTAATCCTTTGATCAAAACAGCTAGTGGCGATTTCTTGGCGCTTGATGGAAAAATGGGATTTGATGATTCAGCTCTTGGCCGTCATCCTGATATCGAAGATATGAGAGATATTTCTGAAGAGGATGCTGATGAGCGTGAAGCAAGTCGTTACGGTCTTTCTTATATCAGTCTTGATGGTGAAATTGGTTGTATGGTAAATGGTGCCGGCCTTGCTATGGGTACTATGGATACAATTAACTACATGGGCGGAACTCCTGCAAACTTTCTTGATGTTGGCGGTAGTGCAAATGCTGAAACAGTTGCAAAAGGTTTTGAAATTATTCTTAAAAATCCTAATGTAAAAGCTATATTTGTAAATATTTTTGGCGGTATTGTTAGATGTGATCGTATTGCAAACGGTATTCTTGAAGCTACAAAACTTGTAGATGTTCATGTGCCGGTTATCGTTCGTCTTGATGGAACAAATGCACCAGAAGCAGCAGAGATTCTTAAAAATGCAAACATCCCAAATGTTATAGCAGCTACAGATTTAGCTGATGGTGCTGCAAAAGCAGTAGCTGCAGCGAAAGGAGAATAGTTTATATGAGTATTTTAGTAAACAAAGATACAAAGGTTATCGTTCAAGGTTTTACAGGTAAAGAGGGCTCTTTCCACGCTGAACAATGTATAGCGTACGGCACAAATATTGTTGGCGGTGTTACTCCAAACAAGGGCGGTCAGGAACATTTAGGTAAGCCGGTTTTCAATACTGTAAAAGATGCAGTGAACACTACAGGTGCAACAGTGAGTATGATTTTTGTTCCACCTGCATTTGTTGCAGATGCTGTAATGGAAGCTGCTGATGCAGGTATTGAGCTTGCTGTAATAATTACAGAAGGTGCTCCTGTTCGTGATATGCAAGCTGCAAAAGCATTTGCTGTAAAACACGGCATGATGACAATCGGGCCAAACTGTCCGGGTATCATCACTGCAGAAGAGTGTAAAATAGGTATTATGCCTGGAATGATTTTCAAAAAAGGCAACGTGGGTCTTATCTCTAAGTCAGGAACTTTAACATACGAAGGTGCGAATCAGGTATGTAAAGAAGGCTTTGGTATTACAACTGCAGTTGGTATAGGCGGTGATCCAATAATCGGTCTATCATACAAACAACTTTTACCAATGTTTGAAGCAGACCCGGAAACTGAAGCAATTGTAATGATCGGTGAAATCGGTGGTGATCTTGAAATTCAAGCGGCAGCATATATTAAAGAAAATATTACTAAGCCTGTCGTAGCATTTATTGCTGGTCAAACTGCACCTGCAGGTAAACGTATGGGGCACGCCGGGGCTATTGTTAGCGGCGGTGCTGGAACAGCAAAAGAAAAAATGGAAGCACTTGAAGCTGCTGGCGTAAAAGTTGTAGTTTCCCCTGCTGAGATTGGCAAAGCTGTTGCAGAAGTCTTAAAAAAGAAATAGTTCAAATGCTTTATACAGTAGAGGTTGACAATGTACGCTGTGAAGGCTGTGCAAATACCATTAAAAAAGCCCTGAAAAAAGAGGGCTTTGATGGTGTAAAAGTTGACCTTTCGTGCGAGCCTCGTAAGGTAACAGTAGAGATCGAAGATGAGGCGTCACCAGCACACTTTAGAGCTATTTTAAGAAAACTAGGCTATCCTCTTTGTGATGAGGAAAATAGCTTTGGAGATTTAGCTAGTCTTAAGGCGAAAAGTTTTGTTTCTTGTGCTATAGGGAAATTTAATATCAAAGATAGTGCAGATGAATCTGCAAATAATAAAATAGGAGAATAAATGGGAACTGCAATGACTGAAAACGTAAATAATGCACCTGTTTGGGTAAATACTAGCAATTGTAAAGCTTGTGACATTTGTGTGTCTGTATGTCCTTCGGGTGTTTTAGGTATGAGATATGACTCAACATCAACTTTGGGTGCAATGATTTCTATTGATCATCCAGAAGCGTGTATTGGCTGTAATGAGTGTGAACTTACATGCCCTGATTTTGCTATTTATGTAGCAGATAAAAAAGATTATAAATTTGCTAAACTTACAGATGATGCTAAAGAGCGTCAAGCGGCGATTGTGGCAAACAATTTTATGTCACTTGACCAACAAGGAGTTAAATAATGGGAACTAGAGAAGTAATTTCAACTGGTAATGAATTATCAGCATTAGCTGCAAAAGATGCAGGATGTACATTTTTCGGTGGATACCCAATTACACCATCAAGTGAAGTAATGCATGAGATGTCTGACTTAATGCCAGCAGTTGGCGGTGTATGTATTCAGATGGAAGATGAAATTGCTGGTGTTGCTGCTGCTATTGGTGCAGGTATGGCTGGCGTTAGAACGATGACGGCTACATCGGGTCCTGGTATTTCTCTTAAAGCAGAAAACCTTGGTCTTGCGCAGATGGCTGAAGTGCCTTTGGTTGTTGTAAACGTTATGCGTGGCGGTCCATCAACTGGTCTTCCTACCCGTGTATCACAGGGTGACGTTGCACAAGCGAAAAATCCATCACACGGTGATTACAAATCAATCACTTTATGTGCCGGTTCACTTGCTGAATGCTACACAGAAACAGTAAGAGCGTTTAACTTGGCTGATAGATTTATGCAGCCGGTATTTGTATTGCTTGATGAAACTATTGGGCACATGCATGGAAAAGCAATGCTTCCTACGGAAGAAGAAGTAAGAGACGGTATCGTACCTCGTAAATCTTTTGACGGTCCGGCTGAAGAATACTTCCCATACGAATGTGAACATGATCAGCCAGCAGTGCTTAACCCAATGTTTAAAGGGTACCGTTATCACTTTACAGGTCTTCACCATGATAAAAAAGGTTTTCCGACTGAAGAGATTGAAACTTGTAGAAAACTGATTCAAAGACTTGAAGACAAGGTTGAATTACATAAAGACGAGATTGAATCAAATGAAGAGTTTTTTATTGATGATGCTGAAATCTTAATCATTGCTTATGGTTCTGTATCACTTGCTGCCAAAGAAGCGATTCGTCACTTAAGAGCTGAAGGAATCAAAGCCGGTTTATTCAGACCAATTACTTTATGGCCAAGCCCACAAGACAGAATGAGAGAATTAGGAGCTAAAATCCCTAAAATCCTAGTTGTTGAGTTAAATATCGGCCAATATAGAGATGAAGTTCAACGTTCAACTGGTAGACTTGACATTAACGGTTTGTTTAAAGTTAACGGTAGACCGATATCTCCTTATGAGATTGTTAATAAAGTAAAGGAGCTGTAAAATGGCATTTAATTATGATAAATATTTAAGACTTGAAAAAATGCCAACACTATGGTGTTGGGGTTGTGGTGACGGTGTTATTCTTAAAGCTTTCGTGAGAGCAATTGATAAGCTTGGCATTAACAGAGATGACGTATGTGTTGTTTCGGGAATAGGGTGTTCGGGAAGATTTTCATCTTATGTTGATTTCAATACTGTTCATACTACACATGGTCGTACTGTTGCATTTGCAACCGGTATCAAACTTGTTAATCCTGATAAACACGTTATTTGTGTTGCAGGTGACGGTGATGCTCTAGCAATTGGTGGTAATCATACTATTCACGGCTGTAGAAGAAACATAGATATAACGATGATTATTATCAACAACTTTATCTACGGTTTAACAAATTCACAAACTTCTCCAACTACTCCAAAAGGTATGTGGACAGTTTCTCAAAAAGCCGGTAATATCGATCCGACTTTTGATACATGTAATTTGGCGATTGCTTCTGGAGCTTCTTTTGTTGCTCGTGAGTCTATGCTTGATCCTAAAAAGCTTGAAAAAGTATTTGTAAAAGCACTGGAGCACAGAGGATTTGCATGTCTTGATATCCTTTCAAACTGTCACATTAACCTTGGTAGAAAAAATAAAATGGCTTCTGCGATGGAAAATCTGGAATGGATTGATAGCATTACTATGCCTAAGAAAAAGTACGATGCACTTACTCCGGAAGAGCAAACTAATCTACTTCCTACAGGTATCTTAAAAGAAGACACGGAAGCTGATGAGTATTGTGACATGTATGCTGAGATTATCAAAGTACATCAAGGTCAGAGAAAAACAATTTCTCAAGATGACTTTACTAAAAAAATATAAGGGGACACGATGGCTAGAAATTTAATGAGATTTACTGGTGTTGGCGGTCAAGGTGTACTTCTAGCAGGAGAGATTTTTGCAGCTGCAAAAATCAAAACTGGCGGAGAAGGTCTAAAAACTGCTACGTATACTTCACAGGTGCGTGGTGGACCAACTGTTGTTGATATTACTCTGGATGATGAAGAGATTTTCTATCCTTATGCAAATGACGGTGAAATTGATTTTATGCTTTCTGTTGCTCAGGTAAGCTACAACTCATTTAAAAACGGAGTTACGCCAGGCGGCACTATCGTTGTTGATCCAAATCTTGTGCACCCAACAGATGAGGACAGAAAAACATGGAAGATACATGAGATTCCTATCATTACTATTGCAAAAGAAGAGGTTGGTAATGTAATTACACAATCTGTAGTTGCTCTTGCAATTGCAAATACTATGCAAAAAGCAATCGATAAAGATGCACTTGTAGAAACTATGCTTTCTAAAGTACCGGCCAAAGTACATGCAGCGAATTTAAAAGCGTATGAACTTGGTGAAAAATATGCAAAAGAAGCTATGGCAAAATAAAAAATCAAAAAGCAGCTCGCAAGAGTTGCTTTTTTTTAACCCCAATCCTAATATTAACTAATATCTAAAAAGACTAGATATTACATAGTATTAAATCATTTTCTAAATTTTTATGCTTTCCCAAAAAAAATCAACATGTTTTTCAAATTGTGTAGATAGATGTGTTGTGGATAAGGAATCAAATCTCATAAGAGTAATTTGAAGTCTTATGTAGAATAGGGTGGATAAAAATTCATAAGACATTGTCATCGGATCTGATGATCTGATAAGTGAATTTTGCATCATTACAAAAAAACCTTCAGAGAGAAGCTTTATATTTTTGTTATGAAATTCATTCATAAACTGCTCTCTAAGCTCTTTGTTCTGCAATAACTCTATAAGCAGTATTCTAAACATACTTTCATTGTTTTTGTCGAATGTAAGCAGCTTGTACTGCATCGTATATTTATGCAGAAACATCTTTCCTTTTAAAGCCAATTCATGGATGTTCTCATTCTCAAAAGAGAAGGGTGAAGAAAAAATATCTTTTGCGACTTCGAGAAATATCTCTTCTTTATTTTTAAAGTGATTATAAAGGGCGCTCTCCCTAATTCCAACTTTTGAAGCAATTTTTCTAACACTTGTACCTGTATATCCATGTTCGGAAAACAATATAAACGACTCTTTTAGTATTTTTTCTTTTGTTCCATGATGTTTAATGAGCTTCGTATTTTCGGGCATAAAGCAACCTTTTTCTTAAGATGAACACTTGTTAATTAGATATGTATTATATATGAACAAGTGTTAATTTAAACTTATTGCCAAGTGAACAAGTGTTCTTTGTAGATGTAGTTAAAGTTAACAACTGTTCATTACGTGGATTTGAATATTATTTAAAGGATAAAAGTGTAGAATTTCGCAGGTACAACAGATAGTGACTTGTTTTTACAAGAGGAAAGTCCGAGCTGCTGTAAGACAGTGTTCCATTTAATTAATGGCCGTAGTGATACGAGGGAAAGTGCAACAGAAAATAGACTTCTGCTTTAACGGGCAGTAAAGGTGAAAAGGTGGAGTAAGAGACCACCAGTTTCTATAGCAATATAGAAAGCTTGTAAACCCAACATGGCAGCAAGAAACAAATGGTTAGCGTCTTACATTGCTATTGTTTCGCTAGAGATACTATGTAAATGGTATAGTAGATTAATGCTATTGAGACAAAACTCGGCTTATAGTTGTACCTAGCTTCTTATTTTTCGAAGGTTTATATATGCTAATATTAAAAAATATGAGTATATAAGAGCTTGTATGCCCTGATTTATTCCACGCGATTTCTTCCCCGTTCTTTCGCCAGATAAAGCTTTTCATCTACTTGAGTAATATGCTTGTCTACTACATCCTGGTTTACAGTGGTCGCATTGTCTGTCATAATAGCTATAGTACCTATACTCACAGTATAATTTATAGATATATTTTCCAGAGCCACCTGCTTAGAGGCAGTTGCCTTGCATACTTTTTGTGCGAGCATAAGGGCTTCATCTTTATTCGTCATTGGCAGTAAAATCATAAATTCTTCCCCTCCAAAACGAAAAATATAATCTGATTTACGAAGAGTATGCTCCAGTACACTTGAAAAATGCTTCAATACGATATCTCCCACAGCATGTCCATACGTATCATTAATTAGTTTAAAATGATCCAGATCGCACATCATAAGAGAGAATTCTCTGCCTGTAGCTTTTGATATGTCAAGTTTGCTTAGCATTATTTTGTTAAATAAGCGCCTGGTCAACAGGTGAGTGAGAGGGTCTTTTGCACTCTCTTCTATCTCATTTAAAAACGCGATCTCATTTCCTATTTCAAGCGAATAGTCATCAATTCTATGCATAAGGTGAATAAGGGTGGAAGGGCGGATCTCTTTATTCTTACAATAGTTGACAACATTCGCAGCCAAATCATGTAAGTTTATATGAAGTTTTTCCAAGAGTTTAAAATGAGAGGTGGACAGTAGGTATGAAGTTGTTGCTTCTTTCATCCATTTTCCAAATCCACAATGATTAGGGTTAAGCTCAGGATAATCATCATGGAATTCATTATTTTGTATGTAGGAAATAAGATTTAGCACCCATAATATATGACTCTCAAAATGCACCATAAACTTTTTATCAGGCATTAATGAGATATGAGACAGTCGCAGCTCATTTTTAATACGAAGTTGATTTAAATATTTTTGGAGATATAAAGATGATATTCTATCTTCATGTTCCGAGAAAAAAAGATTGATTGTATCGATATGCTCAAAATCGTGTTTTTCTACAAGATTGCCCAGAAGTTTACGTACAACGGTAATTAGCTCGCTATAAAGGAACAAATAGGATATATCATGCTCAATGGTAAAGTGTACAAGCTCTTTTGTATTACTTTTAATTTCATCTTCAGAAGTGGAAAGAAGAAGCTTTAAAAACATCTTTTTATGTTCTGAAATTGCGTGTGTATACAGAAGCTCACTATTCGTATCAATTTGTATGCTTTCTATACTTATATTGAAGTCACGTACACATTCTTGAATTTGGGGAAAGTATTTCTGTATTATCTGCATTGTATAGTCCAGACCTAAAAATTTTCAATCGCTACATTATAAAATATAATAAATTAAATACCGCATAATGTAATTATATATTGTATTATGTGAATAGAATGAAGAAAAAATATTTCAATAGAATTTACATTATGTTAATCAATAAATAGATTATTGTATACTTCTAATCTATTTATAAGGTATTAAATATATAGTTCGTTATAAATTATTGATTACAACGGAAAAACATGAGCACAAAACAACAATTGATTGAAGATATACAAAATCTTCTTAATACGTATGGCGATGTGAACTCCACATCTATCAATCCTGATCTTTTAGAGTTTATGGACGAGCAAACCCTTATCAGTATTGTAGACTCATTATTG
>JAHJEG010000001.1 GCA_018825665.1 bacterium | reverse complement strand
CTAAATTCTTATGAGAGATTCTTTTTCTAAAATATAAAGATCCTCTTATCCAATCACAATTTCTTACAGTTACTTGCATTCCATTTTCCTTTTATGAAAAATAGAATTAAAGAGAAAAAAGCGAATAAATAATAGCCACGAAGATCGAAAACAAAGTGCTCCGAAAGTTAGTAAAATAGGGATGTATAAAGTAGACTAATAGACAGTTTTTGTAAGTCTATAAGTGCCATTTATATATTTCTTTCTTCATTGTTTTCAAAACACAACTCTTTGGCTGTGTACCAGTCGGCTATGTCCTGGTCATTGTATTGGTATTCTCTTTGGTTTGGAGGAATAACGCTGTTTCGTAATTTTGAGCGGATGATACCCATAATAATAAAGCTTAATACAAGAGCCAAACCGGCTATAAACAAATCACTCAGGTACCAGGCAGCAAGGCTGATGGCAAAGGTCGTAAATTGTAAAAATATTCTCAATAGCAATGCGATTGTTTTACATTTTTTTGAATGAAGTTTCGGTGTTGGTTCGATTAGGTTTATATAGTCATTTTGCATGTGCAATTATATCCAAACTTTTTTGCCAAAAAGGAGAAACAGGGTACAGACAGTTGGGAAAAGGAGCTGAAACTAAATGATTTAAGTGAATATAGACTAAAGTAAGTTTAGTCTATATAGCTAAGATTACTTGATGCAACTTGCAACTATTAACTTTTTTTTGCTATACTCCCATAAATTTTTTTCAAGGATATTACAAATGGCAAAACATCAGTTTCAAACAGAAGCAAATCAAATATTACACCTTATGATTCACTCACTATATTCTAACAAAGAAATTTTTCTTCGTGAGCTTGTTTCAAACGCTTCGGATGCACTGGACAAATTAAATATGTTGGTATTGACAGATGATAAATATAAATCTGTTAATTTTTCTCCCCGTATAGATATTATTGCGAACAAAGAAGCCAAAACTTTAACGATCAGAGATACGGGTATCGGTATGAATGAAGAGGACTTGATGAACAATCTCGGTACGATTGCAAAATCGGGTACGAAGGCGTTCTTGGAAAATCTTACTGGGGACCAAAAGCAGGATTCCAACCTTATCGGTCAATTCGGTGTCGGTTTTTATGCTTGTTTTATGGTAGCTCACAAGGTTGAAGTCACGACTAAAAAGGCGGGTGAGAGCCAAGCCTTTTTATGGACAAGCAAGGGTGATGGCGAGTTTGATATACAAAACACGACTGCAGCGGAGCACGGTACTACTATCGTGATGCATTTAAATGACGATGAAAGTGAGTTTTTAGAAGCACACAGAATCGAATCAATCATCAAAAAATACTCAAACCATATTCCGTTCCCGATTTTTATGGATAAAGAAAAACATATACCTGCAGTCAAAGATGACGAGGGAAAAGAAACAGAACCTGCAAAAACCGAGATAGAAAATAAGCAGATAAACAAGGCTAATGCACTTTGGACTATCTCTAAGAACGAAATAACCGATGAAGAGTACAAAGATTTTTACAGTTCTATCGCGCACTCCTCGGAAGAGCCGCTTGCCTGGATGCACAACAAGGCTGAGGGAGCTATCGAATATACGACACTTTTTTATATTCCGAATAAAGCACCTATGGATATGTACAGAGTGGATTATCAGACGGGTATCAAACTTTACATCAACCGCGTATTTATCACAGATGATGAAAAAGAGCTGATGCCTACATATTTAAGATTTTTACGCGGTGTTATCGACTCCAAAGATTTACCTTTAAATGTTTCCCGTGAGATTTTGCAATCCAATGCAGTCATGGCAAAAATTAAAAATGCGTCTGTGAAGAAGGTGCTTTCCGAGTTGTCCAAAATAGCCAAAAAAGACAAAGAGAAATATAATGAATTCTATGCAGAATTCGGAAATGTCTTAAAAGAGGGTCTTTACAGCGATTTTGGAAATCGTGAAAAAATTTTAGAGCTTATGTTGTTTAATACGCTCAACTCTGCAGAAAAAGTAAATATAGAAGAATTTGTTAAAAACGTAGATGAAGAGAAAAAAGAGATTTACTATATAACGGGCAAGAGTTCACTGGCGATGCTAAAAAACTCTCCGGCACTTGAGAGATTCAAATCACGCGGTATAGACGTGCTGGTACTTAATGAAGAAGTAGACACGATCATCTTCCCTATGGTGACTGAATATAAAGAGTATAAGTTGATTCCGGTGGCAGATGCAAAATTTGAAGAAAGCGAAGAGGAGAAAAAAGCGGAGGAAGAAACCGCTAAGACATATGAAGGCCTTGTAAAAGAGTTCAAAGATGCGCTTGGCGAGAGTGTGAAGTCCGTTGAGACTACTTTTGATTTGACGGATTCTCCAGTTGCTCTAAAAGAGGATAAAGAGGATCCGGCTTATATGATGGCTCAAATGATGAAACAGATGGGACAGGACACAGGAGCACCGGCGCCGGCACCTATCCTTCAGATTAATCCAAAACATGAGTTGCTTATCAAGCTCAAAGAATCAGCGGATCAAAATCTTATAAACGATGCAGCGCACGTACTGTTTGACCAGGCAAAACTTTTTGACGGCAGAGAACTAGACGATACGGCCGGATTCATCACAAGATTAAATAGAATAATCGCAAAAGCATTATAATAACGTATGAGTGCATAAGTAGCACTCACACGTTTTCTATTTCATACGTATAACTTTTTTATATAATTTATTATAAAAACATGCTACCTTGTCAGCATGTTTGAAAGATTTGGTTTAAAAAGAAAATTATCACAAGACGAAGAGATTAAAAACTCTTTGAAAAAAGCGGAAAAAATATGCAATGAGCTGATTGGGCACAGCCTCAAACCATTGGATATTTCCGGTTATAACTACACTGCCGATGAGGCGATAGAAGAGCTGGGTCTGGATGATGGTTTGGTTCATCAGCTGGTTGAAGACTATGTGATTCAGATCTTAAAATCCAAATCAGTTTTTCATAATCATATTGAAGATCTGAAAAAAGCAAGACAAGAAAATACTATCCTTGATTACACACCTTTAAGAGAATTGGCACATAAAAATTTAGGGGTTGCAAGAAATCTTCGCATAAAAGATGCCCAAAAGATTTTAGATGAACTTATGACAAAGGACGACTTGGAGTATTTGAGTGTCTGCCTGGAGGTTCTTGAGGCATGTGCAATCAAGCTCAAACCTAAATGCGCCTACAACACGATGAAACTTATCGAGATAAAAAACTCTATTTGATAAAACCTGAGAAACTTCCTATTTTCGGGCAGCTTCAGAGACTTTTTCTAAGACACCCTTCGGTTTGACTATAAGAGTGTGTCTTTCCGTAATAGGAAGAGCAAAAGCAAGCAAAATAAACACGAATGAAAAAATGATACCGCCCAGAACCGAAAGTATAATTTTTAGCCTGAAGTCATCCATCATCCACCCGCCTCGTTTAATAAGATTAATTATAACATGTTAAAATACTTTATGCATAAAATTATATTCTTTTTCATTTCTGATATCTTTTTAACTCTCTCTTTACATGCAAAGGAACCGCTGTTGGCAGGCTTGTCAGCGGTGCTCTCAAATGAGACTCAGAAATTCAACGTAAATGATTTTAGTTTTTACTGCAAGCCCTACGGTGTTATAGCTTTGGAAGAGTTATACGGTACTTCACAGTCAGGTTCCACATGCCGAGAAAGTATAAACAAGCTTTATACAAAAAAACCCTTTTTAAAGGATTATTCCGCTAAACATCTAAAAATAAAACAGCGCTATCATCTTGAGTTCAGAGATAAAAAATGTATCCTATACGCCAAAGGTGAAATCAGCCTCTCCGAATTGCTTTTAAAAAACGGTCTCGCCTTAATGCGACCGCACTTTAAGGATAAAGAGTTTTATTACCTGTTTAAAAAAGCTGAGTTAGAGGCAAAATTGAATAAACTCGGCATGTGGAATGAAAATATAGATACAAAATGTATAACGGCCATTTATAAGGATTAAGTCTTGAAAAAAGCTTTTTACAGCGGAATTTTTGTTACGCTTGTCAGTATCGTATTAAACTTTGCATTTAAAATCATAGCTTCGCATGTCATAGAAAAATCGGCTCTGACACTTTATTTTACTACGATCGATATATTTACTTTGACACTATTGGTTTTAGTAGGTTTTAGATCCTCCATGGTTGTATCGTTTGCACAAATAAAAAATGCCCAAATGATTATAAATGTATTTAGAACAGTCATGTTTGTAGTCGTTTTGGCAGTATGGGCGCTTGTTATTCCGTTTTTAAAACATAAACTCGGAGTCAATATACATTACTGGTATCTTGTCGCAACCGTTATAGGGCTCAGTGTAAGTGTGTATTTTTCAAATATTATTGCGATGTACAGACTTTACAATATTATCAATGCCGTAACTGTCTTAGAACCTTTGCTTCTTCTTTTCTGGTTTTTACTGGCTTATTTCATTTTTAATATCGGCGGGATCCAGCCTCTGTTTATCGCAACCGTTATGAGTTCGTTCGGAGTCAGTATCTTTGTTTACCGGATGAAGAAAAAATATCATTCCACCGTATCTCTGAAAAAGCCTGTTATTGATGAAAAAGCGCTGAAGTTCATCAAAAATTCTGTTATTTCCACGATAGAGTTCGGCTCCGGGATCGTGCTGCTTTATATGGTCGTACTTTTGATGATGAAATACTTTACTATAGATGAGCTCGGCGATTTTCAGGTTGTAACGAAGCCTATCTTTTCATACATGGTGATGCTGTTTGTTTTTCCTATTTTCAGATTCGTCCTGCCTGAACTCTCAAAACTAATACACGAGAAAAACTTTTCTGAGATCGATGCCCTTAAGCGATGGATATACAGATATGCGTTTATAGTCAGCGGAGTGTTTTTGCTCGTATCCCTGCTCTTTTCTACACAAATCATAGCATTCTTGTTTCCGCCGGAATATATCAATGCGTCTTTGATGATAAAGCATCTGGCATTTTTCTTTATATTTTTAATTATCAATGCCTATCAGGTGGCTTTTATCAAAGCCAGCGGTGCATTTATGAGTGCTTTGTTTATCAGGCTTTTGGGGATTGTGGTCTTATTATTTGTATTTTATATAATATATTACTTTTATTCACAGAGTGTGATTTCAGTTATTATCGCTTTGGTCTCAAGTTATTTGGTGATGTTTATTGTGTCTTTGGTGATGGAGAGAAAGATTTCCAAGAGCTTGAAAAACTCTTAGAGAATCAGTTGTGGGCGTGCGTCATATAGATCCAAAACTCTTTATGCGTGAAGCCTTTGTTCAAAAAAAAGATTTGAAGAATGGCGACTCTGTAGAGAGTTATGAGCATTTTCGCATACGGGATAAACAGGCTCAGGCTGATTAACATAGACTGCTCCTTGTCTCCCTTTGATTTTATCATCTCTTCAATACCTATGTTTTTACTCAGGTAGATGCCAAAGGCAATAGAGAAAAGAAAGTTCAGTATCAAACCGAAAATTATATATGCCATTAAGTCTTGTTCGTGCATTCCAGATATCATAATTGTATTCCTAAATATTTAAAGAAAAGAATTTTATCTAAAAAAATCTTTTAAACTTTTAATTCATAAGTTTTAATTTTTTTATCTGTAAAAAATGTTCCAAAAGGTACGAGCGAGGCTATAAAGAATACAGTATTTTCTTTAAAGGACCATTGTGCATCCTGCCATGCTTTTACCAAAAGAATACAAAATAGTATAAATAAAATACCGTGTGCCATACCGACTATCTTTACTGCCAGGGGATAGCCGGCAAGATATTTGAGAGGCATAGCGACAAATAAAAGAATAATATACGAATATCCTTCAATCATCCCAATCTGTCTAAACTTTTTTACGCTGTTTTGTATCATTTGTTTTTCCTAAATAAAGCTGTGGAATTCTAGCATTACTTTCATAATCAAAAAGTAACAAATAAATTAGTTTAGAAAATATATAAAAGACTTAAAAATTATTTTAATCATCTTTATACTATACTTAGCGCAAATATGACTAGAAAGGTAGACCTATGGATACTAACCTCGTAATTGAGGGAGCTAAATTTATGCTTTTGGGAATGGGAACTGTTTTCCTATTCTTGATTTTATTGATAGTATTGATGAACGCGATGTCAGTTATCATACATAAATTTTTCCCTGAACCGCAAACTGATTTATCTGCTAGCACAGTTAATTCTCAAAAAAATCACAAAACTATAGTGGCAGCTATCACAGCTGCAATTACCCATCATAGACAAGCTTAAGGATTAATATGGCTAAAAAATTTATAGATATAATGGATACAACTTTTAGAGATGGTTTCCAGTCGGTATTTGGTGGTCGTGTACTTATGGATGATTTTTTTCCGGCAGTAGAGGCAGCAAAACATGCAGGAATAACGCACTTTGAATTTGGGGGAGGAGCTAGATTTCAATCTCTTTACTTCTACCTGAACGAAGATGCTTTTACAATGATGGACAGATTCCGCGAAATTGTCGGACCTGATGCAAACCTTCAGACGCTTGCCCGCGGTGTAAATACTGTTATGCTTGATACGGGATCTAAAGACCTTATCGATTTGCATGCAAAAATGTTCAAAAAACATGGCACAACAACTATCCGTAACTTTGACGCATTGAATGATGTGGAAAATTTAAAATATTCGGGTGAGAGAATCGTACATCACGGACTTAAGCATGAAGTGGTTGTAACGATGATGGATCTTCCTCCGGGATGTCACGGTGCACACGATGTTGCATTTTATGAAAAGACTCTTAGAGAGATTTTAGACAGCGGTATCCCTTACAGCAGTATCTGTTTCAAAGACGCGTCGGGAACATCAAGCCCTAAAAAAGTACATGATACGATTGCCATGGCCAGAAAACTTGTTCCTGAAGGTACACACCTTCGTCTTCATACACATGAGACTGCCGGTGTATCCGTGGCTGCTTATATGGCTGCATTGGACGCCGGTATCGACGGTATAGATATGGCTGCTTCTCCTGTGAGCGGAGGAACTTCCCAGCCAGATATTTTGACAATGCTTCACGCTACAAAAGGGATGGATTATGACCTTGGCGGCCTAGAAATTGATAAAATATTAACCTATGAAAAAGAAGTGGCAGCATGTCTTGAAGATTATTTTATGCCGCCAGAAGCCACTATGGTTTCTCCTCTTATCCCGTTTTCACCAATGCCAGGCGGAGCGTTGACTGCGAATACCCAAATGATGCGTGACAACAACATCTTAGAGAGATTTCCGGATGTAATCGATGCTATGCGCGAGGTTGTTGAAAAGGGCGGTTACGGTACATCCGTGACTCCAGTTTCACAATTTTATTTCCAGCAGGCTCTTAACAACGTAATGCAAGGTCCATGGAAAGCTATAGCTCCAGGATACGGAAAAATGGTTTTGGGATATTTCGGTAAGACTCCTGTCGCACCGGATCCTGAAGTTGTGAGAATCGCTTCGGAAAAACTGGGATTGGAACCTACGACGGAAAAAGTTTTGGATTTGACAGAAGCGGATGAGACGAAGTCTTTGGCGCATTGGACAAAAAAACTTGAAGAAGAAAATATCGAAGCAACAGATGAAAATATCTTCATTGCGGCGGCATGTGGAGAAAAAGGGATCACTTTCCTAAAAGGGGAAGCAGAAGTCAATGTTAGAAAAATATCAGAAATGCAAAATGAAGGAAGTTCAAATATGGGTAGCGGAAATTATACAGTAGTAGTAGACGGTCAAAAGTTCAGCGTTCAAGTAGCAGAAGGTGATGCAGATATTCAGGTAACTGCGGTAAACGGAGAAAGTGCATCTACATCAACTCCGGCAGTTTCAGGAAGTGATATCTCTATAAAAGCACTTTTACCTGGAAATGTATGGAAAATTGTTGCTAATCCGGGTCAAAGCGTGGCAGAAGGTGATGTTATAATGATTTTAGAATCTATGAAAATGGAGATTGACGTGCCTGCACCAAAAGGCGGAGTTATAAAATCTATCAATGTTGCTACGAATGACAAGGTGGTAGAAGGTCAAGTCGTAGCAGTAATAGGGTAACTGAATGAAATTATTTATTATAAAGTTTTTGGCAGTTTTTATGTTCTTCGGCATAAGCAGCGTTTATGCTGCAGAGCCGTCTGCAAACTCTATGCATCAGGAAGAGACATATAAAGCACAGCCTTTGGGTGAAATGATGCAGGGGTTTTTAGACTCAACTGGTGTAAGTGCGTTATTAAATCCAAGTCCTGATGAGCTTAATGCGCATGGGCATACTATGAGTGATTTCCATAAAACATGGGGAAGGGTTATTATGATCATAATAACTTTTTTACTGTTTTATCTTGCAATTGCAAAGGGTTTTGAACCGCTTTTGCTTTTACCTATAGGATTTGGCGGATTATTGGCAAATATACCTTTAGCGGGAATAGCCGGAGATGACGGTTTTCTTGGAATTATCTATCATATGGGTTTGGCAAATCAACTCTTTCCTATTTTGATATTTATGGGTGTAGGTGCAATGACTGACTTTGGTCCATTGTTATCCAATCCTAAGACTGCACTTCTTGGAGGAGCTGCACAATTTGGTATTTTTGGAACATTGGTAGGTGCAGTGGCTTTATCTCAATATACCACTATCTTTGATTTTACTTTAAAACAGGCGTCTGCCATTTCGATAATCGGTGGAGCGGATGGACCTACGTCAATATTTATTGCGACCAACCTGGCCCCTGAACTCCTTGGTGCCATTGCGGTTGCATCGTATTCATATATGGCTATGGTCCCTATAATTCAGCCTCCTATTATGAAGGCATTGACTACAGATGCTGAGAGAAAAATCAAAATGACCACACTTCGTCACGTGTCTCGTCTGGAAAAATTGATCTTTCCTATTATGGTTCTCGTGCTTGCTATCTTGGTCCTGCCGGATGCCACACCTCTAATCGGTGCGTTTATGTTTGGTAACTTCTTAAAAGAGAGCGGCGTGGTTGACAGATTGTCCGATACTATGCAAAATGCACTTATCAATATTGTTACAATATTTTTAGGATTGGCAGTCGGTTCCAAGCTGGCAGCTGATCAATTCCTGGTGGCCGATACTTTGGCTATTCTGGCTCTTGGTATTGTCGCGTTCTCAGTCGGTACCGCCGCTGGTGTCATTATGGCGAAGATAATGAATCTTTTCCCTGGACACAAGATAAATCCTCTTATTGGTTCAGCGGGTGTTTCTGCTGTTCCAATGGCTGCCCGTGTCTCAAACAAAGTCGGTATGGAATATGACCGCAGCAATATGCTTCTTATGCATGCTATGGGGCCGAATGTTGCAGGTGTAATCGGTTCTGCCGTTGCAGCCGGTGTACTTATTTCACTATTTAAATAATTCTTACTCTCAAGGTTATTCATCCTTATTCAGGATGAATTTCCACATGCCAAATAAAAAGAAAACTCGGTTGCTACTCTTGCATCACAGATAAAATCAATGGAATAACATTATGGCTTTTTGTTTTATCTATAAATCCATTCGCTCCGAGTGATTCAGCTTCTCTTTTATTGTTGTCTCCGGTCATGGAACTGTTTACGATAATAGGTATTTTTCTCGTTTGCGGATTTGCTTTGAGTGTTTGTATAACGGTAAATCCTGACATCTCAGGCATCTCTATATCTGTAATAATAGCCGGAATAGAAGAAGCGCTCTCTTCCAGGGCGAGTACATAATCAACAAGTTTTTTCCCGTTATCAAACAGTTTCATATTGATATTTGCATTTTTGAAAATCTGTGTTAGCGCCTTTTGTGCAGTTTTTGAATCTTCTGCTATAAGAACAGTTCCGTTTTTAAGTTTGGACGGAAGTTCCAGGTCTTTAATATCAGCAGCAGCCTGCGTGACATTGACCATAGCTTGGGGTATGACTTGAGAGAGCAGTTTTTCATAGTCCAAAATAAGGCAGAGGCTTCCATCTTCAAGTCTGGTATCATTCATAACCACACCCTCATCTTTAAGTCTGTAACTGTCGGGTGCATGCATATCATTCCAGTTTTTCTTTATGACTCTGTACGCCGACATGATCCTGAGCCCAATTATAATACCGTTAAAATCACAGATAAGGATGTTTGATCTTTTTATCTCTTCTTTTGTGAGTTTTACATCAAGCCACTGAGGAAGGTTCAATATAGGTATCTGTAATCCACGAAGGATAATCGTGCCTTCAAGGAGCGGGTGGGAAGAGGGGATTTGGGTGAGATAGTGGTTTCTGGACTCTACAACTTCCCTTGTTTTGAAAACATTGATGGCATAATAAGCAGAATCCTTTTTTTCACTGATTCTGAAAACTAAAAGTTGAAGTTCATTATTTTTTGCTAGGTTTGTAGCAGCATCTACTTTATCTAAAACAGACATAACCACCCTTTTGTTATTTTAATACGGTTGAACCGCAAAAGTAATTATTATAATATCCTAAATAAAATGAAATATGCATGAATGTTTAATATTGAAATGGTAAAATATGACTCATAATTCTATATCGAAGGTATTGCAGGTGAAAATTTTAACAGCTCTTTTTTTTATGTACACACTCTCTTTTTCAAAAGTCTACTACTCCAAGGTCGAGCCTTATGAGATGCGGGACATCTCCTCAAATGTAAGCGGACTTGTCGTATCTATAGATGAAAACATGATAGGAAAAAAGCTGACATCACAGCCCTATATAAAAATAGATGACGAGCTAGACAGCAAAGAACTTGTTTATGTAAAGGAAAAACTGATAACTTTAAGGGCTATGGTCGCCACAAATGAAGAGATCTTAAATAACCTGGAAAAATCACTCAACAAAAAAAGAGATAATTATAAAAAAATAGAGTCTCTTAAAATAAAATCTGTACTGGAAAAAGACAAAGAGTTTCATGATCTCATCAGTAGTGAAAACCAGTTTTTAAATACTCAAAAAGAGGTGCAGAACTTAAAGGTTCAGATAACGGATTTAAAATTAAGACATGCCCAGCTTGAAAGAAATATAAACGATAAAAGTTTGGTTGCTGAGGGTTTTGTGCTTTACAGTATTCATGTAAAAGTAGGGCAGGTAGTGGGTATGGCAACTCCTCTTGCACAGATTGCCGATGTTTCGAGGGCAAAACTTACCATCTACCTTGATGATGAAGATTTTTTAAATCTTAAAAATAAAGTTATTTATATTGACGGGGAAGAAACTTCTTATAAAATATCCAGAATCCTCAATATTGCAGACAGCAAAAATATATCTAAATATATGGCTCAGATTATTATTCAATCCCCTAAACTTTTTTCAAGACTTGCAAAAGTTGAGCTCAAAGATGAATAAACGCACAGCTTGTCCTCTTGACTGCTATGATGCATGTGCTATACTTTATGAAGACAAAAAACTAAGCGGCTTAAAAAAAGGGCATACTGCCGGATTTTTGTGCCCTCATCTCAAGCATTATGATAAGTATGAGACTTTCCACATGCCGAGATACAAAGGTGAAGAGATCGAGATGGATGAGGCTCTCCAAAAGCTGACAGAGATACTCAAATCGGGCGAACCCGAGGAGACACTTCATTACAGAGGCAGCGGAAACTTTGGTCTTATGCAGGAAGTTACGGACCATTTTTTTGCTTCTTACGGCGCAAACCTGACAGAAGGAAGCCTGTGTGATGGAGCAGGTGCAGCGGGGATAACAGAGGGAAGAGGCAGCAACAAAAATATGCCTCTTTGCGAGATAGAGAAGTCGGAAGTAGTTATAATATGGGGCAGAAATCCGCACACTACTTCCAGCCATCTTCTCCCCTTTATAAAAGATAAGACCCTTATCGTGATAGATCCGATTAAGACGAAAATAGCCAGGACGGCTACTTTGCATATTCAGCTGAAGCCCCGGGGCGATTTATACTTGGCGATGCTCATCAGTCGTTTTTTACATATAGAAAACGGCTGCGATACGGCATTTATGGATCGATATGCTCCGGAGTATGAGGATTTTTATGAACTTACCCAAAGCATAAGGATCAAAGCCACTTTGGATGAGATAGATGTTACACTCGGACAAATAGGAAAGATCCTTGAGCTTGTGAAAAATAAAAAAGTTGCTATCGTCTGTGGTGTAGGGATACAAAAATACAGCAACGGAGCAGATGTTTTAAGGGCAATCGACGCACTTGCGGTTATGCTTGGACTCTTCGGCAAAGAGGGGTGCGGAGTAAGTTACCTCGGAGATTCCAAAGAGGGGATAGTGTCCCCTTTTCATACGAAAAGTAAAAAGCTCTCAAAAGTAAACACGGACTTTTCAAAATTTAAAACGGTATTTGTCCAGGGCGCGAATCCATTGTCACAGATGCCCGATTCGATGAGAGTCAAAGCCTCCATGCAAGGAGTTGAAAACCTGATATATTTCGGACTTTATGAAAATGAGACAAGCGAGATGGCCGACCTGGTTATTCCTGCAAAAAACTTTTTGCAGAAAAATGATGTCAGAACTTCCTATTCCCACAACTCTATGATGTTTATGGATAAAGTAGAGGAGTGCGAACAGGGGATAGCTGAGTATTATCTGAGTGCTTTTTTGTGTAAAGCATTTGATATCGCCTTGGAATCAGAAGAGTTTTATTTGAATCACTTTAAAAATTTCTCTGTCCAAAAGATGGATGGATGCCGGCATGTGCAAAACACAGAGACAATTCCTTATCAGAACGGTTTTGACACGGATGAAGGGGAATTTATTTTTTTAGATGAGATCGATACGGAATTAGACAAGGACAAGAGGCTTTTCTTACTCACGCCAAAAAGTGCAAAAAGTCTTAACTCGCAGTTTCACAGAGAAGAAAATGTTTATCTCAACAGTGCCTTGGGATTTAATGAGAACGAGGAAGTCACGGTTTCTTCGGCATGTGGAAATGTAAAACTAAAAGTAAAAACGGATGATAATGTCAGGGAAGACTGTGTTTTGATTTACAGCGGTACAAAAGGTGTCAATAACCTGACAAGCTCAAAACACTCTTTAGAGGGTAAAAATGCAATATATCAAGAAAATAAAGTAGAGGTAAACAGATGAATATAAAAGAACTGGATAAACAATTTGTATTGCCTACATATGCAAGAGCAGATGTAGAATTTGTAAGTGGAGCAAATGCGACACTGACTGACAGCAACGGTAAGAAATATATAGATTTCACTTCGGGTATTGGTGTAGCCAATGCAGGTCATGCGAATAAGAGGGTCAATGATGCAATCTGCAAGCAGATTTCAAACCTGACACATATGTCAAACCTTTATTATATCGCTCCTCAGGCCCGTGCCGCACAAAAAATCGTGCAGGCAAGCGGCTATGACATGATGTGCTTTTTCGGAAACAGCGGCGCAGAAGCAAATGAGGGTGCGATAAAGATCGCAAGAAAATTCGGCGAGAGAGACGGTGAAGTCAAAAGATATAAGATAATCACTCTGCAGCACTCCTTTCACGGACGCACTATCACAACGGTAAAGGCTACGGGTCAGGAATCCATGCATAATTATTTCGGACCGTTTCCTGATGGTTTTGTCTATGCAAACACTATGGCGGATGTAGAAGCTGCCCTGGATGACCACACATGTGCCGTAATGATAGAACTAGTCCAAGGCGAGGGCGGAGTTCAGCCGCAGGATAAAGAGGAAGTGCAGGCTTTGGCGGCACTCTTAAAGAGTAAAAATATTTTGCTTATAGTGGATGAAGTGCAAACGGGAGTATATAGAACCGGAAAGTTCTTAGCTTCAAATGTTTATGAGATTGAACCTGATGTGATAACTTTGGCTAAAGGTCTTGGAGGCGGTGTCCCAATCGGTGTGGTTATGACAAGGCTCAAAGATGTCTTTAGTGCAGGGGATCACGGTTCTACGTTTGGCGGAAACTACCTGAGTACAACTGCCGCATGTGAAGTCGTAGATGTCTTAAGAGAATATTACGAAAGTGGTGATTTAGAGAAAACTACGCTCTTGTTTGACCAGTCATTGGAAAGTTTTTACAATGCCCACAAGAATATTTTTACCGCCAAAGTAGGGATAGGAATGATGTGCGGACTACGTGTAAAAGACGCTGAGACCTTGGGCAATGTCATTTCAAATGCCAGAAAAGAAGGGGTAATGGTACTTAAAGCCGGTCGTAATACTTTGAGATTTTTACCGCCGTTAACTATAACGAAAGAGGAAATAGATGAGGGTTTTAAATCTCTTACTCGCGCTGTCGCTGGCTTGTAGTCACTCTGTTTTTGCTGCAGATGGCAGTGAATCTTTAGAAGATTATATCTCTGATAATAAGCAAAAACAGTTTTCTTATGATTATAAAAAGATCGAGGCTGAAAGCTCCAAACTTCGTGATTCCTGGATAGCGCCTTTAAGTATAAGCTACAGCTATTCTGTCAGCGATCCGTATAGTGTCGAGCAGACCAATGAGAGTGCCGCAATAAAGATGGACCAGCCTATTTTTCAAAGCGGCGGGATTTATTACGGTATTAAGTTCGCGCAGGCTTCGAGGAAATATTCGAACTATTCCGTGGATGTTGTAAAAAGAAAACTCGTAAAAGATGCGATCTCTCTTTTGATGCAGATAAAACAGACGGACCTGAAAATTGACAAACAAAATTTGCAGATAAAAAATTCTGAGATAAATCTTGAGCTTAAAAAAGAGCAGTACCTTAACGGACAGCTGGATTCCGGATTTTTGGATAATGCGGTTATTGAGAAAAACTTACTCACGCAGGCACTTTATGATATTGAGACCAACAAAGAGAGGTTGATCTCAAAATTTCAGGCCATCAGTGACACGGATTACGAAAAGGCGAAGGTCCCTCATATGGAGCTTTTGGATGAGGAGAGTTTTTTAAATAACAACATCGTCTTGAGCATGTCAAAGAGTGAGATAGAAAAAAACAGATACTACAAAGATGTAACCACGGCAAAGTATCTGCCCCGTGTAAGTTTTACAGCCGGATATAACTGGAATAAAACAGACAGTACATTTATCTTCGGAAGCAATGAAAAAGAGTATTATGACTACGGCATAAAAGCTGTGATGCCGCTTGATATCAATACCTTTAACGATATAGAAGCTTCAAAGGTGGATTATCTCAAATCCGCACTTGTGATAGAAGACAAAAAAAGAGAACTGACGGCTTTGTTTGAGCAAGTGATGCAGAATATTAAAAATTTTGATAAAAAAATCATTTTAAGTGTTCAAAACAAAGATCTGTATGAAAAGTTGCTTCTGGATACAAAAAGTTTATTCAGAGCCGGCTATAAAACACAATACGATATCCAAATGCTTGAAAACTCACTGAAGATTCAAGAGATAGATATGAAAGTATTTGAGATAGACAGACAGTTGGAATTGTTAAGCCTTTATGAGATGTATAAAAATGATTAGATTAATAAAACGATCCAGCGGGGTGTTCGATGGCAGATCGTAAATTCAGTGCATATATGACTGAGTGGCTCTACGGCGAAAAGGGGTATTATGCCAGCTACAAAAATATTGGTAAAGAGGGCGATTTTTATACAGCCGTAAGTACAAGCAAATTTTTTGGAGGAACGATTGCCAAACATATTATTTCTCTAGTAGATGAAGGTTTTTTGAGCGAAGGGGGCGTGGTATGTGAAATAGGCGCGCATCACGGTTACTTTTTGGCGGATGTCATAGAGTTTATATATACATTGCGGCCAAAACTTCTGAGCACTTTAAACTTTGTTATCATAGAGAGATTTGATGATTTGCAGGAATTTCAACGCAACTACTTCAAGGAGAGTTTTGGTGATGCCGTTTCACTGACGCATTATAAATCCTTGAGTGAACTGCAATGTGAAAATGCTTTTTTTGTTGCAAACGAAATATTTGACGCTTTTCCCTGTGAACTTTATTACAAGGGTAAGACTGCCCGAGTCGATGCAGATAACATAGAGTTTGATGTGGATGACCCATGGGTCAGAGAAAAAGCCCAAAAATACCACAAAGACAGAGGCGAAATAGCAATAGGGTACGAAGAGTTTGCAAAAGAGATGAGTCTGGCATGTGCAAAGTTCGAATTTATGAGTTTTGATTACGGAGAGATGCAGGCAAGACCTGATTTTTCTATCAGGGTTTATGAAAAACACAAAGTGATTCCGTTCTTTGATGAAGAGATAAAACGTGATGCGCTGTTTGGAAAATCCGATATCACCTACGATGTGACTTTTGAACATGTTAAAGATGCTTACGAAGAGGCGGGAGTACGGTTTATAGAATTAAAAGCCCAGATGACAGCACTCGTAAATATGGGTATATTGGAATTATTGGAAATACTAAAAGAGAATGCGGAAGAAAAAATCTACAAGCAGGAACTTGAAAAAGCGAAGATACTGATACTGCCAAATTTTTTAGGTGAGCGATTCAAAATGATAAGGTTTAGGCAGGAAAAATAAAAGATATTTTCCTCAGGGTATAAGGAGTCTAAAAAATAAAAGCGTATTTTTATAGCATATGCATTAAAATTACTCAATGCTACACACACAAAGGTAACATAAATATTGTATATTGTCGTTACCAAAAGTTATAAAGTTACTTCATAAAAATTATTGGGTTATGGATATTTTATTACACTGCAAGCTACAAAAAGACAAGGAAAAGAATGAATTTATTCCCGTATGATATTAATCCCAAGTACAGCACCAGAGTTGCCTATTTTTCAATGGAGTTCGCGATTGACCAGGCTCTGAAGATATATTCCGGAGGTTTGGGATTTTTGGCCGGTTCGCATATGCGCAGTGCATACGATTTAAAGCAGGATATGATCGGTATCGGACTTCTTTGGAGTTTTGGTTACTATGACCAGCAAAGAAACGAAGACCGTACGCTTCGCCCCCAGTTTACGAGAAAATTTTATTATTTTTTAGAAGAGTTGCCTATTAAGGTCACTGTAAAAATACATAATGAAGATGTGATAATCAAGGCTTTTTTATTGCGTCCTGACGTATTTGGTACGGCTCCTATGATTTTACTCTCAACCGACACCGATGAAAATGACTACCTCTCACGAACAATCACGCATAAGCTTTATGACGGGAATGAGCGTACCCGTGTCGCTCAGGAGATAGTTTTAGGTATCGGCGGAACGAAGGTCCTTGAAGCTTTAAATCAGACTAGAGATATTTATCATATGAACGAGGGGCATGCGCTTCCTCTTGTGTATGAGCTTTATGAGAGATTTAAAAACATGGACGAAGTGAAAAAACATGTCGTCTTTACCACGCACACTCCGGAGGCCGCTGGAAATGAGATACACAATATAAACTTTTTACATGAAATGGGCTTTTTTAACGGTCATTCAATTGATACGGTACGTGAAATCAGCGGTTATGAGAATGATGACAATTTCAGTCTGACGGTAGGGGCTTTAAGAAGCGCAAAAATAGCGAATGCAGTCTCCAAAATTCACGGACTGGTTGCAAATGATATGTGGGGAAATGTTGAGGACAGATGCAAGATTATCTCTATCACAAATGCTCAAAATAAAAAGTTTTGGACAGACAAGACCCTTATACGGGCACTTGACGAGCATGAGGATTATGAAGTCGTAGCCCGTAAAAAGCATCTTAAAAAAGTCCTTTTTGATATAGTGGCGGACCAGACCGGAAAAATATTCAATCCCGAAGTGTTAACGATAGTATGGGCAAGACGTTTTGCAGAATATAAACGTCCCGGATTGTTGAAATATGATTTTGAACGCTTTGTAAAGATGATAAAAAATGAGGAAACTCCTGTTCAGGTTATTTGGGCGGGTAAACCTTACCCGACAGACCAGGGGGCCACAGACATGTTTAATGAGCTAATTAACATAAGCCACCATTATAAGAATATTGCTGTTTTAACAGGTTATGAACTCTCTCTTTCTCGTATTTTAAAGCAGGGAAGCGACGTGTGGCTGAACACTCCAAGAATAACGCGTGAGGCAAGCGGAACAAGCGGAATGACGGCCAGCATGAACGGTTCAATCCATTTTTCAATCAATGACGGCTGGCATCCGGAATTTGCAAATGACGGCAAAAATGCATTTACGATCCCAACGCTTGAGCACACTATGCCGATTGCCGAACAGGATTATCAGGATAATAAAAATATGATGGACATTTTGGAAAACAAAATAATTCCAACTTATTACAACAAGCCGCAAGAGTGGGTGTGCATTATGAAAAATGCCATGTCTGACGTGGAGATTGATTTTGATTCATCACGTATGGCTACGGAATATTATGACCGTATGTTCAATATATAAGGAACAAAGATGAGTTCTAATCTCGCTTATATGCAGGGTGTAAAAAGCCTCAAAGATATCGACGTAAGCGGCAAGCGTGTTTTAATACGTGTGGATTTTAACGTCCCGGTTGATTCACACGCAAACATAACGGACGACAGACGTATAAGAGCCGCTCTTGCGACAATAAACTACTGTATAGACCATAATGCCTGCTCCATTACACTTGTAAGCCATTTTGGAAGTCCCAAGGGCGCATTTGATGAAAAATACAGTTTAAAGTCAATCTCCAAAAGAGTTGAAAGACTGCTCCAAAAAAAAGTGGAATTCATATCCGATTTTGAAAATTCAAAAAATGAGATTGCACAATGCTCTTTGGAACGCGTTTTTTTACTTGAGAACATCCGTTTTCATGAGGGTGAAAAACAAAATGATGCAGAACTTTCAAAAAAACTTGCGTCAATATGCGATATATATGTCAATGATGCTTTTGGAACCGCACACCGAAAACATGCCTCAACGTACGGGATCACAGAATTTGTGCAAACAAAAGTAGCCGGTTTTTTGATGATGAAGGAGATTGAAGCTTTCAGTAAAGCACTGCTTACTCCTACGAGGCCCATAGCGCTCGTGGTAGGAGGCTCCAAAATATCTTCAAAAATCACGCTGCTAAAAGAGGTCCTGCAAAAAGTAGACAAGCTTATAATCGGCGGTGCGATGAGCAATACGTTTTTAAAAGCTCTTGGGTATGATATGCAGGATTCTTTATATGAAGAGGATTATGTGCATACCGCATTGGACGTTTTAAACGCATCACGGGAGTATGGCGTAAAAATCTATCTTCCTGTGGATCTGGTAATTACGGATTCCGTTGAAAATCCTGTGGATGTAAGAGTTGTTCCGGCTCAGGATGTCCTTGAGGGCTTCAAGGCGGTGGATATAGGTCCTGCAACGGTTAAGCTTTTCAGTGAAGCCATAGGGATGTCCAATACCATTATCTGGAACGGACCGATGGGAATTTATGAAATAGATAAATTTTCAAAAGGTACTTTTAAAATTGCCAATGCAATCGCTGATTGTTATGCTTACACGATAGTGGGAGGCGGAGATACTGCAGACGCCGTGGATAGAGCGTCTGAGGCTGAGAACTTCAGTTTCATCTCAACAGGAGGCGGTGCAAGTTTGGAACTTTTAGAGGGAAAAATACTGCCCGGTTTTAGCAATCTCGACAGGATCAAGGAGTAAGATATGGCATTGGCAATTATGTGTTCCGGCGGTGACTCACCCGGCATGAATCCGGCAATTAAAAAATTTGTTGATTATGCTTTTAAAAACAAACAAACGCCTTATCTTATTTATGACGGTCTGGAAGGGCTGATTGACAACAAGATAAAAAAAGCTACCCATCAGAGTGTTGCAGGTATTATGCATATAGGCGGTACAATCATCCGCTCTTCACGTTCAAAAAGATTCTTTGAATATAAATATAGAAAGCAGGCGCATGATAATCTGCTCTCGCACGGCATCAAAGGTTTGATAGTCCTCGGCGGTGACGGTTCGTTTCGTGCCATGGATATATTCAGTTCAGAATTCAATCTGAATTTTGTAGGAATACCGTCCACCATAGATAATGATATCTACGGAACAGAATATTGTCTGGGCGTTGATACGGCTCTTAATGTTATACGCGATGCTCTTGACAAGATAAGAGATACGGCATCTTCATTCAACCGTGCTTTTTTGGTTGAGGTCATGGGGCGGGACTGCGGTTATCTCGCTATTGTCTCTGCTATGGTCAGCGGTGCCGAGGTCTGTGTGATTCCGGAAGCGCCGTTTGAATCTGAAAAACTTGCCCTGAGACTCAAAAAAGAGGTTGAAGAGGGAAGAAACTATATCCTGGCAATTGTCGCCGAGGGGACCAAAAAAACGACAGAGGTCTACAACTGGCTTCAAGAGAGTATAGGACTTGAAACGCGTATCAGTATTTTGGGGCATATACAAAGGGGTGGAAATCCGACTGTATATGATAGAATGATGGCATTTGAATTTACAATTGCGGCAGTTGATTATCTATTGTCACATGAAGACTCCAACAAGGTGGCGGTTTTTCAAAAGGGTGAATTCAAGCTTATAGAAATAGATGAGGTAGTTTCAAAAAAATATCAATTACCACAGCATTATCTTGATACAATTAATTACTTAGACTAAAAAGGGGAATAATACATGAAAGCAGTAGTAATGGCAGGCGGGTTCGGAACAAGGATCCAACCACTTACAAACTCTATACCAAAACCGATGTTACCGATTTTAAACCGTCCTATGATGGAACACACTATGATGGAGTTAAAAAAACTCGGTATCACAGAATTTATAGTCTTATTATATTTTAAGCCGGAAATTATTCAAAATTATTTTAAAGACGGAAGTGATTTTGGCATTAAAATCAGCTATGTCATTCCTGATGATGATTACGGAACAGCAGGTGCGGTGAAGCTTGCACAAGAGTTTATCGGTGATGAGAACTTTATTATAATCAGCGGTGACCTTGTTACGGATTTTGATTTCAACGAGATATTCGAATTTCATAAAAATAAAAAAGCACTTTTATCCATAGGACTGACATCTGTTGAAAACCCATTGCAATTTGGCGTAGTTATTGCAAATGAAGATAACGTGATAGAGAAATTTTTGGAAAAACCAAGCTGGGGTGAGGTGTTTAGTGATACGATCAACACAGGAATCTACATCATAGAACCTGAGATTCTTGAGCATATTCCAGAGGGTAAAAACTTTGATTTCGGGAAAGACCTTTTTCCGTTGTTGATGCAAAAAGAGATACCTTTGATGGGTTACAATCTTGAAGGGTACTGGCGTGATGTCGGAAATCCTGAGAGTTACCGTGAGGTTTTTGAAGATTTGTTACATGAAAGAGTAAATCTGAAAATACCCGGAAAAAAACAGGTGTTTCCTGATGGCACACTGTACAGCGATAAGGGATATGAGCTTGACAAAAGTATAGAAATTATTGGCAACGTTGTCTTGGGAAAAAATGTCAAAATAGAAAACGACGTAAAACTCAATAATGTTGTTATCGGAGATGATGTCAAAATAGGCAAATCCTGTAACTTGAGAAATACTGTTTTATGGAATAATATAAGCATTGAGAAAAAAACACGTTTGGACAATGCTGTTATATGCAATGACAATATTATAGGCAAAAACGTGACTGCAAAATCCGGTCTGATAATGGCTGAGGGGTGTGAAATCGGAGAGTTGAGCAGTTTTGAACACGATGTGACTATCTGGCCGGATAAAAAAGTCGAAGCAGCCTCCATAGTGAGCCGCAATCTGGTATGGGGGAGCAAATATAAAAACTCTATTTTTGAAAACGGAAGTGTAACCGGGCGAAGCAATGTTGAACTCTCCTGTGAGATGGCGGCGAAACTGGCAGAAGCATTTGCTACGCAGCTTCCTATTGGCTCCAAAGTGGTAGTCGGACGTGATCACGATAGAAGTTCCCGTATGCTAAAACGCGCATTTTTAGGCGGACTACTCTCTGCGGGTGTAAATGTGATCGATTTAAAAAGCACTCCTCCGTCAGTTTTGCGTTATACATTGGCAAATGATGATTCCATCATGGGCGGTGCCCATTTTAAACAGGACCTTTATGATCCTACCAGTTCACAAATCACCCTCTTTAATGAAGAGGCTATGCGCATCGATTCAAATGATGCAAAAGCTCTTGAGAAAACATTTTTTATAGAAAAATTTCGCCGTGTCGATTACTCACAAATCGGTGAAATTCATGAAACACATTTTCAAAAAGAGTGCCATGATTATAAAGATGCTGTAGAAAACATGATAAACAATACCCTGATAAGAAGCGGCAATGTCAGTGTAGCCGTAGACCTTATGCACGGAAGTACATCTGATATTTTCCCGCGTATTTTAAACAACATAGGTGTTGAAAATACAGTTTTAAATGCGTATCACAGTACGCAAAAACTCTCGAACATAACAACACTTGAAAAGCGCTCAGAGGCGAATATCTCAGCTATAGTGAAAAGTCTGGAATACGATATGGGAGTTATGATTTATCCAAATGCGCAAAGACTCAGCATTGTTACGGACGAGGGAGAGGTATTAGACAAGATTAAAGGCTTGTTCGTTGTTTTACATCTGCTTAATATAGAGGGTGCAAAAGAGAAAAAGAGAGTGTTTTTGCCGACCTGGGCACCTGATATAGTGTACTTTGAAAATCTCGAGATTGAGCGTGGAAAATATTCAAACTTTAAAGCCAAAAAATTAAAAGAGTATGACCTGATTGCTACAGTCGACGGAAATTTTGCCTTTACCGAATTCAGCTTTACGCGTGATGCGATGTATGCCAGCCTTAAAATTATGGAGCTTATAGGTACGCACGGTGTAAAACTTTCAGCTTTTTCAAAAGAGATAGAATCCTTTCATTACCGTTCTTTGCAGATCGACTGCACACAGGCACTCAAAGGCAAGATGATGAGAAAATTCCTCGAAGATGCCAAAGGCAAGCGTTCATCATCGGTGGACGGTGTGAAGATATGGGAAAATGATACGGATTGGATTTTAATGATTCCGGACCAGTACAGTGACCATTTAAACATCTACATTCAGGCACAAAACGATGCCGCGGGAAAAATAATTTATGATTCATACAGTGCCAAAATAGCACAGTGGTCAGAATAAAGGCAGATAATTGAAACTTAGTTTTATTTGGCATATGCACCAGCCTGATTATCGTGACGGCTTGGGCATCATGCAGATGCCGTGGGTCTTTTTGCATGCCATAAAAGATTATTATGATATGCCGTGGATGATGGCCAGACATAAAAATCTAAAGGCCACCTTCAATATAACGCCTCCTCTCATAGAGCAGTTGAAGCTGTATTATACGCGACCTCAGTATAACGACCGTTTTTTAAATCTTTGGCTGCAGGAACCATCGGCCTTGAATGAGCCTGATTATCAATGGATCATCAAAATATGTAAGAGTGCACAGTTTGATACGATGGTGGCACCTTTACCGAGTTTTGCGGCACTTTACAAAAAAGAGCACTACAACCATCATGATTTTTTAGATCTTGAGGTTTTATTTATTTTATCCTGGTGCGGCGTCTATTTGAGAGAGAAGAGTTCTCTTGTGGACTCCCTGATAAAAAAACAAAACGATTACAGCCAATATGATAAAACTCTCTTGTTGGATGAGTTGTCAAATTTTTGTTCGGGCATTTTTGATTATTACACGCAGCTTCATAATGAAGATCGCATTTCCATTTCAACCACACCCCTGAACCATCCTATTTTGCCCCTGCTTATGGATATGAATAATGCACTCAAAGCAAATCCCTCTACACATATCCCACAGCAGCACATACCTCTGCAGGAGGATGCTTTGCTGCAGGTTCAAAGAGCCAAGGAGCTTTTTATTGAAACCTTCGGCTTTATCCCTGAGGGTTTCTGGCCGGCGGAGGGAGCGGTAGATGAAAAAAGTATCGCACTTTTGAAACAGTGCGGAATAAAATGGATAGCGACAGACGAGGCTATTCTTTTTAAATCTAAACATTCCGACGACAGGGGTCTGCTATACACACCTTATGATTACAAAGAGATGTGTATAGGATTCAGAGATCACGGCATCAGCGATTTAATCGGATTTACATACAGGTTCTGGGAGCCGCAAAAAGCCAGCGAACACTTTATATCTTCACTTCAAAAGATAAATACATCCAATCCCCAGGGCGTGGTTTTTGTTATTTTAGACGGTGAAAATGCCTGGGAGTTTTTCAGTAATAACGGTTTTGATTTTTTTGATTCCCTTTATAGCAAACTCAGTGAAACGGCCTGGTGCGAAACGGTACATATGGATGATGTGGCAAAGCTTGAAGCGCAGACTCTTGAACATATAGCACCCGGAAGCTGGATCCACGGAGAGTTTAACACCTGGGTGGGGCATAATGAAAAGACGCGTGCCTGGGAACTTATTTATATGAGCAAATGGGATTATGAACATCATAAACAGCTTCTGGATGAAAGTGTAAAAGCGAAAATAACAGAGCATTTCCTCGCAGCCGAGTGTTCGGACTGGTTTTGGTGGTACGGAGATGACCATTTCACGGATTTTGGTCTTGAGTTTGACACTCTGTTTCGTTCCCACCTGATCTCAATATACGATCTGATGGAGATAAGCCCTCCCTCTGATTTGTTTAGGCCTATTATAGAAAATAAAAGCTCTCAAGACTTTTGGCTGAAACCGCAGTCGCATATCTATCCCGATATTGACGGTAAGCATGATTCGTTTTTTGAATGGATCGGGTGTGGTGTTGTTGATGAGACAAAGCTTTTTTCTACTATGGACAAGGTTCGCGGTCCTGTTCGCAAAATATTATACGGACAGAATGAGGAAAATATCTATTTCGCATTTGATTCGGATATGACTCAGTTATATGAGTGTGATTATCTGCGGATTATTATCGAGCCGCTTGGATTCAATGAGACTATCATTGTCCATAATTGCAAGGATACGCATGTGCAGGAGTATTTTAATGATATCTCTTTAAAGGTAGCATGTGAAGAGTGGCTTGAGATAGGTGTGGATAAAAGTACCATACAGGCTCAAAAAGTACAGTTTAGATTTGAACTTTATAAAAAGAGCATTGTTGTGCAGTCACTTCCGGGTTTTGGAGAACTTGAAATTGATTTAACGACTAATTATAATGAAAACTGGTTTGTTTAAGGTGGTAAAAATATGAGTAAAGTTTCTTTGTTGTTTGGTGTGCATATGCATCAGCCGATAGATAATTTCGGGGATGCGGTCGATGAGGCTATAGAGCTTTGTTATGCGCCGTTTTTTGAAACCATGGCAAGATATCCGGATTTTAAATTTGCAGTTCACTGCAGCGGATGGCTTTTGGACGTGATAAGAACGAAGCATCCGAAAATATTTGCAAATATAAAAAAATTGACAAAATTCGGTTCGATTGAATGGATAGGTGCAGGATACTATGAACCGATACTCAGTGCCATTCCCTCATGCGACAGAAGAGCGCAGATTAATCAGTTAAATGCATATATCAAAAAGCACCTAAAAACAACACCAAACGGGTTATGGCTCACAGAGAGAGTCTGGGAATCATCGATAGTACCCGATTTGAATGCCTGTGATATCTCTTATGCGGTAGTGGATGACTACCATTTTTTAAGCAGCGGTTTTAGTGCAAAAGATATGGACGGATATTATGTGACCGAAGAGGGGGGAACTCCTCTGGCTCTTTTTCCTATTTCTCAGTCTCTTAGATATGCATTGCCTTTTTTCAGCGTTGAGCGCTCCATCGATGCTATCTTGGCATGTGCAAAAGATGAGAACTCTGCCGCGATTATTTTTGATGACGGTGAAAAATTCGGTCTTTGGCCAAAAACAAATGAATGGGTATATGAGAAAAAATGGCTGGAAAATTTTCTTGAAGCAGTCTTGAAAAATGATAAGATCCAAACACAGCATTACAGCGAATATCTTGGGCAAAACCGTTCAAAAGGGATAGCGTATCTCAACAATACCTCGTATTTTGAGATGGGTGAGTGGAGTTTACGAAGTGAGCAGACTCTGGCTCTTGAAGCGCTCAAAGAGCAGGTGGGAACTGAGTATTTTAATACTATGGGAGTTGCTTTTATAAAAGGCGGCATATGGAAAAATTTCTTTATCAAATACCATGAGAGCAATTATCTTCACAAAAGAATGTTGTTTCACAGTAAAAATCAGCATAAGCTTGATAAAAAGTCTCTGCAGAGTCTTTATAAACTTCAGACAAATGACGTATTCTGGCATGGAGTTTTCGGGGGGCTTTACCTTCCAAATTTACGCGATAATGCCTATAGGTACTTACTTGAGATTGAAAAGTTTTACAGCAGGAAAAAGATATCTTGTCTTGTAAAAGATATAGACCAAGACGGATATGAAGAGCTCAAAGTGCTGAGTAAATCACTTTCTCTTGTCTTTTCAGGCAAATTTGGCGGACAGATGCTTGAGTTTGGTTCACTTGACGTTTTGTTTAACTGGCAAAATACGCTTATGCGCAGAGAAGAAGCCTATCACGAAAAAATACTTCATCCAAAAGAGGTACATGAGCGCATAAACAGCGATGATGAGATTGCCACGATACATAATGACGGGGCAGAGGTAAATGACACGCTCAAAGAACAGCTGATTTATGACTGGCACCCTAAACACTCTTTTGTCGATCATTTCAGTACGGACGGTTTTACTCTGGATAATTTTAAAAAAGTTTCGTTTCATGAAGTTGGTGATTTTGCAAACCAGGCTTTTGAGCTTGATGCGCAAACGAATACTTTTTACAGGGATGGAGGCTTCTACCTTGAGAAAAACTATGCCGCAAGCATGGAAAAAAGGTATACCTTTGAAGATGCGGGTGTAGGTCTTGAGCTGAGTGTAAAGAGTATCTGTGAAGAGAAACTCTATTACGGGATGGAGTTTAACTTTCATTTGGCACATCCAAAGCTGGCGACATTAAACGGTGTGAAGATCGAAGAGGGATTAAGTCTGTATGGAGTGGACACCTTGGAGATAATAGATACATTCACAAACAAAAGAATTGTCTTATCAAGTAGTGAGACATGCGATGTTCACGCGTATATTCTCAATACGATTTCACAAAATGAGAGCGGATTTGAGGCGGTCGCACAACAGATTTCGATTATATTCTCATACAGTTTTGCATCCCAAGTCAATCTAAAAATGCTATTGGGAGTCTTTGATGTCTGAGATTAGAAGGGATAGGATTCATAATCAATATGTTCTAATCGCACCGGAGAGGCTGCACAGACCTGATTTGGCTGTAGAAAAGAAATTAAATATTCCCAAGGCCAAATGCCCGTTTTGTGAAGGAAATGAGTCACTGACCCCTCCTGAGGTGTATGCTATTCGTGATAATAATGCCAACAGCAGCGGATGGAAAACCCGTATAGTTCCAAATCTTTATAAGGCCGTACAGGTTGAACTTGAAAACAAATCACGCAGGGACGGGATGTTTGAATCTATCCCTGGAGTCGGGGCACACGAGGTACTTATAGATTCCACATGCCACGAATGCGGGATTGAAGCTTTGGATGTACATGCAATTGAGAACTGGCTTCGAAGTATCATTATCCGTATTAAGGATTTGAAAAAAGACAAAAGACTTATCCATCTAAGCGTCTTTAAAAACTCCGGGCAAACTGCCGGAGCGACACAGGAACATCCGCATACCCAAATACTTGCATTACCCGTTATGCCTCCAAACGAGTTGATATTTATAGACAGGAATATGCGTTATTATCGTCGCCACGGACGTGGAATCATAGAAGATATTGTGCAAAACGAAATGAACAATAAAAAAAGGGTGATTGAAGAGATAGGCAATTTTGTGGCTTTTTGTCCGTATGCGAGCAGTTTTCCTTTTGAAGTGATGATAGCACCAAAGAAAAATTATTCCAGTTTGGATGAGTGTACAAGGGATGATATAATCGATCTCTCGCTGCTCTTCAAAAAGGTTTTTAAAAAATACAGCAAGCAATTGGGTAATTTTGATTATAATCTGTTCTTTGGACTTGCACCTCTTAACCCAAATTTTGACAATGAAACATTTATGCCGTATCTGAATAAGAACTACCGCTTTACGGTTCGAATCACTCCGCGTATTTACAGGATAGGCGGATTTGAGATTTCAACAGCAATGGCAATAAATCCAGTGTCTCCGGAAGAGTGTGCAACACTTCTTAATTCAAAGGGGAACTGATGAAAACTCTTTTTGCAGCAAGCGAAATATTTCCACATGCCAAGAGTGGAGGACTGGCCGATGTAGCCGGAACTCTGCCAAAATATCTCTCAAAAGAACTGGATGTATCCTGTGTCATGCCCTTATACGGTTTTATGCAAAACTCTTCTTTAAAAAAAGAAGATTTGGCTTTTAGCGTATATCTGGGCGGAGTGGATTATGAGGTTGAAATTTTTTCATCTCTTAGCGATGGTGTAAAGATCTATTTTGTGCATGCTCCTATGCTTAGCCATACGCAAAGTTTATACGGTGATGAAAATGGGGATTTTTCAAATAACGATTTAAGATTCGGTATTTTTTGCGCCTCTATTGTAGAACTCGCCCAAAAGCTTCAAATAGAGTTGCTTCATCTCAACGACTGGCATACGGCCCTGGTTCCCTTGATGGTGCAAGAGAAGAATTTAGATATCAAAACAGTATTTAGTATCCATAATCTTGCATATCAGGGTGTCTTTGATATTTCTTCTCTGTCGCGTCTGGGCATAGATGAAAAATATTTCACAATGGAGGGAATCGAGTTCTACGGCAGTGTAAATTTTATGAAAGCGGGAATCGCGTACAGCGATGTGATTACCACCGTAAGCCCGAGATATGCAAAAGAGATTTTAACAAGCAGGTTTGGATGCGGGCTTGAAGGTTTTTTAAAACATCATTCCAAGAAACTTTTCGGTATTTTAAACGGAATAGACGTTTCGACATTTAATCCACATGCCGATGATGATTTGGAATACAATTATGACGGTAAAAATCTGGAAGACAAATATCTAAACAAAAAGGGCTTGGTGAAAAAGCTCGGACTCAAAGATCCAAGAATCCCGCTCTTTGTAATGGTGAGCAGACTTGTTCATCAAAAAGGTTTTGATCTTCTGTTGGAGTCGATAAAGCCGATGCTCAAAAAAAGGCTTAATTTGCTTATTTTGGTCGAGGGTGCAAGCGGATACAGACAAAAGCTTGAAGAAGTCGCAGATAAACATGATAATTTTTGTATGCTCTACGGATACAATGAAAAACTTTCGCATCAGGTTTATGCGGCGGGTGATTTTTTACTGATGCCATCACTTTTTGAGCCGTGCGGGCTAAATCAGATGATAGCTATGCGATATGCCACGGTACCTGTCGTTCATGCGGTGGGAGGTCTTTATGACAGTGTTCATGAAGACAAAGAGGAATGCGGCAGGGGGATAGTGTTTACAAAAGCTTCCAAAAAAGCTTTTATGGATGCAATCGAGAGAGCTTTGGAATTAAAACGCAATAAGAAAAAGATGGATGAGCTCATCCGTTTTAATATGGCCTGCGACTTTTCATTTGAAAAAAGTGCCAAGTCCTATGTAGAGTTGTATAAAAATACTGTTTGTTAAGGGATTGAAATGTCTAAGAAAAAACTAAATATCTTGTTTGTAGCATCTGAAGTTTTTCCGTATGCAAAGACCGGCGGTTTGGCCGATGTCGCAGGAGTTCTTCCAAAAGCGCTCAAAGAGCTTGGCCATAACATCATCGTCGTTATGCCGAGATATTATCAGATCGATAAAAGTAAACTGACACATGTCGATGGTGCCCTTGGCGTTCCTATGGGACCAATGGGTGAACTATGGGCCGGAGTATTCACCACAAAGCTTCCGCAAAGCGAAGTGAGTGTCTATTTTATAGATTATGAGCATTTCTACGGACGCAGAAGTCTATATGATGAAAACGGCACACCGTATGAAGACAATGATAACCGTTTTATCTTTTTGTCCAAGGCATCTTTGCAGCTTTGTAAAATGCTTGATTTCAAGCCCGATATTATCCATGCAAATGACTGGCATACAGCATCCTTGCCGCTTTTAAGCAAAACAAGGTTTGCAGAAGACTTTTCAAATGCGGGAACTGTTTTGACGATTCATAATCTTGAACATCAGGGGAACTTTTATAAAGGCGGAATGGATGTGATGGAAATTGGATGGCACCATTTTAATCCTATGGAGTTTGAAAGTCATGACAGGTTAAACCTCTTAAAAGGGGGAATTGCACATGCCGATGCCGTTACCACTGTCTCCAAACGCTACGCTCAGGAGATTCAGACCTCAGAATTTGGATTTGGTATGGAGCATCATATCCGTGCACATGCAAGCAAATTGTTCGGAATCTTAAACGGTGTCGATTATGATGAATGGTCTCCGGCAGTCGATAAGCATATAGCCGAACATTTCGATATCGGCAATATGAATGGAAAACTCGAATGCAAACGGGCTTTGCAAAAACACTTTGGACTTGAGCTGCGCGATGATGTGCCGCTTATTGGTTTTGTAGGACGCTTTGCAACGCAAAAAGGGATAGGACTCATTGCCGGAATAATCAGCGGTCTGATGCAGCAGGACTTACAGATAGTGATGCTTGGAACCGGTGAAAAGTGGGCAGAACATTATTTTGGTGAGATATCGGGTCGTCATTCTGATAAGTTTGCCTTGCATGTAGGATATTCTGACGCTTTGGCGCACCAGATAGAGGCTGGATGCGACATGTTTTTGATGCCTTCACTTTTTGAGCCATGCGGACTGAATCAGATATACAGCCTTCGCTATGGTACCCTGCCTATCGTGCGCGCCACAGGCGGTCTTGATGATACCATAGAAAATTTTGACGAGGCGCATAACAGCGGCAACGGATTCAAATTTTATGCACCTACGCACGACGCTCTTTATCATACCGTGATGTGGGCTGTGGGAGTGTATAAAAACAATCAAAAAGCCTTTCTTTCGATGCAAAAAAGGGCAATGAAAAACCATTTTAGTTGGAGAGATGCGGCATTGGCTTATGAAGACGTATACAAATACGCTTTAGCCAAACATACTAAGTAAAGGAATAAATAATGTATCCTATGTATCATGATGTGAGTCGTTTTAGTGATCTCGATATCTACCTCTTCAAAGAGGGTTCGCACAGTAAGCTTTATGAACATTTGGGAGCTCATCACATGGAGCGAAACAATGAGGCCGGCGTGTACTTTTCAGTTTGGGCGCCAAATGCACAGGCTGTATCACTGCGGGCTGAATTTAACAATTACGATATCTCTTCCCATCCTTTGAAAATGCGTAATGACGGGTCTGGAATATGGGAAGGTTTTGTGTGCGGTGCAAACAACGGGATGACCTATAAATACCACATACAGACTGCCGGAGAAAATGCAAATCCGGACAAGGCGGACCCTTATGCTTTTTTTGCCGAAGTTGCTCCGAACTCTGCCTCTCGTATCTGTGCTTTAGATGATTTTGACTGGACTGATGATGCGTGGATGAAAACCCGCCGCAAAAACAATTCACATAAATCAGCCCAGTCGATTTATGAGGTTCACCTTGGCTCTTGGAGACGAAAAGTAGAAGAGGGGAACCGCTTTTTAACATATAAAGAATCCGCACAGGAACTTGCTGAGTATTTATGTGAGATGCATTTTACTCATGTGGAATTATTACCCATAACAGAATTTCCTTTTGAAGGTTCTTGGGGCTATCAGGTGACAGGATATTTTGCTCCGACTTCCCGATACGGAACGCCTCATGATTTTATGTGTTTTGTAGATATTATGCATCAGCACGGAATCGGCGTGATTTTGGACTGGGTCCCGTCGCATTTTGTGACAGACGGACATGGACTTATGAATTTTGACGGTACCTGCTTATATGAGCATGAAGACCCGCGTCTGGGATACCATCCTGAATGGAAAAGTGCTATTTTTAATTATGAGAGAAATGAAGTCCGAGCTTTTTTGATAAGCTCTGCAATGTTTTGGCTTGACAAATACCATATAGACGGTATACGCGTGGACGCTGTTGCTTCGATGCTTCATTTGGATTATGCAAGAGAAGACGGCGCATGGATTGCAAATGAATTTGGCGGTAACAAAAATCTTGGAGCTATCAAGTTTTTAAAACAGCTAAATACAAGTGTATACGGGGAATTTAAAGACATAATGATGTTTGCAGAAGAATCAACGGCTTTTCCTATGGTTAGCCGTCCTGTCGATGTGGGCGGGCTTGGTTTTGGCTATAAATGGAATATGGGCTGGATGCATGACACCCTGAAGTACTTTAAAAATGATCCGATTCACAGACAGCATCACCACAATATACTGACCTTCAGTTTCGTATATATGTACAAGGAAAACTACATCTTACCCCTGAGCCATGATGAAGTTGTGCATATGAAAGGCTCGCTGATCAACAAAATGCCGGGAGACTATAATCAGAAGTTCGCAAATTTACGTGCTATGTTTGCGTTTATGATAGCCCATCCCGGGAAAAAGCTTCTTTTTATGGGCGGTGAGTTTGCACAGTTCGCCGAGTGGAACTACGAGCAAAGCTTAGACTGGCATCTGCTTCATGAAGAGAAGAACAGAGGTATCCAAACACTATTGAAGACGCTGAACAAACTCTACAAAGAGGAGCCGTCCTTACATAAATACGATACGGATGTAAAAGGATTTGAATGGATTGATGAAAATGACTATCAGGCCAATGTGATTGCTTTTATAAGAAAAGGCACTTCAAAAGACAAACCTGTAATCGTAGTATGCAATTTTTCAGATACACAGCATGTGGGCTATCAGCTTGGAATGCCTACAAGAGGCGTATATAAAGAGATTTTCAATTCTCAGTCAGAGATGTTTCAGGGTTGGGATTTTGAGGCAAAAGAGGAGCTTAAAACAAATGCGCAAGAGTGTCACGGACGCAAAAATATGATAGAGATAACACTGCCGCCGCTGAGTGTTATCTATCTTCAGAAGGTTTAGTCTTTATAGACCTTATATCATCTTTTGAAGCTCTTCGGGTCTGTTTGAATTTTTGATGGCATTTTCTTTAGAGATGCTTTTTTTCTGCAGAAGTTCTATCAGCTCTTGAGTCTGCGTACTCATATGCGTTTCTTTTTGATTGAGCTGCATCTGGGAATAGATCTGGTGAACCTTATCCTCTCTTATGAGGTTGGCAACAGCCGGATTGGTTATAAGCACTTCTTGCGTCGCAACTTTTCCTCCGCCGACTCTTGGTATAAGAGACTGGGATATTACAGCGACGAGCGAGGATGAGAGTTGTGCTCTTATCTGAGCCTGTTCTTCTCCGTCAAATACGTCAATGATACGGTTGATTGTTCCAGGAGCAGAGTTGGTATGGAGTGTTCCAAACACAAGGTGACCCGTTTCAGCAGCGGTAAGTGCGGCACCGATAGTCTCGGCATCCCTCATCTCCCCGATAAGGATGATGTCCGGATCCTGTCTTAGTGCATATTTGAGTGCAGCCGCAAAAGATTCCGTACTGCTTCCGACATCTCTTTGTGAAAAGAGTGATTTGATATTTTTGTGTACAAACTCAACCGGGTCTTCTACGGTAATGATATGTCGTCTCTCTGTCATGTTTATCTCATGGAGCATAGATGCCAAAGTTGTAGATTTACCGCTTCCTGTCGGTCCTGTTACAAGGATAAGACCTTTTTCTTTTTTTACAAGTTCTTTAAAAATGGGATTGTTGTTATATTGGTCAAGCGTAGGTATTTCGATTGGAATCATACGAAATGCACAGGCGATACCGTGTATTGTTCTGTAATAGTTAGCTCTAAAACGTCCTATATTTTCAAGCTCAAAAGAAAAATCCAGTTCGTTCTTGTCTTCAAATACTTTCTTCTGTTTGTCTTCTATGAGAGAATATGCCATCTCTTCGACATCCTTTGATGAAAGTACGGCAAGGTTGAGCGGTCTTAATTCTTTATCGATACGTATCTGAGGCTCGCTTCCTACTACCAGGTGCAAATCCGAAGAGCCATACGCCAAAACACTCTTGAGAAGTTTTTTAATATCTATAGTTTTTTTAGCACTTACTTCTTCACTCATAAAAACAATCCTTTATAGTTCTCTTCATTAAATCCAACGACGAGGGTATCGTCAAATTCTATGACAGGTCTTTTGATGAGCATATTCTCTTTTGCGAGCCATTGTGCTTTGGCCTCGTCCTCAAGAGCTAACTCTTTTAGCTTTAATTCTCTGTAAGTCGTACTTCTTGAATTAAAAAGGGTCTTTATCGGTACGTGCCGGAGCCATGAAGAGATTTTCTCAGAGGAGACCTTATCGGTTTTAAAATCATGCAGTTCATACTCCAGTTTATGATTTTTAAAAAATGAGAGAGCTTTTTTTACGCTGTCGCAGTTTTTAATTCCATATACCTGTATCATCGTCTACTCTATGATCTTTGGAACAATAAAGAAATGGTCGCCGCTGAGCGGAGCATGTTTTAAGATATCGTCATTGACACTTGTATCGCAGGAAGGGATATCTTCTCTTGCAAATGTGGCAGCATCGCTCATCGCAAATTTAGCATCCACATTGTCTGTATTTAGTTCGCTTAAATTATCAACAAAGCTGACTATTTCGGATAGCTGATGGATTATCTCTTCTCTTTTATCATCTGAAACTTTTAAAAAAGACAATTTTTCAAGTCGGGTTAATAGTGCGTCATCTACTTGCATATATATAAGTCCTAAAAATATTAATTTGGTATAAGATTGTAACAAAAAAAACTTATATTACGAATGTGTTTGATGTAACTTTAACAAAGTATGCGATATTATTTTAAACTTTTTGAAACAATTTATATAATTAAGGAAAATTTTTGAGCTTAAAAGACAACATAGGTATGGTAAAAGAAGAGTTGAACTCTGAAGAAAAGTTTTTTGAAAAAGCGGTAATGACGGAGAGATTCGTTAAAAAATACAAGAATCTTATGATAGGTTCTTTGGTCGCGGTTGTTGTGGTCGTAGCTGCGAATATAGCGTATGATATAAACAAACAATCAAAAATAACATCAGCAAATGCGGCTCTTGGAGCGCTTGTGAAAGATGCGAACAATACTCAGGCGCTTACAGAACTCAAAGCACAAAGTTCGACACTTTATGATGTCTGGATTTTATCAAAAGCGGTGGCAGACAAAGACCTGGTAACGCTCAAAGAGCTTACAGGTTCAAAAGCTCTGATTATAGGCGATATCGCTTCTTATGAACTGGCAAAAGATGTCAAATCCTTGAATAACTATGCTTCAAAACAAGGCGTGATCTATAAAGACCTTGCCCTGGTTCAGAGTGCCGTTCTTCTTATGCATGAGAAAAAAATGGATCAGGCACATCAAAAACTGCAAATGGTATCGGAAGATTCTTCAATGAGTAAAATAGCAAAAGCGTTACTTCATTACGGAGTGAAATAAATTTTGAAAATTTTATTTTTACTTTTTACACTTCTGTCTATTTTCTTTTTGAGCGGATGCAGTACAAAAAAAGTGTTTGAACCCAAAGAGGTTAAAGCCGCATGGGCACATTATGGAGAGAGCAACGAGACTGTTGCGGATATCTCTTCTGCGGTTGCTCTTTTGGAGAACTCCAAGGTTCTTTCAAAAGACAAGCCTTTGGATGTTACCGTGAAAAAGGACTATAGACTTATAGGCCATAGTGACGGCTGGGTTATCAGTGCAAGCATTGATGGAAATCTGACTCTTTCTTTTGTCGCAGACAGTTCTTTGCAAGAGAATTTTGAGCTTAAAAAAACTATAGCTGCCGCAAGTGTAAAGGATGATGTCTTGGCCGTACTCTTTAGAGACAATGAGATGGCGCTTTATTCCGTATCTACAAAAGAGTTGCTTCTAAAAGAGCAGGGCAATGCCTCTATCGTTGTTGATTCAAGGATTGTCAATCCGTATTTTATGAATGATTTGGTACTGTTCTTAACGCTTGATGGAAAAGTGGTCATCGTCAATTCAAAACTCAAGAAAAAACTAAGAACAATCATTGTCAGCTCAGAAGAGTATTTTAACAATGTGATATATTTTAATGTGATTGACGGGAAGCTTATCGCTGCTACGGCACATAAGATACTTTCTTTGGCCTCGAAAGAGATTAGGGTGAATTATGAAGCCAGAAATATTGCTTATGACGACAAGACTATCTATATAGCCACAAAGCAGGGTGAAGTAGTCTCTTTGACTCCAGATCTACAGGTAAATGCCAAGGTTAAATTTCCTTTTGCACACTTTTTGGGAATGATCGTCCACAATGAAAAGCTGTTTATTTTGGAAAAAGAGGGATATCTTATCGAAGTAACAAAAGACTTGCTCAATTACAGCGTGTATAAGGTTGATATAAAAGACGGATACATTTTTGTAGCGGATAAGAAATTTTATATAGACGATGCATATATCTCAGTCGAGTGATGTCAAAAGAACTTGAAGCTTTTTTGGAATATATCAGTGTAACAAGAGCACTGAGCAAAAAAAGCGTTGAGGCTTACAAAAGTGATCTTACAGCGATAGAAAACGAGCTGAACAAGAGTCTTATTCAGCTCGACACTAAAGCGGTTTTAGCCTTTCTCTGCAAATACGGCAATAAACGAACACTCAACAGAAAACTTTCTTCAGTAAATGCATTTTTTGATTTTTGCTATAAAAGCCGCTTTACGGACGACAAGACCAAGCTTAAATTTGCAAAAATACCAAAACTTCTGCCAAAATTCTTATCTCATGAAAAAATCCAAAAATCGCTTGAATGTATAGACAGAAGTACTTGGATAGGGCTTCGTGATTATGCTTTGATATTATTTTTGTATGCCACGGGAGCAAGGATAAGCGAATGTCTGGCCCTTGGCAGAGATGACATAGAGGGAGAATGGCTTCATATACGACATGCAAAAGGCGACAAAGAGCGGATTGTCCCAATAGCAAAAGTCGCAAGAGATGCGATCGATGCATATTTGAATGCGTTTAAATACGAAAAGGATTTTGTCTGGTGTAATTACAGGGGAGAAAGACTGAGCCGGATATCCGCGTTTAAGATATGCCAAAAATACCTCGGAGTCTCTCCTCACATTCTTCGCCACTCCTATGCTACGGCACTTATAAGAGGAGGTGCAGACCTCAGAGTCGTGCAGGAACTTTTAGGGCACTCTTCGCTTTTAAGCACGCAGATTTATACACATATCCAAAAGCAGGATCTAAAAGAGACTGTTGAGTTTTGCCATCCTATGGCGCGCAAATAAAATAAGACAGTGGTGATACCCCCGGCATGTGGAAAGTTCCACATGCCGGGATGGCGGCTTGCATCATTTGAGTATTTTACGCACCCAGATTGTTGTCTATATATCTTTTTCTTTGAGCTTCTTTTATCTTATCTATTTTTACAAGGATAAAACTGTCAACACAGTCCGAGAAATCTTTGTCCACATTATAGGCGCAAAACTCGATTCCGCCCTCTTCACAAAGGTCTGCATACTGTTTGTAGAGCGTAGGCACAGTCACATTGAAAGTACTGAGCATATTTTTTAAAAGTTTGAAATTTGCTTTGTAATCACCTTCGCTGAATTCATGTTTCAGAGTTCGTATCAAATCACTCTCCTGTTTGAAGTTGTAAGGTATTTTCGGCAAAACAAGCGTTTTTTTGCTTCCGTAGTAACTGTCGTAAAAATACAGGATTATATCTTTTGCTGTTTTTTGGTATGAAGCACTCAGAGAAACCGGTCCGAACATATATTTTATCTGCGGATTGTGTTTTAAGTAGGCTCCTATACCAAACCATAAGTAATCAAGGGCTCTGCTTCCCCAGTATTTGGGCTGTACAAAACTTCTGCCAAGTTCTATGGAGTCGTCTAAATATTTGTCGAATTTTTCACCAAAAGTAAAAAGAGTGGAGGTGTAGAGCCCGCTTATGCCATACGTTTTTATGATATCTTTTACCTCTGCGATTCTGTAGGCGCCTACGATTTCAAGCTCTTCATCATCCCAAAGCACGATATGCTTGTAATAGGTGTCATAGACGTCGATATCTCTTTTTTTGTTGGTTCCCTCACCCACTTTTCTAAAAGAGATCTCTCGTAAGCGTCCTATCTCATAAAGAACCTTCGAATCCTTTTTGCATTCATACAGATAAATCTTTTTACCGTCTTTTGTCTCTCCAAGCAGGGTGGATTCCTTCAGCTCTTGTTTGATATAGCGTCTGTCCTGCGGGTGCGATATGGACTTTTGGGTTATAAAATAGCTGTATTTTTTAGGTATGGAGTACAAATGCTTTTTATAAAGGTTTACAACCTCATTTTGTTTTATCCCTTTTGGAAAAATATTTTCATTTGGTATCAGTTCGCCTACATGCATCTCTATGGATTTGGATTTTTGTCTAAACATCTCATCCGCGAGAAGCAGAGTAGAGAGTTTTTTGTTTATCGCCGAGATGGAATAGAATCGTTTTGAATTTTTTGCATCTATGTAAATCGGCAGAATAGGCGAAGATGTCCTGGATGCGAATTTTAGAAATCCTTTATGCCAAAATTTGTCTTTGACCCCTGTAGGGGACATTCTGCTGACTTCACCGCTTGGAAAGATAATCACAGCCTGCTCATTGTTGAGTGCTTCATAAATATTGCTGAGAGATTCTTTTGTCTGTCTGGTTTTGAAATTGTCTATGCTCAGCATAAGAGGCTTGAGCCCATCAAATCCGTTTAAAAAATCATTGGCGATTATCTTTACATCCTGTCGTACTTTTCCGACAAGCTTCAAAATAGCTATTCCGTCCAATCCTCCAAGAGGGTGGTTTGCGATTATGACTACTTTTCCCGATGAGGGGATGTTCTGCAAACTGTTCTGACTCACCTTGAAATCAAAATCAAAGTAATCCATTACGGCATCTACAAACTCAAAACCGCTCAGGTGTTGGATCTCGTTTAGGGCCTTGTTGATCTCATCCTGGTGAATAATCGACTTTGCAAATTTGGAGATCGTATCTCTTACGAGTTTGTTTTTTTGCAATTTTGGAAACTTAGAAAAAATCTCTTTTTCTACATCTATCATAAAGGTGTCCTGTAAGTTATTTTTGGGATAGTACTCTCAAATTATTACAGCTTCATTACCGTTAGAGTGCTGTATCTCAACGGTAACCGTGAGCAATACAAATGTGATAAAAATGTAACAAAGAGGTAATAAAGCCAAAATAGAATTCCGGCATCAAATAACAAGGATTAAAAAAAGATGAAGAATGTATGGATCTCTCTAGCAGCAGCAGCTGCACTTGCAGTTAGTTTTGTTGGTTGTGCAAACGATGATAGCACTACAGATAGTAACACTACGGCTGTTGCAGCCGGCGTTGAAGCTACGAAAGTAGAATTTATAGGGATGTCTGCACCTTCGAGTGCAGATGAGATGTCCAGTGCTTATTCGAATGCAAAAGTACGTGTATATACTTCAGAAACCGAATACACAGAGCATAACCTTTCGTACACTACATTATTTAATGTAAAAGACAAGGTTGGTACGAATCCTTATCAGGCAGGACAGATTTATAACTACAAGATGGAACCTGTATTGGATCCGATGAATGAGCCTGTACTTGCTGAGACTCCGGATTCAAACTCACTCTTGAATGTAGGCGGCAAGCTGTTCTTGGTATCGCATCTTGAATATGACTGGATATTAAGCGACGGCTCAAAGGCCTATAGTTACCCGTCATGGTATTCAAGAATGCCTATGAGTATGCTTTTGACATCCATAGAGCAGGATGCAGACGGCAAGCTTATTGCGAGTGAGCAAAAAGCGATTGATTTCTCAAGTGTAAACGGATTATGGATACCGTGTTTTGGTTCTCAGACACCATGGAATACACACTTGGGAAGCGAAGAAGATTACGATCTGTATTACACTGCAAGCAACGGTTCAAGCCTGGCAAGTGCAGAAGCCGGAATCAAGGCATTGACTGAAGTGTATTTTGACAATACGAAAACGGCTAAAGCCTATGACTACGGTTATATCACTGAAGTTGAAGTCAAAAGTGATGCATCCACTACAATTACAAAACACTACTCTATGGGGAAAGGTACTTGGGAGATGGCCAAGGTGCTTGATGACGGGAAAACGGCTTATTTTGGAGATGACGGAAGCAATGTCGGTATGTTTATGTATGTTGCGGATAAAGCGAATGATTTAAGTGCGGGAACGCTCTATGCGGCAAAATGGAATCAGACAAGCACGCCAGGGAGTACGGACGGCGGTTCTGCGTACCTGACATGGATGAAGCTTGGCCACCACAGTAATGCAGAAGTAGCATCGTACAAAGATATATACACATTCTCTGATATTTTTGAATATATTGCTCCTGCGGATTATAACGGGACTTTACCAGCCGGATACAAGGCTCTAAAAGCAGGAAGCACAAGTACGGAATACTTGAGACTTGTCGATGGGATGGATGATGTAGCCTCTGCTCTAGAGCCTAGACGTTATGCAGCATGGCTTGGTGCGACGACGGAGTGGAATAAGATGGAAGGTGTAGCGTATAACGCTCAGGATAAGAAGCTTTATATGGCTATGAGTTATATTGACAAGGGTATGAAGGAAGACGGATCTTTTGAGATAGATCATATCAAAGTCGCCAAAAACAACTGTGGCGGTACGTATGAGATATCTCTGAGCGCAGGGCAAAAAGATATCAACGGAAATATGATTGCCTCTGACCTTGTAGCTACAAGTATGCATGTGCCATCGGGACTCTTAGGCGAGGAGATAGCAACGGATGCAAACGGTAATACATGTTCGGTTGACAAGATAGCAAATACCGATAATGTTTTCTTCTCAGACAAAATGCGTACACTCTTTATCGGTGAGGATAGCGGGACGCATACGAATAACTTTGTATGGGCGTACAATGTAGATACTCTGAAGCTTTCACGTATCTTGTCTTTGCCGGCGGGTGCAGAGGCTACAGGCTTGCAGGTAGTTGACAATGAGAACGGACATGCGTATATCATGAGTAATGCACAACATTTGGCCGACTTTACCAAGACGACACCCGATAGTGTAAAAAATGCCGTAGAGGGAAAAATAGATAAATTCAACGCTCCATTTGGATATATCAGCGGAATACCTGGTATAAAATAAACACAATAAGAGGCCCCTCTGCCTCTTATTGCATAAGCCCATCTATAAAAATTAAAACAAGGTACTTTGTGATGTATACAAAAATTTTACTTTTTATGAGTGGACTCTTTTTTCTTGCCTGCGGCAATCCTTCAGATACATCCCCAATGCAGAAAAACGATAGTATCAGCACTTCAAAAGCACCGATGACAGGTGCATTCAGAAGCCGTACACTCTTTGAGAATCCTTATGCCAATATTCCTGCACAATGCTATATAGAAACTTCTTACGGAACCCAGAATGCCTGTCTTTTTTGTCATTCAAACGCTGCGGCGAGAAAGGCTTTGGGAAATACTCTTCCTCAGGCGGGGCTTGATTCTGCAATAGGAAACCTGCAGCTTGATTATGCTTTTGGACCCGTGAACAGTTTTGCGGTGTCTCCAAATAAGAATCCATGGGAAAATACAATATTCCCCCATAAACTCGATGAAGAGCTTCAAAAATTGGATATAAACACCTCAGAATGGGATATGAAAACATATATCAAACAAGACAACTGGCAAGAGGCCTACAATAAAAAACAAGGGGAGCCGACACATAGCGACAGCGGGATAAAAGATGATCCGTTTAGACTCTTTCCTGCTCTCAACCCTGCATCTCTTCCGGCAGATTCAGACGGGTTTGTCAGGACCCAAAATCAGGAGGAAGCTCTTTTTGGGGATGAAATAGGCCAAAATACTGGATGGAGAAGTATTGATTTTATGCCCTATGGTATATTTACTCCCCACAGCGGAAGTGTCAGCGGCGTGTATATCAGGCTTGATTCCAAGTTTATGAAAGATGAGAGCGGTGCATTTGATTTGCAAATATACAAAACGAACCTCAGCCTTCTTGAAAAAGCGATTCAAGACAGATTGCAGACGCATGAACTGTATTATGCAGGTCTTGCCAGGGATACGAAAATAGACAGAGGTCTGTTTCCGCTAAAGACCGAGTTCGCCCATCCTCTGCATTATGTGGACGTGGATGCGGATATGTACAGCTCCCATCAAAATAAATTTCCGGGTCTTCGTGCAAACAGGGTCAAAGAGATACGATACATGGTCAAGTACAAAATGTTTTATCCAGGCGAGGCTATATCAAAAGATGAAGATGCACCGCTGTATTATAATTCAAAAGAAACATGGATAGACAATGGAGCAGGCTGGTGGATGTCGGGTTTCATTGAAGATGCAGAGGGCTCACTGAGGGGGCAGACATCCGAAGAACTTATGCAATGTGTCGGCTGTCACAGTTCGACATACGGATTTGAGCCCGAGCACTTTACATCCGGAACAGGAAACACGATAGATACGGTTTGGTCGTTTGCAAGAAAGTTTGCAGATGATTCGGGCTGGGGCGAGATGAACTATTTGAGATACAGCAAAAATCTCAATGCCAAAGATGATGAGACAAGCGGTTTTGCAAATATGGGTGATCCGCTCAACCGTGAAGCCCAGATGGGTGAGTATAGATACTTTTTAGATCATGTGGTCGGGGCTTCTCTTTTTGGGGATATGCCCAAATCTATGGAAAGATATTTGCACAGTGTCATTCAAAAATCAAATGGGTACAGCGATACCATGCCCTCTCTTGAATTTAGTTCCGTTTCAAAATTAAAAGAGATTCAGACTCTGAGACTAAAGCTTATTCGTGAGTTTACACATAAAAAAGATTATCTGGACAAGAACCGCTATATACAGTCTGCCCTGCTGTACCCGACCCGCAGTGAATCACTCGATGCAGCCGCAGGTTATAAAAAGGTGGTGGTGACGCAGAGATATACCAAAGGGAAAGATTACTTTGGCGAAGTTCCCTTTACTTTTAAATATTACAGAGACACGAACGAAAGCTATACGCATATGGATGATATCACTCCGTATGCGATTGGGGATATTATCACAGACAGACCCTACGACAAAAGCGAAACGATTCTAAAAGGTGTCGGGACTACGCCGACACTCATAATTGAAAATGGAGACAATTACGATTCTGAATATTTGCCGATTCTTCAGTATCCGCAAATATTTGAGAAGTGAGGGTGCTATGTGGGATATTCTTATATTCTGAGCATAGGCTTCAAGTTCATCCAGACGCATACCCAGGACAACAATACAAAATTCTTCCCTGCCTATTCTGAATATAGAATGTTTCTGCTCGCAGAATGCTAAATTTCTTAAATAAAAAATTGATTTTTAAATAGAAAAATTATAGTAGAATTTTATTTTCAAAGGCAGTATATGAGCAGAAAGAATAACAGTATATTTTCAAAACCATTTATTAAATCACTATTTTTTATGCAAAATGAATGGCATCAGCATGGGGTTTTCTTGCATACCCTAAGGGTTACATACTACGCTCTTCGGGGTGGGGATTTCAGATTTTTTGCAGCAGGACTTTTGCATGATGTCGGAAAACCGTTTGTGGCACATCAAAAAGAGGAAGATATTGAACACGGCGAGTACAGTTTCATGGACCATGAAGAGAGAAGTTATCAGATTATAAAGAACTGGTTTTTTATAAGCCGATACACAAAGCTGATTGTACGCCACCATTATCTTATACGGGATATTAAAAAACACAAGATCAAAGAACCCTTGAGATATCAGTCCAAAAAAGAGATCTGGGAGAGTCTGGACGAGAAGATGCAGGAGGACTTGAAAAGATTTTTGGTTTATGATGATATGGGAAAAGGGAAAAAAAGAAGATAGATTTTTCAAAAACAGGGGACTTGATAAAAATAAATTATTAGATTAGTTTGATATAATAAAAAGATAATTGCACGGGTCGTGACTTTTGGATCTCGGCATGTGGAAGTGATGAGTTTTTATTCTTTTAAAAATCAAAGAAATATACCATGAATTATCCGTTTGTCTCTTATGCAGATATAGAGTATATTTCTAAATAAATTCTATAAGACAAAATATTTTTAAATTTATATTTGATTTATCAAATAAATTCGGAGTTTTATCAAATAATGAAAAAAATTATGCCAATTGTAGTTATAGCAGTTTTGCTTGCGCTCATAATAGTAACGTTTCTGTCTCTGGCATCTTCGCAAAATATGATTGTGATACGAGAAGGCAATCTGAAAATGTTGCCTCTTGAGATGGAATTGAATAAATATCAGGACAGTGACTGCGGGATGGTGATAGAAGATTTGCATTATGCGTCCCAGGTCATCGCACCCAATGGAAAAACCTGGTTTTTTCATGACCACGGCGGTTTTGTGCATTGGCTTGAAGATAAATCTTTTAAAGAAGATGCGGTGATATGGGTTATGAGCAGGGATACTCAAAAATGGATAGACGCAAAAAAAGCATTCTATTCTCTGAGAGACAAAACTCCCATGGGATACGGATTTGGAGCTTATGAAATCCGCAAGGCCGCCCATGTCGATTATGATACCATGCGTCTTAGGATGTTGCGCGGTGAAACTCTAAACAACCCCTTTATAAAAAAACAGCTCTTAGGCAAGTAATGGAAACAGTAAATATAATCACTATCATAAGTATCGCTTTTTTAGGCTCCTTTGGGCATTGTATAGGGATGTGCGGAGGGATTGTCGTAGCCTATTCTTCCATAAAGATAGAACCCGCCAGCACAAAAGTATCCCAAAGTATTGCGCACCTGCTTTACTCGTTTGGAAGAGTTTTGACCTATACGGTTTTAGGGGCCATGTTCGGTGCGCTTGGAGGTGTTGCGACTTTTAGCAACACGGCCAACGGGGGGCTTTTGATCTTTGCAGGTGTTGTGATGGTCTTAGCCGGACTCTCTCTAATGGGAAAAATAAAATTTTTAACGATTATAGAACACTCTTTTTCTTCTTCAAATCTCTATAAGAGCGCTTTTAAAAGTGTCTTGAACTCAAAATCGAATCTGAGTTTTTTTGTCTTGGGGATGTTAAACGGACTTTTACCCTGCGGATTTGTTTATTTTTTCGCTATAACCGCGGCAAGTACGGCTGATCCTTTGTATGGCGCTTTGGTTATGGCTATTTTTGGAATCAGCACAATCCCGGCCATGTTCGGACTTGGGTTTTTGACATCGCTCTCAAGTCAGACAAGTTTTAGAAATATGATGATGAGTCTGTCTTCCATAGCCGTAATCCTATATGGGATCTATACCGTGTACAACGGATATGATTATATATCCAACCCTTCAAAGACTTTAACCGATTGTCATAAATGATTTTATTTATGTATATAAAAAGTGCAAGAGATACAATTCCTCTTTGCATCTAAAAGTTTTAAGTGTTATAATAATCTCAAAAAAAGGCTTAATTTTTGAAAAGTTCAATCATAGACAGCATTAAAGCGCTCCCCCCGCTTTCAAAGACCATATTGGATATCAATAAAGTTTATGCAGATGAGAGTTCTTCCATATCGGATTTGGCGAAGGTTATTGACCACGATCCGATGATAGTGGCAAACCTCTTAAAAGCGGCCAATTCTCCTCTGTACAGTTTTGGCAAGGAGATACGGAGTGTTGCTCAGGCAGTCAGTCTTTTTGGCATGAGTATGACTCGCTCTATTGCAATCGGAAACTCTGTCAGAAAACTCCTGAATGTGGATATGCAGCCTTATGGCGTGACAAGTGAAAAGTTTGCGGAGATATCCTCCAGGCAAGCCGATTTGATGTTGCGATGGTATAGCAGAATCGATAAAAATAAGGCGGAAAAATTATATCTCGCAGCATTTTTGCAAGAAACGGGCAAGATACTTATAGCAAGTGATGTTATCCAAGAAGACGAGGCGATCAGTTTTTCTTCGGAAGTGGAAAACTCCAACGATTTGGCTCAGGTTGAGAGATCCTATGTGGATGTCTCCAGCTCTGAAGTGACTGCGAAAGTGTTTGAACATTGGGGTTTTGAGAGTGAATTCATAGAGATGATCAAATACTCCGATCATCCCTCTTTGGCACCTGGAAATATCATTGAGTACAGTACGGCGCTCAATATAGTTAAGACGATTCTTCCAATAAACAAACCGTTTTCCGAAGTCGCCATAAATTTTGGACTCAAAAAAGCAAGTGATGCAGGATACAACCATGAGATGCTTGAAGATATTATAGACGATATGCTCGATGATCTTTAAAATAAAGGCAACAGATGAGTAAGACAGTCACGGTAATAGATACTTTTGGTTTTTTCTTTCGCAGTTTTTATGCACTTCCGCAACACTTAAAGAACAAAGAGGGTTTTCCGACAGGACTCTTGACCGGATTCACCAACTTTATATCCACTTTACAAAAGCAGCATGACAGTGATTATATAGTTTTTGCCGTAGACTCCAAGGGCCCCACCTTTAGAAACGATATAGACGACAATTACAAGGCTAACCGTCAGGCTCCTCCGCCCGAGCTTTCCATGCAGCTTCCCATAGCGATAGAATGGATAGACAAGATGGGCTACAAAACCTTGGGCAAAGTGGGCTTTGAAGCTGATGATATGATAGCCACAGTGGTGAGATTCGCAAAAGAGAAGGGCTATAACGTCCGCGTGGTTTCGCACGACAAAGACCTCTATCAGCTCATAGACGACGGCAAGATAGTAATGGTGGACGCTATAAAGAAAAAGAGCGTGGATGAGGATGCCTGTTATGAAAAATACGGTGTGACACCAAAGCAGTTCATAGATTACCAGTCTATCCTGGGCGACAGTGCGGATAATGTTCCAGGAGTAAGGGGAATAGGCAAAGTAGGGGCTGAAAAGCTTTTGAAAGAGTATGGAAGTCTGGATAATATATATGCGAATATAGGCACGATAAAAGGTGCTACGCAGAAAAAACTTATAGAATCCAAAGAACAGGCGTATATGTCAAAAGAGCTTGTAACCCTCCGTGATGATGTTTTGGATAGCTTTGATTTTGAAGAGTACAGGATGGATATCGATCATCCGTTTTTAAAAATCTATGATGAACTTGTAAAATACGAGCAAAATGCGATACTCAGAGTTATCCATGCCAAAAATATGGTGAGTGAAGAGGACAAGGTTCAGGCGGTACAAAAAATACAAGAGGAGATTCAAGAAGATAAAAAGCTTGAATTCAAAGCCACGCTTATCACGGATGCAAATGCGCTTGAGAAAATACTTGCGACACTTGATGAAAAAACGGTTGTGGCCTTTGATACCGAGACGACGGGTCTTGATTACGAGAAGGATAAACTGGTCGGTTTTAGTTTTTGTTTTAATGACGAAGAGGCGTATTATGTTCCTTTTGGGCATTTTTATCTCGGTGTGGGGGAACAGATCAGCGAAGATGTGGCTAAAAAAGCAATCAAAAATATTTTCGGTTCTCTCGTAGTGGGGCATAATATCAAGTTTGACCTGCATTTTGTCACAAGGTTTTTAGAGAACGATTCTTTGAATATCTATGCCGACAGCATGATACTGGGATGGCTGATAAACCCTGAGAGTGCCCTGTCTCTTGATAAGCTCTCAGAGAAACTGCTTGAGCACAAGATGGTCTCTTTTAAAGACACGGTAAAAAAAGGTGACACCTTTGCAAGCGTGGAACTTGAGAGGGCATGTGGATATGCTGCCGAAGATGCTTTTATAACCCTGAAGCTTTACAATCTCTTTTTGCAAAAACTTGAACTCCAGGATGCGGGCGATCTCATAGACGAGGCCTGGCATGTGGAAGTGCCGTTTATCAAGACGCTTTTGAGTATGGAAAAAGAGGGGATAGCCGTAGATTCCAAGTTTTTGGAACGCTTTTTGGTCGAGGTAAAGGAGAGATTAGCAGAACTCACGACAAAGATATACGCACAGGCAGGAAGCGAATTCAACATCAACTCCACGCAGCAGCTTGGGGCTGTTCTATTTGAGCAGTTGGGTCTGCCTGTGGGCAAAAAGACAAAAACGGGCTATTCCACCGACGAAAAGGTTCTAAACGGTTTAAAAGAGGCACACGAGATTATCCCTATGCTTTTGGAATATCGTGAGGTGTATAAACTGTATTCCACCTATATAGAACCCCTGTTAAAACTCAGCCTTGAAAATGAGAACAGCCGTATCCATACATCTTTTGTCCAGACGGGAACAGCTACGGGAAGGCTAAGTTCCAAAAATCCAAACCTGCAGAATATTCCGGCAAGGACAGAGCTTGGACTTCGCATCAGGGAAGCCTTTGTCGCACCAAAGGGCAAAAAGCTTATAAGCATAGACTACTCACAAATCGAGCTTAGACTGCTTGCCCATTTCTCCGGGGACAAGGTGCTCGTGGATGCTTTTAAGAATGACAAGGATATTCACCTTCAGACCGCTATAGCACTTTTTGGCGAGGAGGAAGCTGCGGGTAAAAGAAATATAGCAAAAACCGTAAACTTCGGACTCCTCTACGGAATGGGACAAAAAAAACTCTCAGATACTCTGGGAATACCGACAAAAGAGGCAAAAGAGATTATAGAAAAATATTTTCTCAGCTTTCCTACCGTAAAAACATATTTTCGTTCTATAGTGGAGAGCTCCAAGGAGCAGGGTTATATACAAACGCTTTTAAAACGAAGAAGATATTTTGATTATGAAAATGCCACACCTATGTTCAGGGCTGCCTATGAGCGTGAATCCGTCAACACTGTTTTTCAGGGCAGTGCAAGTGATTTGATAAAACTCAGCATGAATAAAATCCATAGAGTGATACAAAAAGAGAAGTTAAACGCAAAAATGCTTCTACAGATACATGATGAGCTTATCTTTGAAGTAGATTCTCAAGAAGCCGAAGCGCTTGGTGCAAAGTTTAAAGAGATTATGGAAGATATCATGGAACTGAATATTCCTCTAAAAGCCAGCATGAATATCGGAGACAACTGGGGTGAACTCAAATGAAATACAGATACATAGGAAAAACAGGCTTGAGAGTCAGTCCTATCTGTATGGGAACGATGACCTTCGGTACGCAGACGCCCGATGAGAAAGAGGCTTTTAGAATCATGGACAAAGCCTACGAGAGGGGTGTGAACTTTTATGATACCGCCGAGCTTTATCCTGTTCCTCCAAGTGGTGAACTGGCAGGGCTGACGGAAGAGATTGTGGGGCGATGGCTCAAGAGCAAACCGCGTGAGAGCATTATTTTGGCCTCAAAGATCGCGGGTGCCGCCAACGGCTGGTTTGTTCCCCCTATCCGTCACGGAATGACCGCCATTGACAGTTTTCATATAGAACGTGCCATTGAGGGAACTCTTAAAAGACTCAATACCGACTATATAGATTTATACCAGATGCACTGGCCTGACACCGTTGTGCCCATAGAAGAAAGTCTAAAGGCCTTTGACAGGCTGGTAAAGAGCGGAAAAGTACGATACATAGGAACATCAAACGATACGGCGTATGGAACGGGCAAGGCGCTTATGACCTCTATGTTTAAAGGCTATGCCAGATTTGAGTCCATTCAAAATAATTTTTCACTTCTAAACAGAAGATTTTTGGATGAACTGGCAGTTTTGGCGGAAAAAGAACAGGTGTCACTTCTGCCTTATTCCCCTCTGGCGGGCGGAGTCTTGAGCGGAAAGTATAATCAGGCAGGTTTGGCGCAGGGTCGTTTTAGCGAGTATATCAACTCTTCAAACAAAAGACAAAGAGTGATGGCGCAGAGATTTATGAATGACAAGACTCTGGCTTCAACGCAAAAATATCTAAAAATCGCAAAAGAGCATAACATCCATCCTGTCACGATGGCTACAGCCTGGTCCAAGCAGTTCAGTTTTGTGGCATCAACTATCATCGGTGCCACAAATGCAGAGCAGCTCGATGCGACTTTGGCCGCCATGGATCTAGAACTCAGCGATGAAGTCTTAAAAGCATGTGACGCAGTTCACAATGAAATTTTATACCCTATGGGTTGAGTCATAAAGAGAAGATATGAATAATAAGAATACAATAGAAAAAGTTTTAGATATTTGGCATGAGCATTTTAAGGATGAAGATACACACTACAGCGAGTTTGAAAGCTCGGATATAGAGTATTTTGCGGGGTGCATGCTTTATAATCACTTTGCATTTTCGAAGGCTCTTGAAAACCTCAAGACTATGGACCTCTCGTACGATTTTCTCTCATCATGCGGGAATGAATATGATGAGATAAAAGCGCTTATACAGAGTATGGAGTTTGATGATGAACTTCAAAAACTTGAATTTTTACAAAACTATATAAGCCAGGCCAAAAGCAAATATACAAAAAATGAGCTTTATCTGCTTGAGAGACTGCAGTACCATGTCAATGCCATGGCCGTTCGTTATGAGAACAATGTCGAAGTTGAACATATCGACTTTGAAAACCCTCTGTTAAAAAAGTAGTGATGCAAAAATACCTTATAACATCTGCCGATTTTTACAGCAGAGACAGTGAGACCTTTAAAACAAGGCTGCGCAAACAGCTTCAACTCCACATGCCGGAATATGCCCTGTTTCGTGACAAAGAAAATCCTGAGTATCAGTCTCTGGCATGTGGATTTATGGAAGTGTGCCGCGAATTTGAAGGGCTAGTGTGCATTATCCACAGTGATATAAAAACGGCGAGTGCATTAAAAGCAGACGGAGTACATCTTACGTCCACACAGTTTGCTGAGATTCCACATGCCAAGAGTGAAAATCTTGAAGTCATCATCAGCACTCACAGCCATGAAGAGGTGTTAAAAGCCCAGAGCCTCGGTGCAGACGCGGTGACATACAGTCCTGTTTTTGCCAGCCCCGACAAGGGTGAACCAAAAGGGACAGAGGATCTAAAAGCATTAAAAGACAAAAGTGATATAAAAATTTTTGCTCTTGGGGGGATACTCGAACCCCGGCATGTGGAAGCTGTAGAAAAAACCGGGGTGCAGGGTTTTGCTTCTATACGATATTTTTATTGATACAGTTCTCCGGCTAAAGCCCCGCTTGCAAAACTCCATTGCAGATTATATCCTCCGCAGGGACCATCAAGATCCATAACCTCCCCGCAAAAGTACAAACCTTTTATGAGTTTGCTCTGCATGGTTTTTGGGTTTATCTCTTTTAGGTTGATTCCCCCTCTGGTTATCATAGCCATTTTGAATCCGTCGTGCCCGATAACGCTCAGCGGAGTCCATGCAAGGGTTTGTATAAGTTTTGCACGGGATGCTCCGCTTATTTTTGCATTTGTATCCTCTGGATTTATATCGCAGAGGATACAAAGCTCTTTGGAAATAGCTTCAGGGAGCAGAGTGTGTACAAGCTCAAACATCCTGGCATGTGGATTTTTGAATACTTCCTCTTTGAGATGTTTGCTTATCTGCTCTTCGTTCATCCCTTTTGTGAGATTAAGAAGAAGAGGCACTTCGGAGTATTTGCTCAAAAGGGGTGTGACCTCTCTGGCAAAATCAAGCACAACAGGACCTCTGATACCGTTGTTTGTAAAGATCAAATCACCGTTTGCCCTAAGTTTTTTGTGTTTTGGCAAAGCTACCCTTAGCTCTACTTTTGCGATTGTATCCGCGCGACAGTTCTTTACCCACGCTTCTTTTGTTTTTAAGGGCATCATTGCGGGATGCAGTTGTGTTATCCTGTGTCCAAGCTCCGATGCAAGCTTGTACCCGTCTCCTTCTGCACCAAGGGCAGGGTAGCCAAGACCGCCGGTGGCCACGATGACATTTGGGGCATTAAAAGTTCTCTCGTTTGTGGATACACCGCTGATTGCAGAGTCTTCATAAAGCAGTTTTTCTACCTTTTGTGAACAGATAAGCTCTATTTTCAGATCTTGTATCTCACTTTCGAGGGCCGAGAGTATAGTCGCCGAGCTGTGTGATGTAGGAAAGATTCTATAGCCATCAGGAGCATGGGTCTCCACGCCGATATCTTTAAAAAATTTTCTTAGAGCCACATGGTCGAAAGCCCGAAGCGCATCCTGCATAAATCTGCCATCACGTCCGAATCGGGACATAAAATCTTCATTGGAGAGAGTGTTTGTGAGATTGCAGCGCCCGCCGCCCGTCGCTTTTAGTTTGGATGCTATGCGGGGAAGCTTTTCCAAAAGCAGCACTTTTTTGCCTTTTCTTGCGGCAACAATAGCAGAGATGATACCGGCGGCACCTGTACCGATGACTATAAGGTCGTATTTTTTGTTCATGCCCGAATTGTAGTATAATTCGCTTTATGAAAACATATTACGGCGACAGAGAGAAGTGCTACAGCTGCTACAGACCAAAGAGTTCCTGCATGTGCGGATATATAAGCGCAGTGGATACAAAGACAAAGTTTGTGATACTTATGCACCCAAAAGAGTTTAAAAAGGTCAAAAACAACACGGGGTTTTTTACCCATCTCAGCCTGAGCAACTCCGAACTCTTTATCGGAGTGGATTTTAGCAGCAACAAAAGAATCAATGAGATAATAGCGACGCATGAGAGCTATATACTCTTTCCCTCTCCACATGCCCTGAGTATCAATGAACAAAATCCCAAGCTCAAAAGCGATAAAGAGATCGCAATATTTATAATCGATTCTACCTGGGCATGTACAAAGAAAATATTTACGCAGAGCCAGAACCTTCGAAGTCTAAAACATCTCAGTTTCAGCACCCAAAAAACCTCACAGTATCAGATAAAAGAGCAGCCCCAGAGCAGCTATCTCTCAACCATAGAATCCGCACTGGTTGTCTTGGAGCTTCTAAATGCCTGGCATGTGGAAAATCTGGAGAGTGAGGAGCTGGAGGGATTTTTAAATCCCTTTTTAAAGATGATAGAGTATCAGCAAAAGATAATAGCAAACCCGAGGAGCAATGCTGTAAGGTTTAGACGCAAAGTCTAGTCAAAACAAAAGAGCTCCAAAGAGGAATTATTTGTTAAACATAATCGAGCCGAGCCTTACCATATTCGAACCGCACTCTATGGCCAGCTCAAAATCTTCACTCATCCCCATAGAGCATATTGTAGCGCCTTGAAGCTGCTTATAAATAGTATAGGTCGTTTCAAAACTTTTCTTGATTATCTCTTTGTCCTGGGTATGGGCACCAATGCTCATAACGCCTTTGAGATGAATATTTGGGCACTCTTTTTGAATCCGTGCGTACATTCCACATGCCACTTCAGGCATAAAGCCGTGCTTGGATTCCTCTTTGGCGGAGTTGATTTGCAAAAGGGCATTGAGAGTCATATCTCTGGCTTGAAGTTTTTTTTGAAGCTCCTGTGCCAGTTCGAGTGAATCAAGCCCCTGAAAAAGAGTGGGATTGATATCGAGCAGGTTGTTGATCTTATTCTTTTGCAGATTACCGACAAAGTGCCATTCAAGAGGAAGCTCTTCAAGCTCTTTGGACTTTTCTTTTAAATCCTGAACCTTATTTTCTCCGTACGCTCTTTGACCTATTTTGTACAGTTTTTCTATCTCGTCGGCAGTAGAGTACTTGCTGATGGCGACAATTTTAACAATATGGTGGGGACTGACTTTCAGTCTTGCCGTTTCAACTCTTCTGATTACGTCATCTATGTATATTTTATATTCTATTTCAGTCATTTTGATTATCCTATTAGTCTATTAATATCATTGTAAAGTCCAAGCCCCATAAGTGAAAAAAGCACTACCCATCCTGCGATAGTGAGTTTTATGATTACGGCTTCGCTGGGTACGCGTCTGGATATAAATTCATACAGATTGAACATTATGTGTCCGCCATCGAGTGCCGGTATCGGCAGAAGGTTTAAAACTCCGAGATTCACTGATATCAGCGCTGCAAAAAACAGTACACTCATCCAACCTGCATCTGTCGCATCGGAGGTCAGTTTTACTATGCTTATAACTCCGCCAAGCTCTTTTGCCGGAACCTCACCGAGGATAAGTTTTTTGACCCCTGTAAAAATCAAAGTAGAAGCAAATACGGTTTGTTCCGCTGCATATGAAAAAGTATCGCTAAACCCAAGTTCGAGTTTATGGGAGACTCCCGCACTTGATATCCCTATCATCTTTCTCTGTATGGTCTCTCCGTACATATTTTGAGTTTCACTAAGCTCCGGTGTAAGCATTTTATGCTCTATAAATCCGTCTCTTTGAATCTCCAAACTTAATGTTCCCTCAGATGTCGAGATGATCTCTGCCATCTCTTTCCATGTGGAAATCTCTACGGCATTGATAGAACGGATTGTGTCGTTTGATTCCAGCCCTGCTGCAAAAGCAGGTGAGTCTTTTACCACTTCACCGATAACGGGAGAGAGAATGTTAGGTCCGCCCAGAGCGATAAAAAAATAAAGTACGAAGGCCAGTATAAAGTTGGCCGCAGGACCCGCAAGAAGTATAAATATTCTCTGCATAGGTGTTTTTGAGTTGTAGCTGTCATTGTCATAACTTATTGCGCTTGGGTCAGAATCATCCTGACCTTTCATCTTTACGTAGCCGCCAAGCGGTATCATTGCGATTTTCCATTCGGTGTTCCATGCACGAAAAGATGCGAGCTTGTTTCCAAAACCGATACTGAATACTTCTACATATACACCCATAAGCCTTGCAGCCAGGTAATGCCCGAGTTCATGAAAAAAGATAAGAGCCGAGAGGACGATAAGAGATACTAACCAACTCATGAATTTGAATCCTTTAAGAGTGCAGATTTGAATCCCCAAAGGTATTCCAAACCTGAATAAACAGTCAGAGCTACGGCGAACCATAAAAGTTCAGCGCCAAAAGGCCAGTGCATAAGCAAGAAACCTATAGCTATCATTTGAGCGACAGTCTTGACCTTGCCTGCCCATGAAGCTTTTACGCTGATTCCTTCACTGACTGCGACAGTACGGATTCCCGTGATAAAAAGCTCGCGCACTATAATAATATAAATAGCCCAGGCAGAAGCCTCTCCTATCATCATAAGACCTAAAAATGCGGCAAGGGTTAGCATCTTGTCAGCCAAAGGATCCAAAATAGCTCCAAGCATCGTCATCTGATTCCATTCTCTGGCTATATAACCGTCAAAAAAGTCGGTGGCACTTGCCAGAACAAACAGCAAAGAAGCAAAATAGTAATTCCATGTGATATGGTATCCGTTGTCAGTAAAAAATTCCGGATTCAATATAATCCAAAACATCAGGGGAGCGATAATTATACGAAGGGAAGCTAAAATATTAGGCAGGTTTATCAAAAGGGTCCTTGATTTTTTATTCATGAGATTTTAACTTCTTCTTACTTATTTAGACTTGATAATTTATTATTTCTCTCTACACTGAAGCTATTGTGATAAAATGGCAAACAAATACTATACAACGCAAGAGGGAATACGCTATTTTGCATAAAATTGCTAAACTGACAAAACTGACCCTGCTTTTAATCGCAATGACAACGATGATGTCTAATGTGGCGATTATAACAACACTGCCGCACTTAAAAGAATATTTTTTAGATACAAAGAACATAGAGTTTTTATCCAGACTGATGATAACTCTGCCTTCACTCTCCATAGCTTTTTTGGCGCCATTCTTAGGACATCTGATACATAAAGCAGGCAGACATAAGTCTGCGGTGAGTGCCTTGTTCTTTTTTGCACTCACAGGCAGTGCGGGGCTTTATCTTGAGAGTTTGGAGCTCATACTTTTTTCAAGACTTCTGCTTGGCATTACCATAGCTGTTTTGATGATAGTCTCCACTTCTTTGGTAGGCGACTATTTTCAAGGCGAAGCCAGACATAAATTTATGGGAGTCCAAAGTGCCTTTATATCTCTAGGCGGGGTGTTCTTTGTAGTGGGAGGAGGAATCCTCAGTGATATACATTGGAGATACGCCTTTGGAATTTATCTGATTGGTTTTTTGCTCATCCCTTTTGCTTTGAAGTTTTTGGATGAAAAGACAAAACCTGTGCAGGATGAATCAGAAGTTGATTTTAACTCAAATCTTATGGGCGTATATCTGCTTGCTTTTTTACTGATGCTGGTATTTTATATACTTCCGACCCAGATGCCGTTTTTGATTATAAACCATTTTGGGGCGAGCAGTACAATGGCAGGGGGAATCATAGCTCTGGCCTTTTTGTCAAACGGCTTGGGAGCTTTGATGTTTTCCAAACTAAAAAACAGGTTCTCATTTCAGGTTGTTTATCTTATAGGGATGGCAATCATCGCTGTAGGTTTTATCCTTATAGGCTTAGTAAGAGATGTAGAGATGTTTTTTCTGACCTCTCCCATCATGGGTTTTGGCGGAGGCATACTTATGACAAATATTTCTGCTTGGATGTTAAGCAGAGCCCATCATACCAAAAGAGTGAAATCATCAGGTTATTTGACAAGTTCATTGTTTCTGGGACAGTTTTTTTCACCAATTGTTTTTCATCCGGTTGTGAGTTATTTTGGTGTACAAGATTTTTTCATAGTTGTGGGCATCTTCCTGGCCTTTGTACTCGGGAGCATACTGATAAAAAATAAAATGAATAAAATTTGATGTGAGTCAAGTTAAATTCAGGCAGAAATATATAGAATAAGGTATTCAATTCAGGAGAAAGTTATGAAAAAAGTAATCGTATTATGTGCAATTTTAGGTTTAAGTTCTTTGGCAATGGCTGATGCATATCAAAAATGTGCCGGTTGTCACGGTGCTAATGGTGAAAAAAGTGCTTTGAACAAGAGCAAGGTGATAGCTGATATGAGCAAAGCAGATATAGTTGCGGCAATGAACGGTTATAAAAGCGGAACATACGGCGGTGCTATGAAAGGTCTTATGGCAGGACAGGTTAAAAGTTTGAGTGATGCCGATATTAACGCTATTGCAGAAAAAATCGGTAAATAGTAATCAATTTGTGTAAAATATGAGTATTTGAAAAATCAAATACTCATACACGGTGTTTTTCAGCCTTATTGAAAAGTAGTTCCACCGTCAATCACGATAGTCTGTCCCGTTAACCAGGACGATTCATCGCCACATAAGAAAAGGCAGGCTCCAGTCAGGTCAGTAGCTTCTCCCATGCGAGAAAGCGGAGAACGTCTTACAACTTCACCCTTTACCTCTTCATAGTTAGGAAATGCTTTTAAGGCATCCGTATCGATAGGACCGCCGCTTACCGCATTAACGCGTATGTTTTTTTCACCGAGTTCAGCTGCCGCGTAGCGTACCATAGCTTCAACTGCGGCTTTGTTCGTTCCGTGTCCTGCGTAGTTTGGAGTATAAACAAGGTTCCCTGTCGAGCTCATGCTGATAATACTTCCTCCTCCGACTTTTTCCATTCTTTTGGCTGCTTCTTGGGCACCGACAACAAAAGCATCGACTGTTGCAGTATAGATGTTGTTTAGACCTTTTGGTTTTAATCTCATAAACGGTCCAAATCCACCGACAACAGCACGGCCGGAGATAATCGCATTTGATATAAAAAAGTCAAGTCTGTCAAAATCTTCGTCAAACTGTTTGTAAACGTCTTTATATGTGTCGGGCTCTAAAATATTAAGAGAATAGGCACGGGCTTTCACGCCGTACTTTGATTCTACATCGGCAACTATCTCGTTGGCTACATCGGCGTTGGAAGCATAGGTAAATGCTACGTTACAGCCTTTTTGTGCAAAAGCATATACAATAGCTTTTCCTATTCCACGCGTTCCGCCACTTACAAATAATGTTTTTCCCTGCATTTTATAATCCTTTAATCTCATAATTTTTCATAACTTTTTCTATCTGTTTCATATTCTCAAGGCTTGGAGGAGTAAGCGGAAGTCTATACTCCAATGTATCAATTAAGCCGGCAATATACATAGCCGCTTTGATAGGTATAGGATTTGATTCACAAAACATTACTTTATTTAAAGGGTAGAGTTTGTCATTTATCTCTTTTGACGCCGCAAAGTCACCGGCAAGTGCCAGGTTTACGAGCTTGCTTTTTAAATCCGGCATCAAGTTTGAAGTCACAGAAGTGATTCCCGCTCCTCCGTTTGCCAAAATAGGGTAGTCAATAGCATCATCGCCTGAAAAAACTTTGAGTTGCGGTCTGCGTGATAAGAGTTCAATAGTGCGCTCCAAAGAACCTGTAGCCTCTTTGATTCCGTAAATATTCTCTACATCATCAAACAGTCTGATAACAGTGTCCGCACATATGTCAACCACAGAACGGCCCGGAACATTATAAAGCATAAAAGGAAGACCGCTTACAGATTCGGCAATCGCCTTGTAGTGCTGATAAAGCCCTTCTTGAGATGGTTTATTGTAATAAGGAGCTACAGAAAATATAGCATCAACACCACACTCCTGAGCGGTTTGCGCCGCTTTTATCGCTTCTGCAGTGGAATTGCTTCCGGCTCCTGCCAAAACTTTTGTATTTGTTCCCTTGCAGACTGCTACGGCGATTTCCATACATCTTTTATCTTCCTCGTATGTGAGTGTAGCGCTCTCGCCGGTTGTACCAACCGGACATACTGCATTTATACCGTTATGTATCTGTCTTTGAATGAGCGCGGCAAAAGTCTGCTCATCCAATTTTCCATTTTTAAATGGAGTAATCAGTGCTGTTGTCGAACCGGTTACAATATTCATTTAGTTACCTTTTTTTAAAATTAGTGTTGTAGATTTATCAAAATCAAAATATTTTTTTGCCACTTCCTGAACCTGTTTGGCTGTTATCTTGTTTATATTTTCTTCATATGTGAGAAGTGGAGTGATATCACCTCTTACGAGATAGCTTCCATAAAGATTGGCTACAGAAGTTGAACTCTCAAGCGAATAGATAAAATCAGCTTTTGTATTAATCTTTACCTTCTCAAGTTCCGCTTCACTTACCTGCTTCTTTTTTATAAGTTCTATTTGGGCAATCAGTTCACGCTCTACATCCTCGGCGTTTATGCCAGGATTACAAACTGCCAAAAATATAAAAAGACCCGGATTTATGTTTTCCATATTGTATGCATAGATCTGATTGACAAGTTTTTTCTCATTTATCAGCTCTTTATAAAGTCTTGAACTTTTTCCGGAATACAAAATCTCAGAGATTGCACTCAATGTTGCCTGATCAGGGCTTTTAAAGTCAGGAATATGAAAAGTGATTGCCAACATTTCAACTTCGCTTTCTTTATGGATTGTTATCCTTTTAGCTCCGTCTTGCTCAGGTTCAACGAATTTAAACTCGGGAATCTTTGCACTGTTTTTAATAGCTCCAAACTCTTTTTCGGCATTTTTAAAAACTTCTTGAGGGTCAATATCTCCCGTCACCATTAAAATTGCATTGCTTGGCTGATAGTAGATCTTGTGAAAATCTCTGATATCTTCTATCGTCCATGTCTTTATGTCGTTCATAAAACCTATAGGAGTCCAATGGTATGGGTGGTAAACATAGGCATTGTTAAACATCTTAAAATAAAGATATCCAAGAGGGGAGTTGTCTGTTCTCCAAAGTCTCTCTTCTGTTACGACATCACGTTCGGGTTGAAACTCTTCATCTTTGAGATTAAGGTTTTGCATAAGCTCTGCGTAGAGTTCAAGAGATTTGTTAAGATTATCCGTACTTGATTTTATATAATAGTGGGTGTAGTCAAAACCTGTAGAAGCGTTATTTACTCCGCCGATACTTTTTACCTCTTTGTCAAACTCTCCCGCGGGAAGGTTTTTCGTTGATTTGAAATTCATGTGTTCAAGCATATGCGCAATGCCCGTTTTACCCATGATCTCATTTCTGCTTCCAACCTTGTAGAAGATATCCGTGCTGATTACATTGGTATTGTTGTGCAATGGAATAACAACTATCTGCAGTCCATTTTCAAGTGTTTTGGTTTCGTACTTGGGTAGTGATGATGACATTAATGTTCCTAAAATTAGTATAAGAGAAAAAAATAATTTCATTATTTTCTATCGCTTCCTATCGCCTGTGTAATATTTGTATATCCGTCTGCCTTTAAGAGTTCGATGAGGCCGAGATTGATATCTTTTATCATATCGGGACCGTGAAAGACGAGTCCGCTGTATATCTGCACCAAAGAAGCTCCCGCTTTTATACGTCTGTACGCTTCTTGGGCCGAGTCGATTCCCCCTACAGAGATAAGGACAGTCTTTCCGAAAAGCTCTTTTGCGATGGCTTCAAAGATTTCAAAACTTTTTTGTTTTAAAACGGCACCGCTCAAACCGCCTATATCTTTTGGGTTTTTTACAAGGGAATAGTCAATCGTCGTGTTTGTGGCAATGATACCATCAGCACCCTTTTCTACAGCCATTTTTGTAAGCGCTACGGCATCTTCTTCCCTCATGTCCGGAGCTATCTTGAGTAAAATAGGTTTATCCGTTATAGCCTTTGCCTCAGTAAAAAGTCTTGTGATGAACTCTTCGTTTTGGAGGTCTCTAAGGCCGGGAGTATTGGGTGAGGATATATTTATGACCATATAGTCTCCCAAAGAATGCAAAGCTTTGATAAGGGTCGTATAGTCGCTGATAGCTTCGCTCTCCGGAGTTATTTTGTTTTTGCCGATGTTTACGCCGATGGGAGTCGTAAAGGGATAAATTTTCTTAAGTCTTTTTTGCGCTTTTAGCAAACCTTCATTGTTAAAACCCATAGCGTTTTGAAGAGTTTCCTCTTCCACATGCCGAAACATTCTTGGTTTTGGATTTCCATCCTGAGGCTTTGGCGTAATGGTGCCAACCTCGGTATAACCAAATCCGAGAGTTTGGATGCCCCGTATCATAGTCGCATTTTTATCAAAACCGGCACCAAGCCCTACGGGATTGTAAAAAGTACGGCCAAAAAGCTTTTGCGTCAAAATATCATCCGCGATAAAATGAGATTCCAAAAATGAGTTAAACGGTATTTGGCATATATTCGGCAGCTGAAGGACACATGCCGCCACATGATGGGCAGTTTCAGGCTCTAATTTAAACAGCCACGGTTTGAGACTTTGGTAATTTATCATATTGTTTATTTTGACCTTTTAAAAATTTAGAGATTATACTAAAATAAAGGTAAAATATTAATAAACAAGGAGTTCCCCATGAATAACATAAAAGTTTTGGTGCCTTTGGCATGTGGATTTGAAGAGATTGAAGCGGTTGCTATCATTGATGTTCTAAGACGGGCGGAAATAGAAGTTTTACTCGCAAGTCTGGATGAAAACTCACTTGTAAAAGGGGCAAACGGCATCACTGTTGAGGCAGATATGGAGCTTAAAAATATAGATGTCGATGAGCTGGATATGATTGTCCTGCCTGGAGGCTGGGGTGGAACCCATGCCCTGGCAGATGATGAAAACGTCCAAAATATTTTAAAAGAGATGGACGCAAAAGGGAAAAATATAGGAGCAATCTGTGCAGCTCCTTTTGCGCTTAACAAGGCAGGTGTTTTGAAGCATAACTATACCTGTTACCCCTCCGTGGAGGAGCAGATAAGAGAAGAGGGGTATCAGGGCGATAAAGCGATGGTCATTGAAGACGGCAATGTCATGACATCCAGAGGGCCGTCCACGGCTATCTGTTTCGCACTGCAAATCGTCAAAAAACTAAAAGGGGAAGAAACATACAAAATGCTCAAAAGCGGTCTTTTAGCTGATTTTTGCGCATAGAATGTGACATGAAATGTGACACCTTTGGGATAAAATCTTTTATAATAACTTTTGGAGGTTTTTATGAAAAAGATTTTAGTATTTTCCTTTATAGTCGCAAATCTGCTGCATGCCGAGGGTGAGATTGTTATCGCTCCTCCGCCGGTCAGCTACAGTGCCTTACAAACGGTAGGCTCCGAATCCGGAGTCGGGCTTAATTATATCAGTTACAGCGCTGATTCTTTTGATATGACAGGTTATGGTGTCGGATTTTCACACCGCATAAGAAATGATGAGAGTTCTCTGCACTATATCTCTGCGGGCTACATGAATCTTACGGCATCCAACGATATGGAGATGGATATTTATAACGTCAATTATCTCTATGGCCACAATTTATCAAAAGAGCTGATAGGGTTTGTAGGTGCCAATATCAATTATTCAAGTTCGAGCCTTGAGGTGCCTTATGGCTCAACCACAGGGTCTGATATTTATATTGATACTATGATGTATGGTGTCAATGCCGGTTTTCAGTATGATGTGGCAGTTTCTTTTGGTTCGGTAATCCCATGGGTATTTGCTTCGTACATTTCTGGAAGCAGCGAAACTGAAATGATTCAATATGGAACAAATCCACTCACTGGTAATCCTTATCCAACAAATACAAGCTCTGCTGATATTGACCCTATTTTGGCGTATCAATTTGGTCTGGATATGTTTTTTAAAGCGATAAACACTTCCCTCAGCTCTATGTATCAAAGCAGCGATAGCGGGGATATGCTCTCTTTGTCGCTTAACTATAATTTTTAAGCACGTTTTTTATCCTGCCAATTTTCTCCTGGTTGGCGGGATTGTTTTTATACCCTGGAGGATTCTTTTTGAAAGAGCAGATTCTTCAGGCTTCTTTCTTCGTCGGCACTTTCAAACTCCTCTACATTTTGAAGTCTTCTTACAAATTTAAACTCAGGCGCAAACTCTTTTAAAAGATCGATAATAAAACTGCTCTGCAGGTCGGGTGCGTTGAGACATGCCAAAACCATACAGTCATCGGAGGCTATCTGGGGAAGCCTTTGTATAATTTTTGTGTAATCCCTGGTAGCTTCAAAACTCCCTCTTTGAAAGGTGGGCGGATCTATGATTATCAAGTCATAAGGCCCTTTTTTCTTTATATTTGAGAATGATTTTAATATATTATAGGGCAGGTAGCTTACGGCTCTTGGGTCGAGATTATTCAAAGAGTGGTTTGCTTTTCCCGTTGAGAGAGCGTTTTTGCTCATATCTATGTTGATAACCTTTGAAGCTCCGCCGCTTAAAGCTGCCAGAGAAAAAGCACAGGTATAGGAAAAAAGGTTCAGGACTTTTTTGTCTTTTGCATTCTCCCTGATAAAAGTTCGCCCATTTTTCATATCGGGAAAATACCCGCTGTTACGGTTTGAAAGCAGATTAAGTTTGATTTTGAGTCCATTTTCCACAACAAAGGCATCATCTTCGAGGGAGCCTTTGATAATTTCGCTCGGCGCGCCTTTGAGATATCTTCTTTGCAGAACAATCGTATCGTGTCGGCTTGTCTGCGTATAGTTTTCAATCATATCGATGAAGGCATTTTCTTCATCTTGGGGCATCTCAAAATAAAGGGCAAGGCTGAGTATATTGTCAATCGAGTCTATCGTCACATGTTTCCATTCCTCATAAACTCCTCCGCGACCGTGAAAAAGCCTTTTAAACTCATTTGTAAGATGTTTTGAATTGTGCAACAGGTGATTTTTCAACTCTTCTAGATTCATATACAGTGTCCATTTTTTTTTGTAATCTTACAGACTTTATCGTTAATATGTACTTTATGATATTAAGCAAAATATGAATAGGAAGTGAGTACAATACTTGAAAATAGATGTAAAAATAAAATACAAAGTAGTCAAATTTTGAAAAATATTATTCTTTTTTTAGTCTCTGTATTGATGCTGATACCTCTGAATGCGGATGAAAAAGTCAGGTTGCAGTTGAAATGGCTTCACCAGTTTCAGTTTGCAGGGTATTATGCGGCACTGGAAAAAGGGTTTTACAAAGAAGTCGGGCTGGATGTCGAGATTTTAGAAAGAGACATCTATAAAAATAATATCACGCAAGTCTTAGAAGGGGAAGCGGAGTACGGCATAGCAGATTCTATTTTGCTTTTATATGTCGTAAAAAATGAACCCGTTGTCATCATCGCACCTATTTTCCAGCACTCTCCAAATGTATTACTTACACTTAAGAGCAGCGGATTGTCCTCCCCCTATGACCTTGATGGTAAAAGACTGCTGTTTTATCGAAAAGACACGGACGGATTTGCTCTTTTGGCTATGCTCAAAAGCTTAGATATAGCGCCGCGTATCGATAGAAAAAAGACAGAATCAGACCATTTTTCCATTGTTGAGGGCAAGGCTGATATCTTTTCCGCCTATATCACGAACGAGCCATATTATTTCAAGCAAAAAGGGATAGATATCAATATAATCAATCCTATGAATTACGGTCTGGACCTTTATGGCGATATGCTTTTTACAAACCAGGATGAGGCAAGCAAGCATCCCCAAAGAGTAGAAAAATTTAAACAAGCCACTATCAAGGGGTGGGAATATGCTCTGGAGCACAAAGAGGAGATTGTCGAACTTATACATAAAAAATACGCGACAAACAAATCAAAAGAGCATCTTATGTATGAAGCCAAGGCTTTGGAGCAACTTATACAGCATAAGATAATTCCCATAGGAAGCTTGGACAGAGGCAGACTGACATACAATTTTGAACTGTATAAAAAATACGGACTCATTAAAAGCAGCGTACCTATAGATAATTATATATTTGAGCAGAGAAAGATCAGCAAAACTCCCAAAAAAAAGAGTGATATTTTTAATGCGGAGGAGAAACAGTACCTTAAAGATAAAAAAGTGATAAAACTCTGCGTAGATCCAAACTGGATGCCGTTTGAGAAGATAGAGGATTCGAAACTCTCAGGAATGAGTGCCGATTTTTTTAAACTGTTTCAGAGCAGTCTGAGTATCCCGATTGAACTCTATCCTACACAAAGCTGGAGTGAAAGCATACAGAGTGTAAAGAGCAGGAAATGCGACCTGGTCTCACTTGCCATCCCAACCGAATCCAGAGAAGAGTATCTTGATTTCACCAAAGCGTATTTAAAAGTTCCTCTCGTCATATCGACCAGGGTGGAAGAGCTGTTTGTAAATGACCTAAACGATGTCTTAGAGAAGAGAATAGGGATAGTAAAGGGGTATGTATTTGCAGACATTCTAAAAAAAAGATACCCGGGAATCAATATCGTTGAAGTGCAGAGTATAGAAGAAGGACTCAATATGGTAGCCGAGTCAAAGCTTTACGGCTTCGTAGATACACTTGCAAGTATCGGATATTTTATCCAAAGAGAGTATATCGGCACGCTGAAAATTGCCGGAAAATTTGGAGAAAACCTGGATTTGTCCATAGGTACGAGAAATGATGAACCTCTTTTAAAAGATATCTTTGAAAAGCTTATAAATGATATACCCAAAGATAAGCAAAGAGAGATATTAAACAGCTGGATTTCCGTGATTTATGAGACGAAAACCGATTACGAAGAAGTTTTGAAATGGGTACTGGGTCTTGGGTTTATATTTGGCATTGTCATCTCTATCTTTATCGTAGCCAATGCAAGACTCAAAAAAGAGATTGCAAGAAGGCTGGAGATAGAGAGTAAACTTCAGGAGAAATCTATAACAGATGAATTGACCCTGCTGTATAACAGAAGATATTTTAATGAGATTGTAAAAAAGATGTTAAACAGTTCAAAAAGAGAGGGTAAAAAAATCGCTTTTTGTATTCTGGATATAGATTTTTTTAAACAATATAACGACACCTACGGACATCTTGCCGGGGATGAGGTGCTCAAAGAGATAAGCAAAGTCTTAAAAGATTCACTCAAAAGAGGGGATGATTATGCATTTAGACTCGGGGGTGAGGAGTTTGGTATACTCTTTAAAGAGCAAAATACGGAGGACTCCCTGTTTTTTATAAACAGCATAAAAGACAAGATCGAAAACTCTATGATAGAGCATAAAAACAGCAGTGTCTCAAAATATGTGACTGCATCTTTTGGCGTGGTGGTGAAAGACGCAAACAAGATTAAAAATCAGGACCAGTTATACAAAGAAGCTGATGATCTGCTCTATCAGGCTAAACATAAGGGCAGAAACAGGGTTGAAATAAACAAAGAGTAGCTTTTGCTACACTCTCTCCCAAAAAGTTCCCTGCGGTGTGTCCATAATACTTACTCCACATGCCAGGATCTCATCTCTGAGTTTATCGGAAGCTTCAAAATCTTTTGCTTTTTTCGCTTCATCTCTTTGTGCAATCAAGAGGTCGATTTTAGTTTTTACAGCTTCGTTTACTCCAAACTGAAAATACTCGTAAGCATTTTTGGTGCCGAAGCCTAAGAGATTCTTTATATAGGCAAGATTGGAGAGAGCCTCTTTTTTTAACTGTTTATGTTTGCCCGGAGTGTCCAGCGTCTCATTTGTCTTTGTAATCATTTCATCTATCAAAGCCAGAGCATTGGATACATTCAAATCATCACTCAGGGCTTTGAGCAAGTGCGCTTGAAAGGGTGTCGGTTCATCATTCTCAGCCAATCCGAAAAGTCGTTTTTTAAGTCTGTAGATCTTATCGAGCCTTTTTTTCGAAGCGCTTAAATCCTCTTCGTTGAAGTTGAAGTTGCTTTTATAATGGGTGCTTAAAAGATAAAACCGCAAAACTTCTCCGTCATAGACCTTCAGAGCGTCTTTTAGGAAAAAACTGTTGCCGAGGCTTTTTGACATCTTCTCTCCGTCTATATTTACAAAGCCGTTATGCATCCAGTAATTCGCAAGCGCATGGTTCGTTCCGCATCTCGTCTGCGCCGCTTCATTCTCATGATGGGGAAAAAGCAAGTCTGCTCCTCCTCCGTGTATATCCACGGCAAACTCGGCATGTGGAAGTGCCATATGTTTTTCTATCATTGCAGAACATTCCACATGCCAGCCGGGACGCCCCTCTCCAAAAGGTGAGCTAAAAGTAAGAGAACCGTCTTTTACGCTTTTCCATAGGGCAAAGTCGGCACCGTTTTTTTTAAGACTGGAACTCTCGACCCTGTTTTGTTTATCATCCTCATCCTGAATACGCTTGGAGAGACTCAGATACTCTTTATCGCTTGAAGTGTCGAAGTAGACATCTCCATCGGCGGTGGCATAGGCATGCTTGGAGTCTATAAGTGTTTGGATAAGCTCATATATCGCCTCCAGACTCTCCGTCGCTTTTGGCTCGATATCCGGAGCCGATACGCCAAGCTGTCGCATCTCCGCATGGTAGGCATCTGTGTAAAAGTCGGTAATCTCTTTTATCGTTTTGTTCTGCTCTTTTGCTTTTTTGATTATCTTGTCATCAATGTCGGTGATATTCCTTGCATACGTCACATCGTAGCCGTTTGCTTTTAGTACCCTTACAAGCAGGTCAAATACAAGAGCGCTCTTTGCATGTCCCAAATGCGCATCGTCATAAACAGTCGGACCGCAGACATAGAGTGAAGCCTTCCCCTCAATCAGCGGAGTGAACTCTCTTTTTGTTTTTTGTACTGAATCATATATAAACACGTGTAAAATCCTTGATAATCATTAATAACAGAGCAAATACAACAGAACCTGCAATGAGGTAAAGTGATTTTTTTGACGAAAGTATATCAAAAAACTTTTTTGCACCGAATGCCTGTATCGTCATTATAAAACCTGCAAATCCGCTTACTGTACTTGCAAGTGCCAGCCCCGCAGCACCAAGAGGCGAGATAAGAGCAAGAGAGAGCACTATATTCGTCACCAAAGAAAAAGTTGCTATTTTTGCGGCACGAAGCTGCATCTCTTTTGCATAGAGCCATAAAGAAAAGAGCTTTTGAAGACCAAAGGGAAGTAATCCGATCATGTACATCTGCAAAACGGCTGTTGTGTTGAGGGTATCCTCTTGGCTGAATGCGCCTCTTTCAAACAAAAGCCAGGTGATCTCGTGTGCCATGATGTACCCGCCTATGGTGCTGGCTGTAAGTAAAAATGCCAGGAACCAAAAGGCCTTTTCCATAAATCTCAGAGCACCGCTCTCATCATCCTTTTTCAAAAACTTTGCGATGCTTGGAAAGAGGGCGATAGATGTAGCTATGGCAAAAAGAGCCAGGGGAAGCTGGAAAATGCGGTTTGAATAGTAAAGATAACTGATAGCCCCACTCGCAAGCAAAGAAGCCAGCCAGGTATCTAAAAAGGCACTTACCTGAGCTGTTGAGTTGCCCCACACGGCAGGAAAGAACTGCTGTCTGAATTTTCTGGTCTCTTTTTTTATAATCTTGGATTTTACCCTCAGGTGTTTAAACCCGCCTAGAAGCATCTTGGAAAGACCGAGATTGTATATGGCGAGAATGTGTACAAATAATTGCAATATCCCTCCGACAACTACTCCAAAACTCATATAATAAACGATATCTGATTGCGCTTTGTCCTGTGAGAAATGAATGGCCAGGATAAGTGATATGTTGAGCAGTGCCGTTGAAAATGCAGAGGTGGCAAAGTGGTGTTTGTACTGCAAAAGGGTGCTCAAAAATGTAACGGCAAAGATAAGGGGCAGATACCAGAAATTTATCGCCACAAAGGGTGCCGCCAAGCTAAGGGTCTGCTCGTCAAAACCGATGGCTATTGCCTTGGTCGCCAAAGCCGGAAGCAGGTTTACGAGCAGGCTTATGATGAGTATAGCCGACAAAAAGACAACAAAGATATGCACAGAGAAAAGAGACTTTTGTTTTGAGCGGGCATAGGCAGGGATAAAAGCCTGCGTAAAAGCGCCTTCGGCAAAGATGCGTCGAAAAAGGTTAGGCAGCTTAAAAGCGATAAAAAATATATCGCTGTATATATTTGCACCAAGGACGGATGCGGTCATAAGGTCTCTGATAAATCCTAAAATTCTTGATGCTAAAATTCCAAAACTGTTGGTGAAGATGGCTTTAAACATGGGCTTCTTTTGGTGATATAAGATACTTTTACGAAAGTTTAACAAATATTTGATTAAAATGTAGCCTTTAATTCTGCAGGACAGTTGCAAAAATACTCTTAAAAGGTAGTTGGGATAATGACATTATTTGGCTCAGGCAAGAAAGAATCTCCAACAATAAAAAAAGTTCGTCCAACTGTAATACGAACACAAAATGTAGCCAAAGAGTTGATGGCTTTGGCTAAATCATACGGTGTAAAAGTAGAGACTCTGGATTTTAATATCCTTGAAGTTCAGACATATACGAGAATGGCCGATGATAAAAATGAGACTGACTGGGTGGAAATAGATGAATTCCAGATTGAAGAGCTGGATGAAAATGATACATTTTTAAATCCGCTTTTTGAGATCAAGCAGGTCTATGAAGTTGAGATATATTCAAAGGATGCGGATAACGACCCTTATAGAGATTTTTATCTTGCCGTGGGTGCCAACGCGACAAAATGTAAAATCTACCTCAATATAAAAGAGGGTTCGAGCGTCAGCTATATCCCGAGTTTTGCAAGAGAGCTGCATGTGCTTATCAATAAAAGCAAGGTTCGTGCAGGAATTCTTATCAATATCTTTGATGAGATGATGGATGACGTCATCTCAAAGATATCAGCACATGTGAAGATACAGGAAAATGCTTTTTACGAGACAAGCGAAACCATTCTCATAGCGCAAAGTTATGAGCCGACGCTTACCAGAAACGACGAGCTTGTCCTTCATTTTGACAAAAAAGAGAAACCGAGTGAGCATGAGAGAATCAACTACGCTTCAAGGGGTTTTATACACAGCGTACACAAAGATGAGCTTTTAATAGAATATATCAAAGCAAAAGAGGGAATACCGGGCAGAAACTGTCGTGGTGAGTTTATGAGACCAAGAGAGCTCGAGATATCCCATGAACCGACTTTTACGGTGGATGAAACCATAAAGGTGATTGAAACATCAGACAACATAGAATACAGAGCCAAAGAAAACGGCTATATCGCATTTGAGAACAATGTCTATCTGATAAAAACAGACGTGGATATCGGGGAGATAAGTTTTAAAACTACGGGTTCCATCTCTACGGGTCTGGATTCGGATGTTTCCATTAACGTAAAAGAGGCAGATGCGATAAAAGACGCTATCGGAACGGGTATGGTCGTTGAGGTCAGCGAGATAGAGGTCGAAGGAAATGTAGGACCAAATGCCAGAGTGGACGCAATAAAAGCAACTATAGGCGGTCAAACCCACAAAACGGCACAGATAAGAGCGGATGAATTGAAGATCCATGTGCACAAAGGAAGGGCTTACGGCAAGCATATCCATATAACAAGGCTCGAACACGGAGAAATAGACGGCGACATCATCGATATCACGCAGGCTTTGGGCGGCGAGGTCAGAGGCAAGGAGGTCGCTATAGAGATCTGCGGGTCGTACGTCAAAGCAACAGCTTCCAAGCGTATAGAGATTAAAAAACTTCACGGAAGCGAGAATGTTTTTACCATAGACCCTTTACTCAAAAAAGGGAATAAAAAAGGCTTTGATGAAAATGAAAAAAATATCAAGGTCCTTGAAAACGATATAAAAAGCATTAGCAGAGAGATAGAAAGTTATACAAAGACAATCAAGGGCAATACGGCAACTTTTAACGATGTAAAAAGAAGACTTATCAATTATAAAAAGAACGGCGTAAAAATGCCCGAATCCTTTGTCAAACAGTATAAACAGTTCCAAAAGGCAGTGGAGCATTTAGAGAGCATTAAAAAAGAGATAGCCGCCAAAAAAGATCAGCTTTTGCTGCTGACAACAAGAACGGCATCGTATCAGGATAATATTTTTGATGCGAGAATCATAAACAGGGACAGATGGGTTGGACATAACGAGATAAGGTTTAAACTCGTAGATCCACCTATAGAGATCAAGTTTAATCCGCCTGAGGGGTCGTTGGGGAAGGTTTTTGGTCTTGTAGAGGTCGATGATGGCGAATATGCGATAAAGGTAGTCAAAGAGTGATAGTAGGTTTAAACGGAATTGTCGAAAATAAAGAACCGAGTTTTGTGCATGTGAATGTTGGCGGTATAGTGTATGAAGTATTTATCTCTCTTCAAACATTTTCCGCTCTGCCCAAGGAGGAGGTAAAGCTCTTTACTTCCCATATAATTCGCGAAGATGCGCAGCTTTTGTACGGTTTTTTGGATGTGAGTGAAAAAAAAATGTTTGAAAGACTTATAAAAATAAGCGGTGTCGGCCCCAAAGTTGCCATGGCCATATGCTCTACGTACACCCCTTCGCAATTTGCAAATGTGATAAACAACAAAGATATGAACGGTGTAAAAAAAGTACCGGGAATCGGGCCTAAGAGTGCGGGACGGATACTTGTAGAATTAAACGGATTTGATGTTGAACTGGTCTCTTCGACCTCTCCTCAAAACAAATCATTTAACGAAGCTGCAGAAGCTCTCGAATCACTGGGCTTTAAAAAAGAAAAAATATCAAAAGCTCTCAGCTCCTGCACTGCTGCAGATACGGCTTCACTTGTAAAAGAAGCTCTAAAATTATTACAAACACTTTAAAAGGAAAAAATTGAAATTAACTATTTTATTTGGCGGTGCCAGTTTTGAGCATGAAATCAGCATAGTCAGTGCAATAACTCTAAAAGAAAAACTCTCCGGATTTGATTTGAATTTTATATTCTGTGACCAGGACCATGTATTTTATCTCGTAGACCCTTCAAAAATGAAAGCGGTCACTTTTTCCAAGGGCGAGCACAAAAAGATGCCTCAGCTCAGCCTCTCAAACGGTGCTTTTGTTCAAAAAGGGATGTTTAGTTCAACTGCCTACAATGCCACTGTTTTAAACCTTATTCACGGCGGTGACGGTGAAGACGGCACTATCGCTGCTCTTTTGGATTTTTTCAGTATCAGCTATATCGGACCCAGAGTGGATGCAAGCGTATTCTCCTATGACAAACGGTACACAAAATGGCTGTGTGATGCAAAAGATATCAAAAGTGTAGAGTATGAGATAGTAAGTTCGGACGAGTGCAAGGTCCTTTCGCTGGAATATCCACTTATCATCAAGCCCTCTTGTCTTGGGAGTTCTATAGGTGTCAGCATCGTCAAAGAGGAGAGCCAGCTGGACTATGCGCTTGATACTGCCTTTGAATACGATTCGAGTGCTATCGTGGAACCTTTTATCGAGGGTGTAAAAGAGTACAATCTCGCAGGGTTTATGGCTGATGGAGAGATGCATTTTTCAATAGTTGAAGAGCCTCAAAAAAATGAGTTCCTGGATTTTGAAAAAAAATATATGGATTTTTCAAGAAGTGAGCAGGTTTTAAAGGCAGAGATCTCTGAAGAGCTTGAGACAAAACTCAAGTCCAATTTTGAAAAAATCTACAGAAATCTTTTTGAGGGAGCACTTATACGATGTGACTTCTTCGTAGTGGAGGGCGAGGTTCTTTTAAATGAGATAAACCCGATACCCGGTTCTATGGCGAACTACCTGTTTGAAGATTTCAAGTCCTCTATAGAAGCGCTTGCAAACGCACTTCCACATGCCAAAAAAACAAAGGTCTCCTACGACTATATTCATTCAATCTCCAGCGCAAAAGGTAAATAATGGCAGTAAAATCGATTCAGTATAATCAACACACGATCAATATGAGTTATGAGATAATGAATCCGGATGCAAAGGTAGATCTTATCATACTTCATGGCTGGGGCAGTGATAAAAATCTGATGAAAAATGCTTTTTCTCCCTATATGGACAGTTTCCGCCATATTTATATAGACCTGCCGGGTTTTGGAAAAAGTACCTGCAATCTGACGCTAAAAACCACGGATTACGCAAGAATCGTAGAACTTTTGATGATACATATGAATGCCTCGAAAGATATTATCTTAGGACACTCTTTTGGCGGAAAAGTAGCTGTTTTGCTTGAACCGAAAGTACTTGTATTAGTTGCCAGTGCAGGAATCTATGTCCCTAAGAGTTTAAAAGTAAAAACAAAGATTGCGCTGTTTAAAATGCTTAAGATCTTCGGGTTTGCAAAGCTTCGTTCTTTGTTTGTGGCTGATGACGCAAAGACCTTGAGTGAACCGATGTACCAGACATTTAAAAATGTTGTCAACGAAGACTTCTCAAGTGAGTTTTCGGATTTTGGCGGCAAGGCGCTTCTTTGTTGGGGAGAGAGCGATACGGCCACACCTCTAAGCTCGGCAAACAAGATACATAAACTTATAAAAGATTCAGAGTTGGATGTATATGCGGGAGATCACTACTTCTTTATGAAAGAAGCAAAAAACATATCTAAAAGAATTGAATCGATATTTTTAAAAACTTTGGAGCACTAAATGCAAGGGTATGAAGTCTTGGTATCTTTTGTCGTCAATGTCCTGTTCGTCACCGTTTTGGGGTGGTATTTAATCACGAATCTGCAATGGTACGATTATAAACTCTCACGTGTTATTTTAAAACACCACAAGCCGCAATGGCATCTGATCTATTTCTTTATCCCCTTTATAGCCTACTATACGACGGGGCAGTTCTTTACGATTTTCTTTATCTTTGCGATACTGCCGGCAATGTTCGTCTGGCATAAGAGACTCGATAAAAAGCTTGTTTTGACCTGGAGAGTAAAAAGATTTCTGATACTTTTGATATCTTTGGTCCTGTTTCAGAATGTCTTATGTACGCTCAAGTCGGCATGTGGAACCTACGGGGTATTTATGCCTTTGGCTCTGGCGTACATAGGCAGTTTTATGATAGAAAAATTTCTTTTTGCGACCTATATGAAAGAAGCGAAGAAGAAGCTCTCTATGATGAAAGATATGCAGGTGATATGTATTACGGGAAGCTACGGCAAGACAAGCATAAAAAATTTCGTAGCAGAGATACTCGCTAAAAAATTCAAAGTCTACGCAACTCCAAGAAGCGTCAATACAATCGGCGGAATCGTAGGAGATATCAACAACGCACTGCCAAGCGATACCGAGATTTACGTTTGCGAAGCAGGAGCAAGACAAAGCGGTGATATTTATGAGATTACCAGTTTTATTGAACCGCAGACCGTAGTCGTAGGCAGGGTGGGTGAAGCGCATATAGAGTATTTCAAATCACTCAAAAACATCATAGCTGCCAAACTTGAAATCATGCAGTCGCCTAGACTTGAACGTGCTTTTATTCATACCTCTGTCACGGACGAGCCGCACGAAAAAGTCACATTCTTCGGAGATGAAGTGCTCAATACGCATGCCACGCTTGAGGGCACGGAGTTTGATTTAAAACTGGGCGATGAACTCTTGTCTTTGCATACGGATATCCTGGGCGCATTTCAGACTATGAACATAGCGGTGGCTGTAAGAATCGCCAAAAGCTTCGGCATGAGCAATGAGGAGATACAAGAAGCGGTACGCTCGCTCACTCCCGTTGAGCACAGACTTCAGATGATAAAAGCCGGAGGCAAACTTATCCTGGATGACGGATATAACGGCAATATTGACGGAATGCTTGAGGGGATAAGACTTTGTTCCCTTCATCAGGGGCGCAAGGTGATAGTGACACCCGGACTCGTAGAGAGCACGGAGGAACTCAATCTAAAACTCATAGATGCCGTCAATGAAGTATTTGATATAGTGATTGTCACAGGATCTTTAAATGCCGCACTTTTTGATAAAAACCTAAAAGTAAAACAAAAAATTCTTTTAGAAGACAAATCGGCTCTCACCGAAGTCTTGGCAAACCGGACAAAAGCAGGGGATATCATACTGTTCGCCAATGATGCACCGAATTTTATATAGCAGGCTGGAAAATGGACGTCATTGACAAAACCATAAAATATCTAGGCTATTTTACAGCTTTTATCGTGGCTGTGCTGGTGCTTTTGGTGGTGTATGATGCTACAGCGAGATATCTGTTTTCGACCGGTTCCATAGCCCTTCAGGAGCTGGAATGGCATCTTTTTGATGTGATTATCCTTTTTGGGATAGCGTATACTTTGAGGGAAAATGCTCATGTCAGGGTGGATATATTCTATGTCGGTTTTTCCCAAAAGACTAAGGCTCTTATCCATCTCGTATCATCACTCTTTTTTATTCTTCCTTTTTCCTTTTTGATTATCTATATAGGTCTTGATTTTGTGGCGATGAGTTTTGTGCAAAATGAAGCCTCCTCCAATCCCGGGGGCTTGGAATACAGGTTTTTGGTTAAAGCGCTTATGCCTCTTTCTTTTATATTTTTATCGCTTCAGGCACTAAAAGATGCTCTCTTGCACTATGGCATGTGGAAATCATTATGATAGCAATGCTGATGTTTCTTGTCGTTTTGGCATTGCTGCTTGTCGGAATTCCCGTAGCCTTTGTTTTTGGAAGCGTTTCTATCGTTTTTGCATTTCTTATCCCTGAGCTGGGTATTGAGGTGTTTTCTGTATTGCCGTTTCGCATTTACGGGATTATGTCCAACACCACACTTATGGCCGTGCCTCTTTTTATCGCGATGGGTCTTGTGCTTGAAAAATCGCTTATGGCTGAGAGGCTGCTTGTCTCGATGAGCGCCCTGTTTCGTGATGTAAGAGGGGGCTTGGCGGTGAGCGTTGTTCTGGTTGGAGCGATCCTTGCGGCATCTACGGGGATAGTATCTGCTTCGGTTGTGATGATGAGCGTCATCGCACTTCCTCTTATGCTCAAAGCAGGATACGATAAAGGGCTTGCAAGCGGAACCGTAGCGGCCAGCGGTACATTGGGGCAGATTATCCCCCCTTCTATCATCCTCATCATTCTGGGTGATGTTATGAATGTAAGTGTGGGTGAGCTGTTTATGGGTGCCGTATTGCCGGGACTCACTCTTGTGGCGCTGTATATACTCTATATTTTGATACAGGCATATCTGAATCCACATGCCGCGCCGATACCAAAAGAGAAAAAGGATGTCTCTTTTAAAGAGATTATAATTTCCATAGTCCCGCCTATGCTTTTGATGATATCGGTTTTGGGAAGTATATTTATGGGGATAGCATCTCCTACCGAATCAGCCGCTTTTGGTGTTATCGGAGCACTCTTGCTTGCTGTTTTAAACAAATCGCTTTCTTTTGGGATGATAAAGTACGCAACGCTTGAGAGTGTGAAACTCAGCGGCATGATATTTATGATACTCATAGGTGCGACTGCATTTTCGCTTGTCTTTAACGAGCTTGGCGGTTCAGATCTGATACTTGAGTTCTTTAGCGAGGATATTGGGGATGTATGGATCTTTATAGCGGTCGCCATGCTCAGTATCTTTATCCTTGGCTTTTTTATAGATTTTATAGAGATATCTTTTATCATTGTTCCGATTCTGGTACCGGTTATGCATGCTTTTGGAATAGACCCTGTTTGGTTTGCGGTGTTAATCGCACTTAACCTTCAGGCTTCGTTTTTGACCCCTCCCTTTGGACTGTCTCTCTTTTTCCTAAAAGGAGCTGCCGGAGATACGATTAAGACGATGGAGATATACAGAGGGATTATCCCTTTTATACTGCTTCAGCTTTTGGCTTTGGGATTGGTTATAATGTTTCCGGATTTGGTTTTCGCATTTTTGTAAAACCTTCCCGTTGCAGCGAGTGAGATTTATTTCTAAAAAGAGACAAAAGGAAAAAGATGGAAGATATTTTATATGCCCCGTGGCGGGATGAGTATGTTACCAACAAAAAAATACAAGGTTGTGTTTTTTGTCATGTGAGTTCCCATGCGTCTGAGGATGAAGGGCTGCATGTGCTCTACAGAGACGAGCACTGCTTTATGGTAATGAATAAATACCCTTATACTCCGGGCCATTTTATGATTATTCCACATGCCCATACCGACAAACTTGAAGAGTTGGACCCAAAAGTCTGGCTTCATATGAGTGCCTTGGCGCAAAAGGGCGTGAGGCTTCTAAAAGAGGGTGTCAGGGCTCAGGGTGTCAATATCGGCATGAACCTTGGTAAAGCGGGCGGAGCAGGGATAGCAGAACATATCCATATGCACCTAGTACCCCGCTGGGAGAGAGATACCAATTTTATTACGGCAATAGCCCAGACCAGAGTGTATTCAACCGATTTTGAGAGACTTTTTCAAAAGATAAAGAGTCTTATACCTCAGTATATTTAGCATTGTTTGCACATGCCAAAAAGATTTTACTTTTTGGTAAAATCTTTTTTTGCAAGCAAAAGGGCTTCATTGAAACCCATAATCTCGCCGCCGTATTTTTTGGCAAAACTTTTGGCATGTGGAAGTTTCTCGAATGCGTATTTGCTTGTTTCGCTCATGGTCCCTTTTTGTCTGCTTCCCACAACATAAAAAGCTTTTTTGGCGTCTATAAATTTTAGACTCTCTACATCGACCACCTGTATATTTTCAAGCGCAAGCCCTTTGCCTAGGTCTTCCGCCAGACAATGGATGGAGCAGTATTGTCTTAGCTCTTTGTTTAAAGTGGCACTGTGGTTTGTTTTATAAAACATCGGCAGGTTCATCCCGCAGACGACACCGCTCATCTTTGCATCTCCTATTTGAAGGAGTGTCGCGTCTTTTAGAGCAACGGATTGAAATTTTTGTGTGTTTGCCATACCGTGCGAGTGTCCCGATTTTTTTGCACCGTAGGTTTTAAAGGCATAGCCCTTATACACATTCAGTCCAAGATAAAAGAAAATAAGAAAAGATGCCGAGACAAAGGCTAGGGTTTTTGCGATTTTTGAAGCTTCGAAAAAGTTTACGCGTTTGTACATGATAATAAATGCCCACAGAACTGCTATATGATTCATAACCGAGAATATTTTCGTCCAAGCGTCTTTTCTTGTAGCAAGTGCCTGTACTTCTTCTCCTGCTATGCCAAAGCCCTGCATAAATCCGTTTGCGATATCACCGTAGTGCTCTAAAAAGAAAAACTCATAGGTGTGCGAGAGTCCTCCGATGATAAACAAAGGTGCAAAGGCGTAGCCAAGCGTATAAAAAACTTTGGAAAAATCCTCTTTCAGAACCTTTGAAGCTATAAACATCCCTGCATATACCAAAGAGAGGGTGCTGAGCATCGCAAAGAACAATGCCGAGAATCCGATATAATCTATGCCCGGTATCGCAACTTTCTCACTTATCCACATGCCGAGCTTCGACCAGATAAACTCATCTGCTATCGCTACGCGCCCAAGAGCATGATGAAAACTCATTGTGATGGTGATTGCCGCAGTTATAAGGATAAACGCCCAAACCTCCGCTTTGTGAATCTGAAATTTTTTCAACAACGACTGGGACGGAGGAACGAGTTTGAAGCTCACTGCTTCGCAGGCTTGTGAGCAATCCATACATAAAGTACAGTCTGTCATGCTTGAACGCTTATCAAAAGTAAACGGTTTTAGATTGTAGGAGCAGGCAGTCGCACATTCAAATGTTTTACAATCCCTGCATGAGTGCTCATAGGTTCCAAGGGTGGTAAAAGATATTTTGCCGAATCCGCGCATAAGTGTTCCGATAGGACAGATGGATTTGCAATAGCTCATATCTTTATAGATATAAAAAAATATAAGGGCAAGGAGTGTCAGTACGAGAAAAAATATCGCCGCTGCAATGGGAGTTTTATACGCCTGGGGGTAGATATAATAGACCAGCCAAAATCCAAGCACAAGCAAAAGGACACCGATTAGAGGATTTTCCAGTGCTTTGGGCATCTTTTTTTTAAGACCGAATCTTGTTATGTATTTGCCGATAAATCCGTGCGGACAGATTCCGCAGAAAACTCTTCCAAAGGTTGAGAGTGTGACAACAACAAAAAGCGGCCAGAATAAAGACCAGAAAACCGCAGTCGTGAAGATGTTTTCCTCATTGGTCGGGAAAAGTATGCCAAAGAGTATAGCATAGACAAACAGGGCTAAAACAGATATCTGAAGCCCTTTGATGAAGAACTTATTTTTAAACAAAAATCCCAAAAGTGGAATATTGTAAATATCGTTCCTGTCTCTTTTTTGAAAATCAACCATCTTCTTTCCTAAAAATTATAGCTGTACGTCAGCATTCCGCTTACCGGTGCGGCAGCCTTGTAAGACTCATTTCCGTAAACGTCTTTTAAGGCTTCCATCGCATAATACTGGTTCGTTATATTTTTGATGTTTAACTGTAGATTATGCTCTTTGTGCTCATATCCCAACATCAAATCGGTTACAAATTTATACCCCTCATACTCTTTTGTGTTGGCATTATCCATGTAGTAGCTTCCCCAGCTCTTAGTAGTGATTCTTCCTTTGAAGCCATTTTTCATTTTCAGTGCCGCAAAAATAGAATACTGGTGTTTAGGGATATAAGGCAGATAATTGTCGTCTCTGGAAACCAGAGTGCCTCGGACTGATTCGTTGAACTTAATAAATTTGAAATCACTGTAGGCATACGCTCCGCCCAGAGAGAGAGGTTGTGTGATTTTGTAGGCTGTATTAAACTCCAGACCTCTTTTTTGTGTTTTACCTGCATTGTCATAGATGGAATTGCCGTTTGCATCCAGGATCTGGATAATCTCATCACTTACATTGTTCTGATACACCGCAACATCGTAAGAGATTTTTTCGGCTCTTGTTTTCACACCGATTTCGTAGTTTACGCTTGTAGATTTCTCAAGAGATTCGTTGTCTGAGAGCTCACTTGTTGTAGGCGCCTGATTTGCGGTTGCAACCGATACATAGATATTGGTAATGTCTGTAAGTTTATATACGGCTCCAGCTTTGGCTGAGAAGAGAGTGTATGATTTGTCCAGAGTGTAGAGCCCTACACCTGCTATGTAGTTCTTGGTGCTATAGTCATAGGTAGTGATTTCGTTTCCGCTCATGTCAAAACTAAGCTTATCGACTCTGGTGCTGAAGTCCAAAGTAAGGTCTTTGGCAGGTTTAAATGTTTCCATCAGATAAGCACCGAATAAAGTCGTTGTACTGTCTTCGGTCTGAGCCAAAGCACCTTTGTTATTGGAGAGAGTTTTGCTTATATAAGGGGTAAAAGGCCAGCTGGTCGCATTCTCAGTCTCATAATCCGCGTACTCGTATTTTTTGGCATCTTTGGTTACGTCGGTCTTTGCCGTAACACCTGCAACCAGAGAAGCTTTGTTGTCGAAGAGTTTATGGCTGTAGTTAAGCTCCAAATCGGTTCCGTAAACACTGTTGTCGGTACTGTCATTAATGAGACCCGTTACAGGGTGGAAATGATCCCAGGTATTGAAATAGACCCTTGGTTTGTAGGTGATATCGCCTAGCTCTTTTTCGTATTTTGCATTGATGGCAAAGATTTTAGAATCCCTTGCACTGTGCTGCCATTGGTAGCTCGTGTCGTGTTGGCTTCCTGTGTCTTTGAATATTTCAAACTCATCAGCCGTCATTGAAGCGGGGATGTTCATATTGGATTCGGTATATGAAAACTCTGTCTCTATGGTGGAATCATCTTCAAAGATATGGCCGTACTTTATGCTTGCCTGGGCGGAATTGAATTCATTATTGTCTCTCCAGCTGTTGTCTATGTATCTTTTGCTTAATGTCGCCGATACAAAATCATTCTCACCAAGTGCATCTCTTATTTTGAGGTTGATATTTTTTTGTCCGTCATTTCCTATGCCCATTTTGATTCTGTTTTTATCATCTTCAAAAACGGATTTGGTGATGAGTTGGATAACGCCGCCCGTGGCATTTGCCGCATTTATAGAGCCGGGCCCTTTTTGTACCTCTATGCTTGAGACATCCTGCATATCTATAAAGTCAAATCGTGTAAATGAATCTGGGTCCGTCAGAGGAACACCGTCTTTCATCACCATTATCTCTCGAACACCGTATCTTGCTTTGAGTCCTGCTCCCCTGATAATAAGTCTCGGACTCGGGGAGTTTGTAGAAGATTCTGCATTAACACCAGGTATATTCTCTATAGCTTCTTGAATATTCAAAATATTCTTATCCTCAATGGTCTGTTTATCCACAACCGCAATGGACTGCGAAATATCCTTGGTAGCTGTTGAGATTTTAGTTGCCGTAACACTGATTGAGTCTAGGTTTATTTCCTGGGCATTGAGTGATGATAACACCATCAATGCTGCCAATGAGTATCTTATTTTCATGGGGTTCCTTAAATGTGATTTTTGAAATTGCAAAACTTTAACAAAGCTGTGTTAATTATGTGTTAAGTGGATTGTAAGTCGAATCGGCATGTGGATATGAATAAAACAATTTATAAGTTTTATGATTATTTATGTTAGCGGCAGGTAACATATCACTCGAATGTAATATAAAACAGGACGGAATGAATGCTGAATATAGATGTGATGGTTGTTGAGGATGATAAAGAACTTCGGGAGATATTGTCCAGGATTTTATCAAGAGAAGTGCGTACATTACACTCCTATTCACAGTCCTCAGAAGCTTTGCATGCCATAAAAACATCGAGACCCGATCTTATCATCACGGATATAAAAATGCCGGGCATGAGCGGTCTTGAAATGATTGAGATTATTAAAAAATTATATGCGGATATCCCTGTAATCGTTGTATCAGCCTTTAGCGAGCAGGAATATTTTATTAAGGCTATAGAAGCAAAAGTCAGCCACTTTTTGACAAAACCCGTGGATATTCCAAAACTAATCACCATGATTGAACGGATCTCCCAGGAGATAAAAATCAAGAGTGAACTCCAAGAGTAAAAAACTCTGCTTAATCAGTATAAGCACATAGTGGATTTAAGTAACAATATAACCATTACAGATAAAAAAGGGATTATCTCTTACGTCAATGAAAAATTTTGTGTTTTAAGCGGATACAAGGAGGAAGAACTTGTCGGAAAACCGCACAGCATCGTTCGACATCCGGATATGCCCAAGAGTTTTTTCAAAAACATGTGGAGTACAATTCTAAACAAGCAGGTTTGGCAGGGGATTATAAAAAATCGTCGCAAAGACGGCAGCAACTTTTACATAGAGACGACAATCGCTCCTATTCTCGATAATAAGGGACAGATTGTGGAGTTTATATCCATAAAGACGGATATCACGTCACTTATACTGAACAAAGAACAGTTGCAATCAGAAATAATAACCGACAGGCTTACCTCTCTTCCAAACAGAATTAAGCTTCAAGAAGATATCAAAAAAGATGAAGAAGCAAGCCTGCTTATCTTGGACATAAACCACTTTAAAGAGATCAACCTTTTGTTTGGAGTGAGTTTGGGTGATGAGGCTTTAATGTACCTTGCGCAAACTATAGTTGAATTAATCCCTGCTGTAGGGAATGCCTCCGCCTATAGAGTTTCAGCGGATGAATTTGCCGTGTATAAATCCGGCAACTGCGTCGAAGAGTTTGAAGCATTTGCAAATGCGGTACGCTCTTTTATTCAAAAACATCCCTTTAAGTATCAGGAGATATCTTTTGATATAGATCTGACATGCTCCATTGCCTACAAGAACATGCAAATAGAAAATTTATTCGAAGCCGCTCTGGATGCACTTGACTCAGCTAAAAAAGCAAAACACTTTTTACATATCTTTGATGAATTGTCATCAAAACAGCATGAGTATGAAAAAAATTTTGAATGGACGAGAAAAATAAAAGAAGCTCTTTTGGATGAGAGAATAAGAGCATACTTTCAACCTATTTACGATGTGCAAAAAAAATCCATAACAAAATATGAAGCTCTTGTGCGCCTCATACAAGAAGATGGAACCGTCATCTCCCCTTTTGTCTTTTTGGAAGTTGCAAAGCATTCGCGTCTCTACAGTCAGATTACAAGGGCTATGATCAATCAGGGATGCGCAATGTTTGCCAAAAGAAAAGAGATACTTACTCTGAATTTCTCCATAGAAGATCTTTTGGATGAGGAAACAATAGAGTATTTTATTTCTGCGGTGAGCGAGAACAATATGAAAAATCGTGTCATTGCGGAGGTGTTGGAGTCTGAGGGGATAGAAAATTTTGAGACATTCAGGAATGTTTTGACACGTCTCAAGGAAAACGGAATTCGTGTTGCCATTGATGATTTTGGAAGCGGGTATTCCAATTTTTCATATCTGATAAATCTCGATATCGATATATTGAAAATAGACGGCTCTTTGATACGCAACGTCAATATAGACCAAAATTCAAAAATAATTGTTCAGTCCATAGCTATGTTTGCGCGTGAATTAGGTATGCAAACGGTTGCGGAATTTGTGAGTGACAAGGAAATATTTGATACAGTGAAGGTCCTTGGAATCGACCTGATTCAGGGCTATTATATTGCGCAGCCTTCAGAAGAACCTCAAAAAGAGAATAAAGTCGTAGATTTTTAATATGAAAAAACATTACATATTTCTTCTGCTGAGTGTTGTATCGGCTGTTTTCGTCGCTGTTTTTTTGGTGATGAAGATGGAACAGTATCTCTATGATACCGAGATGGAAAAAATTGAACTTAATCATCACGGTATCGAAGAAAGGCTCAGGGATTTCGTCAAAGAGAAGGATCTTTTCATCAAGATGATTTCGCAACATCATGCCGTCAGAAAATCTCTTTCTTATGACAATGGCAGTGATGCCCTGGAAGATACCAAAATATTTTTTTATAATCTTGTAAAGGGAAGCGAGATGATTATGCAGCTCAGGCTGCTTGATACTTCCGGCAGGGAGTTTGTCAGAGTTGACAGAACTATTGCCCACGATATAGTACAAATCAAAGAAAAAGATTTACAAGATAAATCCCAAAGAGATTATTTTATAAAATTTTCAAAACTTGATGAGAACAGTGTGGGATTTTCATCTTTGGACCTTAATGTTGAAAACAAAAAAGTTGAAGTTCCATGGAGACCTACTTTACGTATGGGCATACCTGTATTTATTGATGGCAGGCGTGTAGGAATGGTTGTCGCAAACTATTGTATGCAACACTGGCTAGAGGATATTTCTAAGCTTACGTTAAATAATTTTTATCTCGTGGACTCTGATGGATATTTTATTTCGCATCCTGATGAAAAGTGGAAGTGGTCTCGTTATCAGACTCCGCCAAAATTTTTTAATCAGTATTTTACACAAATAAAAGCCTTGAAAAATGATTTTTCAGATATAAAAAGAGCAGACAATCTATTTGTAAAAAAAATGCATTTTTTCAACAATGAGACAGTTTTTGCCGTGTATGAGCCTAAAATTCCCATAGACACACTGCTCTTTGAAAAGGCTGTGCAGGTAAGCGGTTTTATATTTATTATGTTAATTTTAGTCTTGGTTCCGGTATTTGGGATCATTGTATTTTTTATAAAAAACCTTAATGAAGAGAGAGACAATCTCAAACATAGTCAAAACTATATAGAAACCATCTTTAATAATGCTTTTGATGCAATCTTTGTAATCAACAGAGTCGGGATTATACAAAAGATTAATCTTTCGGCAGAAAAGCTGTTTGGATATTCTGAATCAGAATTACTTGGAAAAAATATAAATATTTTGGTGCCCGAACCGGACCACAGCAGGCATGACGGATATATCAGGAATTATAAAGATGACGGCCACAGTACGGTAATAGGTGCGGAGCGGGAGATACACGGACTGGATAAAGATCAAAATCTCATCCCTATAAGCCTTTCTGTTTCGAAGATGGAATTGGATGGAGAACTCTCTTTTGTAGGAAGTATCAGGGATTATTCACAGTTGAAGCTGGCTCAGGACCAACAAAGGGAACAAGAAGCTATGCTACTACAGCAGTCAAAATTTGCGGCAATGGGTGAGATGCTGAGTGCCATCGCCCACCAGTGGCGTCAGCCGCTTAATTCTATAGGGCTTATTATTCAGGATTTGGTGTCGGCCGAAAAATACGGGGAGTTAAATTCAGAGTATTTGCAAAAATCAAGAGATGCAATGATGTCTCAGGTGCGTCTGATGTCGGATACTATTGATGAGTTTCGAAACTTTTTTTCAAAGATAAATGTCAAAAAAGTATTTAATATCGTTGATGCCATAGAAGAATTGCATCATCTGTACTGGGCACAGTTCAATGCGAATAATATTACTTTTGAGCTTCTTTGCAGAGATGAAAACGGAGTATTAAATGTATGCGACATCAAAACACAAGAAGCCCGCAAAGGTTTTACGATTGAGGGGTTGCCAAGTGAATTAAAGCAGATCTTGCTAAACCTTATAGCCAATGCAAAAGATGCGATTGAGAGTATAAGGGATTCGGATGCATGTCAGAGAAAGATATCGCTCTTTTTGGATGTAGCGGATGATAATATTGTCATAGAGGTGAGTGACAATGCCGGAGGGATAGACAAAGAAACATTGCAACGTATCTTTGAACCCTATTATACTACCAAGGAGATGGGAACGGGACTTGGGCTGTTTATAGTAAAAACCTTGTTGGACAAACATCTCAAGGGAACTATTGAGTGTAAAAACAAAGAGAGTGAATGTAACGGAGTGGTGTATAAAGGTTCTGTCTTTTGCATTACATTGCCTAAATCACTAAGCGTGGATTCCTTGTAATAAAATATAGTTTAACTGCATTTAATTACACATATGATAGAATCTAATAAAAAATATAAGGGCGATTATGCAAAGAAGAGATTTTTTAAAAGCATCACTTGCAGCATCTGCAGTTGCACTGGGTACATCGGCATCTGCCGGAGTTACGGGGCAGCCGATAGACAGCCGTAAAGTTTCCAAGATAGCTTTTCCGGAGAAAAGACCGTTAATCACTTATTCAGACAGACCACCTCTGCTTGAGACTCCAAGAGACAGTTTTACGAAGGCTATCACGCCAAATGATGAGTTCTTTGTCAGATGGCATATGCCTGAAATCCCGACACACATCGATCCTGAGACCTATACTATTAAGATTAACGGATTAGTGAATCAGGAACTTTCCATTTCGCTTAATGAATTAAAAAAAGATTTTGAGCAGGTTGAAGTTACAGCAGTTTTACAGTGCGGCGGAAACAGCAGGTCTGCATACAAGCCTATAGCCGGCGGTATACAGTGGGGTAGTGGAGCTATGGGTTGTGCCAAATGGAAGGGTGTGAGGCTGAGTGATATTCTCAATCGTGCAGGACTTAAAAAAGGTGCACACTGGATTGGATTCAACGGCAGTGAAACGGCAGCGTATTATGAAACCCCTAACTTTGTAAGAGAGATGCGCATTGATGAGCTTGACGACCATGTTATCGTAGCATATGAGATGAACGGAGAGGATCTGCCCTATCTAAACGGATATCCTGTGCGTCTCGTTATTCCTGGACACTACTCGGACAGCTGGGTTAAAATGCTGAGCAATATTACCGTTACTGCAGAATATGAATCTTTATTTTTTATGGATGTTGCGTATCGTGTTCCTGATAATGACTGTGAATGTGAAACTCCGGATAATAAGTTTAAGGCAACCAAACCTATAACAACGATGAATGTAAAATCTGTGATAGGCTACCCGACAAACGATACTGTCGTCTATCACAATTCACATGTTGTTGTTCGCGGCGTTGCTTTTGATGACGGACACGGAATCAAAGATGTCGTGATTTCGGTTGATGGCGGAAAAACATGGAAAACTGCCATTCTGGACAAGGATGCGGGGCGTTATGCTTTTAGAGCATTTAGGTTTGCTTTTAAACCTACGAAATACGGAAAAGTAAGCATCATGGCAAAAGCTATCAACCGTCTTGGAGCCGAACAGCCGTTTGCGCAGGATATAAAGTGGAACCATGGCGGATACAAGTATAACGGCATAGATGTCGTAACTATGGAGGTTGTATAAGGTGAAGATGATGAAAAAAATAGTATTAATTGCAGTTTTAAGTTTCACATCTGCATTTGCACAGGTAGAAGAACCCGTAGAAGTCCCTTTTATACCTTATGAGATAAAAATGGGCAAGGGCTTTGATGCAATTCAGGCAAATTGTCTCATGTGCCACTCTTTTGGTTATATTATCAATCAGGGGCGTCAATCCAAAGATTTCTGGAATAAAAAAGTTCTTAAAATGGTGATACATTTTAAAGCACCGATATCCAAAGAGGATGTTGAGATTACAACTGATTATTTATTTGAACATTATGGGAATGGCGAGCTTAAGTAAATCCCGATATCCAAGCCTTTTGGGCTTGGTTGTTTAATCTTTTTTTAAAACCTCACGTATAAATTTTTTTAACAATCAATTAATATTTTTAAAGATACTATTATCTTTATCAAAAAAAAGCAGGAGTAGTTATGAAATATATAGCTCAAGTGATAGCAGCGGCGGGAATGATGTTCTTAATATCTGGATGCAGTACCCCGACACAAAGCAACTTAGGCGGGATGAACGGCGGAGTATGCAACAATCCTAAATGCAAGTGCCCAAAACCGTGTCAATGCGGTGCAGGCTGTAGATGCGGGATGAACGGAAATCCTACGAACCTAAACGGAAACTAAATACTCTCATGACAAGTGTTCTTTTGGAATTTTCAATGTTTCCGACATCTGATGAGTGCAGAGAAGGCTCATCGGTGTCCAAACATGTAAGCAAGGTAATAGACGCTATAGACAAATCAGGTATCGCTTATCAGCTTACACCTATGGGCACTGTAATCGAGGCTTCAAGTATGCAAGAAGCTTTGGATATAGTTGCATTGGCGTATGAGCAGTTGAGTGATTGTGAGAGAGTGTATTCTTCACTGAAATTTGACATTAGAAAAGAGTGTACAAATAGATTGAAAACTAAGATAGAATCTGTTGAAAAAGTTTTAAAAAGAAAGGTAAATCACTAGTATAGCGGTTTACTTTTTATCCTCTTTTTTACTTTTGAGCGTAAAGTAAAATATCCCCGCAATTACCAGCAGTACCAATGTTCTAATGGTTAAGTCTATCGGATCCGTCGTATCTTGCATAATATACCCTGTATATCGAAGTTTCTACATGTCGGAATTCTAGCAAAATAATATTAAATAGGTATTAAATAGGTATTAAATGGCACCTAAACAGGAACTGTTTTATGACCCTGCTAAATAACTTCTAACAACTTTATTTATTCCAAAAGTAAGGGAAAACAACAAGGGACGTACCTTAGTTTAAACAAAACTGTCACATTATTTCCCCCCCCCCATATAAATATATATAAATAGGACATTTTAACGTCGAAATATAAAAAAAACTAATATAATAT
>JAHJEG010000017.1 GCA_018825665.1 bacterium | reverse complement strand
ATTGAAAATATTCTAATTCATGCAGGTCCATTTTTAGAAAAGAAAGATACTTCACAAATAACATCTCATGTATTTTTAAATGTAACTGATTCTAAACTGACTGTAAAAGCTACTGATTATGAAATAGGCTTTCTTGTAACTACAGACAATATCAACATTACACAAGAGGGAAGCGTTACCGCAAACGGTAAAAAATTTTTAGACATAGTTAGAATATTAAAAGATGGCGAAATAAACTTGGAAGTCAAGAATGATATGTTATATATTTCTCAATCCCATTCAAAATTTAAACTACCTACTTTTGCATATAAAGAGTTTCCTGAGTTTCCAAGCTATGAAGGAAAAGCTCGTATATCAATCGAATCACACGCCTTGATAGAATCTCTTAAAAAAATCACACCGGCAATAGATACAAATAACCCTAAATTTGAATTAAACGGTGCTCTTATAGATATAAAACAAAACAGCATTAATTTTGCATCAACAGATACAAGAAGACTCGCAGTTGTAAATATTCCAAATGACAGCGACAATGAACTTTCAATAATACTTCCTAAAAAAGCGATTGTAGAAATTCAAAAACTGTTTTTTGATAACATTGAACTTTATTATGATCAAACAAATCTCATTATACATTCTGAACAGTATACGTTTTTTACAAAACTCATAAACGGAAAATTTCCTGAATATTCCAGAATTATTCCTAAAGAGGTCGCAAATACTCTTTTGCTTCCAAAAGCCCTGATGATAGAATCCATCAAACAAATCACTACAATATCTACAGATGTAAAAATCACTTTTTTAAATGATTTGATAACTTTTGAATCTTTGAGCGATGACAATATAGAAGCTAAAACAGAGATAGGATTTAACACAAATTTTTCAACTCCCTTTACCATTGCCATCAACAGTAAATATTTATTAGACTTCTTAAACTCTATCAACAGTTCAGAATTTACAATTGGCTTAAACGAAGGAAACCTTCCGTTTATTCTAAGCGATGAAAATTTCAAAACAGTCGTAATGCCTATCGTTATTTGATTTTACTCCTTTTGACAGGGGTAAAACACCATATTTTAGTACTCTCAAATCCTCATAAAACTTCCTTTTAGTAAAATTTTGATAAAATAACCCCAATTATGCCAAAATGGCTATGGAGTGTTGAATGGAACAAAATTACGGTGCTAGCAATATTAAAGTCCTAAAAGGTTTAGAAGCTGTTCGAAAACGTCCTGGTATGTATATTGGTGACACGGGACATAGAGGTCTTCATCATCTGGTGTATGAAGTTATAGACAACTCTATCGATGAGGCTATGGCTGGTCACTGTGATACTATCAATGTAACATTAACAAAAGAGGGAACCTGTAGAGTAAGTGATAACGGGCGCGGTATTCCTACAGATATGCATCCTACTGAAGGGATGTCGGCTGCAACCGTCGTTTTAACTGTTCTTCATGCCGGGGGTAAGTTTGATAAGGATACCTATAAGGTTTCTGGTGGACTGCACGGGGTAGGTGTTTCTGTTGTAAATGCCCTCTCATCAGACTTAAATATGACTATCTACAGAAATGGTGAGATCTTTGAGCAAAACTTTAAAAAAGGTATTCCTCAAGAAGCCTTGGCCGTAACCGGAACTACGCGTAAAACAGGTACGACAATAGAATTTAGCGCTGATCCGAGCATATTTACTGAAACGATTACTTTTGAATTCGATTATCTTGCCAAACGTTTTAAAGAACTGGCATACTTAAATCCTTTTATCACTATTATTTTCAAAGATGAAAGAACAAACGTAAAAGAAGAATATCATTTTGAAGGCGGTATAGCGCAATATGTAGCAGATATGAATAAAAAGAACGTAGTTGCTCAGGTTTATTCGTTTTCAGCAAAAATAGAAGATATAGAATTTGATATAGCACTTATGTACAATGATTCTTATGAGGAAAAACTCGCATCTTTTGTAAATAATATCAGAACTCCAAACGGCGGTACACACGAAGCCGGTTTTAGAGCCGGTCTAACACGTGTTATATCAAACTATAACACCCAAAACGGTGCCGCAAAAGAAAAAGATATAAAAATTTCCGGTGAAGATGCCAGTGAAGGTCTTATAGCAATTGTGTCTGCTCGTGTTCCTGAACCTCAGTTTGAAGGACAAACAAAGGGTAAACTCGGAAATACGTATGTAAGACCTCTGGTCCAAAAACAAACCTATGAACTTCTTTCTAAATATTTTGAAGAAAATCCTCTTGAAGCAAAAGCAATAGTTTCAAAATCGCTTATGGCAGCACGTGGTAGAGAAGCTGCAAAGAAAGCTCGTGAACTAACGCGTAGAAAAGATTCAATGAGTGTTGGGACACTTCCTGGAAAATTGGCTGATTGTCAAAGCAAAGATGCTTCAATATGTGAACTGTACCTGGTGGAAGGGGATTCTGCAGGCGGTTCGGCGAAAATGGGTCGTGACAGAGTTTTTCAAGCAATCTTACCGCTAAAAGGTAAGATTTTGAATGTTGAAAAAGCAAGACTTGAGAAGATTCTGAAATCTGATGAGATAACAAACATGATTACTGCTATGGGCTGCGGCATAGGTGAAGAGTATAATGAGGACAAACTTCGTTATCACAAACTTATTATTATGACCGATGCCGACGTAGACGGTTCACATATTCAAACTTTACTCCTTACATTTTTCTTCCGTCATTTTAGAAGTGTCGTTGAAAACGGCTATTTATATTTGGCACAGCCACCTTTGTATCGTTACAAAAAAGGTAAAAAAGAGATTTACTTTAAAGATGACCGTCAAATGAATGATTATTTGATTGAAAATGGTGTTGAATCCTTAGAAATTGAAAATGTAGGTGTAAATGATTTAGTATCATTCTTTAAAATGGTAGATCACTACAGAGGATCACTAGAAGCACTGGAGCGTCGTTACGCTTTGGTTGATTTGATTCGTTATTTTATTGAAAACCCTGATGTTATAGGACTCGATACTAAAAGCATGTATGAAAAAGTTGAGAGCTTTTTGGTGGCTACGGGCAATAACATCTTAACCAAAAGTATGAATGAACAAGAGATACATCTTTTTGTTCAAACAAAAGGCGGTATGGAGGAGCTGTTGATAAATGATGACCTCTTTGCCGCACCTCACTTCGCAGAAGCTGATTATGTATTTAGAAAGATTAGCGAATGGGATTTGAAATTTGAAAATGATGTTATTATGGAACTGGAAAATATCAAAGAATATGCTAAAAAAGGTGCTTATATCCAGCGTTACAAAGGTCTTGGTGAAATGAATCCAGACCAACTTTGGGAAACAACAATGACACCTGAGAATCGTGTTCTGCTTCAAGTAACCATAGAAGATGCAGAGGTAGCTTCCGAAGCGTTTACACTTTTTATGGGTGACGAAGTTGAACCCCGCCGAAATTACATCGAAACGCATGCCAAAGATGTTAAACATTTAGATGTATAAAAATATATGCTGCTTCCACATGCCAAAGAGAGAGAATACCGTTTTAAGTTAGCACTTAGAATGGGACTTCCCATCTTTGCTTTAGTTATTGCTCTCATTTCAAACACTTTAATTAGTACCTATGAAAATTTACATATATCTTTTTATATAGAATCTGTTTTACTTTTAGCCTTTAGCATATATTTTATTTTTTATCTTATCTATAATGGCTTTGATGTAAAAATAACGGATGAAGTGTCAAAAACATTTACAAGAGAATATTTATACTCTTATCTGAAAAATGAGATTAAAAGAGAAAAAGAATACACACTGGTCCTTATCACTATAGATAACCTCAATGATATTAATAATCTTTACGGAATAAAAAACGGCGATAAAACAATACTGCACGTCGCCAAATGGGTAAGTGAGTATCTGGTAGAAAACGGCATGAACAATTTTCCCATCGGACATATCAAAGGGGGTGATTTTGTACTTGGTCTTAAGGGTTTTAAGGGTGAATATAACACTCTCTTAGAACTTATGTTTTTAAAATGCGATGATTTCAAGGTGAATGAGATAGAGGTGAAAATATCAGGTTCTATTATTGATACATCATTTTCAAATGAACTTGAATACCTCATAGAAAAATTATTTGAATTGCAAGATATACAGAAAAATTCAAAAATTCAATCTGTACACAAAGATATGAACCCCAGCGAACTGGAAGGTTTTGTTATAAATGCTATAAAACAAAGAAAATTTATAATTATGTCCCAGGATGTTTTTGAGGATACTAACAGCGTTTTAAAAGAGTGTTTTATCAAATTAAAAGCACCGGATGGAAAACTGATACATCAAAAAAGTTATCTGAAAGTTATTAACAAACTAGGGCTCATGCTTGACTTTGACATGATAATCTTGGAGATGATTATTTATAACTGTATGAAAAACTCCAATGAGATATTTGCCGTAAGTATTTCTCCCACCTCTTTAAGAAATAAAGTTTTTTATGAAAAAGTAAAAGAATTGCTTGCCAATAATAAGCATGCAAAAAACAGGATAATGTTTATACTTAGCGAATCTGAATATTACCCGCAAATTCAAAGATACAACTCTTTACTACAATCACTTAAAGATCAGGGAATCTTAATAACCATTGACAGACTGGGTGCAGTAGAAACAAGTTTCTTATATTTAAGAGATTTGGAAATAGACTGCGTAAGGTTTGATCCATTGTATACCAAAGAGATTAAAAAAATTAAATATAATAGTATAATTAGCGGTTTTAATCTTATTGCACACAGCAGCGGCGTAAAATCTTGGATAAAAATGCTTGAAGATGAAGAGATAAAAATGTTGGCAAAAGAGATAAAAATTGATTATTTACAGGGTAAATATTTAGCTCCATTAGAAAAAATTTATGAAAGTTGACCCTGCTTAGGCCTTGGTATTTAGCACAAAAAAAGGAAAAGAAATGAAATACGGTGAAAAAATAGTAAACGAGTTTGATGTTGAAAAAGATTTGGAAATTTGGCCAAACGAACATAAAAGAAACTATCTTATAAAAATGACTCTTCCCGAGTTTTCCTGTTTATGCCCAAGAAGCGGCTATCCCGATTATGCAACTATTTATCTGGAATATACACCTGATGAATTGGTGGTGGAATTAAAGGCTATTAAATTATATATCAACTCTTTTAGAGACAGACACATCTCACATGAAAATTCCGCAAACGAGATATATGATGTTTTGGAAAGAAAGCTAAAACCAAAATATATGAAAATAGTAGCGGATTATAATCCAAGAGGGAACGTACATACAGTCATAGAGATCGACAGTACCAAACTTTAGTCTAAAGGGCTTGTTATGTTTTCAAATATCCTAGGTAAAAAGAAAGATGCATCATCAGATAAAAATCTTATAGAAAAAGTTTCAAAAATGAATTTAACGGATATGCGCCTTTTTGTTAATAACAAAAATGAGATAACAGAAGAGGGTCTTATCGAAGTTCTAAACAGACTGATAGATAAAAATGAAAAAACCTCCAAAAGATATATAGAAGCCGATGATATGGACAGCAAAATCAAAAAAAGCTTTGATTTGCTTATAAATATAGCTTCAAACAAAAAAATAACGGTTGTCGCAGTAGAAAAGATACAAGAGTTTATTGAAGTCTACAGTGAGATAATACGTGGTTTTGATGAAAAAAATAAACAGATTTACGGATCAAAATTAAAAGAGGCTCTGGAAAAAGCAATCGGCAACATTGAAGGGATATCAGAATTTAAGAGAAAAATGAATCTACTCGGCGAATAAAAAGTTCTTTAGCCAAATCATCCCCTCTTCATAGCTGTTAAAAATGCCATCCATCTGAGCTTCATAGGCAGAGTCCAGAATCTTTGAAAACTCTTTTGATGGTGAAATTCCACATGCCATAATATCTCTTCCCTGTAAAAGCGGCGGAACTTTTTTATGTAAAATATCCAGGTTCTTTACCCTTTTTTGTATAGCATCTCCTGCCTTGTAGACGCCGCTTTTTGATTCTTCTGTCGTTCTGCCCAAAAAATCTGCTCTGCTGAGCAATAAAAGCTCTTGCATATTCACCTTTGTTGCAAGTCTCAACAGGGCTGAATCTTTTGATTTTTGCTCATACAGCTGCGTTACCATTAGATGGTACTGTATCAGGGGAAGGACACGCTCTATCAGTTCATTTTGATTGCTAAGTCGTCTGATGAAATTTTTTGCAGGAATCAATCCCGCAGTCTCGTGGGAGATGGATGTAATGACACCCATTTTTTCTTTTGTGGTCACGGCCTTTCCAAAATCATGACAAAGTGCTGCCAGCATTAAAACCAGATTAGTCTTGTCATCGTCTGTTTTTAGTCTTGTCATTGCATCAAGAGTGAGCATAGTGTGGGTCCAAACATCTCCCTCGGGATGGTATACGGGATTTTGCTGCACGCCAATGATTGCTTCTAGTTCGGGAAAATACTTTAAAGCACCCAGTTGTCTTAATATCTCAAATCCAACAGAGGGTGTGTTTGACTTTAAAAGAAGTTTTTTAATCTCTTCAAAAATTCTTTCTTTGGAGAGTGTTACCAAAAGATCTGATTCTATCATCTCGCGGCAAAGTGTCTTGAGTTCTTCATCCATATCCAAATCAAATCTGGCACAAAACTGCACAGCCCGTAAGATACGAAGAGGATCTTCGACAAATGTTGTTTTGTCTACGGCTTTTAAAATTTTGTTCTTTAAATCACTTATCCCGTTATATGGATCTATAATCTTCTTTTCAAGCACATCAAAACCAATGGCATTTATCGTAAAATCTCTTCTTTGTATGGCACTTTTAAAATCTAAATCCGGCTTCAGTGATATTTCAAATCCACGATGCCCAGCCGAAATATGATTATCAAGTCTGGGTAAACTGAAATCAAGATCCATATTTTCAATATTCAGTTTGCAGACCCCGAAGCTTTTGCCGACTGTGTTGATTTTTCCAAACTCTTTTAAGATGTCTTCAAGTTCACTAAAGGATGAGAGACCGTACACTTCAATATCAATATCTTTGCTGGAGCCAGATTTTTGAGAATAATCCTGCCCTTTTGAGTAAAATTGTAAAATATTGTCTCTGATATATCCGCCAATAATTATTGGTTTGGCGTGTAAACTTTGCATTTTATAGAATATTTCATCTAATATATTTGGATAATCAATTTTAATCATACTTTTTCTCTGATTTTAGTTTATTAATACAAAAAACAATTTTCTATATTTAGTTTGATAAATAAAAGAGAGTAAATTATTTAATCAGACAGTTTAATAATAAAATGCTTAAATTAGCAAGTAAGAGATAAAATTTTGTGTTACTTTTACACACTTATAATATTTATTTAGCTATAATCGCGAAAATTTTTACCCTAAGTTTCATAATTTAAGAAACTCAAAAAGGAACCCACTTGCAAAAGATTAGAAATATTGCAGTTATTGCACACGTTGACCACGGTAAAACTACATTGGTTGATGGACTACTAGAGCAGTCAGGAACATACGGTGCTCATGAGCATCATGACGAAAGAGCCATGGATAGTAATGATTTAGAAAAAGAGCGTGGTATTACGATTCTTTCCAAAAATACGGCTATCCGTTATAAAGACTACAAAATTAACATTATTGACACTCCGGGTCACGCCGATTTTGGTGGTGAAGTTGAACGTGTATTAAAAATGGTTGATGGTGTTTTGGTTCTTGTGGATGCGTATGAGGGTGTTATGCCTCAAACTAAATTTGTTGTTAAAAAAATGTTGGCACTTGGGAAAAAACCAATTGTCGTTATTAACAAGATTGATAAACCTTCTGCTGATCCGGAGCGTGTTGTTGATGAAATGTTTGACCTTTTTGCAGCAATGGGCGCGACAGACGATCAACAAGATTTTCCAATTATTTACGCAGCAGCCCGTGATGGTATCGCGAAACTTGACATGAGTGAAGAGGGTGGTGATTTTCAATGTATTTTTGAAACTATCCTAGAGCATGTACCTGAGCCAGAGGGAGATAAAGAAAATCCTACACAGGCACAAGTATTCACGCTTGATTATGACAACTATGTCGGTAAGATAGGAATTTCCCGTATTTTCAACGGTGTTATCAGAAAAGGTGACACCGTTATGCTTGCAAAAGCTGATGGGGAACTGACTAAGGGAAGAATCACGAAACTTATCGGATTCCATGGTCTTAACCGTATGGAAATTGAAGAAGCTGAAGCCGGTGATATCGTTGCTTTTGCAGGTCTTGAGACTGTTGATGTCGGAGATACTGTATGTGATCCTAAAAATCCGATGCCGCTTGATCCAATGCACATCGAAGAACCTACTTTAACAGTTGTGTTTTCTGTAAATGATTCACCGCTTGCCGGCCAAGAGGGTAAGCACGTTACTTCAAATAAACTAAAAGACCGTCTTGAAGCTGAGATGACAACAAACGTTGCAATGAAGCTTGAGGTAGTCGGTGAGGGTAAATTTAAAGTTTCGGGACGTGGCGAGTTACAGATTACCGTACTTGCGGAAAATATGCGTCGTGAAAACTTCGAATTTGGTGTGAGCCGTCCGGAAGTTATCGTTAGAGAAATTGAAGGTGTTAAATGTGAACCGTTTGAGCATTTGGTAATTGATGTTCCTGAAGAATTCAGCGGTTCAGTAATTGAAAAGCTTGGTAAAAGAAAAGCAGAGATGAAAGCAATGGTTCCAATGGGTCAAGGTTTCCAAAGAATTGAGTTTGAAATTCCGGCTCGTGCACTTATCGGATTTAGAGGACAATTTTTAACTGATACTAAAGGTGAGGGTGTAATGAATCACTCTTTCTTGGAGTTCCGTCCATATTCAGGTTCTGTTGAATCAAGATCTTACGGTGCGCTTACATCTATGGAAAATGGTGAGACTCTTGCGTTTTCACTGTTTAATATCCAAGATCGCGGTGTGCTTTTCATAGGACCGCAAACTAAGGTTTATGAAGGGATGATTATCGGTGAGCACTCTCGTTCAAATGACCTGGTTGTTAATCCGATTAAAGGTAAAGCACAATCAAACGTTCGTAGTTCGGGCGCAGATGAGGCTATCAAACTTATTCCATTTCGTAACATGTCATTAGAGCGTGCTTTAGAGTGGATAGAGGATGATGAACTTCTTGAAGTTACTCCTAAGAGCATTCGTATCCGTAAAAAATTCTTAACAGAAAATGAGAGAAAAAGACACTCTCGCAAGTAATAACACTTTCAATGCGCCTTTTGGCGCTTTGAAATCCTCTCTATCCAATCTCAATAAATTACTTACATTTGCATACTTGATTTTAACAGTACTATCTTATTAAAATTGATTTGTATTTAAACACTACACCGCTATAATCATAAATTATATAATTTCGGAGCAAGTTATGAAAAGAAAAGAGATCTACAACCCAAACTCTAATGAGAACGTAAATGACAGAAGAGTTTTTGGCGGTAATCCGACAGGTATTTTTGAATTAAACAATATTAAATATCAGTGGGCATACAATCTTTGGGAGATGATGTTAAACAATACATGGTTTCCAAAAGAAGTTGATATGACCAGAGATGTGAATGATTACAAAAACCTTACAGAAGCTGAAAAAAAAGCTTATGACAAGGCTCTTTCTCAGCTTATCTTTATGGATTCACTGCAAACGAACAATCTTATAGATAATATAAATCCTTATGTTACTGCTCCTGAGATTAATCTTATTTTGGTGAGACAGAGTTTCGAAGAAGCTCTTCATTCACAAAGTTATGCGGTTATGGTTGACAGTATCTCAACCAACTCGGCGGAAATCTATGATCTTTGGCGCAGGGATATGATGCTAAAGACCAAAAATGATTCTATCGCGGCCGTGTATCAGGAACTTGCTAAAAATCCTTCAGAATACAACTTCATAAAAGCGTGTTTCGCAAACCAGATTTTAGAGGGTATCTATTTCTACAGCGGATTTACCTATATCTATACTTTGGCTCGTTCAGGAAAGATGCTTGGCTCCGCACAGATGATACGGTTTATTCAAAGAGATGAGGTGACACACCTTGTTCTTTTTCAAAATCTTATAAACACGCTTCGCAAGGAAAGAGCAGATCTGTTTAGTGATAAACTAAAAGCAGAAGTGATCGAGATGTTCAAGCAGGCGGTAAAACTTGAAGTAGAATGGGGCAAGTATATTACGCAGGGTCAAATCTTGGGTTTAACGGACAGTATCGTTGAGCAGTATATACAGTATCTGGCGGATGACAGACTGACTTCCGTGGGATTTGAAAAAATTTACAATGTCAGCAATCCTATCAAGTGGGTCAATGATTTTGCAAAGTTCAATGATCAAAAAACAAACTTTTTTGAAGGAACAGTAACAAACTATTCAAAAGGAAGTCTGAGTTTTGGTGATGACTTTTAGCATATGAGCGGATATACACTCTGCTCTCTCGCTTTTGAGACGCTTCATGATTATAACACTAACCTGCAAACTCTTCTAACACTCATAAAACAAACACCAAACAAATCTCTTATCGTTGCTCCGGAAGTTTGTTTGAGCGGTTTTGATTATGCCCGATGGGATGAGGTCCTGGCCTTTGCTCCACATGCCGTACAAGAGATTAAAAAGGTCTCGACAAATAAGATTATCATACTCACAATCGTGGAAAAAATAGGCGATGAAGTCTTTAACATGGTCAAGGTTTTTCATAAGGGTACGATAGTCCATGAAAGAGCCAAGGCAAAATTATTCCGATTCGGCTTTGAGCATGAGTATTTTGCAGAGGGAGAAACCCGGCATGTGGAAATCATAGAAATTGAGGGAATAAAGATAGGAATACTTATCTGTTTTGAACTCAGGTTCAAGGATCTGTGGAAGCAGCTTGAAGGCGCAGATATTATAGCGGTTCCATCATGGTGGGGCGTTTTACGCACAGAGCACTTTAAAACTTTGACGCAGGCTCTGGCTATTTTAAACCAGTGTTACGTGATAGCGAGTGATAGTTTAAATGAAGAGTGCACAAAAATGAGCGGGATAATAACTCCAAACGCAGAGGTGCTTCGTAATGGGAATACGCCTTGCTTAGAGCTTGAATACAATAAAAAAGAGATAGCATTAATGCGTCGATATATGGATGTTGGAATTGGATAGAATAACAGCTACAAAAACAGCTCGTTTGGCAGAAGAGTGTCATCAGAAGTTTTCGCTCAGCGATGAGGTGAAAAATGCAATTGCTTCGACAAACAGAGAGGCCTTTGTCCCAACCGGATTTAAGCATAATGCCTATAAGCTTGATGCTTTGCCTATGGGTTCATCGCAGTGGATAAGTTCACCGCTGACAGTCGCAAAGATGACGCAATACCTTGAACCAAAAGGGGCAGACAGAGTGCTTGAAGTGGGTTGCGGCAGCGGATATCAGGCTGCTGTACTTTCACACATCTTTCGCGGAGTTTTTACAATAGAACGTATAGAATCCTTGATGCTTGAAGCAAAAATGAGATTTCGTGAACAAAGTTTGAGCAATATCCACACCAGAACGGATGATGGACAAAACGGATGGATACAGTATGCGCCCTATGACAGAATCCTTTTTTCCGCATCCGCAAAAGAGATACCGCAAAAGCTCTTTGACCAGCTTCGTGATGGCGGAATCTTGGTGGCACCTATGGAAAAAGATAACAAACAAATAATAACCCGTTTTAAAAAGAACGGCGCATCTATAGAAAAGACTGAACTTGAGACATGTGATTTTGTACCGATTTTGAACGGGATTCAAAAATAAGGAAAAAATATGAGGGAAGCTGTTTTAAATAGAATCAAGGTAGAGATTAAAAAAGCATATTATGCGCATACAAGATATAAAGTCGATACGGTCTTTGGGCTTATGTACCATGAAAAAAGCATAACGGTACAAGAGCTCTCCAAGTATCTGAGGATATCGGATTATTTTATTGAATTAGACGAGAAACACTATTTTATTATTTTTGCACACACACAGCAGGAGGGTGTTTTTAAAGCCGCCGAAAACCTTCTTTATAATCTGGATAATTATTTTAACGACAGAAGCACGTATATCGCTCTGGATACTTTTGATGTGACAAATTCTCATACTATAGTCATCAACAGATTGATGGAAATTTTGAAAGAAACCAAAAAAAATCAGCTTACAAGAATAGAGGATGAAAATATTTTAAACGAAAATATTTAAAAGCCAGGATATTTTTATGCTTCGTACCGCTTGGCATGTGCAAAGGAGAGTGCTTATATCTCGTAAGGCACAAGCAACTCCAGTTGAGCTTTGATTTTGTAGCTAAGAGGCTTGAGTTCTCGTATATCACTGTAAGTCACGCTGTTATAGGCTATTGTTATCTCTTTGAAATATGCTTTGTAGTTATGTAAAAACTCAAATAAAGGCTCCTCCATCTCTTCGTCAAGATATAATTCACTGATTGTGGTTATAACACTTGTCCATTGTTTGTCAAACTCTTTTTCCAGTTTTTTACTCGGTTTTTTGACATATCTGTTTTTTGCCTTGCTTAAATTGTACCAGCTGCTCAAAAGCTCGGACAAACCGATGCTTGAGAGTTTTTTGTTGAAAGTAGCGATATTGCCTACCACATCCGTATAGTGCTGATTTAGTTTTGGTGCCTGTGTCTGGAGTTTTGAGCTGATTTTGTTTATAAGCTGCGAATATTTGCTCAAATCTTTTTTAAGTTCAAGTTTGTGTTCATCTGGAATGTCCAAATGCTCTATTTGGGCCATGATCGTAAGAGATTCTTCCTTGTAGCGTGTTATTTTTGCGTAATCTCCGCGTTTTATAATTGCATTCGCATCACTTACGTTCTGACGAAAAACATCATGAATCTCTTTGTTTGTATCGTTTTTTGCCTCTTGGGTATTGGCACCGAATATAGATGCGTACAAGCCTGTGATTAATATCACACTCAAAATTATTATTTTCATTTAGTATCCCTGGTTTTTTTGGGAATTATAGGGAGTGATTATTACAGAAAAGTTACCTTCATATATCAATATGTAAATATTGATATAACCTAATTTATAGTAGAATGCACTCATAATAAAAAAGCTAGGATTGTTTATGGAAAATGTTTTTGGCATAGAGTACTCAAGACCCGAGGTGATACTTTTGCAGGACACGGGGATAGGTGTGGCTGAGGTGGCGGCTAGAACGTGTTATGATTCATTTGAAAACAGCGAGAATGATGTTATTAAGCGCATTGAAGGTTCTCTGCCGGATGCGGGGATGTGCGATGATATAAACAAGATAGCTGATTCAAGCCTGCTGGATGATTTGGCCTGGACCTATTTTCATCACTCTATTTTAGAACATGCGAATCTCAGCTTTTTGGTTCGCGGTACGAGCCGGGGTGTCCTTCAAGAACATGCCCGTCACCGCATCCAGGCTATATCCGTCAGAAGCACCCGCTATACGATGAGTTCGATTATCAATGCTTTTGTGGCTTCTACCCATTCTTCCGAATACGGAAAGGCTTTTTTTATAGATAAGGTGCTGGGTTTTGATATGTTTGTGACAACCGATAAAGAGTATAACAAAATTGAAATTGGGGCAATGTATGATAAACTACACTATCAGTCATCTACGGTCGCAGATTTTGATTCTATTGCCGTTGCTAAAAGCTCATTACTTTTTCTTGAAGAACATGAGGGTGATTCGGAAATGATTTTTGCCGCTCTTGAGGGCGGAAAAAAGAAAAGAAATGTCGGTGATGCCTTTAAACATATCATTACGGATAATGTAAAGGTTGACATGGTCGTGACTTTTAATCTGAGAAGTTTGAAAAATTATTATACCCTAAGAGACAGCGGGGCAGCATTTTTTCAGATTAGATGGCTTGCTGAGGCGATGATGAAGGCAACACCTTCAAAGTATTTAGATCTTATAGTGAAAAAAAAATAGGGAGATACCTGTCATGACTAAAAAAATTTATTACTCAATTAAAGCACACAGTCTGATGGCTAAATCGATATTGCTTAGTTTGGTTGTTTTTATAGGGTGCTCCCAGTTTACATTTAATGCAAGCATGTGTGAGCAGGTAGCTTCGGATCCACATGCCACAATCCCTAAAGAGTGCAGAAACTATAACGAACAAGAAGCCGAAAAAGCATTCAACAAAACAAAACATGACCAAAAGCAAAGCACAGAAGAGATTATAGAATTTAATAAAGACAAATAATCAGGCCTTTAGCGCTTGATTATGCTATAATTGCACAATCTCAGCGTACTTCGGTCTGCGACTGACTTCGTTCTCGTCATCCTCGGATAACTTAACAAAACTACATCATCCAGCCTGGATCGATCAAATTTTTTCAAATTTTGATAGGCTTTTTTCAAAAGGTACATACTATATGTCATTTAACAATCTCGGCTTATCAGAGCCACTTCTTCGTGCTATAAAAGAGCAGGGCTATACAGAGCCGACTCCGGTACAAAAACAAGCGATTCCCGTTATTCTCAGCGGAAAGGATATTTTAGCGGGCGCACAAACGGGCACGGGAAAAACTGCAGGGTTTACCCTCCCGATGCTACAGCTTTTAAGCGAACATAAAAAGGCAGGTAAAAAACAAAAGGTGAGCGTGCTCATACTTACGCCTACAAGAGAGTTGGCGGCTCAGGTTGCAGAGAGTGTGGAAGTATACGGAAAATATCTTCCTTTTAAATCTACTGTTATTTTTGGCGGCGTAAAGATTAATCCTCAAATCGTTGCACTTAGAAAAGGGGTTGATATCATTATCGCCACTCCTGGAAGACTTTTGGACCATGTGGGTCAAAAAACCGTGGATCTTTCGGGTGTGGATTTTCTTATCCTTGATGAAGCGGACAGAATGCTTGATATGGGATTTATCAACGATATCAGAAAGATACTCGCTATCTTGCCAAAAGAGCGTCAAAACCTACTGTTTTCAGCTACTTTTTCGAATGAGATTAAAAAACTGACGGATACCTTGCTCAAGTCGCCGGCACTTATCGAAGTGGCGCGCAGAAACACATCTTCTGAGCAGGTTACGCAGGTGGTCTATTCTGTGGACAGAGAGCGCAAACGCGAGCTTCTTTCCAAGCTCATAAGTGAAGGGGAGTGGAAGCAGATTCTTGTCTTTACCAGAACAAAACACGGCGCAAACCGTCTCTCAGAGCAACTAACAAAAGACGGCATACACTCTGCAGCAATCCACGGCAACAAAAGCCAAAATGCCAGAACAAAGGCACTTGCCCAATTCAAACAGGGTGAGGTAAGAGTTCTCGTAGCGACTGACATCGCAGCGCGCGGAATCGACATAGACCAGCTTCCGCATGTTGTAAACTATGAGCTCCCTAATGTGCCTGAGGATTATGTGCACCGTATCGGACGAACAGGGCGTGCTGGAAGTAACGGAGAGGCTATCTCTCTTGTATGTGTCGACGAGCTTGAGCTTTTGGCCAACATTGAAAAGCTTATCAAAAAAGAGATTCACAGAAGAGTCATAAAAGGATTTGAACCGGATCCCTCTATAAAACCCGAACCTATTCAGAAAAAGAAAGGGCAGCAGCAAAGGGGACGCGGGAGAAGTCATCAACAGCCAAAAAGAGGAACCAAGACAAGTGTTCTAGGACCCTCAGGCGGAGACAACACATCTCGTCCGAGAAAACCAAGAGCGAATTCATCTTCGGGTCGCGGCAGATAATAACAGATAATAAAAAAAGATTTAATCCTTGCTAAGGTACAATAAATCCATAAAAATTATGAAGGTAAAAAAATGAACGTAGAAAAAGAATTAATAGCCAGAAGCGGCGGTGTTTGTGAACTTTGCAAAAGCGATGAAGGAGTCGGTGTCTTAGAGGTTGCACCCTCTGATTCAAGTGCGCAGCAGTCTGTATATGTATGTTCCACATGCCAGAGTCAAATAAGCAATCCCGACACACTCGATGAAAACCATTTTAACTGTCTAAATGACAGCATGTGGAGTGAAACACCTGCCGTAGCCGTTCTTTCATACAGGCTTTTAAAAGCTCTGGGGCGTCAGGATCTTGTAGATATGATGTATATGGAAGATGATGTGAAGTCATGGGCGGATTCTGCTTCAATCGGCGGTGGCTCGCATAGCGATGCACTTGTATACAGAGATTCAAACGGTGTGGTCCTTAACGCGGGTGACACGGTGGTAATCATCAAAGATTTGGATGTAAAAGGTACGGGATTTGTCGCAAAACGGGGAACTGCAGTGAGAAATATAGGCTTGGTTCCAAATGATGCGGAGCATATTGAAGGTCGCGTAAACGGCGTTAAAATACATATTCTTACAAAGTTTTTGAAAAAATCATAATGCAGGCTTATGAAAGATTTTACGATATAGACAAGGACTTTAGAAGCCCTTATGCCAGAGACAGAGACAGGATTATCCACTCCGGCAGTTTTAGAAAGCTTGAGTATAAAACACAGGTTTTTTTAAATCAGGAGGGTGATTTTTTTCGTACCCGTCTTACCCACTCCATAGAAGTTTCTCAGATTGCGCGCTCCATCACTTCAAATCTGGGTCTTGATGAATCTTTGGCAGAGGCGATTGCTCTGGCCCATGACCTTGGACATACCCCTTTTGGGCATGTGGGAGGCGATACTTTGGACGAATGTTTGAAAGAGGACGGTTTTGTTCGTGGATTTGAGCACAACTTCCAGAGTTTCAGAGTGGTTTCATTATTGGAAAAACGGTATAAAGCTTTTCATGGACTCAATCTTACTTTTGCTACGCTTGAGGGGATTTTAAAACATTCTTATCCTTATAAAAAATCTTTTCTGCCCGAGCAGATAAATGAGCAGTTCAATCTTGACACGCACCCTTCCATAGAAGCGATGGTTGTTGACCGTGCCGATGAGATAGCGTACATAAGCCATGATATTGATGATGGCGTAAATTCGGGGCTTATCAGCTTTAGGGATTTAAAAGAAAACGAGCTGATACAGGAGATCTTGGAAAAAGTGGCAAACGAAGGAATCAGTGAAGATGATGATGAGATGTTTCGCTACCGTTTTAGTTCCCACTTGATAAATCATCTTGTCTATTCTCTTTTAGAGTATTCCAAAGACAAGGTGCAAACAGGAACGGTATTGAGCGCTACACTTGATAGCAGGAGCGAGATACCTATAGGCTTCGAGCCAAAACTTGAAACTGAGATAAAAAAGCTCAAAAAGCTGCTTTTTACAAAACTGTATCAGCATAAAAATATCGTCAGAAAGATGTATGCCGGAAAACAGGCTATAAAAGGGCTTTATAACGGACTTACGGAAGAAGAAAAAATGCTGCCTCAGTTTTACTATAAGCAGTTAGAGAGCAGAAACAAACATCGGGTCATAGCGGATTATATAGCTTCTATGAGCGACAGGTATGCTATCAGTTTTTACAACGAGATGTACGGAAAATATAACTAAATCTGTAATCTATGAGTTTTTTTGGAAGAGTTGAAGAGGATAATCAAAGCCCGAAGGCTTTGGTTATTACAGGCGTGATTCGTAACGTCTCATCATATAAAGACGTTTAAGCATTTTTTTACGAGATGCTATTTTGAATTTCTTAAGCTTTTCAGTTGCTGTTTCGTGGAAACGGCGAGCACGAGCTTCAGTAACGATTAAGTTACGGTCAGTCTGCTTTTTGAAACGGCGGTAAGATGCATCAAAATTGTCATCACTACGTAGTACAATACCTGGCATATCACATCACCCACTTTCTTTAAAATTTTGGAATGGAATTATAACATAATATTTTCACTATTCATCATTTGCACATGCCAAGTTTAAAAAGTAAGCCTTTTCCAAATTCCGCTTCGCAGCCAGAACCATGAGAGCAACAGACAGACTCCCCAGCCGATTACCTCCGCAAACCAGATAGATTCAAGGGAATATTCAGCAATAAAAGCAGCATAATAGGCATAACACAGGGTAGATACGGAAACGCTGATCTCTATCGCCAGTGTGGCCATTGTATCGCCTGTTCCGGCCACGGTGGAGGCGATGATATTTGCAGGTACGGCCAGTATTGCAGCAAAGACAATGACGGAGAGCGTCGCAATGGTATTTTGAATAATAAGCTCATCCGGTGAAAAAACTGCAAGTATATACTCCGGAAAAAGAAGGGTGGCTATGAGCATGGGCAAGACGGCAAGATAGCCAAGCATTACGGTTTTAAATACGAGGTCGTTAATCTCCTGCTCATCATTTTGTCCTATCAGATTGCTGGCCATGGAGCAAATCGTCTCAGCAAAGGCTTCGATGGGAATCTGCAGCAGGGCATAACAGCTAAATACAATGGTCGCAATTGCCAAAGCTTCTTCGCCGAGTTGCTCTATGATGAGAAAAAATACAAACCAGCGCAGTGATTGAATCAGTACCTCCATGGAAACCGGCATGGAAAGTTTCGAGAGTGTTTTGATAATTGAAGTGTTGATCTTTTCAAATTCAAAAAGTCCGTATATCTGCATATAGTCTTTTCTTATGATGTCTATAATGAAAAAGACCGAAACAGCGATTTCCGCAGTTAGAGATGCCATCGCAGCACCCTCAATTCCCAGCTCTTTAAAGCCGTGATTTCCAAAAATAAGCAGGTAGTCAAGAGAGATATTCGTAATTGCGAGCAGAAGCGTAGCCCCTATAAATACATTGGTGCGTGATATTCCGACATAAAAGGCACTCATAGCCAGATTGAAGGAGTGAAAGAACAGACCAAAAATCGCAATCTGCAGGTAGAGGTCAACGGCTGTATGCACCTCTTTGGATTGGAAAAGCTCCACGGTTATCAGAGGTACTATCAGCGTGACAAAGAGTATCATCACAAGACTGATAAATGTCAGGATATAGAGACCCTGGTTAAGTACTTTTCCAATTTCCAGATGCTTTTCTTCGCCCGCTCTTCTTCCTATGGTAATCTGGATACCGTCACCAAACCCTAAAATAAGGAACAGGGAAACGGCATAGATTGAGTCTGCAAGACCAAATGCAGCGAGCTCGGTCAGACCGTAATTCGATAAAAATATAGCATCGGTAACACCGACTACCGTTTCACTTATACTTGCAAATATCAGGGGGAACGAAAGGATCCAGATATTTTTATACGTGGGCAGAAACCTTGTCGATATTTTCATTTAAGCATCCGTGTTTTTTTATGTAAGAACAATGTCATACGATTTGCGGTTGAGGTGCATCACCATGCATGAAAGCAAAGCGCCGCTTTTCATAAATTCGCTAAGGTTGAAAAATGCCGCTTCAAAGCCATAGCGAGAAGCTATATCTTCGAGTAAAATATTTTTATTGCGCTCACTTTCATAATATTCATCACTTCGTTTCATCTCGTGTATATTCGAAGCGTTTAGGAGAATATTTCCCATTCTAACAGAATTGCATATACCCGAAAATGCATCATCCTGGGCGATGTCAATAATATTGCTGAGGGCCTCGAGCTGTTTTATCTCCTCTTTTGTATACATCTTTGTGCACACCATAGTATCTTTGCGGGTCAATGGAAATACGGTACAGTCCAGATGGTACAGATAAGGATCCGTTTCTTCAAGCGTGATAATCTTCATGTCAAACTGCTCTTGCATCCATTGATAGGCACGCTTGTCAGAACGTATCCCGTGGCCGCCGATATAGACATTGTCAAAGAGATGTTTGAGTTCGGCTTCCCCCTCAAAATGATAAGGAGGAATGACTACATCGTATCCCATCTCTTTGAAAAAGAACTCCCCGACATTTGTTTCGGGAATACGGACCTTTGAGCTGAAGTTGGAGAGGACTACGGTGTTGTGATCCGGAAGATGATCAAGCACGATACCCATATTTGCCGTATATACAAGATCTTGAAGACCTTGCAGACGGGGAGTTGGCAAAAGATAGACCACGGCTTCCGCCGCCATAAAATTATATAGCTGTAAAAACTGATTGATCGCTTTTTTGATATCTATATGACGCTGACTTGATTCAAGCTCCTCCATCCATACATTATTAGGTGTCCCTGCCTGCAGGGAAAAAGGCATATTGAGCATATATGCCTGACGCTCCAAACTCGTAGGATTTAAATCCGGCAGAGCAACCGATTCCCCTGCGATTGTATTTTTTCTTGTATTGTAAGCTAGCATTCCGGCTCCTTGTATTATTTTGGTGAGATTTTTACCAGCGGGTCAACGCCGGCCTGGACATGCATTCCCGCCTGAAGAAGCGGTGAATACTCAAATTTTTTTGAAAGAGGGACAATCAGGTCGACCTGAGAACCGTAACGAATCTGTGAAAAACGCTGGTTTTGGGCAAAGGACTTATGCTGTTTAAGATGAAACGGCGTAATCTTGTCCACATCATAATCTGCAATCTGCAATATATAGTATTCCTGCTCAAGTGCCATACTAAAGACCGTATTGAGAATACGCTGATTATTGAAAAGATATTCGGCATTTGAAGTGTTGAGTCTTAGTTTTTCGACAATACTCTTCTCTATGTCAAGCATGGGCATATTGTACGTACTGATTGTCTCAAGCTCTTCGTATGACAAACGTCCGCTGTAAGGGATACGGTTTACGTGAACATCATAAAACGTCATGAAAATCCCGATGACCAGACTCTCTTTGTCGTAGTCATCTTTTCTCATCGCATCCTGAAGCGAATAGGGCCGGCCCTTAATATCGAGTATGGCTTCATCAGCTTTAACAACACGAGAATAAAGGATAATACCATCCGCAGGAGCGAAAAAACAGGAACTCTCCGAATAAACAGCCCTGTTTGGATCACGAAAAAAGTGCTCCTCTGAGAGCCATTGCATGGAACGCCCATGCACTTTTGAGACATCAGTTTCAATCCACTCAATCAATGTTTTAGCCATGCAAACCCGCCATTTTTGAACTATGGGATATACTAACACAATTTTTATTAAAAAATATCCAATACCGGTTGTTATTCTTTTTTAGATCTTTTTATCTTCTCTATATTAATACACTCTCTTGTATAATACGTCTATGATTACCCAGGACTCCATAGATGCCCTAAAGGCGCGACTTGATGTTGTTGATGTTGTAGGCTCTTATGTGGAGCTGAGAAAAGCGGGTGCCAATTTTAAGGCACCTTGCCCTTTTCATGACGAGAAGACAGCCTCTTTTGTGGTGAGTCCTTCCAAGCAGATTTATCATTGTTTTGGCTGCGGAGCGGGCGGAGACAGCGTGAAGTTTGTTATGGAATATGAAAAGCTCAATTACCCTGAAGCTCTTGAGAAGCTGGCCTCGTCCTATAATTTTTCTCTTGCCTATACCGATAACAAACATAACAAACCGCGTTCACAGCTTATGGATAAGGTGAATGCATATTATCAAGATCTTTTAACCTCAAACCAAACGGCTTCAGACTATCTTAGAGACAGAGGGATTTATGAGAGCAGCGTAGAAAAATTCGGCATAGGCTATGCTCCGGATTCCAATGCGACCATAAACTATATAAAATCCAATATGTTTAATGTCAGTGAAGCGATTGAGATGGGTATTGTCGGTTATGACGGCGGGAGATACTTCGCAAGGTTTATTGAGCGGATAACATTTCCTATTCATTCCACCAACGGCTCACTGATCGGTTTTGGGGGCAGGACAATTACGGGGCATCAGGCGAAATACGTAAATTCGCCGGAGACACCTTTTTTTAATAAATCCCGTCTTTTGTATGCATACCATCATGCGCGACAGGATATATACAAACAAAAAGCGATAGTTATAACAGAAGGTTATCTTGATGTTATCATGCTTCATCAGGCGGGATTCACAAATGCCGTAGCAACTTTGGGAACTGCTTTGACCGCAGAACATCTGCCTCTTCTTAGAAAAGGCGAACCCCGTATCGTTATGGCCTATGACGGGGACAAAGCCGGTCGTAATGCTGCCTTAAAAGCCGCAAAACTTTTAAGTGCTTCGGGATTCAACGGAGGGGTTGTTATCTTTGAGGGGGGATTGGACCCTGCAGACATGGTGAAAAACGGGCAGGTAGAAGCACTGAGTACGATGTTTAGAAAGCCAAGAGCTTTTATAGAGTTTGTGCTTGATGAGATACTCTCTCTCTATGATCTTCGGGACCCAAAGGCAAAAGAAGCCTGCATGCAGGATGCCATTGCATATTTGAAAACTTTATCGGCAATGCTTCAAGAGGAGTATAAATCTTATCTTGCATCCCGTTTGGGTATCAGCCCGTCCTTTGTCAGACTAACAAACCAAACAAATACAAACAAGCAAAATGCTCCCCTGATTCAAAAGAACACACACAAAGATATGTGGGAGCTCAGTCTTGTAAAAACTGTTTTGGAACATCCCCGTTTTATAGACCAGATTTTGGATGTGATTGATCCCTCGCTTTTGCAGTTTCATTCGCAGGAGTTTGCACATGCCCTCAAGGGTGATACGGATTCTCCTCAGCTGATGGCTATTTTGGTAGATGAAAAAATAAGTTCATTGGAGAGTGAAGAAGCTCTCAAAGCGGAACTTATCACGTTTTTGACAAGACACTATGAAAGAGAACTCAAAAAAGTGAATATGCAGGGTTCCATCTCCTTTGAAGAAAAAGCTTTTTATATCAGGAAATTTCGCGGCAAGATTACGAAACTAAAGCAGGGCGAACTGGCAAAACTATAAGGTTTATTTATTTATGATAAAATTCCGTCCTAAAAATAGGTGAACTGGCCGGCATGTGGAAAAGAGAAAACTTCCACATGCCGACTCCTGTGCCTTAACAAAGGACTTACTATGAAAGCAATCGCACTCTTTAGTGGTGGACTTGATTCCACTTTGGCTATAAAACTTATCCGTGACCAGGGTATTGAAGTTTTGGCAATCAACATAAATACGGGTTTTGGAAGTACAAAAGACAGACTTGAGCATATGCAGAGCATGTGTGACCAGGTGGGTGCCCAGCTCAAAATCATTGATATTCAGAGTGAATACCTCCAGGATGTCCTGTTTGATCCAAAACACGGATATGGTAAAAACTTTAATCCATGTATCGACTGTCATGCAAAGATGTTTGCGGTGGCAAAACGTATTATGGAAGCAGAGGGTGCAAGCTTTCTTATAAGCGGTGAGGTTATGGGACAACGTCCGATGAGCCAAAACAAAGACGCTCTTCAGACAGTTCTAAACGAGAGTAATTGTGAGGGGCTTCTTCTGCGTCCTATGTCTGCAAAAATGTTGGCTCCGACTATTGCCGAGGAAAACGGCTGGGTTGAGAGGGAAAAGCTTGAGGGCATCACAGGCAGAAGCCGTGACAGACAGATGGAGCTAGCCAAAGAGATCGGCTTGGAAAACTTTGAATCGCCCGGCGGAGGATGTCTTTTGACAGATGAGAATTTTTCTAAAAAAATGGTGGATTTTATAAAGCATGACAGGTTTGAAGTAAGAGATATCCCTCTTATGAAATTTGGCCGTCATCTTCGTCTGAGTGACGGCGCCAAGCTTGTTGTGGGCAGAAACAAAGAGGAGAACGAACATCTTCAAAACATAGACAATGATAAATATTTTCATATTAAAACCGTAGGAATCCCGGGTCCGCATGCCATGCTTAGCAAAAATGCAAGCGAGGCTGACAGGGAATTATCCGCGAAGGTTATTTTAACGTACACAAAGGCAAGCACGGACAAGAGCTATACTCTGTCTTATGATGAACAAGAGACCCAAAGTTCGCCTTTGGCTTCCAGAGAAGAGATTCAGGCATACTCTATTTTTTAGTTTCCACATGCCTAAAATAAACGGCATGTGGAAATATCAGGAGAGTTTTTAGATACCGAAAAACTGTTTCAGAAAAAGACGCTCTTCCTGCGTTTTTATAAAAATTTTTACAATACTCTGGTTCAGGTCGTTTAGCACGATGAGGTGGTTGTCAACGACTTGAAGATGATCTTTACCCCATTGCTGTTCGAGCTCATCCAGACGTAGCATCACCTCCGCGGCAGAAGGTGTTTCTTTTCTTCCTGTACGCTTGTCGATGATGGCTAAGCCTCCCACCTTCTTTTCTAGGGTGTAGGGGATGTACGCTTTGAGCTCAGAATAAATACCCGCTTCCTTGGATGCGGGCAAAGCGCGTTGCATCGCAACAAAACCCATAACAAAAAATGCAAATATCACTCCAAAGAACAATCCTTTTTTGGCATTACTCATGACTGACTCCAGCTTTTAATATAATCCTGTGCTTTCTTATCAAGCATTTCCATCCTTTGTTTGCCTTTTGGCAGTGTTGAGCGAAGCTGTTTCATCTCGTATAAAAAATTTGAAATCCCCTCAGGGATAAGGCTGCTCAGATAATGTTTGAAATGTTTTGCAAAAGCGGGCGAAGCACCTGAGGTGGAAACGGCTATGGTGAGGTCATCTTTTTTAATGTAGGCCGGAAAAATAAAATCGCAATAATCGACAGAATCCACAGAATTGCACAGACAGTTGTGTTTTTTGGACTCTTCAAAAATCTCAGCCTGAAGAGGGATGTCATCTACCGCTACGATTACAATAGAAAAACCTGCAAGATCACCGACCTTGTATTTTCGCTCTTCATAGTGAAGTGCTTCCTCCTCCATGCGCTGACGCATCTGATCAGAATAAGAGAGTGCAATTACTTCAATATCTTTGGTGAAATCCAAAAGATGGTCGAGCTTTTCATAGGCAATCCTGCCACCCCCGACAATCAAAATCTTACGTTGATCTAGCTTTACAAAAGCGGGAAAATAACCCATTCAACAAACTCCCTTGTCAGTTTAAGTATAACAAACATTATAGGCAAGTTTGTTATTCGTAACAATAGCATATCTAAAAGATAGTAATCCCGGGCTTGATACAAGTCAATAATTATCATTTCAAATATGATTACAATTACTGATAAATCTAAATTAAAGATGCCTATTATGATAAAACAAGAGATACTTTCGAGAATACAAAAATCGTTTCCTCTGGTTGCAAAGCCTTTTGAGTCTATTGCTTTAGAGTTGGGGATGTCCGAGGGAGATGTCCTCAGGATACTGCAAGATGAAAAGGATAATAATATTATTCGTCAGACATCGGCTATCTTTGATACCAAGCGTTTGGGGTATATATCGTCTTTGGTAGCTTTTAAAATACCCCAAGATGGGATTGATGAGGCAGTTGCGCACATCAATACACATCCGGGTGTTTCCCATAATTACGAACGTAACCATGATTTTAATATCTGGTTTACCATAGCTGTGGCGCCTGATTCTCTTTTGGGATTGGAAAAAAGCATTGAGATATTAGCCTCCTTGACCCAGGCTCAGAGCTATATCATCTTGCCGACACTCAAGCTTTTTAAGATATCCGTCAAACTCAATACTACGGGAAAAGATGAAAAGAAAGAAAAGGTCAAAAGAGTACAACACAAGGAGATGGAGCTTACCCCTTTGCATCACGCGGTTATCCGACGTATCCAGTATGATATAGATATGGTGAGTGAACCGTTTAAGCAGATTATAGATGATTTGGACATAGACTATGCAATGTTCTTTTCCATTTTGGAGGAGTTGCAAGAAGCCGGCATCATGCGACGCTTTGCCGCAATTTTGAATCACAGAAAAGCGGGATTCAATGCCAATGCGATGGTGGTATGGGACGTTGACGAACTTCAGGGGGAGCTTGTCGGAGAAAAAGCCGCGGCCTTTTCTGCGGTAAGCCACTGCTATCTGCGCCCAAAATACGATAACTGGCCCTATAACCTTTTTACCATGGTCCACGGCAAGACGACCGAAGAGACAAACAGCATCATAGAGGAGATGGCGGGTGAAATCGGTGTAGATTCCTATATGCCGCTCTACTCATCGCGGGAGTTTAAAAAAGTGCGTATAGAGTATTTTACCCCCGAGTTTGAAACTTGGGAAAATATGCATAAAGCAAAGGAGATTTAATGGGACTTTTTTTTGAACTTGAAATTGCCTATATTGTCATAGGAATATTTTTTTTGATTATCACGGCTATTGTAACAACACGATCCACACTCCCAAAAAGCTCTTTTAAATATGGGATGATAGGGGTCGCTTCCATCTTTAGCGGTATGATTTTGGCACATTATTATACAACCGTGACGCGTATGGACGGAGTAAAAGAGATCTTCAACGAAGGGGAAGTCATCATCTGTGAAAACAAAATGCAAAAAACCATCTCCCGCTCAGTTTTGATCTCAAAAGAGCTTGAGTGGCGTCTGGAAGGGGATCTGTTTGTCTCAGACAACCATATCCGCAATTTTCACACATCAAGATGTGTAGACTACAAACCAGTAGCGCCAAAAAGCGACAACTAAGATGCTCAAACGCTACTCCATGGCCTTTGTCTTTTTATTTATTGTTGTTGCTCTGATGGTTTTGGGTACTTACGGAGTTAAAAGTTTCGGGGACAAGATGTTTGAAAATACAGATGTCGTTATGCAGCCAAGAGGGGAGAAGGTAAACAAATGAATCTATATACAGTAGTTTTCGCAGGGATAGTGCTAAGTATTATCTTTCACTTTGTTGGGGTATACGCTCAGGCAAAAAAAACGGTGTGGGTCATGCTCGCACTTATATGGATTGGCTCAATCAGTTTTGCTTTGAACGAGATCTCGCCTAAAGGCTATACATTTATCGATAAGATTAATGGGGAATACCAGGAAGTGGATGCCGAGATAGAAGCTTCCAAGCCGGAGATCTCACTCTATGAAATGCTTGTAATCAAAAAAATGTATGAAGAGCACAAAACAAATTCCTCCGATAAATAGCCTTATTTTCAAAGATTATCCCGCATACAACACCTGCTATCACATTAATATAATTTACGCGAAGCCGCAATACATACTTAGAGTAACATAAATAAAAAATATAATTTAAAATTTTAAGTTAGTTAAAAATTATTGATTCATGTCAAGCTGTTTACTTTTGAAATATTATAGACTGCTAACGATCTGATATTGAAATATATTTAGGAGATTTACATGATTGAGACAGTAATTAGACCGGAGATAGCACTGAACGACTTCTTACCAATTTTTGTTTCTTCTGCATTTGTTTTGATATTTGGAGCGTTTTATGTTGGTATATATACGGCTGTGAAGGTTGAGATACTTAAAAAATGGACAATGCCTTTTGCATATCTTTTTTGGGGATTGACTTGTTATATGCTTTATATAATGGGTAGCTTAATGCATGTAGGCGAGTTTACAGCAAAGGCGTTGGTGGTTGCAATGATAGGGTATTTGATGCTTCCGCATGCGGTATATTACATGCAGCATCGGGTTCATGAAGAAAATGAACATTAATACATTGTATATAGCTTAATGAAGGTTTAGGAGGAGTACACATGGCAAATAAATCCGTATGGAGTGATAATCGTTTCTGGCAGCGGTCAGCGGCGTGGGTCACAGGATTTGCATCAGTTTTATTGATTTGGCTGACTTTTGATACGTCGGCACAGATTTCAATGGGGAATGATGCGGATCTGAAAAACGGTGTAACCAAGAGGGTTCCAGGACCTACGGTTATAAATTATAAAATCACATATGAAATGGACACAAAACGTGGACATGAAGTACCTGTGATAGGGGGAAAAGAAAAGTTTTTTGGAAGAGATGACTACTCTGAAGAAGAAGCGGGGGCGCTGTTACACCTTGGTAAACTGGGCTCACAGGCCAAAAACTGTATGGATTGTCATACACTTCTTGGTAACGGTGCGTATTATGCGCCAGATTTGACAAAGTCATGGTTGGATCCGGCTTGGGGGCCAGAGGGTTCATTACAGGCTATGACGGGGAAAAATACACGTGAGGAAGCAATGGCAGAGTTTTTACAACATCCGTCACAGTATCCTACTCATGAGCGTATGATGCCAAATCTTGGAATTACAGCAGAGGAAGCAAAAGGCTTGGTAGCTTTCTTGAAACATATGTCATCTATCGATACAAACGGTTTTCCAAGAAACTTCGGAAAAATACAAGGAGCGGTTCATGGCAAATAATCATTTAACATCAGAATCAAAGCAGTTAGCGACTTGGTACTTTACTTTTGCCGCTATTCTTTTTGGGGCTCAGTTACTTTTTGGTTTGGTTGCGGCTATTCAGTATGTAATGCCGGGATTTCTTTTTGAGATAATAGATTTCTCAATCGCTAGAATCTTGCACATCAATGCACTCGTCGTATGGATGGTATTTGCAATGTTTGGTTCGGTTTACTGGCTTTTACCTGATGAAACAGGGATTGAGACAGTGGGCATTAAAATCGGTAAGCTGCTTTTTTGGATATTTGCAGCGGCTATCGTTGTTGTTGTACTGGTCTACCTGCTTGTTCAGGTCGGTCCGGCAGATGAGACAACTATCTGGTTCATTACCGAGGGTCGTGAATATATCGAAGCACCTCGTTGGGCTGACTTTGGCATCGTGGTCGTTGCTCTTGGTTTTGTCGGAAATCTTTTCCTGACGGGGATGAAAGGCAAGCAGACAGGTATCGTAACTGTTTTAATGGCAGATATGATCGCATTCTCTGGTCTTTACCTTGCGGGTATGTTCTTCACAGATAATATTAGTGTGGATCAGTACTGGTGGTGGTGGGTAATCCACTTATGGGTTGAAGCTACATGGGAAGTGTTTGTCGGAGCTATTGCTGCGTATGGTTTGATCACTATGCTTGGCGCACACCGTAAAACAGTTGAGATGTGGTTATGGATCGAAGTATCTATGCTGTTTGGTTCAGGTATCCTCGGTATGGGTCACCACTACTTTTGGATCGGTACTCCTGAATACTGGTGGGAAATCGGAGCATTATTCAGTGCATTGGAACCTTTACCTCTTGTTGCTATGTTTATCCACGTACTTTATGACTGGGGTAAAACACAAGGGGAGCAAAATGCACAAGGCAAAGATGTTTCCGTTATCAACAATAAACCTGCGTTTACATGGTTTGTTTTAAATGCGTTTGGTAACTTCCTGGGTGCAGGGATTTGGGGATTCTTCCACACACTGCCACAGGTCAACCTTTATACACACGGTACACAGTTTACATCGGCACACGGTCACCTTGCGTTCTTCGGTGCGTATGCGACGATCTTAATCGGTATGATGTATATGGGTATCCAGGGTTCAAACGGCATTAAAGTAATGAAAAACACGAAAGCCTCAATTTGGGCGGTGAGTTTGATTACCTCAGGTGTTGTCGGTATGACAGTATCGCTTACAATTGCAGGATACGTACAGGTACTTGTCTCACGCGCTCAGATGGGTGCTACATGGGCAGCATACTTTGACGGTCAAAGCGGTATGTGGTTTACGCAGGCGATGGATTGGAGACTTTTTATGGGTGCAGTTACATTCGCAGGTTTCTTATTCCTCATCAAAGATTTCTTGAGCACCGGCAAAGATGCTCAACATGAACATTAAGGAGGCTTATTATGTTTGAACCATTTGTAGATGTCGTACCAAGTTTTTTTGGTTGGCTGAACCAGGGTCCTTTGACCCTGACAATTTTTCTTCATACGATTATTATACTTCCAATGATTTGGATTTATAAACAAGAAAAGGCGCGCTTAGAGCGTGAAGAATAGCTAGCGAACCTTCGGGTTCGTTTCATCTTTAGAAAAAAGGGGAATAAAATGAAATTTAATAAATTGGTTATTTCGGCTGCTGCTTTGGCGGTGGTGTCTACAGGTCTATTTGCCGGTACTTCCAATATGGATGTAGAAAAAGTATTTGAGCGTGAATGTCAGGGGTGTCACGGTCCAAATCATGAAGGTGGAGTCGGTTCGGATCTTCGTCCAAAAGTAATCGCCGATAAAAACTCTTATACTCTTTCAGAGGTTATATTAAACGGTAAAGCCGGAACGGCCATGCCTCCGTTTAAAGAAAAATTTACTAAAGACGATGCCGACAAGATGGTGGATTACCTTCAACACTTTAAAGGCAGAAAAATAGACCAACTTACAATGGAAACGGTTAAAGAGGGATGGAAGACTTTAAACGACAGAGCAGAGTTGTTCTCCAAATATCCTCAAGCTGTAGACGTTAAGAAAAATACGGACATCGTTTTCGTAACTGAAAGAGATGCTGCGCGCGTTGTTTTCTTGGACGGTACAACCGGTAAGGTCTTATCTAAACACCCGGCAGGTTTTGCTGTTCACGTAACTGTAACAAACAAACGTCAACCGCGTTATGCATACTCAATCTCTCGTTCAGGTTTGGTAACAATGTTTGACCTTAATACTCCGGGTCAACAAAAAATTGCAGAATGTCAGGTTGGTTCTGAATCTCGCGGTCTTGCAGTTTCTCCGGATGGTAAATACCTAATGGCCGGTAACTATGTACCGGGCGGTGCAGTTTTAATGGATGCTATGACATTAGAGCCGCTAAAAGTATATCCGACTTCAAGTGTAATCGATCCTGATGGAAACATCGGTTCATCTCGTGTAGCAGGTATTTTTGATACTCCATACGGTCCTTATATTGCATTTGCACTTAAAGATGGCGGACACGTTTACATTGTAGATTACTCTAAACCGGACTTTCCAATTGTTGGAGATATTCCAAACATCGGTAAAATTCTTCATGACGGTTTCTTGAATGAGGGTAAAGAGATTGGTCGTTACCTGTTTATTGCTTCTCAGGGAAGTGACGTTGTGGGTGTTGTGGATTTTAAAACTAAATCTTTAGTGACTAAAATTTACACAGGTCCTTCAGCGAAGCCGCACCCGGGTCAAGGTTCTTCCTGGTTTAACGAGCATTTGGGCAAACAGCTTGGTGCAACGGTAAATATGAACCTGGGTCAGGTAACTATTTGGGATGAAAACTTTGACGTTATTCGTCAGATTCCAATCGGCGGCGGCGGATTGTTTATCGGTACATCCGAGCATACTCCGTTCCTTTGGGCAGATAACGTTCTTGGCGGTGAAGAGAACTGGAATAAAGTTCACTTAATCAACAAACAGACTTTGGAACTTGACAGAATTATTGCTGTTGGAACCAAAGAGGGTACTGTAACGGATCCTGTAACGCATAAAGTGCTTTACAAATGGAACGTACCTACAGTCAAAGATGCAAAAGGCAACGCTGTTGTTCCTCGTATCTTACACGCAGAACCGGCAAATCACGGTCACTGGACTATGATCTCTGAATGGAATGCAGGTCGTATCGGTGTTTATGAAGCTAAAACAGGTAAATTTGTTAAATATATAGAAGGTTTGACAACACCTACGTTTACGTATTCTATCGAGCATAGACAATCAATTCCGGGTGCATAAGTTTTTTGACTCTCCTTTTTTGGAGAGTCATTTTTAAAGTTTGCAGCTTTTACAGGTAAGGGAAAATTATGAAAAGATATCTTGTGATTCTATTTGCTTTTTGTTCACTTGTGCAAGCTGAGGTTATTGATGGAAAAAAAGTTTTTGAAACGTACTGCTGGGGGTGTCACCACCAGAGTGCTGAGGCTTTTGGACCACCTTTTACGGAGATAGCATCCAAGCGCAGCGCACAAGAGATACAGGCCTATGTATTGGAGCCAGAAGCTATGTACAAAGCTTTTGGTTATAAACGAACCGTTATGAGCCAACTCAAATTAAGGGATGATGAGCTGGAAGCTATTTCGAAATATATTCTCTCTTATAAGGGTAAATAATGTTCAGATTGTCAAACCTAATCTCTTCGGTGGTTGAAAAGAGACCGGAACGTATTCTTGATGGCTCTATAGCCATTTGGAATTTTACAAACAGATGCAACCTCTCCTGTCTGCACTGTTACTCAAAATCAACTTTGGATGAGGTAGATACCCTCACTACGGAGCAAATAAAAAAAACAATTCTGCAGATGAAATCCAGCGGCATAAAATTTATCATATTTTCAGGGGGAGAGCCCCTGACTAGAAAAGACCTTTTTGAAATTGCTGATTTTTGCAAGGAAAACGGGGTAATCACATATCTCTCAAGCAACGGACTGTATTTTACGAAGGGAAATGTGCAGAGAATCGTCGATACCTTTAATTATGTCGGAATCAGTATAGACGGAGACGAGCAGACACATGACCATTTTCGCGGGCTAAAAGGTGCTTTTAGAGAAACTTTGAAGGCGGTAAAGCTGGCAAATGCCACCGGGGCAAAAGTGGGTATCAGGTTTACTATCACTAAAGAGACCATCAACTCTTTGGAGTATATCTTCAAACTGGTGGAAGATGAAAATATCCCTAAGATATATATATCGCATCTGGTATATTCCGGCCGCGGTCTGGATAATCTGAAAATGGATTTGACAAAAGAACAAAGAAGAAAATCGGTTGAGTTTATTTTGGACAAGGCATTCGAATATTACAAAACAGGCAGGGAGATAGAGATTGTAACAGGCAACATGGAGCAGGACGGAATTCTGTTTTTAGACAGATTTAGCAGAGAATACCCTGAACTGGCAGGGACAATGAGACAAAGACTTGTTGCCTGGGGCGGTAATTCGGCAGGACGCAAACTTTTGAATATAAACAGTGAAGGGGATGTGCGTCCCGATCCTTTCTTCCCTTTGACGGTAGGCAATATCATTGAACAGGATTTTAGCGATATCTGGAGAGAAGGAGAACTTTTAGATCAGCTTAGAGTACATCCAAGAAGACAGATAAAGGGGATTTGTGCGGAATGTGAACAAATCGATATCTGTAACGGGGGCTCCCGTGCACGGGCATATGCGATTACCGGTGATTTATGGAGTGAAGATCCATCATGTTATTTAACTCAAGACGAAAGAGGGAGAGATTAATTATGATAAGCAAACTATTACTGAGTGCTTCATTGGCACTGTTTTTATATACAAATGTAAACGCATCTGAAAAAATATTTGTTGTGGAGAGAGAGAGCAGTTCTCTGGCCGTCATCGAAAATGACCTTCCGCGATCCCGTATAGAGAATATGCGCAATATGAATCACGGAGTAGTGAAATTTTATGACAAAGACGGATATGCCATCAGCCGTGACGGATATGTTATCAAGTTTGACCCGGAGAGTGAAAAGATACTCAAAGAGTATAAGACGAGCAAGAGTGCAATCGGTTTTGTGATAAACGAACACTATGTGGCGGTCGCAAATTATGACAATAAAAGTGTTGATATCTTGGATAGAGACCTGAATCCAGTCAGGTCCGTTAAAACAGATTCAAAAAATGTGGGGATTAAAATCTACAAAGACTATCTCATATTTTCCCAGATGGATAATGACAAGATAACCGTGCTTCGCGACAAGAACAAGGGCAAGAAGATTCCGGATTTTGAGATTTACAAAGAGTTTGAAGATGTTGGAATCATGCCTTTTGATGCGATGATAAAAGACAATAATTTTATTACAGGATTTTTTAAAAGTGAGCATTTCGGGGTAGTTGATTTGGACACAATGAAATATTCAAAAATAAAAATCATGCTAGATGACAGGAAACCGGTGTTAAAAGTACCCCATTTCGGATTTTGGAGCATTGGGGGCGGATATGTATTTATACCGGCAGTCGGCGATAACAAGGTCTTGGTATATAGCCCGGACTTTAAATTTGTAAAAAATATAGAGACTGAGGGTTTGCCCGTATTCACATCTTTGTCACCGGATAAAAAATATATGGCAGTAACATTTAGCGGCAAAAAGTTTCCGGTAATCGAGATTATTGACACTGCAACACTCAAGGTATTCAAACGATTTGAATTTGATGGAAAAGTGCTGCATGTGCGATGGTCAAATGAAAAACCAAAGCTCTATGTCTCTGTAAATGATACAAACAAGGTCGCTGTAATAGATACAAAAGAGTGGTATCTGAGTAAAGAAATATTTCAAATAAAAAAACCGTCAGGTATATTTATCTATGAAGGATCAAAATAATGAGTAAAGTATACTTAACAGGCGCCGGTCCTGGGGATATGGAGTTATTGACAGTAAAAGCACTGCGTGTGGTTCAAGAAGCAGATGTGATTATCTATGACCGTTTGGCAAATCCGGATATTTTGGAAAAAGCAAAAAACGGTTGTGAATTTGTATATGTGGGAAAAGAGGACGGCCGTCATATTATGCCCCAAGATGAGATTAATGAGACGATTTACCAGAATTCTCTCAAGCATGAGAATGTAGTCCGATTGAAAGGGGGTGACCCTTTTGTCTTTGGCAGAGGGGGAGAAGAAGCGGATTACCTTTATGAAAGGGGTGTGAAATTTGAAGTTATTCCTGGTATCACCTCTGCAATCAGCGTTCCCGCTTATGCAGGAATACCTGTGACACACCGAGGGGTTGCTGTCTCTTTTCGCGTGGTTACGGCACATGAATCTCCAAATAAAAAAGAATCCCAGATCCCATGGGAAAACTATAAAACAGATGACACCATTATCTTTTTGATGGGGCTTCACAATTTGCCTAAGATCTCTAAAAAACTCATGGAGATAGGAAAGCCAAAAGAGTATCCCTGTGCGGTGATTTCCAAAGGAACGACAAAAGATCAGAAGGTCGTCGTGGGGACACTTGAAGATATAGTAGAAAAAGCTGTTGACATGCCTACGCCTGCACTTATTATTGTGGGCAAGGTAGTACAGCTTCGTAATCAGCTGCAATGGTTTGAAGGGAATTCATAAGCCCTGTGCTGTTTTTAAAGTGAGCCGCTGCCACAATTTATTGTGGCGGGCGAGATATTGTAAGTGCTACCCTATTTTTTGCCGTAGAGGCTGTTTGATGGGTGATTGGGCTTACTTATATTTTTAGAGTCTGTTTTATTATCCCCATAGTGTACCGTGTCATTTTTTTCATTTTGTTTGTCATAATGAACTGTATCTGCTGCTGCAAGTGTACCAATCATAAGTAAGAGCGTAAGTAGTGTTTTCATATTCTATCCTTGTTTGTTAAAGTGGGCAAATTATATCCCTTAGTGTATTAATAACAATTATCATTCTTTATTTAATGCATTATTTAAAGTTATAATAAATAGAAGAAAAAATTAATAGATGTCATTGATTAATGTCAACACCGCATAGGCGATTCTGTACTGTATGGCATGTGGAAGTGATGGCATGTGGAAGTGCATGTGGAAGTGCATGTGGAAGTGCATGTGGAAGTGGCGGCATGTGGAAACTGCTTAAAGGGAGGGGCAGAGGTTTTAAAGTTCCTCCGCCTTGCATGTGAGCTTTAGCTGTTTTGCCTTGTCCTCCCCGGATGTAATGGCTGCATCTATAAGGGGAGCGGCTTTATCATACTGCTGGTTAGAGCAGTAGACTTCAGCCAGCAGATAAGAAGCCTCACTGTCCCCATTGTCTGCGTTGATCTGAAGCCAATGTATGGCACCATCCATCTCCAGGGTCTGTAATAATATACGCCCTACGAGTCTCTGCGCTTTTTTATTGCCGTTTTTTGCGCTTATTTCAAGATACTTCGCTGTTTTAGTGATATTCTGATCCACGCCGTCACCCTGATAATACATCAGGGCAAGATTGTACTGGGCCTGGCTGTGTCCCAAATCTGCCGCACGTTCCAGCCAAAAAGCGGCCTCAGTATAGTTCTGCTCAAGATTTTCACCAAACAGATACATTATCCCTAGATCAAACTGGGCAGAGGGATCAGCCTGCAGGGCCGCTTTTGTAAGCCACTCCTTGCCTTTCTCTGTATCGGTATCTGTTCCAAGCCCATTAAAATAAAGATAGCTGAGTGCATTTTGTGCCTCGACATTGCCTTTCACTGCTTCTTCTTGATAAAGAGCAAAGGCCTCGGTGTAGGATTTCGCCTTAAACGCTGCGAGTGCCTGCTCTAGCGAGGAAGCAAAAAGCGATACAAGGACGAGTTGCAGTAAAAATAAGATTTTCATAACTCCCGCCCCTAATAAAGCTGGATGAATGTGGAAAGCGAGAGAGATACCACGAGTGTCCCGCTCACCATAACGATGCGCTTTTGTGTTTCTGAGATTGAATATCTCTCCTCCAGATAGTCACCGATCTTCAAAGCCGGTGCGATTGCGAAGATAAACATTGGAAAAGTCATTACAAGAATCATAAGTACAGTGTGAGATGTCATTATTTGCTCTTTTTATTGAGATATGTCAAAGCATTTCGACTTTTTTTATTATATCATTCAGCGGTTTTATGGGTATGACACATATCAAGAAAAGGGGAAAAAATGAAAAAGATTCTGCAAATATCTCTTATTGCAACAGTATCTGTATTTCTATTTGCAGGCTGTAGCGGAAAAAATGTTGGGGGAACACCGGAAGATTCAATGAGCGGCGGGTATGAAATACCAATCACAACTCATATTTCCGACAAAAATCTGCATGATGCCATTACAAAGGCGGGGGAACGCAGTGGATGGAACATGATAGAGTTTAAGACAACCTCTATTATAGCCGAGAAGATTCTTGGGGATAAGAGTGCGAGCGCTACTATCTCGTTTGGTACAGACCGTATAGTCATTATGAAAGACAACTCCACTTTGGACTCTCAATATGAGACCCATGTCCTAGAGCTGGAAGATGCGATTCGTGAAGAACTTCAGGATAAAGCTGCCCATTAAGAGGGCGGCTTTTTACAGAGCATCCAAATCATAATCTACCACCTCACCTTCGAGTGACTGTAAAAAAGCTTCGATCGCATCAATCTGTCTTTTATTTAAATCCACCCCTATCTGATATCTGCCCATGATAAAAATAGCTTCCCTGAGATCTTTAATAATGCCGTTATGAAAATAGGGTGCGCCCTGTGTTATATTGCGCAGGATGGGTACTCTGAATTTTTTAGCTCCGTCTTTACCCATAAAACCTCCGATGTTTTCAAAGGGGTAGGGATGGTAAAGTTTGAAATTTAAAGAGATCTTTGTAACATGCCGTTTTTTGTTTACATCATCGTAAGCAGATGTCAAATCAATGATACTGTTGTAGTTTCTAAGCGGAAACTGCTGGATACTTTGACCCCCTACCGCACTTCCAAAATGGCACCCTTTGCATCCAAGGTCTATAAAAAGTTCCAAGCCTTTTTGCGCCTGAAGCGTTAGGGCATCATTATCCCCTTCTAGAAATGTATCAAAATCTGCCCGGGTCACCAGTATCTTTTCGTAGGCAGCAATCGCCTTTGTAATATTGTCAAAATTGATTTGAATTGTATCGCCAAAGGCATTTGCAAAAAGAGGCGCATAATCGGGGTTTTCTCTTACGCGTTCAACAATCAGTTCCGGAGTGGATGCCATTTCAAAGCTGGCCTGCATCGGACCCTTGGCCTGGTCTTGAAGACTTGGACTTCTTGCATCCCAAAAGAGATGTTTGGAAAAAGCGGTGTTGAGGATGGTTGGCGTGTTGAGGTGACTTGGGTTTTCTCTCCCCTCATGGCCGATAGCCGTAGGTATGGAGTCTTCACCCCCTTTGTCGAGGTCATGACACTTGGCACATGCAATATCTCTGTTTTTGGAGAGATTTTTGTCAAAAAAAAGCTTTTTCCCAAGTCTGATCTTTGCCGGGCTCATAGGATTCTCAGGATCATCAACCATCTTGCGCAATTTTTCATAATCAGCCGGTACGGGTTTAAGCCCTTTTGACAACGCCTTTTCCCGTAGAGTATCCGAAGTCAGAGCATTGAGCGTGAGTCCACCCAATAAAATAAATATAAAAATATGCATCAAAACCACCTCTTGTTCAATAAGTGTGATATAAATCAAGAACGGCTATTCAAAAAGCGCCTGCAAGCCTTCCTTATTTTTTATCTTATAGTTATTCACATCTTTTTCAAGAAGATCAAGCTTAAGAAGTTTTTTAAAGACACGGGAGAGTGTTTCGGGTGTCATATGCAGATGCTCTGCAAGCTGATAGTGTTTATAGTGTGTCAGTGCGGTTCCGTTTGTGTCAAAAATAAATTTTGCAAGCCTTGAAGTGGAATCAAGCACAACATTAAGCGCAATTACGGATTCCAGATAGCGTATTTTCTTGGAAAGTGATTTGAAAAAAGTAAAGGCAACATCGGAGTTATACAAAAATTCGTTTTTGAAGCGTTCAAAATCAATCTGAATAACCTCACCGTCTGTTTCAAACACGGCCGAAGCAGGGTAGGGAAGACCTTCTAGAACTACCATCTCGGCTATTAAGGCCGTGGGTGTAAAACGGTGCATCACGATTTCATTGTTTTTGGGATCGGTCTTATAAACTTTGAGAACGCCTTCTGTAAGAAGGGTTAACGATTTTGGATCCTCTTTTTCATAAAAAAGGATGGAACCCTTGGACATTTTTCTGCGAATGGCAAAAGAATTTATGGTTTCCAACTGCTCGGCGGATAAGTTCTCAAAAAAATAAAAATGTCTCAAGTCGGTCATGCTCTCGCCTTTTTGTAAAAATATTTTGACCAAACAGCAGTCGAATCGTCTAAATTTATAAAGTTGCAATGCTTAGGAGGCTACAACCTTAACTGCTGCTTGGGCAAAACTGTTTGATGGAGAGGCAAATTGTTTCAAATTGTCTTTTTATTGGATTGTTCTATGCCGCTCAAATCTTAAAACAAACATTACAACTCCTAATAAATCATCGTCAGTATTATAAGGGATATATATTCTTGAGTACATGATTTAAGTCAAAAAAAATGAATTCGCCCTCACTTTTATTTTTCAGGTCTGATTATTCAAAAATACCGCCCTAAGCCCCTAGAGCCTTTTTGACATTTTCATCCGCCATCGTGATGTTCCACTGGGGCTCCCAGACCACGTTTACTTCACATTCTCTGACCTCATCGACCCTTTGGCAGGCTTCTTTAACCCACTCGACTATCATCTGGTGGAGAGGACAGGCTTTTGTAGAGAGTGTCATCGTAACGACCACATCGCATGAATCTATGATTTTTACATCGTAGATGAGACCCATCTCAACCAGGTTGAAGCCAACCTCTGGATCTATGACAGTTGCAATTGCCTGATATATTATTTCTTCATTGAGCATTATTTGAACCTTATTATATAGATTATATTTTGCAGTAAAAAAAGATTACCGACACACAAACACGATATCCCCGATCTAAAAAGATCATTACTGGCAAAAAGGAGACCGTATGTAGCCAAAAAAACACCTATGGCACTAAAATATAGCTGTGCATTAGCTCCTTTGAGTGGAAGCATGTCTGCCAACATAGGCACTTTTTGTTTTCCCACCAGAGGCGAAAAACGTTCAAACCAGATGAGAAACGGTACTATTTTATAGAGATGCGCCGTGATTATAAAACCGAAAAATCCCGTAAAAGTCAGCCAGCCTATAGCAAAAAGCAAGGTCTCATCAGCACTAAAAATATAAACAACACCCAATACCAAAGAAGCAATAAGCGAGGCATTGGACACATAAAGGGATTTTATATAGATATCGTGTTCTTTGCGTGCGCGGGTTTTGTACAGGATATAGTTTTGGTAAAGATAGAAGAGAAGGGATACTGCGGCTAAGAGATAGCCGATATAGGACAAGAGGGAGAGTTCCAAAATAGAGGCCGTTGTGACACAGACCACTGCCGCAGTCATTAAAAAAAGTGCAATTTTTATAGGACGTGATGAAAAATGGTGGGAGAGGCCAAACATCGGCAGCAGGACCATGGAGAGCCCATAGATGGTAATAATTACATATCCACCCACAAGCAGATACAGATGCCCTTTTACAAGTTCATTCAAATTGACGCTGATGATTCCTGCATAACCAAGTGCCAGGATTATGCCCAGGATTATGCCCGATAATAAAAAAACATTGGCAATGATAATACTTGTCATCGCAAAATTCAGTTTGGCTTTTACCTTTTTAATCGTCATCAGGGTATCCAAAAGAAATATAAGCATAGCCAGAAGAACAGTGAGCCCTCCAAAGGGAAGGAGAACAGCAGAGTAGATAAATCCACATGCCATAAGCAGTGCTCCTGCAAGCAGCAAAGGCCAGATGATGTAATACAGGTCCACTGCAAAATGTCCGTTCTCAAGCACAACCGGAATAAGTTGTGCCATTGCTCCAAGGATAACCATCATCACAAAGCCAAGCAGGAATAGATGCACCCATGCTATGACGGAGGGATCCATATATCCGCTTGCGGATATATCCAGGCTAAAGGCAAAGAGCGTGCTTACAAGATAGAGTGTCACCCCGATAATAAAATAGGGCGCAATCAGCTTGAACGGCGGTGCAAAATCACGGTTTACTGAGAACATTGTAAAAGATACTAGCCTTTACAGACCGTATCATCCGTGTGTATCGGTTCTGTTTGAATGACTTTTTGCGTAAAAATCATTTTTATACGCCCATCATCAAGATATTCGATATCAATCTGATAGTTCTGACTTACTTTTTCCAGAAGAGCCATCGGTTTTTTGTGATTGATCATCACAAGCTTATGGTCGGTAGAGTCGATAAGTTGTAGTCCGCACATAGCATTGACCATAGGTTCGGGAGGCACACACGCAGATGTATCAAACTGATAGTATGTAACACCGTTTTTTACGTAGGTGCTAAAATCGACAGTAGCTCCCCTCACATCTACTTTTGTTGCATTCTCAGGTAATAAGCTCATTATAAACCTTTAGTTAAAGATAATTTTTGCAATACTAATGCAAAAGATTTTTTATTGCATTAACAAATGTCAAGAAAGCCTTCGGCACTTTGCTATATCATCTCAAAAAACAAGGCAAAACGATGAATTTTCATAAGTACTTACATGCGGTCGGTACGGGACCAAAAGGCAACAGGGATTTGGATTTTGAAGAGGCTGAGGATATGATGCGCCAGATTTTGGACCAAAGTATCCATTCGGAACAAATTGCGGCTTTTTTGCTGGGATGGAGACTAAAACCCGAAACAACAACAGAGTTCAGAGCTGCAATCAGTGCATGTGATTCGTATATCACTCCCAAGAAGATAGAGAACTCTATCGAACTTGGCTATCCTTTTGACGGAAAAGCAAAGAACCCTTATATCTTTCCTCTTGTGGCCGAGGTTTTAAAGGATGCCGCCCTCCATTTGGTTCTCATAGGGGATGAACTTCAGCCTGCAAAAAACGGCATTACGACAAAAGAGATTTGCACGCGTGTTGATCTGAGTGAGAATTGCCACTTCTTTGACCGAAAAGATTTTTTTAAAGAGCTTCACCGACTCACGGATATACGTATGCGGCTTGGACTCAGAACGGGGTTTAATACTATAGAAAAGCTCTCCCGCATTGCCGGCAGCGATTATGCCATCACCGGTGTCTTTCACAAACCCTATGTCAAAAAATATATTGAAATATTTTCTGAGCGTTACAAAAATTTTGCGCTGATACAGGGAAATGAGGGAACGCCGGAACTCTTCAGCAAGGGCAGGTTGTGGATTGCCAAGGGTGGGCATGTGGAAGAGTTCATTATCGATCCCGAATATTACGGGATTAATTATAAAAAATCATGGGAGAGCATCTCGCTTGAGGAGTCTTTGCAACAGTTGAGCAATCCATCAAACGAATATCTTAAACTGGCAAAACTAAACGCTGCTATTTATCTTTTTGTTGCACAAAAAGCCCAAAGCATAGACAGTGCTTTTGAAATGCTGCATGGATAAACGTTCCGACCATATTAAAAATATCCTTCACGGATTTTTTCTTTCAATCGGTACGACGATTGCGGAACCCTCCACAATCCTTCCTCTGATTGTACACGCCTTTGGCGGCGGTTCGATACTTGTAGGTCTTTTTGCTGCCTTGCTTCGGGGCGGGGCGATTATAGTACAGCTGTTCGCGGCATTTCAGGCTCAGAGCTATGAGAGGATGCTGCCTTATTTGCGGCGTGTTTTTCTGATACGTTTTTTTGCATGGTTTGGAATCGGTGTCGCAATCATACTTTTTGGGGAGTCCCATCCCGATGTGACGCTTTTTTTCATAGGATTGGGACTTTTTATCTTCTCTTTCAGCGCCGGTTTTGGGGCTATCTACTTCAAAGAGATCATAGCGAAGATATTTACGCATAAGTTTCGCGGCAAGAGTATGGCATACAGACAGTTCTTTACCGCTTTTGGAGGACTCATCAGCGGTTCTCTTGCCGCACTTATTCTTGAGGTATTCGAGCCTCCTTTGAGTTTCGGATATCTTTTTATGATAAGTGCGTTTTTGATGGGTTTTGGATATCTGGCTTTTTCAAGCGTGGACGAGCCCTTAAAAACAGAGGTCGCAAGACGTGAAAATTCTTTTAAAAGATTTCTCCGAAATGCTTTGGATACCCTAAAATCGGATAAGGAGCTGCAGGTTCAGGTGAGTACATTCTTGCTGGCGTACGCTTATCTGATCGCATTGCCCTTTATTATCCTCGATGCACAAAGCAAAATCGAATTGAGTGCCGCCGCCATAGGGATACTAATCACCACGCAGATGGTCGGGGCGATGCTGAGTAATATTATCTGGGGCAGACTGAGCGGCAGCGGAAAAAACAGACGCACTGCCAATCTGGCCATAGGTATGCATCTCCTGGCTATTGCAGCGGCATTTGGAGCTGATACGCTCTATGAATATATGTTTATCTTTTTTCTCGTAGGGGCGGCGGCGGATGGAAACCGCATAGCTTCAGGAAATCTAATCCTGATTTTAGCACCGCCTCCAAAGCGTCCTCTTTATATTGCACTCCAGATGAATATCGTATCTATGGGGATGTTTTTCTCTATCGCTGGGGGATTGATTTTGCATATCAGCAGTTATGAGATCCTCTATGCAATCACCTCTTTGGTACTTCTTCTTGCCTTTTTGCTCTCATTGAGACTTAAGGATGAAAGAGAATCCCAGCTGAGAGAATAAGCAGTGTAACGACAAAAGCGTTGACATACATCATGCTCTGTATAGTATTGTTTCTGTACTATTTAGTTTTGTAAAACGGGAGCTATACAAGATGCAAGAGACAGATAATCAATTAAACAAACGTGAACGCTACAAGGCCAGAATGCGTCCTTATGAGTATTTTGAACATTTTGAAACTCTGGATTTTGAGAGTCTGAGCGAGGGAGACAGATTTTATCTGCAGGATTTCGGTATTTTCAATACTGATTTTTTGGAAGATGAATTCACAATGAGACTTCGCATCCCAGGCGGAAGGATAAGCGCCGAACAGTTTTCGCATATCTCAGATATGGCAATAAGATATAATCTTCATATCATTCTCACAGCCAGAGGCGGTATTCAGCTCCATGGACTCGAATCGGAAAATATCTTGGATATCTTTAGACAGATAAACACACTCGGACTCACAACCTGGCAGAGTTTCGGCGACAACATACGCAATATAGTGAGTGATGTGTATGACGGCCGCGGTGCAAATTCTGAGATAGAGGTGTATCCGCTCATTATGCAGATGCAGGAATATATCCTAAAAAATCCCGAGTATGTGGGGATGCTGCCAAGAAGAATCTCTATCGGAATATCAGGAAACAGAGCCAATGTGACATCCTTCTTTGCAAATGATATCTATTTTGCATTGGCAAAAAAAGATGAATGCTTCGGTTTTAATGTTTATATGGGGGGCAAAAACACCGAGGTCGCACAGGATGCGGATATTTTTTTGAAAACCGGGGAGGTTTTGGATTTTTTCAAGGCATTTGTCGAAACCTTCAATCTTTACGGCTCCCGCACCTCACGTTCAAAAAACCGTTTATTTTATCTGATAGAAGAGATAGGGATAGATGCTCTCAAGCAGCATATCCAAAGCAGATACAAGAATGTACTCCAAAATCGCGGAACCCCGATGCTGGAAAAAAAAGAGTTCCTGCCAAACGAAAGATTAAAAGACGGCACCTATGCCTATTGTTATCAGACAGATTTTGCGAGAATAAACACATGTGAGATAAAACAGCTCTCAGAGTATGCAACAAAGCATGGGGCTGAGATTCGTATAGGAATCGACCAAAATATCTATCTTCTTGGATTAAAAGATACCGGTGTGCCCTTTGCCTCGCCAAAAGAGAGTGCAACGGTGGTAGCATGTGCGGGGAGTCTCTGCCCCTATTCATTTTGGAATATTAAGAATGAGACATCCTATCTGCCATTGGCTAAAATAAATGAACATAAGATTCAGGTAGGTTTTTCAGGATGTGCAAAGGGTTGCGGACGACATCAGCACACGGATATAGGTCTCATAGGTCTCAAAACAAACAGTTTTGGCAATACGCAAGGGGGTGCCCGGGTATTTGTAGGCGCAGAGCATTCCTACGGAAGGAGTGTAGGGAGGATGCTTTTTGCTATGGTGCCGCTTGAGCATCTGCATGAGCTCTTAAGCCTTATGATCCTTATGTATGAGAAAAGCGGGTGCGGCGACTTTGAAGAATATTCCCATAAGGTCTTAAACACATTTTCTGAGGAGTTTCTTGCTATGTGGTATCTGGCAAACCTGCAATCATCCCTGTGCCTTGCATTGGAGGCAAATAGGAATTCGGGGGCAGATGCAGCGGATAATTTCGCAAATGAAAAAAGACTCCTTGAAGAATCTTTTCCGAAATCTGACTTTTCAGACCTCATAGGTGAGAGCTTTTCTTCTGCCGTATCGGTTCTAAGCAAGCAGTTATGGACGATAGAGGGAAAAGATTCTATCTATAAGCCGCCCGTAGAGAGAACGGTATTTCGTTAATGGCTTAAGCAATTTTTTCGATATACTACACCAAACACAAAATTCGGAGTATTTTATGAGCGGTGTACATTTTTTATTTGAAGATTTTGAGCAGTTGGTCCGTCTGCATATCGGAATGACGGACAGACTGGACGAGAACCGTGCTGAGAGCTTCACTCTTATGTATTGCGATTTTTCCGGTATCGATACAGGTCTCATCGACAGCAGTTTGCAGCAGGTCCTTAGAAACTCCGATTCAATAGCGAATTGTGAAAAGAATTATTTTTTTGTTTTACCTTATACCGACAAGTACGGCTCAGGCATAGTGAAAAAAATGTTTGAGGACTTTTTTGCAAAAGAGATACATTCTTTTTCTGTAAGCTATCCCGTAGACGGAGAAACACCAAAAGCCTTGCTGACGGATTTACAGGACAATGTAAGTATGCAGCATGATAACGATCTCAAATGTCTGGACAGTATAGTATATAGAGAATACTAAATTGGAATAAATTATGCTTATATTCTAAAAAACCTTTCATTCAGAGAGGGATTATAGGAGTATAAGATGATTTCAGCAGATGTACAAAATAAGACAAACGCATCTTCCCCTTTAAGTTTATCGACTCCTGATGAAAAGCCGACACTCTCTTTTTCCGAACTTTTAAAAGGAGCAGGCTCTGCAAGCGCCAAAGAGGGTAAGCTTGTCGAAAAAAACGACAAAGTGGTCCAAAACGGCAGTTTGGTCCTTTCCCTCTCCTCTGATGAGAAAGATACAAAAAATACCAAGGCTTCTTCAAAAAACAGTACGCTTTTATCTTTGCTTCGCAATGAAGAAGAGAGTTCTCTTAAGATAAAAGACAATGTGGAGATAAACCCGAAGTTAAGCCAGCATTTAAGCACAGCAGAGATAAAAACACTGGTGGCAGATGCAAAAGAGTATTTGAAATCTAAAATACTTCAGAGTGACGAGTATAAAAAATCACAGATAAAAGAGCTACCCAGTACACTTAAAGGTTTGGCGGAACTGGCTAAAAAAGTGGGAATAGATATCAGCAAGATAACCGTAGAAGAGGTTCAGCCAAAAGCACCCGCTCTAAAAACGGAAGATTTGCAGAGCAAAAACAAAAGTACAAATCCCCAATCCCAGAAAGAGCTCTCCGGGCATGTGCAAAAAGACAAACCTGAACTTCCACATGCCAAGCAGACTGAGCGCCCCGTAAAATCATCTATACCGGATGCCGATAAGACGCAAGCGGCAAAGCCGATAACACAAGCGGCTCAGGACAAAGAGAACAAGCTTAAAGAGAACAGTTCCCAAGCTCCAAAAGTGGATGATAAAAATTTGATGACACAAAAAGAGATAAAGGCGACTCCTCTTTTTAAAGCTCAGTCACAAACGGAACATACAACAGAGCAGTTCGTTCTCTCCAAACAGTTTAAGGTGGAAGAAAAAACACCAAAAGACAGAGCCGATGAAACTTTAAAACTGCTGCTTCGTGGCGAAAAGCCATCTCAGGCAAATCCTGCTTTGACGGCCGATTTCTCCGTTGCTACGGCCAAGGTTTTAGCTCCAAGTGCTGCAACAGAGGTCAAGAACAGTTTGGAAAAACTTCTTCATGGCGAGGGTGAGGCAAAAAGCGAAACGACCGTATCCAAAACAGATGCCGCGGGAGTGCTAAAAGCCGAGAGTTTTGAAGTGAAACTCAATGAAGCCAAACAGATGATAAAGTATCTCTCATCTGATGTAAAAACGGCGATAGAAGATTATAAATCACCTTTTACCAGAGTAAAGGTGCAGTTAAATCCGCAAAAACTGGGTGAAGTCGATTTGACGATTGTCCAAAGAGGAAATAACCTTCATGTAAACATCAGCTCAAACAACAGCGCGATAAATACGCTTGTATTGAACGCAAATGAGCTGAGAACGCAGTTGAATAATAATGGAATAAATAATGCTACATTAAATTTTAATAACCAGTCAGAGAGCGGCAATTCGCAAAATGGCGGGCAACAGCAGCAGCGTCACAATGACAGACAGGCGCATGAAGAGTATAATTATTTTACGGGTGAGCAGGATAACGAAGAGATCTTAAGCTCTTTGGAGATCATTGTCCCAAGATATATATAGGTTTGGACTTACGGGTCTTTTATAAAATACAATTGAGGAAAAGAGCATGGCAATTACTTCTACAGGCTTAAATGCCGCGACATCGTCTGATTATCAGGCAGCAGCAGCAAACGTTGATAAATCGATCTTGGGCAAAGATGACTTTTTGAAACTTTTATTGGTCGAACTTCAGCATCAGGACCCTACCGAACCTATGGACAGTGAAAAGATTCTGACTCAAACGTCTCAGCTGGCAACTCTTGAATCCGCGGAAAATACAAATAAGGCCTTGGCGGATTTGGCAGCTTCTTTGTCTTCTACACAACAGTTTTCTACGATTTCTGCCATAGGAAAAACCGCAGACTTGGGAAGTGACGCCATCTCTTTGGATGAGGGAAGCAGTACAACTTTTGAGGTGTATTTTCCAAACGACATACAGCAGGGAACCGTAAATATCACCGATATCCAAGGCAATTTTATAAAATCTCTTGATGTGGGGACAAATCCCTCGGGAGTATACCAGTTTACATGGGATGGAACAGATGCGGCAGGAAATGCTGTAGAGAGCGGGATTTACCGCGTAAGTTCCGATTATACGGATCAAAGCGGCACGGCACAGCAAACGAGACTTGGCGCCTACCCTATAGAATCCGTAAGATTTGAAGATGGTCAAACCCTGGTAAAAGTAGGCTCCAGTTACGTACCCTTGGAAAATATAGTAGAGGTTTACTAAAGGATTCAATCATGATGACTCAGGCTTTTTATACGGGATTATCAGGCATTAAAGGCTCTCAGGCTGCGATAGATGTGACATCAAACAATATAGCAAATATCAGCACGATAGGATATCGCGGTTATACGGCAGAATTTGCATCATTGTTTGAGACGATGCTCAATAACACGGACAGCAAAACAAGTGTAGCAGGCGGTATAGGGCTTGGCTCGGCATTGCAGACTATGTCGATGGATCAAAACAGCGGGGTGCTCTCGCTCTCTGAGAGAAGTACCGATTTGGCTATTTACGGTGACGGATGGTTTGGGATTGCAGGTAAGGGTGATACGATGTACACGCGTGCAGGCAGTTTTACTTTTGATGAGAACAACAATCTGGTTACGCCCGATGGATACTATGTCTTAGGGACCAGAGGCAACAACATCAATGACACCGTTTTAACAAATGTGCTCAATGATGTTCCTCTTGGAGATGTAAACACCCAAGAGATTCTTCGTTTTCCAAAGACTTTAACCTATCCGCCCGAGGCAACAAGCAATGCAAGTTTTCATGCAAACATAGGCGTTATTGATGAGGTCAGAACCATAGGTGCGGGTGTGGTGGATCCAAACGGAGTTAAAAACAACCTGCAGTTGACATTTACTAAAAGTGCTGTTCAAACTCCTCCGGGAATGCAGTGGGATGTCGTGGCAAATGTCAAAAGCTTAGACGGAGATACGATTTATGATACCCAGAGCGGAGTAGCAAATTTTGATGCGACGGGTGCCATTATATCGACGACTTTGACCACGATAGACAATAACGGTGCTACCGTAGCTATAGATTTGGGTGAAGGATACGGGGGTGTGGTCTCTATAAATACACCCGTTGTGACAGGTTCGAGTATATCGGATGGAACAATCGGCGGTGACCTGATGGGGTATTCAATCAACAGAAATGCCGAAGTGATAGCTACCTTTACAAACGGCAAGCAAAGCAGTGTCGGGCAAATAGCCGTGTATCACTTTCAAAACGATCAAGGTTTGGACCGTGCAAGCGGTGCAAATTTCAGAGAAAGCTCAAACAGCGGCGAGCCTTTATTTTTTCAGGATAAAAACGGAAACAATATTTTGGGCGCCGATGTATTAAACTTCCAGCTTGAAAATTCAAATGTCAGAATGGAAGTCGCATTGACCGAGCTTATTATTCTGCAAAGATCCTTTGATGCGAATTCAAGGTCCATAACCACAGCGGACGATATGCTTCAAAGAGCTATAGATATGGGTGCATAGGCACCCCCCCCCCTGTAAGTTTTATTCCGCACTCTTTCTCTCCCAAAAAACATCCACTTAAATATTTTCAAGCTTTGAAAAAGAATATTATATTTGGAACACTAAATGCTTTATTACTTTTACTAAACAAATTCGGTCTTATGAAAGTTCCTGTAACTCCAGAGTCGAATTCAAAAAGGATTTAAAATGTTAAAATCACTTTTCTCCGGTGTATCTGGGCTTCAGTCTCATCAAATTGCGATGGATGTTGAGTCAAATAATATTGCGAATGTTAATACGGTGGGTTTTAAATACTCCCGTGCCAACTTTTCGGATCTTTTAGCCCAGACACAGGCTATTGCTACGGCACCGCAGGGCGCACTTGGCGGTAAAAATGCTGTGCAGGTTGGACTTGGTTCTACCGTTAGTTCAATGACCCGTATTTTCTCACAGGGATCTGTCCAAAACTCTGACAAAAATACCGACATGGCTATTCAGGGTGACGGATTCTTTATCATCTCTCCAGACGGCGGAAACACTTACAAGTATACTCGTTCGGGGGATTTCAAATTTGATGCCGGCGGGAACTTTGTAGACAATAACGGATTTATTGCTCAGGGCTGGTTAAGGGATTCTGCTACCGGCAAGGTCGATTCGGCAGCACCGATTACCAATATCAATATCCCGCCGGGACTTACAACTCCCGCCAGTGCGACACAAGAGGTGGTCTTAAAAGCCAATCTTAACTCAGGACCTTTGGTCGAGAGTTATTCACCTGCATACCAGGTTGCAAGCGGAACACCAAACAGCATACTGAATCCAGGACAGGGAGACGCTGTTGACGCTGATGGAAACTATATAACATCAGGAGATGTCGGTGTAATGTTCAACGACGCAGGGGAAGCTTTTTCACTTCAAAAAAATCAGGGTATATGGGTGTCATTTTTGAGCTCCCAATCTACGGCTACGGGTACGGTCGCAGCCGGAACAGGTAATCTTGATATCACCTTTGCACTTGATGATGGAAGCACGAAGCAGATTACGACTTCAAATGCCAGTGCCGTAGTTTATACGCAGGATGAGAATGGCTTGCGATATGCATCTGCCATCAATGCCCAATCAGCCATAACGGGAATCTCTGCCAATTATGACACGGTGACAAACAGCATCTCGTTAGTAAATACAAACGGAAGTTCTTCATCTTCGCACAATATACAGATAGATTCTGTAGGAAATGCAAATAGCGGATTTAATGGGACTGAAAGCAGCATAACAGCCTATAAATATCAGTATGACCCGGCGGGAACAAGCAATTTGACAGGCGCAAATAAAACCTTCAGTACCCTGTCTGATTTACGATATGCAATGGAGCTTGAAGCCAGAGCCGTTGACACCGATGGGGATACTATAACCGGAGAGAGCAATATATCTATCATCATCAATGAGCAAGGTAAATTTGAGATCACAAATCCCGGAGGAGCCGATGATGACTATGATATGAATGTTGCCATTACCGGGCTTAGTGCTACGGGGATACCTGAAAATACTCGTTTTACCAGAAATATGGAAGCTCTCAGTTCTGTATTGCCTGTGGGAAGCGGCGGTAAAGCATTCTCACAAAGCTTTAATGCGGCGACACACTCGAGTTCTATTGATATCTTTGATTCACTTGGTTCTAAACACACGCTTAGAATGGAGTTTAGAAAAACGGCAGTAGACACAAATACGGGGAGCACATGGAATATAAACATTTCCGTGCCATCCCCATCAACCATAGACACAACCTATCCGTATGACCAAAAGACAGGTTCCGTGCGTTTTAACAATGACGGTTCTTTGGCTACATATAACCCGCCAAATATTGCATTCTCAGGAAATAACGGGTCTGCACCGGACCAGCAGGTAAACCTTAGTTTTGGTACCTCTAACGCATTTGACGGTATGACCAGTTTTGATTCGGCGTCTGCTACTTCGGGTATAAGCCAAGACGGTTACACAGGCGGAGACCTCGTAGGTATCAGAATTGATCAAAGCGGTACTTTAGTCGGATCATTTTCAAACGGACGCTCATTCGGTCTGGCACAGGTTGCCATGGCAAAGTTTACGAATAATGAGGGTCTTTCAACCGAAGGGGGAAATGTTTTTGTCCAGACTGCCAACTCCGGTGATGCGATTATCGGTACAGCGGCGACAGCCGGTCGCGGATTTATACAATCCGCAGCACTCGAAGCTTCGAATGTGGACCTTTCCCGCGCGCTTACCCAGCTTATAATCGTCCAAAGGGGTTTTCAGGCAAACGGTAAGACCATTACCACTTCAGACCAGCTTCTTCAGACTCTTATAGGTCTTAAACAATAATAGCTTTTTAGAGGGATTGATGCGATAAGAGCTCTATCGCATCGCTTTCTAAAAGCGGTTTATAATAAAAATACCCCTGAATATAATCAACTCCAAGGCTGGCAAGATACAAAGCCTGCTTCTCGTTTTCCACACCCTCTGCTATGGTAGAAAGCCCCAGCATATCCGCTAACTGAATTACAGAATACGTGATAGCACAATCCTGCCTGTCATGGGGCACACCGTCGATAAAGGATTTGTCTATCTTGATGGTATCAATAGGCAGATGTTTGAGATATGCAAGCGAGGAATGCCCGGTACCGTAATCATCAAGAGATACTTTTACTCCAAGTTTATGGAGCGCATTGAGTTGCTCTTTGGCCATCTCAATATCTCCCATAACGGCACTCTCAGTCACTTCGAGTTCGATACATCCCTCCTGAATCCATTTTTCGCTGATATTGAATCTAATCTGTTCAATAAGGCTTTGGTCTTGAAAGTGCTTGGCGGAAATATTTACGGCAATGGAAAAAGTACCCTTATAAAGCTTTTTAAAACGACCGCACACATCATTTACCTCCTTGAAGATCCATTGTGTCATAGGTATAATCAATCCGCTTTCTTCAGCTATAGGTATGAATTCATAGGGAGGGATTAGCCCGCGTTGGGGATGTTTCCATCGTATAAGAGCTTCAAAGCCTGAAATTTTTTTGGTGTTCGCATCAACTTTTGGCTGATACTGGAGTAAAAATTCATTGTTAAGGATTGCATTTTTGAGGTCTTCGCGTAAATGGACACGCTTATTGGCCTCTTTTTGCATATCGTCCTGAAAAAGAGTAGCCTGATTCTTGCCGTTTTCTTTTGATTTATACATGGCCAAATCTGCCGCAGCCAGTAATGCCTGTTCGTTCTCTCCGTCATCAGGATAAAGAGCGATGCCTATACTGATATTGATAGTGATGTTTTTACCGTTTATGAAAACAGGAGTTTTTGATATCTCAATAATCTTATTGGCAATCTCCAGGGCATTTTCCGGTGTCGTCGTATCGGGAGAGATAATGGCAAATTCGTCTCCTCCAAGACGCGAGACGATGTCTTCGATACGCAATTTGTACTTGAGTAGCTTGGCAAAGTGTTTAAGTACCTCATCCCCGGCAGCATGTCCCAGGGTGTCATTGATCTCTTTAAAATCATCAAGGTCGGCATAAAATATGGCAAAGTGGTGCTTATGACGATTATTTTGCGCGATAAGATTATTCAGCATATTTAAGAAATAGCTTCTGTTGAGCAGATTGGTCAGGCCGTCATAGTACGCCAAATATTCAATCTCTTTTTGTTTTTGCATCAGTTCAGAGATATCCTTGCTCATGGCAACATAGTTTGTGAGTTCACCGGTTTGCGGGTCATGGAGTGAAAATATATTCTGCCACGCGGTATAGCTGCTGCCGTCTTTTCTTCTATCTAGTATCTCACCGTTCCATCTTCCCTCGTTTTGGATACTTTTCCACATATTTTCGTAAAAATTGGCACTCATCATATGCGACTTTATCAGAGTCTCCGGTTTTTTGCCTATGAGCTCGGAGCTTTTGTATCCGGTGAGGTTCTCAAAAGCGGGATTTACACTTATAACATTTTTTTGGCTGTCTGTTATGAGAATGGCATCATTGCTGTTGTGTATTACACGAGACATAATCGTTAAATCTTTTGTTGTTTGTATAAGACGCTTTACGATTTTGTCAAGTGAAAAAATATTTGATTTGTGAGGATTCTTTTCTTTTGGAGAGGAGTGCATTTGTGATGATATCTTTTCAAGATAAAGCAGCTTTGTCAAAAAGTTGCGGTAATAGAGGTAAAAAAGAATCATGATGATAAAGCTGATACCCAGATAAATCTGTAAAAACTCTGTTTGCAGTTCCTCTCTTTTTTCTTTCAAGGGGAGTGAAATATCATAAAGCATAAGTAAAAAACCACTATCTACACTCTTGTCTATGGGGTTGTACAGATAGTTTATCGGAAGTGTCGCATCAATTAGCTCGTCAAAATACGGATGTGTATGGATGTCCGGTTTTTCCTCCATTTCGTATTTATAATGGGATGCCATGCCGGGTTCTAGGATTTGTTCGAGTGATTTGCCGCTAAAATGGAAGCGGTTTCCATAAAGTACGGTGCCGTCTTTGGAAAGGAGAAGGAGGTGCTTGACATTTTTTCTTGTCGCTGCACGGATGACCTCTCTTTGAATCAGAGAGTCTTTTTTATCAAAGGAGAGTTCTTCGATAATGCTTTTGAGCAAAGAGACATCCTCTTTGGAGTTGTGCATATACTGCTGAATCATAGTTGTTCTTGCTTTGTCCAAAGAAAAGACATAAAGACCAAATAGGGCTGAAAACATTGCAAATAAGGCTACGAGAGGGTAAAAAAATAATGAATTTGAAAACTTTTTCATTTTTGACTCTTTTGTATAAAATCGGGATATAAAAGCATTTTGATATCCATACTTTCTTTTAATCGATTATTGCTTTTAAGATAGTTGCTGACATGCACGGCACTGCTTAGAATCTGGGGGTCTTCAGAATCTAGCAGTTGAAGATTTTCTTTTGCATTGATGATCTTTACCCCAAACAAAGCTTCTCTGACACGTTTGGGTGTTGTATTGAGATACTCGCCTAGAACAGGGTAGGTGCTTTCATCTTTTTTTATCTCACTTAGGGCTAAAAAGTAGGCATCTACGGTTTTTTGAATACTCAGAGGATTTGTTTGGATAGCTTCGTCGGTAACCACGAGGAGATCAATAATTTCATTGGGAATTTGTGTGCTGTCAAAAATAGAATGCATGCCGGCTCCTATAAGCTTTTGTTTTTCAGGCTCAAATGTAGCCACGGCATCATACAGACCGTCTTGCCAGCCGTCGGCGTGAGCATCGTATTTTAACAAAACCGGCACGACATCGCTCATGGACATATTCTGTTTTTTCAATGCGCGGCTTAAAATATATTCCTGCACGCTGCCGGGCTCATAAGCCACTCTCTTGTCCTTTAAATCCTTTACGCTTAAAATTGATTCGGAAGCGAGCAGAGCATCCGCACCATCGGAGGTGCCCAAAACCAGTATGATTCGAAATTTGAGTCCGTTTTGCGCTAGCAGCAGAGTCCCATCCAATGTCAGACAGGCCGCATCAAGCTCCCCTGACTTAAGCGCTTCAATCACGTCATAATTGGCTGTATAATCAAGAATACGCAAAGAAGAAGGCAGCTTGCCCTTTGCCTCAGCAAGGTACAGCGGAGAATAGCCAATCCACTGAATCATTCCAAAACGCAAAACGGGTTCACTCTTTGGAGCACACCCATAGAAGGACGCCAAAACCAACACCAAAAAGAATACACTATAAAAGAAACCTATTTTCATGACTACATTATAACCAAAGAAATATTTATGATAGGATTAATAGTGAGCACAATTTAATCTATTTTGCTATAATAACGGCAATAATTTTTAAGGTATGTTTATGCAATTCTCCGCTCCGTTAAAATCAAATTCTAAAAAAATCATGCTCCTTGGTTCTGGTGAACTAGGCAAAGAAGTAGTCATAGAGGCTCAAAGACTTGGTCTTGAGGTTGTGGCAGTAGACAGATATGAGAATGCTCCAGCACACCATGTCGCACACCGTGCTTATGTTGTGAATATGCAGGATAAAGACGCTATATTGGAGATTATCCGCCGTGAAAAGCCGGACTATATTCTGCCTGAGATAGAGGCTATATCTATAGCGGCACTGTTTGAAGCTGAAAAAGAGGGATACAATGTGATCCCAAATGCAGAAGCGGTAAACAAGACGATGAACCGTAAGAATATCCGCCGTTTTGCGGCTGAAGAGCTGGGACTCAAAACCGGTCCATATGAGTTTGTTACTACTCTTGAGGGGATGAGAGAAGCTATGGGACGCTTAGGTTTTCCCTGTGTTGTCAAGCCTGTAATGAGTTCATCGGGTCACGGACAAAGTGTAGCAAGAAGTGAAGCAGATATAGAAAACTCCTGGGAGATGGCAAAAGAGGCCAGAGGCGATGCCAGTGAACTTATCGTGGAAGCCTTTGTCGATTTTGATTATGAGATAACTATGCTTACGGCAAGAAACGGCAAAGAGACAGTATTTTGTGAGCCGATAGGGCATGAACAAAGAGACGGTGATTATGTATTCTCATGGCAGCCTATGCAGATGAGTGCCTTGGCAAAACAAAGAGCTCAGGAGATGGCAAAGACTATCACAGACGGGCTTGGCGGTCGCGGTCTTTTTGGTGTTGAGCTTTTTATCAAAGGGGATGAGGTTTATTTTTCAGAAGTTTCACCTCGTCCGCACGATACGGGGATGGTAACACTCATCACGCAAAGCCAGAGTGAATTCGCACTTCATTTAAGAGCGGTGATGGGATTGCCTCTTGGGTTCACATTTTACGGAGACGGTGCCAGTGCCGCATTTAAGTCCGAGGCACATAATTATGCTCCGGTTATTGATGTAGACGACACCCTTTTTAGTGCCAACAGTTTTGTAAGAGTCTTCTCAAAGCCTGAAGCACATAAGGGCAGACGTCTTGCGGTTGCTCTTGTCTTTGATGAGGTTGAAAAGGCTGTTTCTAAGGCCAGAGAGCTGATAAAAAAGATAAAAGACGCATAAGTGCGGTTCTGTTCTTATCAGCAAAGGAGATAAAATGAAAATTGTACTATTGGATGCTTTGACATTTGGAGATACAGATTTAAGCGGTTTTGATTCTTTGGGCGAGGTAAGTGTTTTTCAGACAACTTCAAAAGAAGAAACCGCCAAACGTATAACAGATGCAGATGTTATTGTTACTAACAAGGTTGTTATCACCGATGAACTTATGGCATGTGCAAACAATCTGAAACTCATTTGTGTCGCAGCCACCGGAATGAACAATATTGATTTGCAGGCGGCCCAAAAGAGGGGTATCTCTGTCAAAAATGTAGCGGGGTATTCTACGCAGTCGGTAATCCAGCATACATTTTCGATGCTTTTTTTCCTTTTGGGACACTCAAGATATTATGACGAGTATGTAAAAGAGGGTTCTTATGCCAAGAGCAAGATCTTTACAGATGTCTCAAAACCTTTTTTTGAAGTGAAGGGAAAAAAATGGGGCATTATCGGTCTTGGCGAGATTGGAAGAGGTGTTGCGGATATTGCAAAGGCTTTCGGTGCTGAGGTGTTTTACTACTCAACAAGCGGAAGAAACAGAACTGAGGGGTATCAAAGACAAAACCTTGACGCGCTTTTAAAGGATTCTGACATCATCTCGATTCACGCTCCGCTCAATGAGCAAACGAACAATCTTTTAGACTATGAACAGCTGTTAACATGTAAAGAGGGAGCTGTCATACTAAACCTCGGACGCGGCGGTATCATAAATGAAGAAGCAGTGGCCCGCATAGTGGATGAAAAAAATCTTTCTTTTGGTTTGGATGTTTTAAAGCAGGAGCCGATGCAGGAAAATCATCCGCTTCTAAATGTGAAAAATAAAGAAAACCTTTACATTACTCCGCATATCGCCTGGGCCTCCATCGAAGCAAGAGATACTTTGATAGCCTCGGTCATAAAGAATATACAATCGCTGAATTAGCACTTTTTTTCTCCGCCTTTTTAGCCGCTACAATTATCCCTCTGAGCTCCGAAGTGACATTCGTAGCTGCTTTGGCAAATGATATGCCCCTGTATACGGCTTTGTTCTTTGCATCTTCTGGAAACATACTTGCACTTGTAGTGAATTATTGGTTTGGTTACTGGCTCTATGAAAAAACAAAAACAAAATTAGAAAAGTCAAAAGCCGGTTCAAAAAGCTTGGCATGTGGAAATAAATACGGATATTTTATTTTACCTTTTACATGGCTACCCGTGATTGGAGATCCGCTAACACTTGTAGCCGGTGTTATTAGACTGAAGTTTGTTTGGTTTGTTATCATAGCCGGAAGCTTAAGAGTTTTAAGATATTATTTTTTAGCCCAGATTTTTTAATTATAATAGTGTAAAATCAATAAATTTTTTCAGAGGGTAATGTATGAAAAGTGATGTTTTAGTTATTGGAGCCGGAGGAGCCGGGCTTGTTGCGGCTTTGCATGCGCATGAGGCAGGCGCAAAGGTTACTATCATAACAAAAGACTACCCCACCAGAAGCCAAACATCTATGGCTCAGGGGGGTATAAATGCGGCTTTTGCGAATGTCGCACAAGACAGCGTGGAAGCGCATATACAAAATACTTTAAAATCTGCCCACGGTTTGGCCGATGAAGAGGCCGTGAGATTTATGTGCGAACAGGCACCCGCAGCCGTAGAATGGCTAGATAGCATAGGCGTGCCCTTTAGCAGAACAAAAGATGCAAAAATAGCGCAAAGAACACTCGGAGGAGCTTCTGCTCCAAGAGCCTGTTATGCCCAGGATTATACAGGACTTAAAATACTTCATACGCTCTATGACAGAGTCCTGGCATGTGGAATTGAAATACTCAATGAAAGATATCTTCTTAATCTTCTGAGTGATAAGGATGATTATGAAAAGCCTTATGCCTGCGGAGCGGTATTTTTAAATATACGAACCGGCGAAGTTGAAGCCCATGAGAGCTCTTGTGTGATTATGGCAACAGGCGGCTACAGCAGAATCTATCACAGGCATACGACAAACGCAAAAGGCTCAACCGGCGATGGGATAGCAGCTGCAATCCGTGCCGGAGCACGACTAAGCGATATGGAGTTTATCCAGTTTCATCCTACAGCGCTTAAGAACTCCTCTATTTTAATATCTGAGAGTGCCAGAGGTGCAGGCGGACATCTTTTAAACTCAAAAGGGGAGCGTTTTACAAACGAGCTTGCTCCAAGAGATGAAGTCGCCCGTGCGATAAACGATCAGATTGAAAGTGGCGAAGAGGTATTTTTGGATATCCGTCATTTGGGAGAACAATTCATTGATGAAGAGCTTCCTCAGGAGAGAAAACTTGCAAAGCTTTATGAAAATATTGATCCTGTTCATGATCTGATCCCCATAAAACCCGTAGCACACTATACGATGGGCGGTATTGAGGTGGATAAAAACTCCCAAACAAGGCTCAAAGGACTTTTTGCCTGCGGCGAGTGTGCCAACCACAAAGTCCACGGGGCAAACCGCCTTGGAGGAAACTCCCTTTTGGAACTCATAGTATTTGGAAAACAAGCAGGAGAAAAGGGTGCAGAATATGCAAAAAGTTTTGATAAAAAGATAGACTCCAAAGAGCAAACCAAAAGTGCCAATAACTTTGTCACGGGGATAAAATATTTTACCAATCAGATAGATTTTTACCAAAAACATGCTTTTATGGGAAATATATTTTATAACAATGCAGGAATCAAACGTGATGAGATGGGACTCAAAGCTGTTTTGGGTGCAATTCGCCAGATACAAAAAGAGCTGCCGTTTATGGGACCAAAAGACAAGTCAAAAGTCTATAACACGAATCTTGTTGAATTTATAGAGTTTGGAAACATGGTGGAGCTTAGCGAGATTATCCTGGTATGTGCAATCAGCAGAAACGAGAGCCGCGGTGCCCATTACCGCTCCGATATACCAAGAGAAAACGACATGGCATTCAAGGCGCATACGATAACGTGGAAAGAGGACAGTGTGCTTTGTGCAGACTTTATGGAGTAGCTTATGAAGATACAAATAAAAAGATATACGACAGAGCCTCAGGCAAAAGAAGCTGTTTTAGAATATGAAGTAGACTTGGAAAATCCAACACTTCTGGAAGCTCTCAATGAGATAAAGACGAAACAGGATGCATCACTGAGCTTTGCAAGCGGATGCAGAAGCAGTGTTTGCGGAAGCTGTTCGATGCGGGTGAATCAAAAAGAGGTTTTGGCATGTGCATATAAGGTGCAGGAGGGAGATTTGGTAGAGCCGCTGAAGAATGTGCCTGTAATCCGAGACCTTGTAGTGGATATGGACAAGGCCTACGCCTTTAATGCAAAAGCAAAAGCCTGGCAAAGTTCTCTTTCTCATGGGATAGAGCTCACACAGGAGGACGAGAAAAGAAACGAGATTCAGAGCGATTGTATCCTTTGCGGCTCATGCTACAGTGCCTGTCCGGTCTATGCCGTAAATGAAGAGTTTCTTGGACCATTTTCGCTCACTCGGATTTGGCGTTATGTGACCGATGTCAGAGAAGAGAATCCCGTAGACAAGATAGAGACTGTACAAACCAAGGGTATTTGGGACTGTACCTTGTGCAACGAGTGTACAATTGTTTGTCCTCAGGGGATTTCCAGCAAATCAGATATAGAAAAACTTCGTTCAAAATCTGCCATGGAAGGGTATACGGATCCAAATTTTTCCAATTTCGGGGGAACTTCATTCGGCAGCGGATTCGGATTTGACGGAAGCCCAAGTTTTTAGAGATTTTGTTAAGAAAATATTTAGCGAAAAAAAACTTTTTTGGGTGTATAATCATTGCCGTAACATGAGTGTTTGTATATTTTAAAACAGGTTTGGAGCTTATCAGATGAAACTACAGCAGTATATAAAAACAGTTTTTGCTACTATGGTTTTTGCGGGTGCACTGTATGCACAAGCACCTTTTGAAGAAGATGTATCACCCGAGTATAAATGTGAGCAGCAGTATAACTCCTGCCAGGAAAAATGCGATAACGCGGCAGACGGTTCAGAGTTGTGTTATCAAGCCTGTGAAGCCGCGTATACCAAGTGTTTGTCCCTTGCAAACGGAGAAAGTCAGTAGAAACTGCTCTGCTGGCACCTCTTTACCCCTTATACCTTTTTATAAATCCCCTTCTATCCACTAACACTAACAACATTTTAAATATGTTATAATAAATTTATTTGTTATAAAAGGGTTAGACAATGGCAAAAGAACATTCATTTGATATTAGTGCAAAAATAAATATGCAAAGTTTTAAAGATGCTATCAATCTGGTAGACAGGGAAGTCTCCAACCGGTATGATTTTAAGGGTACTCCGTATGAAGTTTCTTATAAAGAAAAGGAGAAGACCCTGGTGCTTGTAGCTTCGAGCGACAATAAGCTTGATGCGCTCAAAGACGTGGTTGTCGCAAAACTTTTGAAGCAGGGTCTCTCTTCGAAGGTTTTGGATGAGTTGAGAGTTGAAGATTCTTCAGGCGGCAACAGAAAGGCTACTTTTAAGATAGTGGATTATATCGAGTCCAAAGAGGCAAAGAAGATAAGCGCTGAAATAAAAAATATGAAGCTGAAGGTGAGCGCACAGATTGAAGGCGATTCTATACGTGTAAAGGGGCAGAAGCTTGATGATCTTCAAAAAGTCATAGCCGGCATAAGAGCAATGGAGTGGGAAGCGCCTCTTGTTTTTGAAAACATGAGATAAAGGGTATGTTATGAAAAAAATGAGTATTGTCGAGGCGGCTGAGTATCTTGGAGTTTCAAAAGAGGCTATTCACAACAGAATAAGAAGAGGCTCAATGCAGAGTGTCGTGCAAGATGGTGTCAAATTTGTGATGGTTGGCGACAATCCACATGCCACAAAAACAAATGCCGCCCAAAGACGAAGAACTACAGTTCAGACGGATGATAAATATTACTCATTTTTGGAAGAACAGAATAAATTTTTGCAAAACAGAATCGATAAACTTGAAGTGGAAACCAGAACCGTTCGAGAGCAAAAAGAGCAAATGCTTATAGATGAAAGAGATAAGATAGAGCAGATTTACAAAGAAAAAGATGAACAGCTAAAAAATATTTTAAACGCGATTTCGTCAAAGTTTATGCTCCACTCTCCCCAAACAGCCGACCTTGAGATTAAAAGCGATGATATAGAGGCTGAGATTGAAGATGAAGAGGTGCAGACGGAGCTTGAATCCAATCTCATATCTTTGAAAAAATATCTTAAGCAGGGCGGGTACAGCAACAGGCAAAAAGAAAAAATAAAAAAGAGATTTAAAAAACACTCCAAAAAAGATGAGCGGATCGTTGTAGTGGGCAACAAATATTATGTTGATACCAAGAGGTATGACTACACGAATCTGCTGAATTTATAGCATCTCCGTTTTATTTCTGCCGTTGATTTTTGCGGCATAAAGAAGCTTGTCGACAATCATGATGTATTCATCAAAATATTTGTCTCTGTAATGTTTATCCGGAGTCACGGACATGGCTCCAATACTCAGCGTTGCCTGTATAGTCTTTTCATTATGCGTCAATACTTTAGCCTCAAATCCGCGGCGGATTTTTTCCAAAACTCTGAATCCCTGGGCTTTTTTTATCGCTGTGAGGATAATTATAAACTCTTCACCCCCGTATCTTATGATAATATCAGAGTTCCTTATATGCTCTTTTGCCGTATCTACAAACAGCCTGAGCATTTTGTCTCCGGCCACGTGACCGTATGTGTCGTTTATCTTTTTAAAATAATCCAAATCGCACATGGCGATGATAAAACTGTTGTTTGTAGCGCAAGAGAGCTCATACTGCGTTTCAAATATAGGCTTGAGTCCATTACGGGTCAGAGCACCTGTAAGCGCGTCTTTGGAGAGTCTTTTGTTAATCTGGATGTTATCAATAAGTGCCAGCTCTGTACCGATAGAGAGTGAAATAAGCTCACATTTTTCGAGGTACGAAATAAGCACGTGATACTCCTGGTCTTCGAGCTGCAGAAATATCTTGTATGCAAAGAAGTGCAGATTTTTATGAAGCAGGCTGAGGGAACCATGCTTTGAGTCGTTTTGTATGATTATTTTGCCGTCGCTGTTGAGCCACTTTCCAAATTCACACAGTGTGTCATCGAGCTCGGGAAATTTGTTTTTTTGAAAGTTTTTTATATGCAAGGCCAAATCGGAGAGCCAAGTGAGGTGGGCTTCATAATGTTTGATGATATTCCTCTCAAGGATGTCAGACAGAGAGCTTAATCGTACGTTATTTATGGAGACCAGTTTTTCTATATATCTTGTGAGATAGATAAAAGCGATAGTGTTGTTTATCTCTTTAAAGAGCAGTATCAACTCCAGAATGTTTGAGTTGTCATTGCAATTGACCATCTTGGAGAGCAGGATATTCTTTAGACCGTAAGCTTCGCTGCTCATAATTATATACGGCACATCCTGCGCCATTTTATAAGAGGCCAGCTTTTTATATATTTTCAAGATATCATCTGACTCAAACTCTTTGTTGAAAAGTTGAGTGATTTTGGAGTAATATGACCCTATCTTGGCTAGTTTGTCCGCATCATAGCTGTTGAAACACGTGACATACTTGTCCATAAGCTCGTTGAGTATTATTGTGGTGTCTTCTTCCAGTACTTTTGAAAAATCATATTTCATCGCAAACCCTTTATAAATCAATGCTTTTTAGTGTTAGACCTTTTAGGTTGTTTATCGGATACGAATACGCTATCCCTTCACCTTCTCCGACAATATCAAGCGCATGCATCACCTTGTATATTATAGCATCAACTTTTTTATTCGGAACAATAAACATCAGATTAACATCCGTATCCTCGCTCTCAAGCCGATTATAGAAATTATCCATCTCATGCAGACCCATACCGTGCGCCTTCATTATAGTGACACCGCTCGCACCCGCATCTTTTGCGGCGAGCAGAGCCTCATCTTTTTTATCATTGGGCACGATAAGATGAACAGCTGAAAAAGCCATTAAGAAAGAGTGTCTCTTTCCCGTTCCATGGACATTTACTGTAGAGAGCCCCATATTGTTCGCATCTTCAAGCGCATGGCGAAGTTCATCCAGATGTATCTCTTCAAGCTCATGCTGCCCTTTGATACCCATTTTTTCTGTTATGACACCGTAGAGCATAACCGTGAGCATAGGAAACAAAGAGGCGAAGGCGATAAGACCAAAACCGTCTATTAGAGGGTCACGCCCGGGTATATTTGTGGCAAGACCAAGCCCGATGGCCGCAACAAGAGGAACCGTGACCGTCGAGGTTGTAACTCCGCCGCTGTCGTACGCAATAGGTATTATATATTTTGGAGCGACAAAGGTAAGTACGATTACAAACATATATCCGGCCATAATATAATAAACAATCTCTCCCCCTACGACAATACGGTAAGAACCGAGTGAGATCCCTATAGCCACACCAAGCGCAACAAACAGTCTAAGAACAAAGTCGTTTATCTTTCCATCGCTTATCTCTTTGGCTTTTCTTGCGATTGCTGTGAGGGAAGGCTCAGCCATGGTGGTTGAAAATCCTATAAGAAAACCAAAAGAATAGATGATAAAATTGTTGTCATATTGTGTCAGCTCGTAGGCCATCGTCTCTCCCAAAGAGAAAAGACCCATCTCAAGACCAATGATAAAGGCATCAAGACCAATGATGACAAGGGCAAAACCTATAAGCACCTCTTTTAGGTTGTCTATATGTTTTTTCAGCACGGCATATTGAAAAAAGAGTATAACAAGCAAGATAGGCACTACGTCGCCTATAACCCCAAGAAGACCTTTGAGAAGAGCTATCAGACTGAATTCGGAAATTGATGCCGTCTCAACACTCTGGGCAATCGGAGTAATGACCTCGGTAACCTCTACGAACTGATAAACAAAAATTCCGTAAAACTGGACAAATATCATAGGTGTCAGGGATGCAAAAGCTATAAGACCAAAGCCGTCCAAAACAGGATTGCGTCCTTTAATGGTTGAGGCTAAGCCTATCCCTATAGCCGCGACTAGAGGAACCGTTACGGTAGATGTCGTAACTCCTCCAAGGTCATAGGCAAGTCCTACTATCTCCTGAGGGGCAAGCGCCGTTGAAGCAACCACTATGACATAGCCGGCAATTATAAAATAATGGATAGGAATACCCTTTATAATCCTCCACGCACCCAAAACAATTGCAAACCCGACAGACAGAGCGACAACAATCCTAAGCGTCACGGCATCAATTCTGCCTCCGCTGATATCAGCCGCCTTTTGGGCGATAACAACAAGTGCCGGCTCGGCTACGGTCGTACCAAAACCTATCATAAAGGAAAAAAGAAGTATCCAGCCTACAGAGCCTTTTTGCGCAAAGTCACTTGCAAGACCCTCTCCAACAGGAAAAATCCCAATCTCAAGACCAAGAAGAAAAACAGCAAGACCAACCCCGACGATGGCAAGACCGATACTTGTGCTTAGCCAGTTTTCCGGAACAGTCTGGATGATGGCCAGTTGAAAAAACATGATGACCAAGATAATCGGCAATAAATCTCTAAATGATTCTTTGAGAAGTTTTAAGAACGTAGCTATATTAAGCAATAGATTACCCTTGTGGTGATATATAAAGTATATTTTATCTTAATCTATTGAAACTAAAATGAAATGACTCAAAGAGAAATTGTCGAAAAGTACAGCGGGCGTTGTTTGATTTTTAGCCCGATTGCACAAAAAATCAGGATATTACTAAAAATTAAGTAGAAAATGGATAAAATTCTTCTTTTAAAATAAGGACAGCTGGCCGAGTGGCCGAAGGCGCTCGCCTGGAACGCGGGTATAGGGCAACCTATCTAGGGTTCGAATCCCTAGCTGTCCACCACTAAACTCTGAAACTCCCTATTTACCCACAATTCAAAATCGAGACAATTTTCTCTATCCAACATTTTCCAAAATAGACTTAAATAACTTCAGAACAACAAAGAAGTGTGAAAAAATAGATTTTGATTCTGTGTGTGAGAATATTTTCTTTTAATTGTATGAACACCAAATAGAACAATCTTCCAGGGACACGAGTGTCTTTTTTAGGCGAATCTTAGATACAAATAGATATTATAGACTTAATATATTATATCCAAAAGGGGTTTCGTTGCGTCGCAAGGGTTTTTTGCTATTGGCTGTCTTTTTAATCTTGTCTGCTGCAATTGTTTATGTCGGGGACAGGTACAAAAACTCCAAGGTTGATGAGTATGTTTACAAACAGTACAGCTTTTTGGCCAACTCAATAAACAGTGAAGTTGAATCTCTAATAGAAGAAAAGAAAAATGCGATACTTTCTTTGGCCATATCTTTGGCTCAGAGCAATGTTCTTGATGATATATTAAAAGAAGGGAGGGAGTCTGCCTCTTTTTTGAAAAAAATATCACAGAGTTTAAGAGAAACCACCGACTTTAAGAATGTATGGATTCAGATTATAAATAAAAAGGGGATTAGCTATTCAAGAAGCTGGACCCCTCAAAACGGTGACAATCTGGCGCTCATCAGAAAAGACGTAGCCTCCATGATACAAAGCCCGTCGATTAAATCGATTATCAGTGTCGGAAAATTTGACATGACCTTTAAGGCGATGGTGCCGATTTTTGATCAGAACAATGATTTTATCGGTATTATTGAAGTTATCACCCATTTTAATTCAATTGCAAAAAAGGTTAAAAGCAAAAGCTTTGAGCCGGTTGTGCTTGTGGATAAGAAATATAAAGAACAGATAATTTACCCTTTTACCAATACTTTTGCAGGAGATTATTACATTGCGAACAAGGGTGCAGATAAAAAGCTGGTTGAACATATAAACAAAAAAGGCTTGAAATATTTCACATCGCCAAGTCTTAATTATGTGGTTGACGATGAACAGGGGTGTCTTGTGGTAAATTACACGCTGTTTGACACCGATAAAAAGCCAATGGCAAACTTTTTGATGTTTAAATCCCTGCAGGATATCGATTTTAGTTCGATTGATACCATAAAAGCCAATATAAATCTTTTTATAGTGCTGGCGATATTCATAATAGGCTTTATGCTTTATCTGCTTTGGGACAAGGAAAAAGCGGATATTGAGATGCATGTTGAAAAAAAAATAATGATTTTCATCGCGTTGTTCTTAGTCGTCTGCAGTATTTATTTTTTAGTCCTGACCTGGTATTTTGATTACAAAAAATACGATTTTATCAAGAATTACAATAATAATATTCAAAAAGATTACACAATAATCAGTCGTAATCTAAGCAAGCTCGCAGACAGTATCTTCAAGGTAGTTATTGACAAGCCTGAAGTATTGGGAATAATGGCTATGGCGCACAGGGGGGATGAGCAAAAAAATAGTGCAAGAGAAAAACTTTTTCATCTTCTTATAGGCGAATACGAGTATTTTAAGGGATATGACCTAAGACAACTGCATTTTCAGCTTAAAAACAATGAGTCCTTTTTACGTTTTCATCGTCCGCAGAAATATGGGGACAATCTAACGGGTGTCCGCGAAACGATAGAGTGGGTGAATACAAATCTGACCAAGATTGAAGGCTTTGAGGAGGGGAGAATATTTAACGGTTTTCGTCATGTCTTTCCTCTGAGCAGGCCGACCGAGAAAAAAGATAAAGAGCATGTGGGAAGTGTAGAGATATCATTTAGCGCATATGCGCTCTTAGAAGAGTTTACGAAATCACATAATGCAAAAGCGGGCTTTATGATTGCTGCAGACGTTGTGAGCGAAAAGGTCTTCTCCTCAGAAAAATCAAATTACGAGCAGAGCGATTTTGAGGGGTTTTTATATGAAAAAAGTATAAAATCCCAACTTGAACACGGATTTTCACACATCGATGTTTCTATGCTTGACAAAAGCGACATCCAAAGAGCTGCCAAAGAGATTTATAAAGGAGAGGTATTTTCCATCCCCTCAAAGGATAATTATGCACTTTTCACATTTGTACCTTTTAAAAATCCCATATCAAAAAAAGTGGTTTCCGTAGCAATAGTCCAAGAGGGCAATATGGAGTTGAATAATCAGCAGAACCAGTACTTCATACTTCTTTTGGCGGGAATAGGGAGTATTTTGTTTGGTTTTCTTTATGTTTACAAAGAGTTCAGTTCAAAACATCAATTCCTGGAACTCTCTAAAAAAACGCAAAAAATTCTTGATGCGCAGGAATCGATTGTGATAATCACAAACGGGAAAATGATTATAGATGCAAATAAAAAATTTCTCGATTTCTTTGGATTTTCCTCTTTAGAGGATTTTAAGCAAGTGCATAATTGTATTTGTGAATATTTTGAAGAAAATGACAAATTCTTTCATTTGGGAAAAGTACCTGAGGGGGAGATCTGGATTGAGACTCTGTTGAAACTCTCAAACAAAGAGTACATCGTATCGATGAAAGATATAAATGGAAAATCACATTCATTTGCAATTTTGGTCAATAATTTTGAGGAGAACTATATACTCTCATTTTCCGATATCAGCGATACGATAAGTGCGCATTTTTCGCTTGAGAACAAAGCAACCCACGATAATCTCACAAATGCTTTTAACAGAGAATATTTTGAGAGCATCATTTCGGATTTGATAGAGGAAAGTTACAAAAAAGATTTAAAACTCGGCATGATACTCTTTGATATCGATCATTTTAAAAATGTAAATGACAGCTACGGGCATAATGTCGGGGATTTGGTGCTCAAGCACCTCGTCAAAACAATCCATACGACTATCCGTGCCGAGGATATACTTATCAGATGGGGCGGGGAGGAGTTTATACTTTTAATCAGAACCCAATCCTTGCCTAATCTGCTCAAGCTGTGCGAACACATCAAAGAAGCTGTAGAGAATGAGCGTTTTGAAAAAATCGGGCAAATAACATGCAGTTTCGGAGTCACGATACATAAGTTTGGAGAATCCATAGAAGAGACTGTAAGAAGAGCGGATAGTGGACTCTATGAAGCAAAAAACAATGGCAGAAATCTCATTGTTGTCAAATAAGACACAAAAGAAGGGGGTCCTGTTTTGGACGTAATGCTGCTTGTAAAATCCATTGTCGGTCTGCTTGTTGTCTTGGGTATTCTGGTCTTATTATTTTTAATCCCCTTTGGCAAAAAAAATACAGACAAAAAGGAACCCAGGACCGACCAAGATACAAAAAAACAGCTTCAGGATAAACAAAAAACGGATCTGGAATCACTCAGGCTCATTATCAGAAACAGAAAAACAAGCTCTGCAAAACTAAAAGAGGCACTGGATCTTGTGTTGAAGTATCACGGTACTATCCATAATAAGCTGGGCGTTCGTCCGCATCCGGATTTTTTGGTGTATGAGGATATTTTGTGTACGATTTGCCGCCATCCAAATACGAACAAGGATATCATCTTGAAGTTTGACAGGGAGTTGGAAAAACGCAATCCAAGCTATAAAAAAGATATAAATGAAGCAATCACAAAGGGGTTAAACTCCAGAGGAGCCTGAGTCTATGCCAACTCAATCATCTCTGTGGCTCGCCCTTGAATAATACGGATATCTTTTTTCTGTAGTTTGGAGAGTGTTTTGGTATCCATTACGCCAACGGCTATCAGAGAGATGCCGACTGAATCGGTGATAAGTCTGAGTGCGGAGAGCGATTGTTCGTTTTGGCTTAGAAAATAGCTTGCTTCACCTTTGAGATAAATAGGTCGCAGGTCTTGCAGATACTGATAATCGGGGCTCTCGCCGATGAACTCATACACCCCCATCTCTATTTTATAGGTCTGAAACAATGATTTGTACAGTTTGATCTGTTGAGAATTTTTTCTGACAAGTTTGTCGGGCATCTCGATAATCAGCTTGAAAGGCAATCTGGCGGCGTACTGTGTAAAGAGCGTGACAAGCCTGTCATAAGTTCCGATATCGTCTAAAAACTCAAAAGGAAGTCTGAGGGAACAGATAGAGTTCTTTAGTTTCATATCAGGTTTTTTAAACATCATGGAAAGAATATTCGTATAAATACTTGAACTCAGTCCTGCCTGATTTGCAGATGCCATAAACTGGCCATAAGAGTAAATCGTACCATCTTCTGCCTTCATGGTAAGACTGAGCGCATGGTGTGCAATCTTTTTGACCTTGGTATCAACGACACCGTAGGAAACAAAACCAAACTTATCGCTTTGGAGAGCTTCGTTGATAATTTTTCTCCATGCTTCTTTTCCCATAACCTCTACTGCATGTTCTGATTTGTCCAGATGAATATGTTTTTTATTGAATTTTGCCTGTGCCAAGGCGTTATCGGAGAGGGAAAGAAGCTGACCTATGTTTTGTTTGTAGTTGTATTCATATAGACCGATGGAGAGATAGGTGCATGCCGCATCAAGTCCACATGCCAAGATCGCATCGCGCGTCGAATGGGAGATACCTTTTGCCAAAGCAAGCGCTTCTTTATCGGAGCATTCGGGAAGCAAGATTGTAAATTCGGTACCGTTCATTCTGCACACGAGAGAGTTTTCGTAGTTGCTTGCATGCGCCTTGAATATATCGGCAATCGCTACAAAGAGCTTGTCCACTTCCCTGTGCCCAATTGTTTCGTTTGCTTCGATAACGCCGCTTAGAGCTACCATCATATTGATGCCGCCTTTGGAAGAGGCGTCAATTTTTAGATACTCGGGAAGTTTGTCTATCAGATATTTACGGTTTTTGAGTTTGGTGATAGAGTCTGTATACTCCAGCTCTTTTTGTCTTTTGAGCTCCTCATTTCCTTTGTCAAACATAGCTTTTACTTTTGAAACCATATTGTTCATCCCAAGAACAACATCCCTAAACTCTTTTGTATAGGGGATATCCTCTTGTATGATAAATTCGTTGCGTATAACGGCTTCGGCCTGCAGTTGTACTTTTTTCAGCGGTTTTAAAATCGTATGCAAAAGAAGGTTGAGAATAAGAAGTCCTATAAAGCTGAGGATAGTAAAGGATATAAGAAGATTTTTGAATATGGTATACAGCTGCAGATATGCATAGCCGACATCACTTTGTACGTTGAGCATTCCCACCTGATTCCACCCCGCAGAAACATTTGCAGAGGCGACGGGTGCGATTATTATTACAGTTTTTGTAAACCAGGAAGGGACATCTATCTGTTTTATCTCAGCTTTGCGTTCATAAAGCAGAGTATCTTCAACATCAACAAGAGATATATATTTGTAGTTTCCGCTGTCGAAGTTGGCATTTATCATAGTAGACATCATGCTCACATCGCCGTTGGCACTCCCCAGAGAAAGGCTGAGCGAGGAGGCAGTGTTCTTCGCATCTTCGTAGAGCCTGTCCTGAACAGCCTGGTTTGCACTTTTAAAATTCAGTGTGAGAACGGTTGCCAATATAATTATTAAAAAGAGCGAGAGCATAAGAGCTATTTGTTTAAACAAGGTCATATTTTTTTCCTTTTCATGTTGAGCTGAAGTTCATCCCATTTTTTGTGGGATTTTTTGTTTTGTACTTTTTGTCCGCTTCCCGGACCCGAAGCCTTATAGAGTGATTCGCCGTTAAAATTATAAATTGGCATGAGATCCTTTCTTTTTGAGGCGGGAAATACTTTGAGATTATTGTTATCCAAAATCAGAGGCTCGGACCTCGGCGTTTCAAAGTAGGTCAGAACCATATGCGGTTCTTTGAATTTTGTAGAGCGTACATAGGTGAAAAACAATTTTTTTGCATCCACCCCAAGGTAGATAAGTGCAAAATATTTGCTAATCACATAGTCCTCGCAATCCCCCATATCTTTGCCAAGAAACTCCCACGGTGTTGCCCAGTAGTCTTTTTGGCCATAAACTTTCATGTCTGATGCGTACCTGACATCGTTGAAGAAGCTGTTTATCGCGTCGAGCTTTTTAAAATCATCCTCGTTTTTAACGCTCTCAAGAGTACTTTGAAGATAAAAAAACCTTTTTTTTGCAAATATCTTGTATTTGTCTGTAATCTTCTCAAGGGTTTCTTTATCCACGTAGGGCTCTGATGCAAGAGCCCAAGTAATACAAATGATAAAAGACAAAAAAAGTTTTAAGGTTTTCATGGGAAGATTATACTGAAAAACATCTAAACCTGTCTTTTGTTAAATCCTGCCGTTCCACCCTTCGCGCTTGGAATAAAATCCTTTGCGTAAGGCTTGAGATAGACGGGAACTGCTCTTCCTTTGAGCTTCATCATATCTTGGAGCATAGCAGACGCCACCTGCTCTTTTGGAAGATTTTTTTCCTGAGTAAGATAGATAAAGAGAAGCTCTCCCAATCTCTGTAATGATATTTTCCATGTGGAGTGAGTTTGCTGATAGATCCACATGCCAAAGGCATAAAAGTTTTCGTACACGCTCTGCTCACCCCAAAGCAAAAGGACACTTTTTTTGAAATTTCCGCTGTTGTAGGTCAAATCCCAAAATCTGGCAAATCTTTTCATGATTTGGATATCATTAAAGCTCAATTGGGAATTCTTTAAAATATCATAAGGGGGGATGTCGCTGTAAACCATGCCAAATGTTTCGTCATGGCGGTCTATGTAGGTTCCCGAGAGTTTTTTAAGTATCCCTATCTGTATCTCACAGCTGCTCATAGCTACTAGTTTATCCAGATTTTTACCAAAACTCTCCAAACTCTCTCCCGGGAGCCCGACAATCAGGTCAAGATGGATATGCGCCTCTGTCTCATCTTCCAAAAAACGTATATTCTCTTCTATCTTGTCCAGTTTCAGTTGTCTTGAGATATTGTCTGCTACTTCGGTATTGAGTGTCTGTATCCCGATTTCAAGCTGCAATGCTCCATGTGGAAAGATTTTTATCTTTTCTCGCAGAGATAAGGGGAAATGGTCGGGTATAACTTCAAAGTGGGCAAAGTACTGCTCCTCTTTTGCCAAAAAGAAGTCCAGGATTCTGTTTGCAGCCTTCATGTTCAGGTTGAAGGTTCTGTCTACAAATTTAAAGTTTCTGGCCCCTCTCTGCCAAAGTTTTTCGAACTCTTCCAAGACCTTGTCCAAATCAAAAGCACGCACTTTCTCATCCATTGAAGAGAGACAAAACTCGCATTCAAAAGGGCAGCCTCTTGAGATTTCAACATAGATATAGCGGTTTTGTATATCCTCGTCCGTATAGTACTGATAAGGCAGCTCTATTTCGCTAAGAGGCGGTACATGCATCTTTATGATTTTCGCAGGTGTGTTTTTGCCTTGGAGAAGCTCCCTGCATAGCGCATAAAACGCCAAGTCACCTTCCCCCTGGATAATAAAATCAGCATCATCAAAATTGACGCGCATAGGGAGATATGAGACCTCAGGTCCGCCAAGGACGATTTTGGTATCGGGGGAGATTTTTTTGAGCAGATGTATAAGCTCTGCAGATTCTTTGGCATTCCATATATAAACGCCTATCCCTATGATATCGGGTGATTCGTTGAGTATCTCTTCTGCCACGCTTTGAAGGGCATCATTGATACTGAATTCCAGGATTTTTGTGTTCTTTTGAAGCTCTTTTAAATTTGCATAGATATATCTCAGACCAATCGCGGAGTGGGTGAATCTGGCGTTTAAAGTTGTAAGGATTATTTTCATAGAGAGGATTTTAGCATAAAATAGACTAAGCTAACAAAATGGGGGAATGCTTAGTCTATTTAAAAAGTTTATAGGAGTATATACACTCGCTTATGAAAGGGGGAAAACATAATTGAGATAACAGAATTATATTTATTATAAGTAAATACTCAGTAAATACCTAATGTGTCCCGCTTTTTTTATCATATTCCTCAAGCATACTGTTGAGTTTTATGAAAAGATCGCTTGAAGCATCTTCCATTATCTTGAAGTTCTCGATAATATGTTTTGGATTATTGTGTTTGAGGGTTGCACCGTTTTTGGTATATTCCAAGTTTTTAAAGACCATATTGTGAACCAGGGCATGTGGAACTTCCATATCTTTAAACGATTGCGTATCTCCAAACCTTTCTTTTCCGGAAGTGGAGTACCATTTACCCATACGGCAGGTAAAATGATCAGCAAACTGAGCCGTTGCATCGGCCTCTAAAACGCTTGAATATGCACGTGATTTGAAAATGATATGGTCCACTTTTACCAGTGTCGTAAAAAGACGATTTTGAATTTTAATAGCACCGGTTGAGGATGCGTTTGCCAGGGAGTTGAGCTCTGTAAAGGTGTTTTCAAACTCATGAATAACCTGACTTGAGTCATTTGCTATCTCAGAGATATTATCAGAGTTCGTTCTCATATCGTTTGCTTCTTGTTGAAGGGTTTTGATATTTATCTCTATCTCATGCGTTGCTTTTTGGGTTCTCTCAGCCAGTTTTCTGACTTCATCGGCAACTACGGCAAAACCGCGGCCTTGACTTCCGGCACGCGCTGCCTCAATAGCGGCATTAAGCGCCAGCAGGTTCGTCTGGTCTGCAATATCCTTGATAAGCCCGACCACTTCGGAGATATCTTTTGAGCGGTGTTCCAGTCCTATGATCCCCTCGTGTGAAGAGGATATAAGTTCGACAAGATTATTGAGCCTGCTTCCTATCTCCACTACGCTGTCAAGACTTTTAGAAGCTTCATCCGCCGTTTTTGTAGCAATGCTGACTATCTCATGGGCTTCACGTTGGGAGATATTGATATCCTCTTGAATGATTCCAAGTCCGGAACTCATCCCTCCTCCCAAGGTACCAAGGTCGGCTGAAAGATTCCCTTTGATTCTGGCCTCGTAGCCGCTGGCGATGGAAGATATCGCCTTGTTGAGCTCAAGCGATGTCGTGTGAAACACGCCTTTTAGTCCCGAGGGATAAGTTCTTCTGTAGGTGTCTCCCCTGGAGGCGTTTTCTATAGTGCTTTTTGTATCTCGCATAAATGCTTCAAGCTGGTCCAAAACATCATTGACATCCCAGGCAAAGGACGAATCACGGGAACCGTCGTTTGGGATATTTGTAATGCGGTCTTCAAGTTTTCCAAGAGCCGCATTTTGAAGAACTTTTTGCATGGTGTCGTGCAGTGTTTTATTGGACGAAGATGTCTCAGAGGGTGCTACAAATACAGCAAGGATCAAAACAAGCAAAACAGCGCCGCTGAGTACAAAATTTGAGGCAGTCAGACCGTATACGGCTACGACAAGAAGTGCGACAAAAAGTAAAATCGCCTGATTATTCTTGAATAGAGATGATAAATTCATCATAAGATACTCCCTTTTCATCTAAAATATCTGTTAAAATTTTTAAAGAAGCATCCACTCCGCTTCTGTTTTGAACTTCGAGCATCTTTTTATAGACAGGCTCGATAATCTCAAGAGCCTTTGGATTTGGTTTTCTTCTTACAGAGTAGTACCCGATAATTCTTCCATTCTCATCGAGGGATGCCGTGACATTTGCAAAAACCCAGTAGTCATTGTTATTTTTAGTTTTATTGATTACGTAGGCAAAGATCTCCTCTTTGTTTTGCACTTTTTGCCACAAAAGCTTGAAGACCGCCTTTGGCATGTCCGGATGTCGGATCAGGCTGTGAGGTTTTCCCAACAGTTCTGCTTCGGTGTATTCCGCCATGGTCATAAAAATCTTATTGACATAGGTGATATGACCTTTGAGATCTGTTTTGGAGACAATAAAATCATTTTCTTGCATATCTTTTTGCATAAAAACTCCCCCTTTAAACACCAATTTATATTGAATCAGTTTACAAAAGTATATCACATTTTAAATCTAAGTAGGTTATAATCCCCCTTATGAGATTTAGAGATTTAAAAAAGCAATCAAAAGAGCCGAAAAAAGCGCAAACCGCGCATGTGGCTTATGCCGGATTTTTACAAAGAACAAAAGCGTTTGTGACTGATATCTTTATGATAGGTCTGCCTGTGGCCTTGGTTATCATGATTGTTTTTGGCTATGAAGAAACCAAAAGTGCCGGAGCGCTTGATGTGATAGTCCAGGATGCTCAGGCTTTGGAACACGAACCGAATCCTGCGGCTTCCATAGTCCAGATAATGCTGATTATGGGAGTGCATGTTGTCTTATGGAGACGGGACGGACAGACGCCCGGCAAAAAATTTTCCAATATCAAAGTAGTGGATGCCAAGACTTTAGAGGAAGCGTCGTATCCGAGACTTATTGTCCGTTTTATTGCGTATTTCATATCATTTTTGAGCATAATCGGATTTTTTCTGATTTTTCTTAGAAAAGACAAAAGAGCATTACATGACTTACTGAGTGGTACGGCTGTAATTTATTCCCAATAATCAAAGGCAGTTCCACATGCCAGTACTACTTTCAGTCTTTTATTTTTTTTATTTTTCAATTATCGGTGTGTATATCATCTTTATGCCAAAAGTATTGTCTATGGTCGGTTATACGGCGAGTGAGATTGGGATAATATTTGCGGCTGGACCGCTGGTACGCTTTATGGTTCCCTTCGCTTTTACCAGAGGCTTGAAGCTCAATGTAAAGAGCTTTAATTTTGCTCTGCTTATCATGCTCGCAAGCTCTAGTCTCTTTTACTTTTCACTGGATAGCTTTTCTATGCTTCTTGTTGCGAATATAGGGCTTGGTATAGGGCTTAGTCTGGTGTTGCCTTATATCGAACTTATATCTTTAAACCATATAGGCAAGGAGAGATACGGAAAGATAAGACTTTACGGTTCCGTAGGCTTTGTGCTTGTCGCACTTGTCTTGGTGAAGTTTTTGTCCTCTCCCGATATAGCATTGAACTATCTGCTGTGCCTTACTTTTGTGACGGCTGTTTTTGCCTTTGTCATCGCCGGAAATGCCAAGGATGTTTTGAATCAGACACAGGAGATAAAAAACGATATCGATATACTCGGTGATTGGAAACTATGGCTTGGACTCACGCTTATGCAGGTGAGTTTTGGAGCTTTTTATAATTTTTTCACTATCTATGAGACAGACCACGGCGTAAGTTTGGATATGACGATTTATCTTTGGACTTTTGGGGTTTTGGCTGAGATAGTCATGCTCTATTACCAGGGAAAACTTCTCAGAAACAATCTGCTTTTGATTTTGCAGATCACGACTTTTGCGGGTGCGCTGCGATGGTTCTTGCTGTTTTTGTTTCCGCAGAACCTGTTCATACTGTTTTTCGCGCAAACACTGCATGCTCTTAGTTTCGCACTTTTTCATTCCGCGGCTATCAGTTATCTGTATCACCTGTATAAACACAGGTCTTTGGCGCAACAGTTCTTTTCAGGAATCACTTACGGTCTGGGAGGGTTTAGCGGAGCCTTGCTCTCAGGATATGTCTATGAGTTTTACCCTGAGTATCTGTTCCTCAGTTCAACCTTTATCGCACTCTTGGCATGTGGATTCTTATATCTCTGGGGTCAAAACTCAAAGATAAAATTGGTCAGTTGACCGTAATCGTCGGTTTTGAGTCCCATGGCAGGTCTGGAGTCGATGTCATAGTAAAGATTAAAACTTAAAAACAGTTTTTTATAGACATGTATCTTCAGCTCAGCCTTGTTTGAGCAGGCATAGTCATAAAAATCATCAATCTTGGGCTGATAATACAGGGTATAGGATAAAGAAGTCTTTGCCTCAAGTTTTATGGTGTAGGCAAAATAGGTATTGACCCTTATATTGTTTTCATAAGGGTCAATGGATGAGTAGTTTATGTATTCATAAAACCCGCCGACACCGATGTAGGCTTTTGAGTCTTTGAGTATCTCAGGCAGTTTGTATCTTAAACCTGCACCACCCAAAGCTCTGTCTTCAATCTTCTTAAATTCGTCACTCTGGAGCTGGGCGAAATATTCGGTTCTAAAGGCATAATCCTCAAGTTTTCTTATGTGTCTGACATGGGAATAGAGGTTGTTTGTGTCTTTTACGGTATTGGTTTCACCGTATTCTCCGGAGAACTCAGCCCATGTCACATAGCTGAGGTTATCATCATAGGAGAGTCTTACCGAACCTTTGTAGTTGCTTTTTTCGGTATTGCCTTTTTTTGTCTCAAGGGAGACGGCGCCTTTTGTGCTGAATCCCGGTTTTTCACCTATATCTACGGGAGTGATGGTGATAAGAGCCATAAGGGATGTTATGTTAATGAGCAGTATCAGTAGTAGTTTCATGGGCGAAATTATAACAAAAAAAATTGCTATTTTGATATAATTGAGGGATAACAGAGAGTTTAGAAGGTGGTTTTAGATGAAAAAAATAATGCTAATTACGGCGTACTCCGCAATAGAGTTGTTTGCGGAGAGTATACTGGACAAATCCCTTCTCACAATCGGGGGCACGTCTGTGAGTATGATGTTTGTATTGAAGCTTCTGCTTATCATTGCGGCGGGTATCGCTCTTGGATGGGTCTATAAACACAAGCTCATAAATTCGCGTAGAATCTCCAAGAGTTTGTCTGTGCCTACAAGAACCATTTTGGCTAATTTAGGCTATTACCTGATTATCTTTATCACCTTTGTAATCGCTTTGAACTCTGCCGGACTGAACCTTTCCTCCTTGGCAGTCGTAGCGGGTGCCTTATCCGTAGGGATAGGTTTTGGACTTCAAAACATTGTGTCGAACTTCATCTCCGGAATCATCCTTATGTTTGAGCAGTCCGTGTCGGTAGGGGATTATGTGGAACTTGAAAATGAGGTGCGGGGAGTTGTTAGGGAGATACGCTTACGCGCTACGATCATCACTACGAACGAGCAGATAGACATCATCGTGCCAAATTCAAATTTTATACAAAACACAGTGACGAACCTTACGCTCAATGATGAGGTTCTCAGGCTCAGAATTCCTTTTGGCGTAGCCTATGGAACAACGGTAAAGCAAGTACATGAGTGTGTCCTTGAAGAGATCTTATCCGATGCGTCTTTGCCGCATAAAAGGGATGAGCCTCTGCAGATACCAAAGCTTTGGATGGTTGCGATGAACAGCAGCAGCGTGGATTTTGAACTGGTTATATGGGTGGAGGGTATCAATATGCAAAGAAGAAGAACCATCACCTCGCTTTATCTGATAAAGATATACGAGCTTCTTTACAAGCACAATATCTCCATCCCCTTTCCTCAGCTTGATGTACATCTAAAGGAAGAGGCGAGGCCTATAACCAACAGATAGAAAAGCCTGTCTGTTGGTACCTTAATAGTCCATAATCAGATTTGCAGTAAGTGTTCTATCGGTGTAGTCTTTGCCCGCGGCAACGAGATTTGTATAATCGACCTTGTAGCTTAGACCGGCTGAGAAGACATTTGATATCTTGCTTGTAAAGGCTGATTTTGAAAAAACGAAATAGTTGTCCGATTTGTCAAAGGCTGATCTGTAGCTGAGGTCCTGATCAAATTTCAGATTATCCAGCACCTGCCATCCGTACACGGCCTTGGTTCTGTAGGACGCGTAGTCCTCGGTATCTTCCATCCCGTCAAGTTTATCCTGTGCATACAAAATATTCGCTTCGAGACTGAGTTTGTGCATTTGGGTTTTAACAGCCTTGTATTTGGCACTCGGACCCGTATAAAACTGGTGCTGATAACCTGAAAACTCATCTTGTTTAAAGCCTGCTAGATAACCAAAAGAGAGTTTGTCGGTAATATCATAGTCGTATCCAAGCTCCGTAGTGTATTTGTTCTTGATCTCAACACCCTCATTCGTCGCATATTGAGCATCCAGGGTCATGTTGATGGAGTTTTTCCCCCAACCCTTTTTTGCACTTGCATCAAGACCGAAGGTCTGGGTTCTCGTGTTTCCCTGGGTGTCCATAAACCCAAACTCCGTATGCGTTACAAACGCTTCGTTGGGAGGCAATTGCGCCTTGAGTTTTTTAAGGTCAAGTTCAAGCTCTTTTATCTTTGTCTTGACTGCCTTTATCTCCTCTTTTAGAGTCTCCTGGGATTCCGCAGCCATAAGCAATGAACTTACTGCTAATACGCTGAATACTGTTTTTTTCATATCTTTTCCTTAGTGTTTAATTCGCATTTTTGGTGTGGACATCCATTTGCGGATAAGGTATCGATATCCCTTTCTCATCAAAGGTCAGTTTTATTTTTTCAATCATATCAAAGTACACATCCCAATAAATATCACTCTCGACCCAGGCTCTGCAAACCAGATTCACGCTGGAGCTTCCAAGCTCTTTTACCGCTGCAAAAGGGGCCGGTTCTGCCAGGATTCGCGCATCAGAGAGCATAATCTGTATAAGAGTCTCTTTGGCAAGTCTCAAATCATCATCGTAGCCGATACCGATGATATGCTCGATACGTCTTTGGGGCTTGTTAGAATAGTTGGTGATATTGCCTCTGATGATTGCCGAATTTGGAACGATAATCGTTCGGTTGTCTACGGGTGAGATAATGGTTGAAAAAAGATTCACATCTTCTACTTTTCCCATAGCTCCGGCGGCTTCTATGGTATCTCCCACTTTAAAGGGACGAAAGACTATGATGATAACGGCGGCACCTATGTTCGAGAGAGAGTCCTTAAGCGCAAGACCCACAGCCAGCGAAGCCGCACCGAATATTGCCAAAAAGGATGTGGTATTGATTCCTGCAGCACTCAAAGCAGTCAGAATAACCATGATCAAGAGCACGAAATAGATGATGCTCTCAGCGAACTCTACGAGAGTCTGGTCTACATTTGCCTTTTGCATCATATTTTTACTGAGGCGGGTGATTTTTCTGCTAAACCATTTTCCCAGAATAAATATAAAAACAGCTGCAAGAACTTTCAATCCGTATTCGCTTGAATAGGAGATTGCCAGGTCGGTGTATTTGGAGAGTGTCGTAGTCGCCGCCTGCACTGTATCTTTTGTAATGTCTGATGTATCCATGTAGCTTCCTTTTTATTTTTACGATTATGACATATCCCGGGACATAATCCGGTTACGCGCCAGTACATTTTTTACATTTTCCACATGCCGGGCTATGGAGTGGTATTTGTTGAGGTAGGGTGAGTGCACCTTGTATAAAAGAGGTCTGTATTTAAGATAGTTCTTCCACACCTTATCGCTTGAAGCATAGCGCCCTTTTTTTATCAGTTCAAAACAGACAGCCGCATTGATAAGCCCTTTGAGTAATTTGGTCTCGTTGTCATCCCCAAACCTTCTTGGAAACCAGATGGCTTCAATGCTCTCATGCGCATCATAATATCTCTGTTGGTCGATACGGAGGATAAACTCATCTAAAAGCGCGGTATATCGCTCATGCGTCATTGTCTAGGACCATCATGTTTTTTCTCCAGTAGCCGCGGCCGCCTTTGAGTGAGATGCAATGATGCTTGGGAAATCTTGTCTGATACTCTTTGAGTCTGTCCAGCGTGGCTTTTCCGGTGTCGCAGTAAAATACAAAGACACTCCCCTCGGCTTCGCTGTTGAGTTCAAAAGGGTTGTAGACGCGGGTATCGGCCTTTTCTATGGGGGAGAGGATGGTATCTATGAGGAGGACTTTTACCCCCTCTTTTTCAAGCTTGATCTTATTCTGTAAAAATTCTTTTTGCGTCCACTCTGAAGGATAATCCATACAAACCTCTTTATGCAGTATTGTTACTTTAAGGATAATTATATACCAGAACTTTTATCTGGAGCTATAGTAATTTTATGCAAGTGTATTTTTAAGTTAAATCTAAAAAGAGGGCGTCTAATCTTTATCCCAAATCAGGAAACTTTACAAAAATATGTGAATAATCAGCTTATATATTTGATTGCATTTATTAACGGTTCTACATTTAGATTTTCTTCTTCCATTAGAGAGAGTATCTCTTTTGGTATCTCACTACGAATAGTTCCATTAAGCAAAACTATATTAAAAACAATATGGTTGGCAACTGCACATTGATGAATATCAATAGGTGCTTCTTGTGGGTTGTCACTGTACCTAATAGAATCTATAATATCAGAATTCAATTTCCAAAATTTGAGAATGTCACTACAAACAGAAGCAGTAGTAGTATGAAATATTTTCTCTTCAGCTTTTTGAAAGCCATGTTCCAATGCTTCAAAGATAAACAAGTCAAGTTTATCTGATCTTTTAATCTCTTTTGCTAGGAGCAGTTGCCCAAGGTTGCTCAATATTGCTGATACTGATAGCACGCCAAGTGCAGCTATGGAGACTTTTGAATACCACTTTATCATCAATGATAACCTTAGGTTCGCTACTCTGGAAAAAGTGTCCTCATTAATACCATATGCTCCTAATTCTACGTTACCAAGTTGTTTTGATATGCCAGACAAGACTAGTGCCTTTAGTGTTTTTTTACCAAATATACTAACCGCTTGATCTATAGTATTTATATTTTTTAATCCATATATAGGATTATTAGTGGCATTTAAAATATTTCCCGTGATTATAGGGTCGCTTTTTACAACTTTTATGAGCTCTTTTATTCCCATCTCCTCATCATCACAAATTTGTTGAATTTGAAAGATGGAGTTCGGAAGAGGTTCTAATGTGTGTATAAATTCTTGTATTTTTTTATTATCTATTAAAACTCTGCGATTAGAGAAGTGTGATTCTGTTACATTGTACAATTCTCGTTTTAAGTCCGCACTTCTAAGCGGATTGAAAAGAAGATGATTAACTCCGTTAAAAATAAGCTTTTTAACAATTTTATCACTTGTCTTATCCAAGATGACAATGATGGCACTGTCTGAAATATCGTTTTGATAAGCTTTTATAGTCTCTATGGTTGTTTTACCGGCATTGAGCAGGCATATGTCGGGTTTGTTTAATGAATGAAGGTTTAAAAAAGATGGTTGAAACTCTACATCTTTAGCAATCTTGCTTAAAGCTGAGACAACTTTTTGTGCCCTCTGTTTATTCTCATCAATATATAGGATACTTAAGGTTTTAAGCCTATCTTGAATACTTATAGTCGGCGGAGTCAATTTAACTCCCTTTAACAGAGACTCAGGTGCATCGGAAAAGGAGACTAATCCTTCTCTCATTTCGTCTTGCCATATTATAAGCTGATTATAGACTTCACCGAGCCAGTCTCTTATAGAAACTTCAGCAGGACCTTCCTCGGCTCGTACAGCTTCTAAAACATCTTCAACTTCTATAACCAACTCTCTGATGCTGTCAAGACCCAAGTAGGATGTAGTTGATTTATAGTTATGAAATATTCTGAAGAGATGGTTAACGCTAGAGCTGTACTCTTCTTTATATTGGAGATTAGAAACATTTACATTAATGACATCTATTTGATTGTCAAATTGATTTATAAATAAATCCAGCAGGTCAAAATCTACTTCAGCCAAATCCCCTCCTCCCTTGTGTTTGTAGGAAGATTATAATATAAACTTTATTTAAAAGAGTATAAAGTTTAAAAAACATATAATGAGTCCATGATTATTTAAACAGGAGACCAAAATGGGGAGAGTGCTAATAGTTGATGATGCAAGTCTTGTTCGTACAGTTGCTAAAAAAGCTGCCTTAGAAGCCGGGCATGAGGTCGTAGTTGCAGAAGATGGACAAAAGGGTTTGGAAGCTATAAAAGAGTTTCAGTTTGATATTATATTTTCAGATATAAATATGCCTGTTATGAGTGGCTTGGAGATGGTAGAGAACATCAGAAAAGAACCAGCTTATAAATATGTTCCGATTGTAATGCTGACCACAGAATCTAATGCAGATTTAAAAGCAAAAGGCAAGGAAATGGGTGTGAAAGCATGGCTCTTAAAACCTTTTAATAAAGATAAATTTTTGATGGCTTGCGAGAAGCTTTTAGGCTAGCAGTATGCTTATAGAAAAAGAGAATTTTACTATATATGAAGTAGAAGAACTTAAAGATAAATTCCTAAAAACACTTGATGAAGAGAGTGTTGTTGTTGATATGAGCAGTGTGAAAAAGATAGATATGTGTGCTATTCAGATGTTGTGCTCATTAAAGCAAAGCGCGGATATAAAAGAAAAAGATTTTTCAATAACAAATGCGAACAGCGATATTTTACATGCTTTAAAAATAAGCGGATGCGATATAGTTTTAGGCCTGAAGTATGGATGAAGATTTAGCACTGTTTTATGAAGATTCCTCTGACCAGCTCCAATATATGGAAAATGCTCTTTTAGACATAATACAATCCGGCATCACGAAAGAGAGTATTGGTGAACTTTTTCGTGCTATGCACACAATCAAAGGCATTGCCGGAATGTTTGGCTTTGATGAAATTGTACACTTTACCCATAAGGCAGAAAGTTTACTTGACAATATCAGACAAGATAAAATTGCTTTTACAGATGAGATACAGGAACTTTTTTTACAGGTAAAAGATCATACTTCTAAGATTATTGAACAGAGTGTCAATGAAGACGGTTTAGATGAGCAGAGTATTAGTGAGCAAGAATCACTAATATCCATTATGGATTTAGTTATGTCTAAGAGTGGTGTTGCCCAGAGTGTTGATGAGAAGGAAGAGCGTGTATCATTGGATTTTAACGAGCTTGTTTCTTTAGAAAATCATGATATGTGGCATGTCTCGATTCGTTTTGCAGATGATTTTTTCACTTCGGGAATGGATATACTCTCAATATTTAACTACTTTAACAAGTTGGGTTACATAACTTTTAACACCCCTATTGTCTCAAATATTCCATCACTTGAAGATTTGGATTCGTTAAAAACTTATATAGGTTTTGAGTTGGAGTTTCAATCATCTGCTTCAAAAGAAGATATTGAGGAGATTTTTGAGTTTGTCGAAAATGATGTAGTTCTCTTTATTTTTAAGTCAACAGATGAAAAAGCATACGATGAACTCTTTAACACCTACGAAGGTTTAGAAGAGATTTTACTCGGGTTTGGTATATATGCAAAAGAAGATCTTGAAGAGGATAAAGTTACCCAGAAAATAGAAAAACCGATACAGGCAACTTTAAAAGTGCCAAAAATGGTAAAAAAAGAGATAGCCAAATCTCTGAGAGTTGACTCCGCTAAGATAGATTTTCTCATAAATAAAATGAGTGAAGTAGTAATCGCCAATGCTAAGATTGAGACATTGGTGTCTCAAAGTGATGATAGTGAATTAATAGAGTCTGTGGATGAATTAAAACTGCTTCTTGAAGATGTCCGAGACAACATAATGGGCATCAGAATGGTGCCGGTTGAAGAGAGCTTTATAAAATTACGTCGTATAGTTAACGATACTGCTAAAAAGCTTTCTAAAGAGGTAGAATTTATTATAGAAGGTGGAGAAACAGAACTGGACAAGACAGTGATAGAGAAGATTTCCGATCCTCTTGTACATATGCTCAGAAATTCTGTTGACCACGGCATAGAGATGCCTGATGTTCGAAAAAAACGAGGTAAAAGTGGAGATGGTCGTATAGTTCTTAGAGCCTTTACAGATGCCGGAATGATTGTTATTGAGATAGAAGATGACGGTGCCGGAATCAACAAAGAGATTGTGTTAAAAAAAGCTATTGAAAAAGGTTTAATATCAGCAGAAGATAACTTAAGCGACAAAGAGATAAATAATCTTATTTTTGAACCTGGTTTTTCAACTGCAAGTGAGATAAGTGATATCTCAGGTCGTGGCGTTGGAATGGATGTTGTAAAGAGCAACATTGAGTCACTCAGAGGGAGCATAGAAGTTAATTCCACCGAATTAAAAGGTTCTTGCATAACCATAAGACTTCCTTTAACTCTTGCCATTATAGACGGTTTTTTGGTCCAAGCAGGGGATACTAAATATATAATTCCTTTAGAAATGATACGAGAGTGTATAGAGCTAACACCAGGAATGAGAGAGACAATGAAGGAGAATTCGTATATCACTATAAGAGGTCAGGTTTTGCCAATCTTGGATATAAAAGAGCATTTTAGAGAGAAGTGTTATCCAAATCTTAGAGAAAATATCGTTATAGTCCAGTTTGCCAACGAGATAGCAGGTTTAAAAGTTGATGAACTTTACGGTGAGATTCAAGCAGTAATCAAACCACTTGGCGATATTTTTTCTAAGCTAAAGGGATTGTCCGGAGGGACTATCTTGGGAAGTGGAGAAATTGCACTTATCTTTGATATTGTAAATTTAATAGAGAACAAAATAGAAAGGGGTTGAGTGATGGAAAAAGAGATTTTGATTAATGATAAGCAGATGATTGTTAGCCAGACAGATGCTGGGGGGCGGATTACTTATGTAAATGATGTTTTTTGTTCCATTGCCGGTTATAAAAGAGATGAACTTATGGGGAAAAACCATAATATTATAAGACATCCAGATGTTCCTCGTGCAGTTTTTAAGCTGCTATGGGATACTCTTCACAGTGGGCAGGCTATTTATGCCTTTGTTAAAAACAGAGTTAAAAACGGTGATTATTACTGGGTAAAAGCCTATGTGAAACCTATAATGAAAAATGGTATTTTAGACTATGCCGTGTCATATAGAAAACCTGTAGATGATTTTGCTAAAGAGACGGTAGGTCAAATTTATGCTTCTTTGGTTGAGTATGAAAAGACACATACTGTAGAAGAATCATTCAATTTGCTTTTAGAGTTTTTAAGAGAGAGGAATTTAACTTATGAGCAGTTTATTAACCGTCTTAGCACGCAAAAAAATGTTTTCAATGTAGAAGCAACAAATATAGATGCTGATAGATTTCATACAGACCATATTCTCTTTAAAGTTAATATTATAGACAAGGTAAAACGCGGATTAGAGGTTGAAGTAGCAGATAGTTGCTGTTGTGCTTTTGGTAAAGAGTTGGAGAAACTTAAAGGTAAGTCGTTTACTTCGCATCCAAGCTGGAATAAGCTACTCCAAGAACATCAAGCTGTACATAATCATATGAGAGATTATGTACACAAAGCTCAAATGGGTGCCAGTAAAAATGAGCTACAGAACATATTAAATATGGTTGAGAGTGATACAGTAGAGATATTCAAAAATCTCAATGATGTTATTGATCAGAGTAGATAGGGGTGAAAATTATGTCAAAGCAGAAGATAAAAACAAAAGAGATTAAAAGATTAAACAATGTTCTTGCACATTTGAGTGACGGTGTCTTTGATTTTAAGGATATTGAGTTTGAGAGTGAAGGTCTGCAAACTACGGCAACCCTAATAAACTCTATCAAAAACCAGTCAAATAAACTATTAGAAAACTCTATGGAAATAACGCAAAATATTGAAAACGGGGAGTTAAACTCTAGAATTGATTCATCAGGCTTAAGCGGAAGTTATGCAAAAATAATTAACAACTCCAATTATAGCTTGGATCTTCTAGTGAGTGTATTAGGAGATTTAGGCGAGGCTATCGGCAGTATAAGCAGAGGTAATTTTGATACACTGATAACAAGTAGTTACTTTGGAGAACTCGGTAAATATACCAAAGGAGTAAACGAACTTTCCAAGACGCTTAAAAGTATACAGTTTGATTCAAAACTCTTTCAAAATGCAGTTGAGAGAGGTACTTTAAGTGTCAGGGTAGACAGCTCTAAATATAACGAAGGTTTTTCAAAAATTCATGAACCGACAAATGTTATGCTTGATAATATACAAAATATATTTTTAGATTTAGAAAATACGATAGTCCATATGCGAAATGGAGATTTTAAATCTAAAATAACTAATGAATATAGCGGTGACCTGACCATAATTAAGGATGCCACAAATGAATTAAGTAGTATTTTGGAGGATATCATCAGTTCCATAGGTGAAACTTTAGGTGCACTCAGTGAAGGAAGGTTAAACAAAAGAATAGAGATGGAATTGCCCGGTGAGTTAAATACGATTAAACTTCATACAAACGGTTTAGCATCAACCTTGGAGCAAATTATTGGAGCTATTAGAGAATCTCTTGCCGCGATGAGTGAAGGTGACTTGACTAAAAAGCTAGAGCTTGAATTATCCGGTGATTTTGATATTATAAAATCTAATACAAATAGTTTTATTGACTCACTAACCGGAATCATTGAAAAGATTACACTCTCAGCTCAGCAGATGAGTTTAGCATCCTCAGAAGTAAATGCTACATCACAAATACTCTCTTCCGGAGCTGAAGAGCAGGCCTCTTCTTTGGAGGAGACAACATCTGCTATTGAGCAGATGAGCGGCAGTGTTGATATTTCGGCACAGAATGCACAAAATACCAATGCCATTGCAGAAAGTACTTCGGCAATGGCACAAAGAGGTGCAGAATCTGTGAATAAGACAGTAGAAGCTATGCAAATTATCTCTGAAAAAATTAAGATTATTGAAGATATAGTTTATCAAACAAACTTGTTAGCACTTAATGCCGCTATAGAAGCAGCCCGTGCAGGAGAACATGGAAAAGGATTCGCTGTTGTTGCCGCTGAGGTTAGAAAGCTGGCAAAACGATCACAAATTGCAGCGGGTGAGATTAGTAAAATTACTCTAAACAGTGTTAAAGTAAGTGAGGCAGCAGGAACAGAAATAGGCAATATCGTGCCTAAGATACAAGAGACTGCAAGTTTAGTCAAAGATATTGCGACTGCTGCAAATGAGCAAAATATAGGCTTAGAACAGATTAGCATAGCCATGAATGAGTTAGATAAGGTCACACAATCAAATGCAAGCAGTTCGCAAGAGTTGGCAGGTGCGGCAGAAGAATTAGACTCTCAAGCAGCTTCACTCAATAAGCTTATGCACTTTTTTTCTATTGATAAAACTAATTCAAATAAAATCATTACACCAACATTTTCACAAGAGTTTAAAAGAGAAGAACAAAAAAGCGGGGCGGATGATGACAATTTGGATCTTGGAGCATTTGAGCGTTTTTAGGAGATAGATATGGAGACTGAAATAAGTCTGTTTGAAGATGATGAGCTGATGCTAAATCATGAAAATCAGTACTTTTTATTTTATTCAGATGGTGATATATACGGTATTGATGCTTCATGTATAGTAGAGATAGTTGAATATCAAAGTTATACAAAAGTGCCGAACTTAAGTAGTTTTGTCTTAGGTGTCACAAATATAAGAGGGGATATAGTAAGTGTTATCGACTTTTTGGATAGATGTAAAATATCTTCAACTGTCATTAGTAAGAAAAGTGCTTTTATTATTTTGAGTTTTAAAAAACAAAAAATTGCTCTTTTGGTAGATGAGATTTATGAGGTTGATGGTTTTGATGATAGCAGCTTCTTGGATGCTCCAAAATTTGGAACAAAAATCGAGTCACATTTTATATCTAAACTCGTAGAGTACAGGGGAAAAAACATATCTATCCTAAATCTTGATAGATTGCTAAATCTTGAAGAACTGTCTTGTGAGGTGTTATATGGATGAACTCTATGAAGAAGGTTTATATGCAGAAGAAGAGGAGATAGATCTTCTAAAACTTGTTAGCACAAATGCCAATGAAGCAAGTCAATTTCTGCTTTTTCACGGTTCAAACGGCGAACTTTATGCCAAAAATGTATCAAAAATTGAAGAGCTGGTCGTTTACAAAGATATAGATATCCTTTATTCTAATGATAACGGTGCAGTTATAGGTACGGGAGATATTAGAGGAGAGATGACAACCCTGGTGAATTTTGATGCTTGGATTGGTAATGAGAGACTAGATGAGAATGAGTATGAACTAGTGATAGTCGCAGCTTACGGCGGTTATCGTTTAGGTATTGTTGTTAAGGGTGTTGAGAATATCGTAACAATAGAATCTGAAGATATGAGAGATAATTCAAGTGCAAACTCAAAGTCATCTTTTGCGGCAAGAATCAAGCTATATGGCAAAGAGCAATTGTGCAGTATCTTTGATAGCGATAAGCTTCTCTTAGATATCTTTGAAGATGTAAAAGAACAAAGTGATGCTCAAACTCAAAACGTAAAGTATGATATAGATACAAATAGAGTTGTATTTTTTGCGGATGACAGTAAATATATAAGAGTAATGGTTAGCAGACTTTGTGAGAAAATGTCTCTTCGTTATGAGCTTTTTGAAAATGGGAAGGAACTCGTAGATGCTATAGTTAAAAAAGATGTCAAAGATATTGCTCTTGTGATTACAGATATTGAGATGCCGGCCATGAGCGGAAGAGAAGTAATTAAACGAATAAGAGAGATGGAAAAATTTGATGATATAAATATTATTGTGCATACAAATATGGCGAATGATATTATAAAAGAAGAGTTTTTAAGGCTTGGAGCCAGTAAAGTTATTGGTAAAGTAAATATGCAAGAACTCTCAGAAGCCATAAACGAGTATATAAGGTGATGAAGATAACAGGAATAAGTAATGAAGAGTTCGCAACCTTACAAAAGTTAATCTTTAAAGAGGTTGGAATTACCTTGGCTGATAGTAAAAAGACTATGGTGCAGAGCAGACTTAACAAACGATTAGTCCACTATAAGTTGGACTCTTTTGCACAGTATTTGAGAATAGTACAGATAACTTTAACCGAAAAAATTGAGATGATTAATCTTATTACTACAAATGAAACATACTTTTTTAGAGAGGAAGTACACTTTGATTTTGTAAAATCTCTTCTTACAAAAGGTGTTGCCTCACTTCGTATTTGGAGTGCAGCTTCATCTGTGGGAGCAGAAGCCTACTCTTTGGCTATGATGATTAATGGTGCAGTAGGGAAAGATAAATGGGAAATTGTCGGAAGTGATATAAACAGTGAAGTAATAAAAAAAGCTAAAATGGGACTATATCCCATATCTTGGATTACGAAGATTCCAGATCAATACAAAAATCGTTACTGTCTCAAGGGCAAAGGTAAATATGAGGGGCAATTTCTTATAGATAGAAGCTTATGCTCAAATATGCACTTTACAGAGAATAATTTGCTGGAACAAAATAATTATCTAGGTGAGTTTGATATTGTATTCTTGCGAAATGTACTTCTCTATTTCAGCGATGACACAAAAGAAATTGTTGTTAAAAATGTGATTTCAAATTTAAAAGTCGGCGGATTTTTAATTATATCATTAACAGAAAACATCAATAGTGTAAAGTTGAAAAATCTGGTGCAGGTTCGAACATCTATTTTTCAAAAAATATCATAAAGGATAAGAGATGATATATAATTTAAAAGAGTATTTTTCATATACCGTAAAAGATAAAAATTTATTGGTCTATTCAAACATTAGTTTTAAAGAGAGCGAGCATGTGCTTAACGGTTTTAAAAAGTACACTTGTATAAATATAACAAGTGTGAGTATAGATGAGTTAAAGACATATGTTATAGCAAATAATATTGATGTACTTTTGGTAGATATGGATGAACATGCGGCACAAATTTATGAGATAGTGAAGTCGCTTAATACCAAAAATAAAAAGATTCATATTGTTTTGCATATTAACTTCAATTGTCAAAAGCCATATCCGCCGTTGATTAATATAAGTGAAGGTGTAATCGCTGCTCCTTTTGATGATAACACTTTAATGTATAAATTTTTTACAGCTTTGAGTTATGAGAGTGCTATGAACACACTTGCGAACTCAAAACACTCAATGAAAAATATTAAACATGATAGTTGCGAGCTTATTGATGATTATCTTGATACGTATGAGGGACAGATACTTTTTTTAAGTGAGTCTTTGCAGGAGTATGTTATTAGCCTTGATAGCGGAGATCTTTCACAAGAGCTTATTATCTCTATATCAGAGAAGATGAAAGAGGTTTCAAAAGTTTTTGCGAGTCATTTTTATACTAAAAATGTTTCTATTATATTTATGAACTTCTCTTCATACCTTAAAAATCTTGATTTAAGTAGTGTGGATATAGAAAATATAGAGGCTTTTGAGTATTTAGCAAGAATTGTTGAGGATATTAACTCTTATCTTGTTGAATATTTTGTAGATAGAGTTTTTAGTGAGATATATATATTTGAAGATTCTCTAAGAAATTCTATGGAGTTTATGCAAGATAGACTTGAGTGTAACAGCGATACCAAGAGTAAGCTAGAATTTTTTTAGTAGGTCATAAGATGATTAAAATTTTTATAATAGATGATTCATTAATGGTTAGAAATGCTATTTACAAGGTACTAAAAGGTGCACCTGATATTGAAATCATAGGTGAAGCAAACAACCCTGTTGATGCTTTTGAGATTTTTAAGAAAGTTGGATTACCTGACTTGTTTATTCTAGATATTGAGATGCCCAAAATGGATGGATTAAGCTTTTTAAAACAGATAAACAAACAAAAGCCTACTCCTGTTATCATCTGCTCCACTTTGGTTACTGACGGTTCAAATGCTGCTATTGATGCTTTGGCACTCGGTGCAAGCGATATTATCCTCAAGCCTAAGCTCAACGTAAAAGACTTTTTTGATGAGTATAGAGATGAGTTGATAGAAAAAATTAATGTAGCTGTGAACTCAAAAGTTAAATACAAATCAAGCATAAAAGCACAAACAAATATGCATAAAGCTAGCGAAGGACAAAAGCCGATATCTAAGAGGTTTGTTGCTATTGGATCTTCTACGGGAGGTGTTCAGGTTATAGAAGAGATAGCGATGAACTTAAAAGAAAACCATCAGGGAATAGTTATAACACAGCATATGCCAGCAGGCTTTACAAAATCTTTTGCTGCCAGATTAAATGCCACGGTTGCAAATTCTATTGTTCTTGAAGCCAAAGACGGGGATGTGATTCGAGATGGAGTTATTTTAATAGCACCTGGTGCCATACATATGTTGATTAAAAAAGTAGCTGATAAATTTGTTGTAGAACTTAGAGATTTTGAGAGAGTGAACTCACATAAGCCAAGCGTTAATGTACTTTTTAATTCTGTTTGTGAATCAGCAGGCTCAAACGCTACCGGTTTTATCTTGACCGGTATGGGTGATGATGGAGCAGACGGATTGAAAAAAATGATGCTAAGCGGTGCTAAAACATATGCCCAAAACGAAAAAACCTCTACAGTTTTTGGTATGCCCAGGATTGCGTTGGAAAGAGGGGCTGCAAAAGAAGCGCTCTCCATTTTTGAAATAACAAAAATGATAAATTCTTTGGAGTAAGAAATGAAAATCCTTATAGTAGATGATGATATTTTCAATCAAGAAGTACTTAAGCTAAGACTTGGAGAACTTGGTTTTGAGAGTGTAGTTGCAAATAATGGACAAGAAGCAGTCGAGCTCATTAAAAATGCTTCGGAGTTTGAGATGATTTTCATGGATTTAAATATGCCGATTATGGAAGGGGATGAGGCTTCAAAAGAGATTCGTAAAATTGAAGCACAAAATTCTCTAAAAAGAGTACCTATAATAGGAGCCAGTGCAAGTCTGGATAAGAAGGATAGAGAGAGACTTCTTGAGTGTGGCATGGATGATTTAATAACAAAACCTATTGTCCAGAAAGAACTGGAAGAGAAGTTAAATAAGTTTTTATTTAAACAAAACAGTTTTAAATATGACATAGAAAAAGCTTCAAAAACATTAATGATGCCCAAAGAAGTATTGAGCAAATTTATAGAAAAATTTACTTTAACCCTTCATGATGAACTAGCCGGTATGGTAGACGCTATTGATAAAAAGAATTATAAAGCCTTAAGAGATATTGCTCATAAACTAAAAGGCAGATCCGGAAATTTACAAATAACACCCATTTACGAATTGTTTACGATTATTGAAAATAGCGCAAAAGAGGAAAAAGATGATGATTATATAGCATTAATTGATCAAATATGCCAAATAAATAGTGAGTTAAAAAAATTCTAGCTCACTATCATCTTCAAGTTTATCTGCAAATATTGCTTCAAGCTCTAGGCAGGTATTTGCAAAAGAGGCATCGAAGTAGTTAACATTTGAAGCTTCTTTATTGATAAACACAACTTCCAACCAGCTGTCAATGTCCTGGAACATAGAGAGATAGGCATCAAAAAACAACTCTTTCTTGGTGCTGTCTTCAAGTTCGGAAGCATTTATATTTTTGATAAATTCAATCAGATGTTTTCCTGCTTCATACGCAACTTCAAATGAGCCGATTCTGCCAATTATATTTAAAAAAGTGCTTATCGCATCTGTAGATGATATCAAGTTATCTATAATTTCGTTAGCCGGCTTTCCTTCCAACTCAACAATTGAAGCTTCGTATTCATGTAATGAGCTTATTAGAGCATCAATGTTATCCATATCAGAGTAATCAATAGTATTGCTTAGCGAGAGAGCATCTGCGCCTTGAATAGTCTTCCTGATATTGTATTTTGCAGAGAGTTTGTTGTCCGCTTCTTTTGCAACTTTAATATTCTCTTTTGAGATATCTTGAGCCTTGTTTTTTGCAGATGCTTTAAGAGTGACTTTTTCTTGTGATAAAAGCTTAAGCTGAAAAATTTGTCTCTTCATCGTTTTTTTTGCTTTGATTACTTCAAGAACTCTAGCTAAGACGGGGAAAACTTTTTCATGACTATAAGGCTTTGGTATAATTCCATCGACACCAAGATTTACAATATCCAACATTTCATTTAAATCATCTAGACTTGTTAAAACCAGAACATGCTGAGAATTCGAATTTTCTCTTATTTTATTAATAAATTCAAAGCCGTTCAACGTTGGCATCATCATATCCGTAACAATTATATCTATGTTTTTGTTTTGGTCCATCCACAAGTCAAACGCTTCTTGCCCATCTTTTGCCGTATAGATTTTTAAAAATAACGTACTAAACACAGACTCATATATATCTAAAGTGAATTCATCATCATCAACAATCAATATTGAAGCATTTCTTGCTAAATTTTTAACCAATAAGTTTAAATCATTTTCCATTACTAACCTCTCATGTTTTATTATATTATTATAGAAAAAGGATAACGTCAGAATATTTTTGTAAATTCATCTTCAGCTTTCTGACATTGTACCGAATTATCAAACGAAACATAATTTCTCGTAAGTCATTTTGCATTTGTCTCAATAGCAAGTGGTACCAATAATCCCAAACTATGCAATAAATATTGCATAGTTTGGATTTATAGAACCTTTAGACGCTCTTTTTGGAACTTATCAATACTGCAAATGAGCTGAGAAAAGCTCCTAAAAATACTATGGTATATCCCGTAGGCAGATCAAAATAGTAGGAGAGAAGGATGGCGCTTATACTGAAAAACCAGCCGAAGCCAAAACTGCCCAGGAGTTTGTTCTTCAGCTCAAGCGATGCCGCGACAAGAGCAGGGGCTATGAGTAAAACAAACACGACTAACACACCCGCTAACTGTACCGATGAGGTTACTGTTAGTGCCAAAAGAGAGAAAAACACCAGCTCTTTTACGAACCCCTTTAGACGGGGATAAACACCCCAAAGAAGAACTCCTATACAGGCATAGATTATACCGCTTTGGAGCACGTCGTCTAGAGGAGTAAAAAGGATATCGCTTGCAAGAAGAGATTTGAAATGTTCCATCCCTTCGGCAGAATGGGATAAGACCATCATGATTCCGCTGGCACCCAAGACATACAAAAGACCGATAAAGGCCTCGAGTTTGATATTTCTCTGCGAAGCCACAGCTATTAAAAGAGCGCTGAAAAGCGCAAAAGCGAGCGTAAGCGCATAAAAATACTCCTGATGAAAATAGCCAAGACTGATGGCGCTTCCAAGGGCTGCAAACTGCGCAATCGCAAGATCGGTAAAGATGATTCCCTTTTGCAGGATTCTGGCTCCGAACCAGGCATGTATCATGACAAGAATGATTACAAGTGCGATAGGAACCAAAAGTATATCCATCATCGTATTGCACCCGTAAGATATTCAAAAAGAGAACTCAGGTCTTCTATGTCTTCGAGTGCACCTATGTCGTGGGGCATCAGGATTATTTTGATCCCTGTTTTGTCGCTGATATATTCAGCAGTTTTGGTTGAGTGGTAGACATCATGGAGTATGCAGCAGGGCTTTTCATCGTTGATAAGCCTGATAAGCTCAAAGGTATGTTTTGATGAGGGAGGGATTCCCGGAAGCGGTTCGATTGTGCCGATATTTACGAGTCCGTAGGCTTGGTTGAAATAGCTGAGGTTGTTGTGAAACTGAATCACTTTCAAACCTTTTTTGTCTTGCATTTTTGCTTTCCACATGCCGAGCTTGGATTTCCACATCCCCTCAAACTCCAGATAGTTTTTCTCATACACCTCTTTATGCTCGCCGTCTATGGAGATGAGAAACTTTTTGATAACATCGGCCAGGATTAAAATATTGTTGGGATCGAGGTGAAAGTGGGGATTTCCATCAGGATGGATATCTCCGCCTGAGCGGTCCACGTCTGCGGGTTTGTCCAAGAGTTCCACATGCCAGGAAAGATTTAAAAATGTTTTTGCATCCGAAGCTGTTTTGGGGTTTGCCGCACGGTTGATGAGCGGGGGAAGCCAGCCGATCTCAAGCTGTCCTCCGTTCATAATCAGGGCATCCGCATTTCTTACTTTTGAAATAAGCGAAGGGCGGGGAACCACAAAATGGGGGTCCCAGTTTCCTTTTGCAAGAACCACCGTACGTATATGCTCACCGCCGATACTTTTTGTAAGCGCTCCTATGTAGGGATAACTAACAGCGATATTTAAGTGAGCTAACAGCGTTAGCGGCAAAAAGAGCAGGAGTATAAGTTTATACATTCTTTACCTTTTAAAAACTGTGGGCCGCATGCGCACCGATGGAGATATTCGCCTGAAGAATAATCGTATCGATATGCTGCTGCTCATTCGCTTCGTTGTACAGAGCATTGTTTCGGTTGTACTGTAATCTGAATCTTGCAAATTCACTTGTATGGTATTCCGCCATAATGGAATATTTGTTCATATTTTCAGGAGAAAAAGCGCTAGACACACTGATCTCGTTTTGCGTAATCTGATCGTATCTTGCACCGAATCTGTAGTTTTTGTCATAGGCATAGGTGAGCTGAGAATAAAATCCGCTTTGTTTTTTGGTCATGTCCGTTGTCGCATAGGTATACGGGTCTACGCTCGTATCTATATTTGAATACTGCTCCCCGTCCATCTTTCTGCTTAGATATTCACTTTGAAGCGCCAAAAAGCTGTAGGAGTCAAAATAGTGCTTTATCACTAGATCCGCTCCGTAAAGCGAACTCATACCGCTAAAGGCATGCGGATTCTCTTCATCACTGCTGTGGTCGATTCTGGAAGAACCCCTTGCATAAGATAGCCCTGCCAAAACAGTCGTATCTTCTATATCAAAAGATGTTTTTACATAGCCTACATAAAGAGAAGGAGTATTTGCATATTTTGAGATGGTCGTGATTTCGGAATCGCCTATGGTCTTGTTTCCAAACATCTGTTCATTATCACCTTGAAGCACCTCTACTCCGAACATAAGGTACAAGGATGTGGGTGCCGTCCATTGAAGCTGTACACCCTTTTCGTTTATCCCGTGCATCCCCAAAAAGGATTCATAGACCAGAGGCATATCGGCAAAATCCCAGGCGTGATGGTGATGCTCGTTGAGGTAGCCGAAGTTTGAGCTGAATTTCCCCCCTTTGAGTCTCAGACCATCGCCTAGAGCATTCGAGGTGAAGAACAGCTCCTCAATCTCAAAACCGTGTTCGGAGATATGAAATACCCCATCCATTGTAAAAAAGGGATCTACAGAACTTGACAAGACCAGCTCCGCATAGTTGAGGTTAAAGCCGTTGTTCTCATTATATATGGTATGTGTCGCACCCTCATGTGCGTGAGAACCCAAAAGGCCGTGAGCGATTCCCGGCACTTCCAAATGGGGTGCCTCATCGTCACTCACACTTCTATGCACGAAGGATGCATCCATAATAAGAGAGATGTCGGGTATAAACTTGGATTGCTCAAAAGTTCGTTTTTCTACAGGAAGCACATCTGCTCCCGCATAAGCCATGCTTGCACAAAGTGCAGTAATCGTTAGTATTTTTTTCATAAGTATCCTAAATAATTATTTTATATTTGTAAAGTTGTTTGTTTTTTGATTTAGGAGACGAGAGGAGGCGCGCGGGAATTGTTGCTTTTATTGATGGCATGCGGACTTGAACGTATTTTGTAGGAAGAGATATAGATATGCTTGAAAAGTTGGGTTTCTTTGAAGTCATCTACGATATCAAAGGATACAGAGTGGTCATCCACAATACAGACCTGGCATGTGGAACTCTCATGGTGTTCTACGTGCTTTATCTCATGCACGGCCGTAAAAACAGTGGCAACGATAAAAAGTAAAGAGAGCAGGAGTCTGTATTTCATGGGCGCAATTATAGCATACTTGAGTGTGCCAAGCTTATAAACAAAATATTGTTTTATAATTTAATAAGTTGTTTTCAACTATGATTAAGTATCTAAACGCAAAGGATTTATCATGATTGACAAGAAAAAAGTAAAAAAGATCGTGCAAAAAGAGCTTAAAAATATGCTCAAAAAAGAGTTGAAGCAGGATATCAAAAAAAATATCAAAGACTTCAAGAAAAAAGAGAAGTCTGAGAAAGGTTCTAAAAAGAAGAAGAAATAGCGATTAGGCTAGTTCTTCCATAGCTCGTTTAATGGCAAGAGGAAGTGGCAGTTCTACTTTGTCACACTCCTCTTCAAGACAACACTCACAGGTAGTTCCCGCATCAGTTTCATCCATTATGGCATCGATATTGTCTCCGTGCTTCATAACGGCCTCTTTTATAGCATCAAAATGAACGTCATTACAATCGCATACTAACATAGCAGACTCCTTAGAGTTGAGTAAATGTAGAGCCTTTGACTCCACACACAGGGCATTTTTCAGGGGGTGTTCCCAACTCTATATATCCGCATGTAGGGCATAGATAGATATTGACTTCGTCCAGGTCTTTTCCCTCTTTTACGGCTTGAAGTGCTTTTTGATAAAGCTCTGCATGAACTTTTTCAGCTTCAAGCGCATATCCGAACATCTTTTTGGCCTTATGATTTTCCGTGACCGCCTGCTCATACATCGGAGGGTACATATCTTCAAATTCATAAGTCTCACCGCCGATCGCGGCTTCAAGGTTTTCTATCGTTGAACCCACTTTGTCCATCGCTTTTAAGTGCCCCTCGGCATGAATACGCTCAGCTTCGGCAGTTGTGCGAAAAAGCTTTGCGATATTCTCAAAACCGTCTTTTTCCGCCTTTTTTGCAAAGGCACTGTATTTTTGATAGGCCTGGCTCTCTCCGCCAAAGGCAGTCTCGAGATTTTCTTTTGTAGTTGGCATTTTATTCTCCTGATATGGATTAAAGGAAAAAAATTATCCTTTAGAGCATTGTATCTTTGTTCCACTTAAATGGAAATTACGGGATGCTTCCGCCATGCAAGATTTAGACATGGGTGCTCTCTTTGTGGTGTTTTCCAAGAAGATAGTAGGTAATCCCAAGAGCAAGGACCACAGCTGCCGTCGCAAAGATATACATAGGAGTGATATCATTAAACTCTATGATAATCACCTTTCTAGCAATGGCCATCAAAGCAGTCGCGACAACGAGTTTTATCGGGATGACATCGGTCCTTAGGTACATGACGATATTTTGAAAAATCTCTATGGCGATTAAAACTGCAAGAAAGGCCGCGAAGGTCTTGAATATATCGGTGATGCTTAGCAGCAGATACGGCGGCGATACAAGCTTGTTGTAAAGTACATAGATAACATCTCCAACACCCCAAAAGATTACAAAAACCATCAAAATAGCCAAGACCCTCACGGCAAATCTTATCGTTTTGTGTAAAAAAGCGATGAGGGGGTCGTCGTGCTCCGTGGGGAGTTCGTTATGTTCATTTGTCATTGTATCCCTTTGTAAAAATGCGCATCACTCTTCTTGCGTGAGCGGAATATATATAAGTACGTCCGATGGAGTTTTTCTAAGCAGACCGCTGGCTACAGAGCTTAGGTATCCTATGACGTCCGAGCCGCTGGAACCGAGTATGATAATCTCGCTTTGATGTGCGATAATGTAGTCTGCAATGCTTTGATCCAGGGATGTGCCGCTTTCAAACAGGTCGAGTTTTTTTATCCCGATATCGTTTTTGAATCTTTCTATTTTGGAATAATTTCCGGTGATTGAGTCTTTGCTGTCATATTCGTATATGTCCGTATGCTCCAAATCAAAGGCATCCAAATCCATATAGGCATGCGCTATCTTTATCTCGGAGGATTTGAAGGCGATTTGGGCAAATTTGATACTTTTTTTCGAAGAGAGGGAAAAATCAGTAGGTGCCAAGATGTTTTTATAAACGCCCTGTACGCTGTTTTTTACGACTAAAATCGGTCGGGCGCTCTTTTTTGCGATGTTTTCGGCCGTTGAGCCTAGGTAGTACTCTTCAATTTTTGGTCTTGTATGCGCACCCATGACGATAAGGTCTGCCTGTATCTTTTGGGCCGTATGAATGACATGTTCTGAAGGGGTTCCGATTTTGATGTGAAAATGAGGTTCAAGACCATGTGTGTCGCCTGCATCATTCACTTTTTGGATCATCCGCTTCTTGAGGTCTTCTTTATCGATCTCTTGGGACAAAAACTCGGATGTGATCTCTATGTCCAAAACAGGGATATCCACAATGTGAATAAAATGGATCTGGGCATGGACATCTTTTGCTATGAGCAATGCCCTTTGTATTACTTTTGTATCCGTGTCGGACATGCCTAAAGCAACGAGTATAGTTTTTAATGTTCTCATCTTATTCTTCTTTTTGTGGATTTTCCAGCTCGATTATAACCTTATGCATCTTAAATAATGAATCTGGGTTTAGGGAGATGGAATCAATGCCGTGCTCTACCAAAAACTTTGTTATCTCCGGATAATCCGATGGAGCCTGCCCGCAGATCCCTATGTATTTGTTCGCTTTTTTACAAGCTGTAATCGCCATCTCAAGCATTTTTAAAACAGCCTCATCTCTTTCATCGAATATATGGGCTATTTTCGCGCTCTCTCTGTCTACTCCGAGGGTCAGCTGTGTCAGGTCGTTTGAGCCTATAGAAAAGCCGTCAAACACCTCTAAGAACTTATCGGCCAAAAGTACATTCGCCGGTATTTCGCACATGGCATAAATCTCAAGCGCATCGACCCCCTGAACCAGGCCTTTTGCATTCATGATCTCTACCACCTTTTTCCCCTCAAGCGGCGTTCTGACAAAGGGGAGCATAATCTTTATATTTGTAAAACCCATCTCCTCACGCACTCTTTTTAGTGCCTCGCATTCCCACTCAAAAGCTTTTTGATAGCTCTTGTCGTAGTACCTGCTTGCACCCCTGAAGCCTATCATGGGGTTCTCTTCCTCCGCTTCGTAGACCTCTCCTCCGGGCATGTTCCTGTATTCATTGCTTTTGAAGTCGCTTGTGCGGATAATCACGGGTCTGGGATAAAAAGCTGCTGCAATCATCCCTACGCCCTCGCTTATCTTCTGGAGAAAAAACTCTTTGGTGTCGGCATGTGGAACCATAAAAGAGCGGATCTGTTCTTCGTCTTTTACATTCAGACCCTTATCCATATCCACAAGTGCCATTGGATGGGCGTTGATATAGTTGTTGATGATAAATTCCATTCTGGCAAGCCCGACACCGTCATTTGGCATCTTTGCAAGATTGAAGGCTTCTGCGGGATTTCCTATGTTCATAAAGAGTTTTGTGTTTGTGGAGCGGAGGTGTTCAAAATTTATGTTTTGCATTGTAAATTCCAGGATGCCATCATAGATAAATCCCTCATCACCCTGCGCGCAACTGACGGTAACGCTTTGTCCGTTGTTGAGCATCTCTGTTGCATCCACACATCCCACGACCGCCGGCACGCCGATTTCTCTGGCAACGATGGCGGCATGGCAGGTGCGGCTTCCTCTGTTTGTGACAACGGCGGAAGCCTTTTTCATCACCGGTTCCCAGTCCGGATTTGTGGTGTCTGCTACAAGAATATCCCCTTTGTTAAAAGTGGAAAATTCGGAGGTATTTCGTATGATCTTGACCTCGCCTGCGCCGATTTTGTCTCCGACTGCTCTGCCTTTGGTGAGGACCTTGAGATTTTCTGTGGAGCTAAGAGCGTATTTTTGCATCCCAAGAGCATGGGAATCTTTGCTTTTTACTGTTTCGGGTCTTGCCTGGACGATATAGAGCTTATTCTCATCCGCATCTTTCGCCCATTCTATATCCATGGGGCGTTTGTAATGATCTTCTATAATGACCGCCTGTTTTGCGAGTTCCATCACCTCTTCGTCATTTATCGAAAAGCTGTTCTGCTCCTCCTGGCATGTGGAAACATTCAGAGTCTTTGATCCGTCATCGCCGTAGAGCATCTTCTCTTTTTTGGAACCCAAAGAGCGTTTGAGTATGCTGTTTATCCCTTTTTTGAGCGTCGGCTTGAAGACAAAGAACTCATCGGCATTGACTTTTCCGCTGACCACATTCTCACCCAGACCCCAGATAGAGTTAATCAGTATCAAATCGGGAGAACCGCTCTCAGTGTCTATGGTGAACATGATCCCGCTTGAGGAGCGGTCGCTTCTGACCATTTTTTGCACCCCGACGGAGAGTGCGACTTTGAAATGGTTAAAACCCCTGCTTGTGCGGTAGCTGATGGCACGGTCCGTAAAAAGAGAGGCAAAGCACTTATGCACGCACTTTAGCAGATATTCGGGGGTGTTGATATTTAAAAAGGTCTCCTGCTGTCCTGCAAAGGAGGCGTCGGGCAAATCCTCGGCGGTTCCTGAAGACCTGACTGCCACGTCAGCCGCTTCAGCGGAGTACTCTTTTGAGAGAATCTGATACGCTTCGAGAATTTCATCTTCAAGAACTTTCGGCATGTGAGAAGCAAGGATGAGATTACGAACTTCAAGCCCCCTTTTTTGAAGGTTCCGGGTGTCGGAGATATCCAAATCACTGAGAATACTCTCAATCTTCTCCTTGATATTATTCTCACTCAGGAGCAGCCAATACGCTTCGCTGGTCGTTGCAAAGCCGTTTGGCACATTGATGCCTTTGGCGGAGAGATTTTTGTACATCTCCCCCAAAGAAGCATTTTTGCCGCCGACAGAGGGGACGTCACTGATTGTAAGCTCATTGAAAAAACGGATGTATTTCATAAATTCTCCTTTGTATAAAAAAGCAATGTATAAATATTAGCATAAAAGTGATGATATTTTAATCTGAACTCTTTTATAATAAGCGTTTAATAAAGTTATAATCGGGCAAGGAGTTATTTATGAAAGAATATATAGAAATCTATACGGACAACCAGCAAAAAATAGAAACTTTTTTAGAAGACACTCTGGACAATATATCCCCTATATCCCCCGAAGGGGACAGCAGGTTTAAAAAACTGTTCAAGACTTTTCCCTCGATAGAGCTGATTTACGTTGTCAACAATAAAACAAAACAGCAGACTTCGGCAAATATTTACAGATATTCCCAAGATGAAAAAGAGAAAGACCAGGACAGAACATATCTGATGGACAGACTAAATATAAAAGACAACGGCTTTGCTTTTACGCAGCCCTATCACAGTTCTGCCACCAGAAATGTCTGTGTAACAGTCTCCAAAAAAGAGGGTGAGGATATTATCTTTATGGATTTGAAGCTTGAGGTCTTGCTTGAGCGTCTGGGTCTTATTGAAAAACACAAGTTTTTCAGCAATGTGACCAAATCCTTTTATCTTATTGCCGGGTATCTTATGATGTTTCTCTCGGGTGTCGCCATCTTTTATGCGGGTGCGGATTTTGTATCGAATCTTATGGCGTCAAAATTAAGTATAGACACCATTTTTAAACCGATAATAGCCGCGACCCTGGGACTTGCCATCTTTGATCTCTCCAAGACCATACTTGAGCAGGAGGTGTATTTTAAGAGTTACGTCAAAGATTCAAAAATTGAGATACAGACTCTGACAAAATTTTTGGTGACGATTCTCATAGCGCTCTCAATCGAAACGCTTATGGTCGTTTTCAAAATCGCCATAGAGAATTACGACCATATGATCCATGCGCTCTATCTGATGATCGGGACATCTTTATTCATAGTTGCACTCTCTTTTATGATATATATAACAAAAAAGAAAAATAAATAGTAATACCTGAGTTTGGATTTTGTTATCTGCTATTAATCTTAAGTATACTAAACTGTGTAACTTAAAAATGATGGCAGCAGGTACAAGTTGAGAAAAGCATTACTAAATTTTTTTATAGCCGACTATGCAGATTTAAACAATTTCGAGCTTAGAAAAGTTATATTGACGAATGCGTTTTTGGCGATGTCATTTTTGATAATGCTGCTGTTTGCTTATCTTAATCTGTTTCATTATAAAAATCTCTCTTTGGGGATAATCGACATTCTGGGGGCGGCTCTATCCCTTGCTTCGCTGATTGACTACAGGCTTCACAACAATACGGAACGTGCAGTCTTTTTTGGCACTCTGATTCTGTTTGTCTTTCTCCTCAGCTTTAGTATCTTTAACCAAAATAACAGTTTTGGACTGATTTGGACAATCTTCTTCCCGATTTTTGCAATCACGCTTAACGGACACAGAAAAGGGTTTCTTTATTCGCTGCTCTTTTATGTTATTTTGTTTACGTTCGCCTACAATGGAATCGGTGTTTGGGAGGAGGGTGAGTGGGATTCTAGAAGCTTTTTGAGACTCTTTATCGCCTCATCCGTTTTGGTATATGTGGTCATGCTCAATGAGATAGCGCAAAAAGAATCAAGTGATTTGATACGACAAAAAGATGAGATAGAACAAAGACACATAAAAGAGCTGGAGAGACTCTCGACGGTCGATGCTCTGACCTCCCTTTACAACAGAAGAAAGATCGATGATATACTGAGCCTGGAACTAAGCCGGGCGAAAAGGTATGAAAGAGCATTGAGCGTATGTATCTTTGATATAGACGATTTCAAAAACATCAACGACAAGTTCGGACATGTAATCGGTGATGAGATCCTAATAGAGCTCTCAGACCTGGTGCACGGCTCAATACGAAAAAGTGATTTTCTGGGACGATGGGGCGGGGAGGAGTTTATCATTATCTTTCCGGAGACTTCCATCGGCATGGCCTCTTCGCTTGCAAATAAAATCAAGAACATCATAAATACAAATGACTTTGAAAAAGTGCCCAGGGTGACCTGCAGTTTCGGGCTGAGCGAATATACCGAGGACGATACGATTAATTCCATTGTAAGCAAGGCTGACAAAGCCTTGTATGAGGCCAAAAAAAGTGGCAAAAATATTGTAAAAACATATAAAGAACTCTAAAAAATAATAAAAATCAAATCCTTTTAGTTACAATAGTAGATGGCAAAAAAAAATAAAAAAATTACTAAAATAAATCAAAATATACGAAAGTTTTTTGACGATGATGCTTTTGATGTGGGCGTGGAGAGAGTCAGCACACAAACACTCAGCGAGCTGTTTCATACATTAGGAATCTACGATGTCGAACATAACCACAAGGTGCTTTTAAAAGCAATAAGGCAGTTGTGGTCTGAAGCGGACGTGGATATGCGTCAAAATATATATAACTTCTTCAGAGAAGAGGGGACTTTTTATAAATCAAATATCCCAAAAGAGCAAAATACGGACAGAAGCCAAAAAATAGAGAGTATTTTAGAAGAGCTTGATGTGGATGCGCAGGAAGGCGCTCTTTTGTATGATGCGTTTTCGGATGTGAGAAGCAAAAAGATTACTATCGAGAAGATGGAATCCAAACTCAGGCATATCCGTTTTGATTTGAAAAAAAACGAGATACAAAAAGCTTTGGGTGGCGTATTTGACATAGATGATACTTTTGAGTTTAATGCCTCGCTCAGATATGTTCTTTACGGTCAGTCTTTTCACAAGATACTGACTCTTAATACTAAAGCATATGAATATGAATATCTGCAAGATACGGATATTCATGAGATAATAGCCAAAATAGAAGCCGACCAGGAATATGCAAGCGCCGCAAAGCAAAAAGAGATAGAACTGTTTATAGCAGGTTTGCAGGACCCGCATCCCTACCTGAGCCAAAAAGAGATAGTAACGGCATTTCGCGCATCTCCTCCAAAAAGCAAGACGAAGTTTCCCCCTCTAAACCAGAATCTCTTAAAGCAGATTATTGAAAAAGAGTTTGACATCATCGGTCTTGAACTGCATGAACAGGAGGTTTTGCTCAAAGTAGATGAAAAGTTTCTACTCCCCTATTCTGAGATACGACTTGACTATGTTCTGGAGCTGCATGCAGAGCTGAACTCTCTTTTGGAAGATATATGGAAGGGGGAAAAACTTGATTTTAGCGAGGTGCTAGAGGTCGCAAAAAAAGAGCACAGGGATACCTTCTTGAGAGACCTGGAAGCTCTTGTGAGCCAGTGCGGGGATTATGCGACACTGCTTCATTTCAGCCAGGAAGAGCTGCATCAAAAGGTATACGAGTTTTTAATCGAACTTCTTTCAAGCTCCTTGATAATCACTCCCAAGATTGTACGAAAGACGATGAGAACTTTTATCTTCAATGTGCATGACCAGCTTATCAAGAAACAAAGACAGGCTCTTTTGGCAAGGACGATAAGGGATTTTAAAAATCTTTTTCCTCTTGCCCGTGAGCTTAGAAGAAAGCTGATCTTGCATATCGGTCCGACCAACAGCGGAAAGACCTATCAGGCGATGCAAAAGCTTGAAGCCGCGGATACGGGATACTATCTCGCTCCCCTTAGACTTTTGGCCCTAGAGGGCTATGAAACGCTCAAGGCAAAAGGGATCGACTCCTCGCTTATAACCGGTGAAGAACAGCTTATAAACGAGGATGCGACGCATATAAGCTCAACCATAGAGATGCTGAATTTTGAGGTGGATGTGGATGTCTGCGTGATAGACGAGGTGCAGATGATCGATGACCGTGACCGTGGATGGGCATGGGCGAATGCCATCATAGGAGCCCCGGCAAAAGAGATAATCATGACGGGTTCCATAAACTCAAAAGATGCGATTATCGCTCTTGCCGAGTACCTTGGGGAAGAGCTTGAGATAATAGAGTTTGAGAGAAAGAATCCGCTTATCCTCTTGGAGACGGCGACGAATCCAAAAGATGTGGAACCGGGAACGGCGATCATCGCATTCAGCAGAAAAGACGTGCTGAGGCTGAAGCAAAACTTTGCGAGATTTTTTACGGTAAGTGTCGTGTACGGAAACCTCTCTCCCGAGGTGAGACGTGAAGAAGCCAGAAGATTTAGAGAAAAAGAAACGCAGATACTTGTCGCGACGGATGCGATAGCTATGGGGATGAACCTTCCTATCAAGACCATACTGTTTTCAAAAGCGGAAAAGTTTGACGGTGTCACGCAAAGAAACCTCATAGCTTCGGAAGTACACCAGATCTCAGGACGTGCGGGAAGATTCGGTCTTCATGAGAACGGCTATGTCGGAGCCTTGAGCGGGGATGTCCTGCAGATAGTGAAGAAGAACTTTCACAAAGAAGCGAAAAAGATCAGCATACCTTTTAACGTGATGGCCAATCTAGAGCATATAAAACTTGTAAGCAGTATTTTGGAAGAAAAGTCTTTAAGAGAAATATTGAAGTTTTTTGTCGAAAATATGGAGTTTAGCGGACCATTTCGCGCCGCAAACCTGGATGATATGCTTGAAGCCGCTTCCATCGTCGATAATTACGATTTGGACATAGCCGCAAAATATCACCTCTCATGTGCACCGCTTACTCTAAAGTCGCCTTATATCGTCTCAGCTTTTGAGAGCTATATCGTGGCCCTGGAGAAAAAGATGCCTGTGATTTATAACCCGCCGGCGCTTATAGGCAGTTTTGCCCAGACGGCGGATGAACTGCTGCGGGCCGAAGATATGGTAAAAGAGATATCTCTGTATCTGTGGCTGAGCTACAGGTTTAAAGAGTACTTTTTGGATGAGCACAAGGCTCGTGTATCAAGGGGAATACTGAATAAGTTTATAGAAAATTCCCTGCAACAGAGCCATTTCGTCCCAAGATGCAGAATATGCCAGGCCCCTTTGCCTATGAACTCAAAATACACAATCTGCCAGTCATGTTTCAAAAAACACTATACGGGCAAAAATGTGCGAGGCAATCAGAGATATAAAAAATAAAAGGGGTGTGAAAAGCGGCATGTGGAAGTTCCACATGCCATTTAGCTTTTAAACTCATCAATCGTAGACTGAAGGGATCTTGCAATCTCGACAAGTTTTTTCAGGTCAAGCTCGATGCTCTGAACGCTTGTACCGTTGGCAGTCGATAAAACCTCGATATGTGCGATATCGTCTATAATCTCTTTCATCTGCGCCGCCATCATAAGACTGTCTTCTCTGGATTCATTAGCCACTTTGCCCGAGATGTTTATTGCATTTGATGTTGCGTTTATCTTGTCGCCGACATCATTGGAGATGTTTGTAAGGTTTTCTATATTTCTGGCGTTGCTGTTCATCTTGTCGCTTACATCGTTGATGGACTGAACAATAGTGCTGACGTTCATATCTATCTCGGTGAGGCTTTTTTGCGTTCTCTCAGCCAGCTTTCTTACTTCATCCGCAACCACGGCAAAACCGCGTCCGTGTTCACCGGCACGGGCAGCTTCGATGGCGGCATTGAGGGCTAAAAGATTAGTCTGTTCTGCTATCTCTTTGATGACGTTTAAGACATCTTTGACCTGGTCTGCATCATTTTTAAGTCCGGAAAGCTCGTTGGAGAGTTCATTTTCTATCTCGACAAAGGAGTGCACTTCATTACTTAGGACATTGAGAGACTCTTTTGCGATATCAAGCTCCTGATTGGCTTCTTGCACATTTTGCTGTGTCTCTTTCGTTGTTTCTATATTCTGCTCAAGCAGTTCTTTGATGGAGCGGCTTTTTTGTGTGGTCTTGGCGACTATCTCCTGCTCCTGCTGTGTGCCTTTTCTGATGACGTGGCTTGAGAGCTCAATCTCAGATGCGATCTCGGTGTTTTGGGTGCCCAGTTTTTTCACATCATTGATAGTCACCTGAATCATCTCGATAAATTTGTTCACCTCTTTGGCCGCATCTCCAAACTCATTATCGTTATTGGATTCAAGGCGCTTGGTAAGGTCTTTGTCTCCGCTAACAAGCTCAGATATTCGGTTTTTCAGGTCGCATAAGGGTTTGAAGATCTCTTTTGAAAAGAAAACGGCAGCCATCATCGCAAATAAGACAGCGGCGATGATTAAACTTATCATCAATGTTGTTTGTGTTTGAACGATGTCGGCATCGTTCTTGTCAAGAGATATAACCAGATCCATAGCACCTAAAACGTAGCCTACATCTGCATTGTAATGGCAGGACAAACATCTCTCCTCCGCAATCATAGGCTTAATCATACGGATTGAATGGTGGCTGTTTTCTTTGAGTTCTACCACTTGGGGCTGTTTGGTCTCAAGAACTTTCTTTATAAGCAGATCATCCGTAAATTTCTCATTGGGAGCATACACCTCTAAAACAGCCTTGGACTTGCTTATGCTCAGAGACTCTATACCCTCTATCGTTCTGGCTTCTTTGTACGCTGCCTGGACGACGTGAGGATCACCCATCATCATGCTTCCGGTCATAGTCTGAAAGATAGATTCACTCAGCATAGAAAGAGACTGCATAGTCGCCTTGTTTGAAAGGTTGTGAAGAGTAGAAGAAAGATAGTAGGTGATTGCGACCAGCCCAAGCACGCTCAGAGACAATACTGCCGTAATTACTTTAGATTTTAGAGTTTTAAACATAAAGCTTCCTGTAAAAATATTTACTACGATTATATCAGAATAATATTTTCGTTAACTTACATCAAGTATAAAATATGCTCAATACTTTCTAAAAGTTTTTTATTGCTTATATGATGTGCCGCGGCATAGGCGAGTGCCCCTCCGGCACCCGCACCGTCTTTTATGGCCCCCTCGTCATACTGATGCAAAACCTGAATCTGGGCATCGGCAAAACTGAAGTCAGTATATACGGCATGTGGAGTAAAGCTCAGCAGTGAGAGAAGATGTTTGATATTTGAGTTGCTGTCGTTGGCTATCCAGAGTGTGGTGGCAAGCGTGATGTTTGCATCTTTGACCCTCATGAGAACATCCTCTCTTAGTCTGTCTGCCACAAGCAGACAAGCCGCCATCTGTGTTCCTCCCGCCAGCACCACGTGGAATCTTCTACTGGCTTCCATTAAAAATCCGGCGCAAAAAATAAGCATATTGTCCCCGACCAAAGAGAGAATCTCAAAAGTATCCATATCCTCGTGTATCAAAGAGAGGGCCTTTTGTATGGTTTCTTCTTTGATATCGCAGGGGATGTTTAAAAAGTTTGAAGAAAAGTCGTCTGCACAGTTATATCCCAGAGCAAGAGCTGTCGCAGCCGCTGTAATCGTACCTCCCGGCGTGCCCTCGGCGAGGATGAGATAGTTGCCTTTGAGTTCGTAACTCTTACCGGCGGCGAGACCTTTGGCAAATACCGCCCTTGCATCGATTCCCGATCCCATCGTCAAGGGTTTGCTGGGTAAAATGTCAAAATTATGGCATGTGGAATTTTGAGGAGCCGTATTGAGTCCGAGATTGAGGATCTCTATGGATTTAAAAGGGATTACATTGTGAACAGCCCGCGTGATGATGGAGGGAGTCGGCACGCCGTTTGGGGTTTCTGCCGGATGGCTTGAAGAAAAGACCTTCTCATTGGCAATAAACTCCGCATCAAGTGTAGGCATAAGCGAAATCATCTGCGCATCACTCTGGGTTATCCCCTCAAGAGTGCAGATACCTGTAACAGAGGCCGCCAGTAAAAAATCGGCCTTTCCGGAGGGGAGTGAGTCTTCTTCGTTTGTGAATATATTATAGCTTGTCATAGTTTTCTTTTTTAATAAATTTTTAACTCTTGTTCTCAACTTTTTTACGCCATCTGTAGACGATTAAAGATGTGAGTATCATCAGTACAAGCATCAGCAAAAGAACATTTGAAGTTCCTATGGTGCCGCTTGTAAAGGGAAGCCCGCTGGTGTTCATACCGAAAAAACCGACGATAAGATGCATAGGAAGAAAAATGGCCGAGATGATGGTCAGGATGTAGATCATGCGATTCATTTTATCGTTTGTCTTGGCATTGTAAAAGCTGTATAAATCATTGAGCTTCAAAAGCTGCAGGGTCGCATATCTCATGCTTCTGTCTATATGCTCATGTAAATCCGCGTAATGGTTCAGCGGAAACTCTTTTGCGTCTCTGTTGTAATCGATAAACATGCTAATCGTCTCAGAAGCCCTCAGCATGGTTCTCTCTATTTTTGAGATTTCCAGTTTGAGACGCAGCCATTTTTTTATAAAATCATGCGTGTTCATATTTTGGTACAAGACATCTTCCATCTGGGCTGTAAGGTCCTGATATTTCATAAAAGATTTGAGCACTTCATCCACCATTTTATCTATGGTCGTATGCACGGCTTCGAAGCGGTCGGAGAGTACTTCAAATCTTTTTTCTTTGGAATTATACATAAAACTCTGCTCCGGAGTGATTATAAAACCGTGCGATATGTTTTGAAGCTCTTTCGTAATACTCGGAAGCCGTATGATGAGCATATCGTACCCTTCGTTCTCGTCAAACACGGAAGGATGCAGCTCGTTTTTTAAATCTTCCAAATGTAAATTATCGATGAATTGTTCTACATTGTCCATTTGTGTATCCAGTACTCTTAATATATTATTGTATCAAAATAGTCTATAATTGCATAAAAATGAAGGATATAAATGAAAAATTATTTTACTCTCGAAAAGGCTCCTATCTTCTTTCAGTTCTTTGTGACGCTGGTTCTTTTTTTGATGGTCAAGGATTTGGATACCATTGATAAGTTCTCCTCGCTTGCGGTGGCTCTGCTTGAGTTTATCATTATCCTGGAACTTGTGAGAATGCTTATAGAGTTTCTCTTTAGCGATGACAACCGCATAAAACTGCGCCTGATGATTGATTCGACCATCATATTCTTTATCCGTGATATCATGCTTATCGTAAATGAAAAATTTGATGTGGCAAAGATAGCATCCATGCTAGGAATAATAGCCGTTCTTTTCTTGTTTAGATATATCTCAATGAGATTCAGTCCCTCAAAAATGGAACCGGGATACAAAAACAAAACCGACTCCCTGCTATGAACCTCAAAAAGATTGAAGAGAGAGTTTTAGAGCTTTGTCCCTATGTCAAAGAGATAGAAGTGGTTCTTCAAGATGATGCTCCGTTTGCACGTATCCGTCCCAACTTTGAAGCGTTAAAATCCGCACATATCATCAATATAGAGAGTGAGATACGCTGGTACGGCATAGAGCTTTACAATATGGAAGTCAAGGATTTTGAAAAAATCAAAGGCTACGAACTTTTTTCGCAAGAGCGCACACCCCAACAAGAGATACCCGAACCGGAGGATGAACTCTATCAAATCTTAAAATCCTTTGTATCGGCTCTGAGTGATGCGCAGGTGAGTGCATCTGCACATCTGGAACTTGACCTTGGTCTTGACTCGCTTGATTATGTCGAGCTTTTTACCTTTGTTGAAGAGAGTTTCGGAGTCCCTATGGATGAGGCTGTTTTTTCGGAGATCATGAATCTCGGAGCTCTTTATGCGTACATAAAAAAACATCGTAAACACTCCAACCCCGTCAAAATCGACTGGGAAAAAATCTTGGCAGAGCCGACAGACGAAAAGCTTTTATATTCCCCCCTGATCATGTTTGCCTACAAAACAGTGTTGTTGCCCCTTTTTAAACTCTATTTTCGTCTTGAGTGCGGAGGAAAAGAGAATATTCCCCGAAGTGCCTGTATATTTGCCCCCTCCCACCAGAGTATGCTTGACGGATTTTTGATAGAAGCCAGCCTTCCCTACAAGGTGCTGAAAAACAGTTTTTTCCTTGCCTATGAAGCGGTGTTTGGGACAAAATTCTTACGACCCGTATCAGACCACGGACAGACACTTTTAATCGATGCCGACAAGAACCTAAAACGCTCTATGCTCCGTGCCGCCCTTCCTCTTAGAGAGGGAAAAAATCTGGTTATCTTTCCTGAAGGGGCAAGGAGCAGAGACAGAAAGCTCTTGGAGTTCAGACCGTTTTTTGCCATGCTCTCAAAGACCTATAATGTCCCCATCGTTCCCGTAGTGCTCGATGGCAGTTATGAAGCGCTCAGCGCCGGGAAGCTTTTTCCAAGACCGAAAAAAATCAGGATAAAGTTTTTGGAGCCGATCTACCCTGAAAATCTGAGTTATGATGCAATGAGCGCAAAGGTCAAAGATGCCATTGATAAAGATATGAAACTGCATCCTCTCTCAGTCTAGGACGCCCTTTACATCCTGGGCAATCTTTTTTTCATCCACAAAGTACAGCAAGACTGCACCTGCAATAAATAAGACCGATACGGAGGCTATGGAGATGCGGGAATTCTCGCTAAAGAGCGCGACCAGAGCAACCAGAAGAGGCCCCAAAATAGCGGCAAACTTGCCCAGAAAGTTATAAAATCCGAAAAATTCGGCTGAATACTTATGCGGGATCATTCTGGAGTAATAAGAACGGCTGAGTGCCTGAATACCTCCCTGAACCAGGGCTATCATGATAGCAAGGATATAAAACTCATACACTTTTTCCATCATCGCAGCCCAGACGATTATTAAAAGATAAATTCCTATAGCCAGAAAGATTGCTTTTTTCGTATCCCAGGATTGTGCGAGTTTTGCAAAGACCAGGGTCGCAGGAAATCCCACGAACTGCACGATAAGCAATGAGAGGATAAGATTGCCAGAATCAAATCCCAAAGCCATCCCGTAGTCGACTGCCATGCGGATAATAGTGTCCACCCCGTCGATATAGAGCCAGTATGCCACCAAAAAAAGCAGTACCCCTTTGAGATGCGTTATCTTGCTAAAAGTGTTTTTAAGTCTGAGATATCCCTGTTTTAGGAGCGGAGCCTTTTCTTGGGCTTCATTGGGAGGTTCTTTTAAAAATACAAGCAAGGGGAGTGAAAAGACGCCCCACCACACAGCCACGCAGACAAAGGAGGCCTTGATTGCCTCAGCCTCATTCTCAAATCCGAAAAAAGAGGGGTTTTGCACCATCGAGACATTGATGCCGAATAAGATTCCGCCTCCGAGATATCCGAGGGCAAAACCAAGACCTGAGACAAAGTCCACGTTTTTCTCATCCGATATGGAGGTAAGAAGGGCATCGTAAAAAGTGTCCGCTCCCATAAACCCTACATTTCCAAGTATATATAAAAAGGCGGCTAACTGCCATGAACCCTCGGCTACAAGAGCCAAAGAGGCACTCATCAAAATCCCAAGATAGGCAAAAAGAAATAAAAACCGTTTTTTGAGCGAGGCGGCATCTGCAATGGCGCCAAGCAGAGGAGCGATAAGGACGATGATAAAACTTGATATGGAATTGGCAAAGCCAAGCTGTGCCGTACTTGCAATCACGTCAGAATCGCCGCTGTAGTAAGATTTAAAAAAAATAGGGAAAAACCCGGCCATGACCGTCGTAGCATAGGCAGAATTTGCCCAGTCGTAAAGAGCCCAGGAGTAGATGTTTTTTTTATTATCCATGGTCTGCTACCTTTTATGATTTTAGGTATTTCACAAACCATTTTACCACAATATGTATGATAAAATAGGGGATGAACTTTTTAAATCTTTTTAACAAACCCGCACTTATCGCCGCGCACAGAGGTGCTCGAAGCATTGCTCCGGAAAATACCCTTCTTGCTCTTAAAAAGAGCGTAGGGCATTGTGATTTTATGGAGGTCGATGTACAGCTGAGCCGTGATGGAGTAGGGGTTATCATGCATGACGATACTCTGGGCAGAACGACTGACATCCGTGAGATAGAAGCTTTTAAAGAGCGTGCTCCCTACAGGGTCTGTGATTTTACATTCAAAGAGCTCTCTTTGCTCGACTATGGAAGCTGGTTTTATGCAAAGGACCCTTTTGGGGAGATACGAAAGAAAAAAGTCGATGTAAAAAAAACAGGCTTCGAACCTCTGCTGAGCCTGCAGACCCTTTTGCATTTTATACAGCAAAACCGGGTCTTTGTGAATATTGAGATCAAAGATATGCATAAAAATTTCAAAGATCTCTTTGTCGTGGAAAGGGTGCTCGGGGAGATTACAAAATACGGTGTTGAAGACTTTGTTTTAATCTCATCGTTTAGACATCAGTATCTGCCTTTGTCAAAAAGCATAGCGCCAAATATCCCGACTGCCGCTCTCGCTGAGGGGGAACATCCGGCTGGGCTGATACGCTATCTCAGGGATTTGCAGGTAGATGCCTATAACATAGATGAAAGACTCGCGGACAAAGAGAGGGTGGCAGAGCTGAAAAAGGCGGGATTTTTTGTCAATGTCTATACGGTTAACGATTCCAAACGCGCACAGGAATTTTTCGCTATGGGCGTGAATGGGGTGTTTAGTGATTATCTTCCTTAGGTCTTGCTAACGCTTCGCTAACACTCTGCTGTTACAATTTTCCTATCACAAAACAAAGGAATAACATGAAAAAATTAGCAGCAGCACTTTTAATCCTCGGCGCACTTGCAACGAGCAGTTTTGCACATCATATGGCTCAAAGCGATACGGCCGGAGTGAATATTCCTTCTTGGTCACCGCATTTGCTGATGACATTTTACTAAGAGGACTCGGGCGGTGCCTTGTGTGCCGTCCGCATCTTTTATCTCCGGGGTTCTTTCACGCTTCTCTATCATTTCGCAGTTCACTCTCGATAAAATCTATATCCACATGTTCTGAGACATGGCTCGTAAAATCTGTAATGGCTTTGGTCTTGTAGTCTTTAAAACAATAGCCTTTGTAGCGGGAATCCACTTCAGAGAAGATTTTTTCTCTTAATGCGTCACTTTCAAAAATGCCGTGTATAAATGTTCCGTAAAGGTTTTTTTTTCTTTTGACCCTTTTTTTTGCAACTGCATTATGTATCTCATAGCCCTCTACCATAGTCCTAAAGACGCGGTAGCACCCTTTTTGCACAATCTTCTCCTGCGCAAAAACCACATCACCCTTCAATCGTCCCAATCCGCTGACCTCTTTTTGTTCTGATTCCACATGCCAAGGATCCAAAAGACGTTCAAACATCATCTCGTAGCCTCCGCAGATGGCTATGATGGTTTTTTCATGGGAGAGAAGATGCTCACAAAAGCCCCTTTCCCTGAGCCATGCCAAATCGTCGACGACTCTTTTGCTCCCGGGAAGTATCAGTATCTGGCATGTGGAAACCTCGCTCGGATTTGAGATAAAAGAGAGCTCTATCTCCCCATCCGCCACAAGAGGTTCGAAATCTGTGAAATTGCTGATGTGGGGAAGCCTGATGACACCTACTCTGATAAGAGCATTTTTGGTGTCTTGCGTATAGTTCATGAGCGACTGGCTGTCCTCAAATCCGAGGTTAAAAGCTTTGTAGGGAACAACACCCAAAACCTTGATGCCAAAACGCTCTTCGATGATATGGACACCGTCATAAAAGAGGCGCATATCTCCGCGGAATTTGTTGATGATTACACCCAGGACGTTTTTTCTCAGCTTTTCGGGAAGCAGGGCATAGACACCGACGATAGAAGCAAAAACACCGCCCCGCTCTATATCAGCGACCAGGATAATCTTCGTGTTGAATGTATCTGCTATGTAGATATTTGAGAGGTCCTTGTCCATCAGGTTGAGTTCCACGGGACTTCCTGCTCCCTCGGCCACAATGCATTCATACTCTTTGAGAAGTTTTTTAAACGCTTTTTTGGCATGGGGTTTGAGGGTGTCGATATCTTCGTAGTATTGGATGGTATCTTTTTCGCCGACCGCTTTTCCGTTTATAATCAGATGTGCGGAGTTTTGAAAGCCGGACTTGATAAGGATGGGATTCATAAAATGGGATGTCTTTATCCCGATAGCCTCCGCCGCAAAATGCTGAGGAATAGCAATCTCCCCGCCATCATCACAAACCTTTGAGTTGTTGGAAACATTCTGCGCTTTAAAAGGGGCCACTTTGATGCCGCGGTGATGCAAAAGATAGGTAATGGCAAAAGAGAGAGTAGATTTTCCGGCATCACTGCTGGTGCCGAATATGCTTAAAGAGTTCATTTTTTACTTCGTCCGAATTATTTTAAGATTTCTTCTATTTATAGCATCTTTTATCCAAATAACTACAATAGGCGAACTCTTTCATATCTTTGATTGAATGCCTTGAATACCTTCAGCGGCAGTTTTTCATAATCTTCTTCCAGTCCAAATCAAAATGTTTTCGTACATAATCCCCGGCATGTGGAACTGTGCATGCGGAGCAGTCTTGGTGGATGGCTTGCCCGTAGACTCCGAGACTGCCCTCTTTTGAGTCGATGGAGCAGTAGCTGTACTGTGTTTTGTCGTCCACTTTTTTTATCCCCTCATCATCAAAACGGAAGTTTGGACAGGCGCAGAGGTAGCAGTTGAGTTCCTGCATAGCGTGGCATTTTTTATTCTGGGCAAAAAGAGGGCAAAAATCAGGTTCGTTTTTCACCATGTTCTCAAAAACGAAGTATTCTATAATCTGCTCTTTTGAACTTCCACATGCCAAGAGTTTGTCAATGATACTTTTGTGCTTTTTGGCATGTGCATCAAACCATAGACCGTAGCTCATCTGAGTCTCCCAAAGGATTTTAAGAGATAAAAGATTATGGCAGTCTGTATGGCAAGAAGGAGAAAATGAATCATATAGACCTGAATCTGTTTATCTGAAATATGCAGATAGAGTTCCAAAAATTTATACAGGGCATAGGAGAGGAACATCCCTGCCAAATACCCTTTTTGTTTGGCTACGTCCACCCATGTAATCGCCTGAGTCTTCTTCAAAAAAAGTGTTTCGGCTCTTATGAGATAGGAGCCGAAGGTGAAGGTGACCTGATAGCCGGCATAGATGAGTAAGGCGCTCATATAGCTGTACGAAAAAAGCAAAAACCAAAGCATCACGACAAAGAGAACGGCCTCTACAAAAAGCGAGATCTTGTAAAAATACTCTATGTTTAGAATCTTGTAATAAAACTTCGCCACCACAAGCATTCCAAAAGCGAGCAAAATACCGCCCAGACTGTAGATAGAAGGCTCTATCGGTGCGTATACAGTAAATATGCTTCCGACAGATGTGCCCAAAAACAGAGAGTTCAAAAACTTGTATTTTAAAAACTCTCTGATGTTAATTTTCAAATTTTTCATACATCACTTTAGTATTTCAGTTTAAATCCGGCCATTGCCGTAGTGGTAAAATTGACGGGATAAATAGTATCATCTTTTATCCATAAACCGTTTTTCTGATTGAACAGATTGTTTATTTTAGCGAAAACTTCATAATTGTCTTTGGCATACGTCACAGAGATATCCGTGCTTTTGTAGGGATCCTGTTTTTGGTTGAGGTCGTTATCGAAGTCATTTATTGCATATGCCTGGCTTCTGTAGATCTGTGTCAGAGCAATCGTGGCATGTGGACTCGGCAGATAGCTCAGAGTCGCTTTTGCGTTGTGTTCGCTGACGCCCGGGAGTTTGTTTCCTGAGTAGTCCTCATTGTTGCGTCCTGTTTCCTCATCGATAATCGCCTGAACATAATTGTAGTTCAGGGCAAGGTTCCACATGCCCGATATCAAATATTTGTCGTATACGTCGATTCCGTATTTGCGGGATTTGTCTATATTCGTATTGACGGAGAGACTAGGTGCCGGCCAGCTGTTTACAAGGTCATTGTAGTAATAGATCTCATCCTGCAAATCTATATAATACGCCGAAATTTTAAGTTTGTTAGTGTTAGTTATAGAGTTATACCCAAGTGTCAGGCTGTTTGCCTGCATAGGATTTATAAAGCCGTTAAAGCTGCCATAGCTGAAAAATCTGTCGATATCGGGAGCCTGATAGGAGTGTGCATAGTTGACAAAGACAGAGTTTTCTTTGTCAAAGGTATAGTTGTATCCAAGCTCGGCACCATGCAAGACTTTCTCCTCTTTGTTGGATGTGAAGGCATCGCTAAAGGCATAGGCGACACGCTCATATCTGTATCCGGCTTTTAGCGAGTGCTTGGCAAAATTAAATCTGCTCATAATAAAACCGGCCAGATTTTTCTTGGTGGTTTCATTTGCGATTGCATAAAAGTTGGCATGTGAATCTCTTGTGCCCTCAAAAATATCGATACCCGCTGAAACACTTATACCCTGATTCTCATAATCCAAGGTCGATTTTGCAGAGTTGTATTCATAGTCGGAGATACTTGAATATGTTATATATTGCGACCTTTTCTTTTCGTGATTCGCATCAATCTTTATACTGAATTCATCATTGATGTAATAGCTCAGGCCGCCGCTGAGTGTATTTGTGTCGTAAAGCTGATGTGTCGCGGAGTAATAACTGCTGCTTTTTTGTGTCGTGTCTTCTTCATATTGGTCTTGGCTGAGGTAACTGCCGTAGATGATATCCGCCTTGCTGAAGGATGCGCCCAGTCTCAGCTCAAGCTCCTTGGAAGCTTTGTAGGACAAATCAAAAGTACCTGTGGAAAGTCTGCTTGCGTCCTTGTTGCCATCATTGTCCACATGACGGATTCCGCCGCTTTTTTGGGCTTCACCGCTTGCAGAGACAGAGAGGTTCTCATCGCTGTGTCCGAGGTAAAAGGAACCTGCAAAAGTGTTGTAGGTACCTGCATAAAAAGAAAGCTCCTTCTCATTGCTCTTTTTGGTCTTTATGTTGATGACACCGGCATTTGCCCCATCACCGCCGGTTACGATCCCGCTTGATTTTATAATCTCTATCCTCTCTATAGAACTTGGAGAAACGGAGCTCAAAAGAGGTGCGACCATATCTATGTTGTTGATTTTTCTGCCGTTGATTGTCACTACTATGTTTTGATAACCGTCTCCTATCCCGTAGCCGTGAAAATCGAGCTTTTGGGTGAAAGGGTTTCCATAGCTTGGCATTGTGATGACAGAGGTGTGCTGGTTTAAAAACTCGTAAACATTCTGAACATGCGCCTTTTGGATATCCTCCTGCGTATATACTTCCACGGCATCCGCGGCTTTGAGCTCATCCGTCTGGATGGCGGTCGATGTAACCGTGAGCGGTTCGAGGGTAATGGCTTTGTCTGCTTGAAGCTGGCTTAGCAGAGCAACTGAGGCGAGTGATATTTGTATTGTTTTTTTCATATGTGTATTCCTGAATTATTTTTAGATTTGAGTGTATAAAAAGGCAGAGGACAGCGGAGGGGATATAGCGTTGTTTAAAGTTTTAAAGTAGTTGAAAAAGTGCTTTTGGTTGGGACAGAGTTTGAGTATTTTCTTTGTGGTGCGTAAATAGTAACAGTTGCAATGGCAAGGTTTTTGTGAGAGCTCGGGCGTGCATAAGAGGGTGGCGAGCTCTTCATCCTCTTCCAAAGCTTCTAAGGCATCCCAGGCGAAATGGAGCATGTGGAAACTTTGCACCCTGGATGTATTTGCATTGAGGCTCATCTGGTTGACAGTTGCAGTGATCGCTCTTAGGGTAAAATAATTTTTACCGAAACCTTTTGGTAAACGCAAATAAAACTCTTTGTAATTTTTTTGGAAGTATAACAAAAAACTAGGCTAAAATACCTCTATGAAATTATCACATCTAAAGCAAATAATCGTTTATCTGCAAAAATTTACAAAAATATCGGCTATCCACAGAGTCTCGGACACGATTATAAAAATCGTATTTGATAAAGACGATGAGATATATTTTGATATGCAGCGCTCAAACTCAAGCATCTTCAAGTGTGCTTCGTATGCCCGTTCAAAAGTATACAATGCTCCCTTTGACGTGATCCTCTCCAAGCGCTTTAACCGTGCCAACATCTTGGATATAGGGCTTGTAAACGATGATAAAATACTCAGAATCAAGACCTCCATCGCTTCTGCGTACAAACAGGAGACAAGTTATCTGCAGATAGAGTTTACGGGTAAATATACAAACGTGATCCTTTTGGATGAAGAGAATATCGTCCTTGAAGCACTTCGGCATGTGGATCTGTTCTCCTCTTTTCGCGAGGTGAAAGTGGGACAAAAACTTTTGGATGTTCCAAGCGCTCCTTTTGTTGCAAAAGAGTATCCCATTGACGATATCGAGAACTTTTTGTATGCCCAGTATGAAAAAGAGCAAAGCGATAAACTCTCTTCTCTCAAAAAGCAGAAGATTGCATTTTTGACTAAAAAGCTTAAAAAACTTGAAAAACTTTATCATTCGCTCAATGATGAGCAAACCCTGAGCGATGAGGTGCAGAAGTATCAGCATTTTGGCAATTTAATCCTTGCAAATATGCATCTCATTAAGCCTTACAGCAGGTTTGTAAGACTCCATGACTATGACGGAAGCGAACTTGAGATAGAGCTTGACAAGTCCTACTCGTCCGTTTCGCAGATGGCTGCCTCTTTTTTTGGAAAAAGCAAAAAAGCCAAACAAAAGGGAGCGCATCTGCATATAGAAAAAGAATCGCTGCATTCAAAAATAGAACATATGAGACTCTTTATCCATACAGTCAAAGAAGCGGACGATATAGCAAAAATAACACTTCTTTTTCCAAAACAGCTTCAGGGTAAAAAGACGCCGCACAATGACGCCATCGAGACTTTTTGGATAGAAGGGTACAAAATACAGCTCGGAAAAAATGAAAAAGGGAATGTAGAACTGCTCAAAAACGCCAGAGCCAGGGATATCTGGGTGCATATGAAAGACAGACCTTCCGCACATGTCATCATAACCACCGACAAGCAAAACGTACCCGAAGATGTCATTAAAGGGGCAGCAAGACTGTGTGTAGATTTTACAATGTTTGCAAAAGATCGCTATTTGGTCGATTATACTCCCAGACGTGAAGTGAGCATCCAAGAGGGTGCAAATGTGCTTTACAATAAATATAAGACTATTGAGATAGACAACAGATAGCAAAAGGAGCTTGTGATGGCGATTGGTCCCATAGGAAATGCGATATACGTAAACCAGCAGACAGCCACCGTATCTTCCGTGCAGGGAAATCAGAACAACCGTTTTGACCTGCAAAACATAGCGGCTCAGGCTGCGGCAAACGAAAAAGATGAAAAGGTCTTGGAAGTACGCCCGACTGAAGAGAATCATGAGGTCGATCCCGACCGTGAACATGAGAAAAACGAGGCAGACCAGGAAACCGCCAGAAGTAAAAAAAGAGAGAAGAAGGAAGAGGAGGAGGAGCAAAAAAGCAGTTCCTCCTTGTATAAACTGGATATTAAAGTGTGATTTGGTATAATCTTAGATAACTTTTTTTTAGGAATTTTCATGGATGTTTTTACGAATCACAAAGAGCGGATTGTAACCGGACTAGCCCTTGTAGCCGTCGTACTGCTGATAGGTTTTATAGACAACTTCTTTTTGATGTGGCTTGTTTTTGGAGCTGTATATCTTCTGGCATTCAATGAAGCCGCAAAACTTTTTCAGGTGCAAAACCATAATACCTTGTACTTTTTTGCCGTGTTTATCTGGCTTGTTGCCGGGATATATCCTTACGGTGACGATCTGTTTGTTTTGGCGGGTGTGGTCTATGCCAGTGCCGTGGCGTATAACAAAGAGCTCCAATGGAAGGACTTTTTACCCTTTGTGTACCCGACAGCCGGAATGCTGTTTTTCTTTACGATGTACCAGGAGTACGGAGTCGTCTCCCTCTTATGGCTTTTGGTGGTTGTGGCTATGACTGATGTCGGAGCATACGCGGTCGGAAAGAGCATAGGCAAGACCCCTTTTTGCGAGACAAGTCCGAATAAAACCATGGAAGGAGTCATAGGGGGAATCGCCGTTGCAACTCTAAGCGGTATGTTTATCGGTATCACCTTTGTAGATTTCTGGATATCTTTTGTCATATCCTTCGTCGTGGCAGCCAGCTCGATTTTCGGGGACTTGTTTGAGAGTTCCCTCAAAAGAGGGGCAGGGGTAAAAGACAGCGGAAATCTGCTCCCGGGGCATGGCGGTATACTGGACCGAATAGACGGCTATCTTTTTGCGGCTATCGTGATGCTTGTCCTCCTAAGAGGCTTAGTGTAGTTTGATACTTCTTGGTTCAACCGGATCTATAGGGGTAAATACACTCGAAGTAGCCAAAAAATTCTCTATCGATGTAGAGGTCTTGGTCGCCGGAAAAAATATAGAATTACTCAATGAGCAGATTGGCGTGCATCATCCAAAAGTGGTGGTGGTCGCTCAAAAGGAAGATGTCGCCAAGGTCGATCATACAAATGTATTCTATGGTGAAGAAGCTATTGTAAAAGTGATAGAAGATGCTTCAAGCTCCCTGGTCGTAAATGCTCTCGTAGGGTTTTTGGGACTTCGCCCTACGCTCAGTTCTTTGGCATGTGGAAAGAGAGTGGCTCTTGCAAACAAAGAGTCTCTTGTGGCATGTGGAAACTTTATCGACGTAAGCAAAATCCAGCCCATAGACAGTGAACATTTTGGACTTTGGTATCTGATGCAGGAACGTCCCATCAGCAAAATGATAATAACCGCAAGCGGCGGTGCTTTTCGTGACTGGGATGTCTCACGTCTCAAGAGTGCAACACTGGCTGATACGCAAAAGCATCCCAACTGGTCCATGGGGCAAAAAATCACTATAGACTCCGCTACGATGGTCAATAAGATGTTTGAACTCTTAGAAGCCAGATGGCTTTTTGGAGAGGGGGAGTACGACGCCATCATAGAGACGAAATCGCTTATCCACGCCCTTATTGATTTCAAAGACGGTTCGACAACCGCTCATTTTGCACATGCCAGCATGCAGCTCCCAATCGCGTATGCCATTGATCCCAAAATGGATGAAAATATTTTGGGGCATGTGGACCTCTTGAAGGTCGGCTCTTTGGAATTCAGAGAGATAAGCACCGAGAGATATCCGATTTGGGAGATAAAAAAAGAGTTGCTTAAAAATCCGGTTCGCGGTGTCATCGTAAATGCCGCAAATGAGATAGCGATAGAAAAATTCATAGCAAAAGAGATAGGTTTTATGGATATTTCTAAGACTATCCTGCACGCTTTTAACAAGTTTGAGAGTATCCCAAAGAGTGCTGAGGATGTGTTTGAGATAGATGCCCGGGTACGAAGCTATGTAAGGAGTGCGGTTTGGAATTGATATTATCCATAGAAAGCAGCTGTGATGACAGTGCAATTGCGATTACAGAGATCTCCACATGCCGGCTTTTGTTTCACAAGAAGATATCCCAGGAGCTTGAGCACTCGGTATACGGTGGCGTAGTTCCGGAACTTGCCGCAAGACTCCATGCCGAAGCTCTTCCAAAAATACTCCAGGAGTGTGAACCGTATTTCAAAGATTTAAAAGCCGTGGCTGTGACATCGAGTCCAGGTCTTGCTGTCACGCTTGTAGAGGGCGTGACTATGGCCAAGGCCATATCGGTTGCCCTCAATATCCCTCTCATCGGCGTGAATCACCTCATAGGGCATATCTATTCGCTTTTTATAGAAAAAGAGGCGAAGTTTCCTCTGAGTGTTCTTTTGGTCTCAGGCGGGCATACCCAGGTTATGGAAGTAAAAAGCATTGATGATATACAAACGGTTGCAAAAAGTATGGACGACAGTTTTGGGGAGAGTTTTGACAAGGTCGCCAAGATGATGGGGCTTGGCTATCCGGGCGGCCCTTTGATTGAGGAACTTGCAAAAAACGGAGAGAGAAACAGATATAAATTTACCGTTCCTCTACACCGATCACCGCTGATAGCTTTTTCATATTCAGGGCTTAAAAATGCTGTGAGACTTGCAGTAGAGGGTGCAGACAAAGAGGATTATCCGCATATAGCGGCGTCATTTGAGCATATAGCGACAGCGCATATCATCCAAAAACTAAAAAAATATTTTCAGACAAACGTGCCCAAGACCTTTGCCATAGTCGGCGGAGCGAGTGCCAACTTATATCTTCGTTCGCAGATAGAAGAACTGTTAAGACCGCACAAAGCAGATTTAATTTTAAGTGAGCTAAAATATTGTTCAGACAATGCGGCAATGATTGGCAGAGTCGCAGTTGAAATGTATAACAAGAAGATGTTTACTTCCCTGCAAGAGCTGGATATAGCACCGAGAAGTGATTTATAGATAATGATAAATCACGGATTAACAGCTTAATTTAACCTTATTGAAAAACATTCTTTTTTTAAATAAGAGTAAAATTATCCGAATTAAGTAAACTTTCGACATAAATTAAATAAATCAAATCAAGGAGCCAAAATGGCAACTACAAAATTCAAAGGTACAGACGTAGAACTTTTAGGAAATCAAGTAAATGTTGGTGATAAAGCACCAGAAGTAACTGTTGTTAATTCAGACGGTTTAGGTGATGTAGTAGTTGGTGGAGCTCAAGGTCACAAACAACTTATTATCGTTGTTCCTTCATTAGATACAGGTGTATGTGCTACTGAGACTCGTAACTTCAATGCAAAAGCTTCTTCATTAGAAGGTGTTAAACCGACTATCGTTTCTTTAGACTTACCATTTGCTGCTGGACGTTTTTGTTCAACTGAAGGTATCACGAACCTAACTGTTACTTCAGACTTCAGAAACAAAGATTTCGCAAACGCTTACGGTGTACTACTAGGTAGTTCTGTTCTTGCAGGTGTTACTTGTAGAGCAATCTTCGCAATTAACGAAGAGGGTGTAGTAACATACAAAGAGATCGTTCCTGAAATCACAGAAGAGCCAAACTACGACGCTGCAATCGCTGCTGTTAGTTAATCAGCCCTTTTTTATTCAAGTCCACTCTCTTTGAGTGGCACAAAAGATAAGTGAAATACCGCTTACAAATTCTCCTTCTCCTATTATATTAGGGTTTTACCCTAATATTAACAATCATAATCTAATCACTTAAGTTATCTACTACATCAGTTTGCTATAATATTGCAGATTATACAAATGGAGTTTATGATGAAAAAGATTTTGTCTACTTTGGCATGTGGAATTGTTCTGGCTACGACTGCCAGCGCAGATTTCGCAAGAGTTGAGATGGGTGCGGGTGCATGGATGCAAAAACCAAGCGGTGAGATAAGCTATACGGACGGTGTTTCAAGCGGTAGCGACAAGTCTTTGGAAAAAGAGGAAACGCAAAACTATGCCTGGCTGTTGATAAAACATCCTGTTCCTATCATTCCAAACCTTAGAGTGGAGTATGTTTCTTTAAAAAATACCGGTGAGGCAACAGGTACTTTTAAAAACTTTACCATCCCGGCTACTTCGGCAACATCTCTTGAGATGACACAGTTTGATATCATCCCTTATTACAACATTTTGGATAACACATTTTGGATAACATTGGATCTTGGTGTGGATTTAAAAGTGATGAATATGTCTTATACTGCCGATGGCGTAACGATCCCGGGCAGTACCGATACTTCTTACAGTGATACGACGAGTATTGCTCTTCCTATGCTCTACGCAAGAGTTCGTACAGAAATCCCGGTTACAAACATTGGTGTCGAAGCGGATGTAAAATACGTAACAAGCGGTTCATCAACAATCTATGATGCGCGTGCGAAAGTAGACTACACGCTTGATTTTTTCCCTGTTATCCAACCTGCACTTGAACTTGGATACAGAGTACAAAAAATCAAAATCGATGAAGACAGCGTAGATGCCAAGATGGATCTTGATTTTTCAGGTGTTTATGCGGGTTTGATGCTTCGTTTTTAATATACAAAGAGCATTCTGCTCTTTGTGCACCGACTGCAGAAACCGGCTTATAAAATCACTTTCTGATTTTCTTCTCTATTTTTCTCTAGTTTTCTATAGTATGCTCATCGTTTAGACCCATAATATCACTGTCTTCTATGGCATTTTCTTGAAAATATTCTATATGTGCATCCGCTTTTTCCAAATCCTCAAAACGTGCTATATGAAAGACGGCATCACCCGCTTGTACCAGAGGTATTTGAATCTTTCCTATGATCACACCGTCAAATGCCGCGTGTATCTCAAAACTGTTGCTGCCTATGGGTGCATCAATAAAGGCGATAATCTCATCTGTTTTTACTGAATCACCGAGTGTTTTGACAGTTCTTATCATTCCGCTCTCATGGGCGCGTATCCAACTGCTTTGTTTAAAAATCAGAGGTGTTTTATATGTTTTATTTCTGCTTGAGGGAAGCATCTGTAGGGATTTGAGTACGTTAACTATCCCTTTGACACCGATTTTTATCGATGTATCGTCAAAACGCAAAGCTTCTCCCGCTTCATAGAGCAAAATAGGAACACCGTATTCCTGGGCTTCTGATCTAAGCGAACCGTCTCTGAGTTCGGAGTGTAAAATCACAGGCGCTTCAAAGGACTTAGCAAGTCTGAGGGTCTCTTCATTTTTAATATTGGTACGAATCTGGGGTAAATTGGATCTGTGGATAGCTCCCGTATGCAAATCAATTCCGTAATCGCACTTCATGACTATCTCATCAAAAAATATCTTGGCTATTCTCGCGGCAAGTGAGCCTTTTGTAGAGCCCGGAAAACTGCGGTTAAGATCTCTGCGGTCGGGCAGATATCTTGTCAATGTGTTCACTCCGTATACGTTTACAACAGGGACCAGTATCAGTGTTCCCTTGAGTTTATTCAAAATAGCCAGATTGCGCAGCCGTCTTATGATCTCTATGCCGTTAAGCTCATCTCCGTGGATGGCGGCACTGATAAAAACGGTTGCACCTTTGGATTTTCCGCGTATAACGTGAATAGGGATGGAAGCAGGAAGATTATAGAGTTTTGGAAGCTCTATCTCTATATCTTTGATACTTCCTCTGGCAACACTAATACCGCATATTTCTAAGATATTGTCTTTCATTCTTTTCCTCATTATTTGATAAAAATAGCCTTAAATTAATCAAATATATATTAGAATGGTACCATATATATATTGAAACAAGTGGGTGCGGCATTATGGAAAAATCGGTTGTGGGAAGGAATGAATATATTTCTATACCGGAGTTGGAGTTTTACGATATAGAAGCAAAGATCGATACGGGAGCTGACTCCTGTTCTATCCATTGTGATGAAATATATTTGAATGAAAACGGTACTGTTCATTTTAAATTACTGGATGATTCCCATCCCAATTATTCTCAGGAAGATATTGTGATGCCTGTGCATAAAATAAAAAAAGTAAAAAGTTCCAACGGAAAATCCGAAGAAAGAATATTTATCAAAACAGCTATCAGTATCGTCGGAAAAACCTATATGGCAGAGATCTCATTGACAAACCGCAAAGATATGAAGTATCCCATGCTGATCGGCAGAAAATTTTTGGAAAAGAGATTTCTGGTCGACGTGTCATTAAAATATAAAAAAAAGGTATAAAATGAAGCTATATATACTATCAAGAAACTCGACACTTTACTCAACGAAAAGATTGATGGAGTCTGCGAAGCAGAGGGGATGGGATGTTCAAATCATTGACTATTTGGAGTGTAGTATCGAGATTCAAAAAGGTGAACTGAAAATAAATTATCATGGAGAAGAGTTGGATGCTCCCGATGCCATAATCCCTAGAATAGGAGCCAGCCGTACTTTTTACGGTACGGCAATGGTTCGCCACTTCGAGATGATGAATGCTTTTAGCGTCGCCGGTTCTTTGGCAATCTCACGTTCAAGAGACAAGCTTAGAAGTCTGCAGATACTCTCCAAGCATGAAGTGGATATGCCAAAGACCGTTTTTGCCTCAAACAAGTCCGATACGGAAGGTGTTATCAAGTTAAGCGGCGGAGCACCTCTGGTTTTAAAGATTTTAGAAGGCACCCAGGGCGTAGGTGTTGTTTTGGCTGAAACAAAAAAAGCGGCCAAATCTGTACTTGACGCATTCTACGGAATGGACGTAAACCTCCTTGTTCAGGAATTTATCGCAGAAGCCGGGGGAGCTGATATCCGTGCTATAGTGGTGGACGGCGAAGTTGTCGGTGCTATGAAGAGACAAGGAGCAGAGGGTGATTTTCGTTCAAACCTGCATCAAGGGGGAAGCGCTACGGTGCATAAACTCTCAGCAGAAGAAGAAAGTATGGCTTTGGCCGCTGCAAAAGCTATGGGTCTAGGAGTGTGCGGAGTGGATATGATACCCTCAGCTAGAGGCCCTCTTGTGATGGAAGTGAACTCTTCTCCGGGTCTTGAGGGGATAGAAAAAGCAACGGGCGTAGATATCGCCGGAAAAATAATGGACTACATCGAAAGAAATGTAAGCATTGCCGAACCTAAGAAAGAAAGAAAAATTAAAAAAGACGATATTGGAGCTTAAAAATTAAAAGTATAAATCTAGTGATTCATACTTTTTGTATCAACATACATCTCTTTTAGGAGTGTAAGCATACCTGTTACGGCTTTTACGGAAACTGTCTCAGATGTGGTGTGATATCCCGTAGTAGGAACTTGGAGTGTCGTTCCCTGAACTGCTCCCTCACTTGCCAAGATCAATCTTCCCATCTCCGTACTTCCAAGTGAATTTGCTTTTAGTCCCTGTTCGAGAAGTTTTTTATTTCCCTCTTGCAAATAAATATCTTTAAAGCTGTACTTTATCTCGTGTTCTTTGCACAGCTCCTCTATCTCTTGTGTCAGAGGGGAGTTGAAGATTGCATTGGCATCACGGTTGCGAAGTACGATATCCTGATTCTCTGCTAGTTCTCTGTTTGGATAAGGGCTGGTATCTAGAACCAGAAGCCTGTTTGTATTTTTATCAAAACGGCGGAACCATTCGAGCAAAAAACGCCAGCTTTTTCCTGATTCTTCCTGTGCGGTGAAAAAAGCCGTACCTTTGTAACCGCTTTTGTACAGGTACACGATTACAGCCGCACTAAAAACATTGTCAAGTTGGGCCGAGAGAAGACCGTCTTTGTTTGAGAGTGTGTCTACAAAAGCAATAGGGGTTCCGGGCATGAGGTGTTCAAGCCCCTTTACCTCAAAAACAAGATTTTTTCTGCGTTCACAGATATAGGCATTGTCAATCGTACCAAGCCCGAGATAAGAGCCCGACCAAGGCTCATAGGCCTGTACAAGCTGCTGTTTGAACCTTTCTGCAATGGCCATATAGGTCTGCTCAGAAAAGGAGTCTCCTGTTAAATCCCCGCGGTTTTGCGTCATAAAAGCAGCGTACTGAAATTCATTCGGACCTGTGCATATCAGACCGTGTCTGTCAATGTGCGCTGAGAGCATCCCCGAATCGGGTTTATGCCCCTCCGCCACGAGCAGACCCTCATAAAGGGTGGTTTTTATACCAAGTTCATCAAGCTCTCTCTTGAGCGAAAGAAAAAACGGGTGTTCCGCACCGACAACAGAGGGGGAGCGGATGAGATGTTTGAGCGTATCGAGAAATCCTCTGAAGTGTGTAAATGAGCTATTCATGTCCTGGTCTCTTATTTTTTGTCTTTTCCATAATCAGAAGTTCGCTCTCTGCCGAAAATACGATCTCGGGATCAGGAGTGTAATCCAGGGCACGGGAGCGTCCGTCATAGTCTATACTGTTTAGAATAAGTTTGATAGTCTCCAGTCGGGCCTTGTGTTTATCGCTTGAGCGGATGACGTTCCATGGATTTTTTACCCTGCTGGTTGCCTGAAGCATCTCATATTTTTTTTCCGTAAACTGATCCCACATACTTTGCGCCTGCAAGTCTATTTCGCTTAGTTTCCATTGTCTCAACGGGTCTAAACGTCTTTGCTCGAACCTCTGCGCCTGTCTCTCTTTTTTTACGCTGAAGTAGAGTTTGATAAGCACGGTTCCATGGTCAATGATAGATTCTTCAAAGGGGACAACATCCTTCATAAACAGGTCATATTCTTTTTTTGAACAAAAGTTAAAAATAGGCTCAACCATTGCGCGGTTATACCAACTTCTGTCAAATAAAATCAGCTCGCCCCCGCGAGGAAAATGCTTGACATATCTTTGAAAATACCATTCGCTTCTCTCTTCTTGCGTAGGTTTTCCAAGCGCGACTATTCTGTAGTGTTTAGGATTCATGTATCTGCTGACACTCCCTATCACGCTTCCTTTTCCGGCCGCATCACGCCCCTCAAATAAAATGATAAACTTGAGTTTATTACGCTCCACGTGCTGCTGCAGCTTTATTAGCTCAGCCTGATACGGTTCAAGCGCCAAGTTGTCTTTGTATACGCTGATCGCCTCATTCAGCTGTGAATCCGTCAAACCATGCTCCTGCATATGTGCTCCGATTGTAAAAATAATTATTTGTGTTATGTGATACTATACTATTTTTTTTATATATTTAAAATACAAAAAAAATTGTATAATTTCTTACTCAGTTTAATGGCACCGATTTTTAAAAAGCCTTTGAGTCATTATGAGACGCAGATTTGTGTTTCGGTTTTTTTGGCTGTGTTTGATAGTGTCTATCAAACAAATTGTCTTTTATAGATATAATTTTTTATCGAGGATTTGATGAAAGTTTCCGACGTAGTGTTTGAAATGGAACTTGGTGGCGTTGATGAAGCAGATATTGCTGAAATCCTTAGCACTTGCAAAGGCAAAAGTTATGATGGTGAATTGCTTGATGAGGAGCTCGTAAAAAGAGGCTACTCAAAACTGTTTACTGTAGATTATGACGGATATGATGACTATGATGATTGGAAAGACGACGAATACAGTTCGGTCGAAAAATTTCCGCACAGACATAGTTACACAGATTAAAGTGAAGTATAATGGAAAATAAAGAGCTAGTTCGCGCGTACTACCAGATGTGGAATGATCAGGATTTCACAAAGGTGGATAAATTGTTGGATCCGGACATCCGTTTTCGCGGTTCATTGGATATTACGGCAAATGGAATCGAAGGTTTTAAAGACTATTCCCAAATGCTTGTAAAAGCATTTCCCAACATGTACCATGCTTTGGAGATGATTGTCAGTGAAGGAAATATGGCGGCAGCTTATGTCACATACACCGGAACACACGAGGGTCCTATATTTAATTATGCACCTACAGGCAAGCGTATCTGCTACTCTGGAGCCTCGTTCTTTCACTTTAAAAACGGAAAAATAAGCAGTATAAATATTTTGGGGGATTTGAATTCCCTGCACAAGCAGCTCAGCCAGTAAGCTGTTTTTGCGCTGTCTGCAAACTAAAAAATAGAAAGCCCCGTTTTTGTTGTAAACAGCTCCAGCGCCATAGTCCCTACAAGGGAATTTCCGTTGGAGTTTAGTCCCGGCGACCAGACGGCTATCCCCATTTTTTTGGGTATCAAAGCAACTATTCCTCCCCCTACACCGCTCTTGCCGGGTAATCCCACATGAAATGCAAAGTCTCCCGAAGCATCATAGTGTCCGCAGGTGAGCATGACTGCATTGATCCGCTTTGCCTGTTGCGCAGTTATATAGGATTTTCCCGTTATGGGGTCTACGCCGTGGTTCGCGAGATAGAGCATGGCTCTGGATAACATCTTGGTACTCATCTCCACGGCACAATGGTTGAAATATGTCTGTACGACATCAAGAACATTGTTGTCGAGATTATTAAAACTTTTCATCAGGTTTGCCAAAGCCAGGTTCCTGTAGCCGTGTTCCATCTCGGATACGGCGACTATGGGATTCGAGCGTATCGAATCTTCATCCGCAATTGCCCTTATAAACTTCAAAACCTCTTCATAGGCGCTTGTCTCGTCTCCATAATGATTTATGAGGGCATCTGTAACATTAATGGCTCCGGCATTGATAAAAGGATTTCTCGGTTTTCCTTTTTCGTATTCAAGCTGAACGAGGGAATTAAAAGGATTCCCCGAGGGTTCGTGCCCGATTCGTTTATATAGGTCGAAGCCGTGAAATTTCAGCGCGAGTGTAAATGTGAAGAGCTTTGAGATGCTTTGTATGGAAAAAAGCGTGTTTGAATGACCGACACTGTACTGGGTTCCGTCAAAAAGTGTTATGGACATCCCGAACTGGTTCGGATCGACCATACTCAGAGCAGGGATATAATCTGCAACTTTTCCATCTTTTAGCAACGGTGTGATCTCATCTGCAATCTCATTTAAAATTGATTGATAATCCATAGAGCACCTTTTAAATAATATACAAAACTATAACATAAAATGAAAATAGCCCGGGAACAAGTGTATAGCTTCTAGAAATGATTTTTAAAGTATAATTCCATTTTAATCATTTTATCGGAGTTATACATGAGCAGTTCTTTATTATTTACCCTCGGAGTCATTTTGCTTACGTACATTGGAATGGTCGCGACACGACGTATTTTAAAGAAGATAGCCAATGCGAGAAATATACTTCCAAAGAGAATATTTTTTGTACAAAAGGTGTTTGAGACCCTTTTTATCATTATCGGACTTATTGTTCTTACCTTTGTATGGGGAATAAATATAGAAGGGATTTCCGTATTCGCTTCTTCGGTCTTTGCGATAGTCGGTGTTGCTTTGTTTGCGCAGTGGTCTATCTTGAGCAATGTGACCGCCAGCATTATTATATTTTTTACGTTTCCTGCCGGTGTTGGCGACAGAGTAAGGATCGTTGACGGTGATGGCAGTGTAGAGGGGGAGATTCTGGAGATAGCCTTATTTCAGATAGAGATAAGAGATGCGGATGGAAATAAAGTTCTCTATCCGAATAATCTATTGCTGCAAAAACCCGTAATCAAACTTAAGCAGCAGGCTTAGCTCTGTTTGTCTTTTGTGCGGGGATTTAATAGAGGCGAGTCTTTGCCCATATATCTTTTGTCCAGCACTATGATTTCATTCTCAAGCCAAATTCCAAATCTCTCATAGACTCTTTTTTGAGCTTCCTGAATTAAAAATATCGCATCTTTAAAATTTCCTGCGCCATGGTTGACCAAAAAATTTGCGTGGACGGTGCTAAACTCCATATCTCCGACTTTAAAGCCCTTTAAGCCCACAGCTTCTATAAGCCTTCCCGCATAGTCTCCGGCGGGATTTTTAAAGCAGCTTCCCGCACTCGGCGTATTTGGCTGATTCGAACGCATGTTTTTAAACAGCTCGACTTTTTGTTTGTCGAATCCACATGCCAGAATAAAGCTCGCCTCTAAAATCGGTGCATTGATATCTGTATATCTGTATCTGAAGTTCAGCTCTTTTTTTTCGTAGTCACCCCGGCATGTGGAAATAGAGATAAGATTATTAAAAATCTCATACTCCTTGAGTCCCGCATTCATCTTGACCAGTCCTCCCAGAGTGCCGGGAAGATGCGATACAAATTCAAAATTGGCAATGTCGTGTTTTTTGCAGAAGGAGGCTATCTTTCCTGAGGGTGTGGCAGCTCCTATCTTAAGCATATTGTCTTGTATCTTTATGTAATCATACTTTTTGCTGAGCATCATCAGAGGGGGAGGCTGTGTTCCTATGAGGGTGTTGTTGGAGGAGCCGATGATGTAATAACGGCTGCTGTAGTCCTGAGCATTTTCAAGCAGTTTTACATCCAGGGTACCGCCAATCTTTATGGAAGAAAACTTAGAAAAGTTTACGCTTTTATAGCTCATTACTCTATGAATGACGGAATAAGATTGAAAACATTGACAGAAAAATCCGTCATAGCATTGAGCATCCAGGGCATTGTAAGAATGACAACGATGATAACGCCTACGATTTTTGGAATAAAACTCAGGGTCATCTCGTTTATCTGTGTTGTGGCCTGAAAGATACTCACGGCAAGCCCCAGAAACATACCCGTAAGAAGTCCGGGAAGTGCCAAAAGAAGAGCTATTTTAAAAGTCTCAATACCTAATGCTATGAGTTTTGCTTCCATGATTTATGAATTCCTTAAATCTTTATACTCGGTCGGGATAAGATAATCCTCTATTTGTATGGGGGAACTGTAAAAACCGTTCTTATACCCTATTTCAAAAAGTTTGTTGATTGCCTGATACTGAACAGCACTCAATGTAATCGATGCATCATTCGCATAGAGCTCAAGATATTTATCCAGAGTCGGTGCATCTATTCGGACCAAATCTCTCTCCAAAAGCATTTTGGAGAGCCTGTCTTTGTGGTCACGTGCCACCTGAACCGCTTTTGTCAAAGTGTTTTCGTACTCTATGGCTTTGTTCAGGGGAATAGAGCGGCGTATCGCCATGCCTCCAAGCGGCAAGGGAAGAGCATCTCCGGCGAGTTCCTGCCAAATATCCCACATCTCTATCTCGACCTCAAGTTCGTCTGCGTAGGTTAAGATAGATTCGTGGATTAAAACACCTGCATCGACTTTTCCATCAAGTACAGCCTGCTCGATCTCCAAAAAATTCATATAGCTGATTCTGGCATGTGGAAATTTTATACGAAAGAGCATCGCATTGGTGGTATGCTCTCCGCTAAGGGCGACTTTGAAGTTTTTCTTTAGGCTCGTGCCTTTTCTCTTGATGACTTTTGGTCCGTATCCTTCGCCAAAGCTTACCGCAGTGCGAAGCAGAGCGTACTCATCTTTTATATGCGGATAAAGGGCAAAACTGATAGCGACTATGTCATAAACGCCCTTGAGTGCATCTTCGTTGAGGGTCTGAATATCTTTTGCAATATTGTCAAAATGGGTATCTTTCATATCTACCCAGCCAAACTTGATGGCGTAGTACATAAAGATATCATCTGCATCGGGCGAGTGAGCTATAAGAGTCTTTTTCAAAATAATGTCCAAATAATTTTATAAACTAGATTTTAACCAAATAAGGATAAAATTTCACCCTACTTTATCTGGATAGATTCAAGATAAAATAAATACACAAAAAATATGACAAAATGAAATATTTTTAACCGAATATGTAAAACTGTCATAAAATAAGTCTAAATTTAATAACAAGTGAGCTATCAGATGGACGCAAACAAACAAAAATCACTAGACTTAGCAATGAAACAAATAGACAAAGCATTTGGAAAAGGTGCTTTGATGAGACTCGGGGATAAAGAGATAGTTCCAATTGAATCAATAAGTACGGGTTCTTTGGGATTGGATCTGGCACTGGGAATAGGCGGGGTTCCTCAGGGAAGGGTTATTGAGATTTACGGACCTGAAAGCTCGGGTAAGACAACACTGGCACTTCAAATAACTGCCGAGTGTCAAAAAGCCGGCGGTGTTTGCGCCTTCATTGATGCGGAACATGCACTTGATGTGATTTATGCCAGAAATCTTGGGGTAGATATCGATAATCTTCTTGTCTCTCAGCCCGACTATGGCGAGCAGGCACTTGATATTGTTGAGACTATAGCACGAAGCGGCGCAATCGATCTCATAGTAATAGATTCCGTTGCCGCTTTGACTCCAAAGTCTGAGATTGAAGGTGAGATGTCTGATCAGAATGTCGGTGTGCAGGCCAGACTTATGTCAAAAGCACTTCGTAAACTAACAGGTGTTTTACATAAGATGAACTGTACGGTTATTTTTATCAATCAGATCCGTATGAAAATAGGGATGATGGGATACGGTTCTCCGGAGACTACTACAGGCGGAAATGCACTGAAGTTTTATGCTTCTGTCAGAATCGACGTAAGAAGAATAGCCTCTTTGAAACAGGGTGAAAATAACATCGGTAACCGTGTAAAAGCAAAAGTTATAAAAAATAAGGTGGCTCCGCCGTTTCGTCAAGCTGAATTTGATATAATGTTTGGTGAAGGGATCTCAAAAGAGGGTGAGCTTGTCGATTATGGTGTTAAACTGGATATAATCGATAAAAGCGGTGCCTGGTTTTCTTATGAAGATACCAAGCTTGGACAAGGGCGTGAAAATGTCAAGGCCAAGTTTAAAGAAGAGCCGGAACTGGCGCGTGAGATAGAGGGAAAAATTAAAGTTGCCATGGGAATAAATAACATCATGGTAATGGATACATCAGAAATTAACGAGGTGGATGAATAATGTTTATAGATAATGTTAGTGCAATAGAGGTAATGGATTCTCGTGGTAATCCAACGGTAAAAGCAACAGTAGAGTTAAGTGATGGAACAAGTGCAAGTGCTATAGTACCATCAGGTGCAAGTACCGGAAAACGTGAAGCTTTAGAGCTTCGTGATGGCGGAAGCCGCTATATGGGCAAAGGCGTACTTCAGGCAGTTGAGAACGTAAACTCCCAGATTGCAGATGCTCTGATAGGGCTTTCCCCTTTTAACCAGGCTGTAATAGATGCTGAGATGAAGCAGATTGATGGAACTGAAAACTATGGAAACCTGGGCGCAAATGCGGTTCTTGGTGTTTCTATGGCTGTAGCCCGTGCTGCTGCAAAAAGTTTAGGCGTACCGCTTTATCGTTACCTAGGCGGAGCAAATGCTATGGTTATGCCTACACCTATGCTTAACATTATCAATGGCGGATCTCATGCTGATAACTCTGTTGATTTTCAGGAATACATGATCATGCCTGTAGGCTTTGAAGATTTTGCTACTTCACTTCAGGCAAGTGCCGAAGTGTATCACAATCTAAAAGCAATTTTAAAAGCCAAAAAACACAATACAGCTTTAGGTGATGAGGGTGGATTTGCACCGGATTTAAGTTCAAACGAAGAGCCTATACAGATTATCATGGAAGCGATTGAGAAAGCTGGTTACAAAGCCGGAGAACAAATGGCAATCGCACTTGATGTTGCCGCTTCAGAGCTTGTAACAGAGGGCGGATACAGACTTGATTCTGAAAACCGTACGGTCAGCTCTGCTGAACTGGTTGATTATTATGTTGACTTATGTTCTAAATATCCTATTGTTTCTATTGAAGACGGATTAAGCGAAGATGACTGGGACGGCTGGAAAATCCTTACTGAAAAACTTGCTGAGAAAGTACAACTCGTCGGTGATGATTTGTTTGTAACAAATGCAAATATTTTGAATGAGGGTATTCAAAAAGGGATAGCGAACTCTATTCTTATCAAACCAAATCAAATCGGTTCTGTAAGTGAGACGATGCTGACTGTTCGTCTCGCTCAAAGAAACGGTTACAAATGTGTAATGAGTCACCGTTCAGGTGAGAGTGAAGATGCTTTTATAGCAGACTTTGCCGTTGCGCTTAACTGTGGTGAGATCAAGACAGGTTCAACTGCCCGTGGTGAAAGAACTGCAAAATATAATCGTTTATTAGAGATTGAAAATGAAGTTGTATACGGTGAATACCTAGGGTCTGCACTTTTTAACTAAGATATCAAATGAATAATGAAGAACTTTATCAGGAGATAGACAATACTCAGAGTTTTACTCAAAAGTATTTGGGTCTCTCTTTGGGAAAGTTCTTGATTTTATTTTTTATCGTACTCTCTTTAGGTGTGTACTTAGGGATACTTTTATACGGAACGAACTCCTTGGAAATCCTTTTTGGACTGCAAGAATACGAAGACTTTCTGCAAAATGAGATACACAGGCTCAAAAACGAGAATGCGGAACTGCAAAGAGAGTACTTTGAGTTAAAAGAGATATCCGCACAGTAAATTGGTTATAATATCCGCAGATAAATCTCAGGAGTGCTTTTGTTTAAAATTATTTTTCTCTTATTCTTTTTGCTTACGATTTCAAATGCCCGTGAAAATCCTTTTTTTCCTTCAGACGGTGAAAGAGATATCCCCTATACTTCCAATGCGGACAAAAATCTGCCTCCGCTCAAAAGAGCAACGATCAGCCTTCCCAATGAAGCACGAATCATACAAAAAGTTACAATAGAATATAAGAGTCTCGACGGATCCGTAGATACAAAAAGTATAGAACTTGATAATTCTATAGACTGGCATTTGCCCGTATTTATTTCGCAAAGCTATTCCAATCTGGATGAACCAAAAAAAAAGCCTAAGAAACGAAACTACAAGCAAATAGCGTCTACGCAGTATATAGATTTTTACTCTTCGGACAGAAGTTTGAAAATAATCACAAAAGACGTTATCATCCGAAACTTTCTGCTTGCCAAGCCGCACAGGATTGTTCTGGATCTAAAAAGAGATGCAAGTATGAAAACATTTGTAAAAAAGAATATAAACGGCATATTCAAAACAATAAGAATCGGCAATCATTCGGGGTACTACAGAGTCGTAATTGAACTTGACGGACATTACAGATATAAAACATCCAAGACGGATGAGGGTTATATCTTCGAATTAGAATAGAGACTATTTATGACTTAAACAGAAGATTTATAAATCTTCTGAGATTTGGAATCTTCTTTTTTTCTATGACAAAGGAGTCGTTGTGGGGCTTCTTCAGATTCTGGAGCTTATCTGTTAAATATTTGGAAGCCGATTTTATTTTTTCAGGTTCAAAGTTCTTCATTATCTAGAATCCTTTCAATCTCATTCATTGCATCATCATTTTTAAGCGTGAACTTTATCTCAATTCTTCTAGAACCGTATTTATCTTCCTTGCCGTTTCTGATTATAGTATCAAGATCCGAACGTCCGCTTGCAACGAGGAGCGGCTTGATATTGTTTTGTTTTGTAAAATCCAGGGTCAAAAGATAGTTCATAACGGCATAAGCTCTTTGCTGCGAAAGGTTTAGGTTATAAAGATAAGCTCCGTCGCTGTCAGTGTGCCCCTCTATGACGATTTTGTCAATATTCTCTTTAATACTGGGCTTAGAGATCAAGGAGCCTATATAGTTAATAAAAACTTTTTTAAGCTCCTGTTTTGATGATTCTTTGAGCTGGGCGCTGTCTTTGTCAAATAAAATATTGGAGGAGAGTCTCAAAGAGCCGCTTTTTGGATCGATAAATACGTTTTTGCCCAAACTGCTCTTTAGCTCCGAGATAACTTTGATTTTAATTCCTGTGAGACTTTTTATTTTTGCTTTTTGCTCCTGGAGCTTTGCGATAAGTCTGTCATGGTCTGTCTCTTTTTGTTCCAGGGACTGAAGCAGAGTTAACAGTTTCTTCTCTTTTAATTGAAGCAGGTCATCTTTGTTTGTCAGCTGATTTGAGAGTATCAATACTTTATTTTCGTAATCATGCAGTTTGGTATTGCTTCCTGAGAGCGATTCATTTGTCTCATCCAGGAGATTTTGCAATATAATTATTTTATTGTTGAAATCATCCACTTTTGTATTTTGGGACAAAAGGATATTATTGAGGTTTAATATCTCATCCGTTTTTAATTCCAGAGCATTTTTGGTGATAAGGAGTTCCTCTTGCATCCCCTCTATCTCAGTGTTTCTCCTGGATAAGAGCTGCTTGAGCTTTTGTACTTCTTTATCCCTTAGCAATATCGTATTTATGGAGCTGTTCAAAGAATCCTCTTTGGAATGAAGATTGGATTTTAGAACAATGGATTTTATGACGATTGCGCCAATAAGCAGGATAAATACAAACAGCAAGCCTGCCATCAAATCGGCATAAGATATCCAGAAATTACTCTCGTTATCTTTATTGTCTTTGTAAAACATTTATTTGACTTTTACCTGTGAGGCTATCATGTCGTGATAGCTTTTTATACTGTTTTGCACCTCTTTGCTCTCAAGACTGACATGCGTGGCAAAGTCTGCGAGCTTGATGACGATATCCCCGACTTGTGTATCTATTTTCTTAAATGTGTTGTTCAATGAGCTGTCCAGCTGCGCACTGAAGAGTTTTGACGTCCGTTCAAAAGATTTTGTGGCATGTGTAAATTCTACAAGAGAACTCTCTATCTGATTTTTTGCCTCAATTGCATTTTTGCTGTTATCAACCAAAGCCAAGGTCTCCTTGAGCTCATCGGATACATATTGAAGATGGGTGGATATTTGCGTAAAATTATAGTTTGTCTCATGCATGATTTTTCTAAAATTTTCCAGGTGCTCCTTATTGACTGTTTTGATAAAATCCAGATTGAAGGTTTCTTTTAGAGCGCTGATGAATTTGTTGTCTTCTTCGGCGTATTTTGAATACTTATAGATGAGAAGTTCCTCTGGTGACCAGATATTTGTCTTAAAACTCTTTTTAATCCTAGAGAAATAGATATCCACTTTGCTCAGACCCCTTTTCTCAAAATAGGTCCAAATCAAAGAGAGCAAAATTCCGTAGATAGAAGCAAAAAATGCTGAGCCGACACCGCTTAAAAGTATAGATATCTCATTATCCAAAGCTTGCGTATCTGTGACGGAAAAGTTTGGCATGGAAACCGCAATGGCCAAGAATGTACCCAATATCCCGAGCATGGGGAAAATAGAGGAGGCCACGGAAACGAAATTGTCATTTCTGATGCCGGAATAATACTCATTGAGAAATTTTTGCATATCAAGCACGGATCTGTACTCATCATTGATCTTGAGAGAGTTGGCTTCGAGTTTTATTCTGAGTTCCTGCTCCATTTTAAAATAGGATGCTCTCATCTTGCATATGGTGTAGTTTGCGTTATGTTTTATAAACAGTAAAAAGATGAAAAGAATAAAACCGATGATAACAAGAGCATGGACAGGGACGTGGATCGGCAGAATATTTAGATAACCCAAAAGCATGGATACAAAAAACAGTACCGGCACCAGAGATATCACTATAAAATTTGCGGAACAATTAGAGTTGTCATTAAAAGTAAGCATAGTCTTTCCTGAGCAAATAATTTGTATACAATTGTACCCTATCTTTGTATAATACGCTTTGCTCCGATACTCCCTGCTCTGGTACGCAAGTGCTAAAAATAGTAATTGAGGCTAGCCTTGGACCGTGTCTCTTTTTCTTTTTTAAGGTCTTGGAGCTTGTCCGTATATTCGTACTCAAATGTTACCTGAAGGTTTTGCGATAGTCTGAAACTTTGTGAAGCCTGAACCAGCAGCTGTTTTGTGCCGTTATCATAAAACCTGTTTGTTGCTTCTATATTTGTACTCAGAAACTCATAGGAATCGATGCACAAGCCTGCACTTGCACCGATTCCAAAGCGCGGGTTTTTTGCTATATAAAAAAGCGGATCTGCCATAAAGTAAAGATACCCGAGTTTATTTCCCCAGCTGTATCCAAAACCGACACTGCCTATAAAATCTGTTCCATAATCGATGTATTTCTGGTCCCATCCAAACTTTGTACGCCAGGAAAAACTGTCAAAAAACTCCGATCTTTGTGCCAGAGAAACTATAGAGAGGATCGTCGCATCTTCAACTTCTACTTTTTTGTCCGAATAAGACAGCAGGAGATTTAAAAACTCTATTTGGGTACCTCTTAAAAATCCATAGGAACTGTCTTGGAGACTGTGATATGCCGGGCGAATTCCAAGATATGCTGCTTTGTTGTTCTCTTTGAAGCCGGCTCCGAGTGTGGCCCGTACCGCTCTATGGCTGTTTATAGGATTTTGGGGAGTGCTGATGTGCAGTTTTTCACCCAAACCCAAGGCCGCCCTTTGTTTTGAGATATTGTGAAACATCTTTAGATACTCCTCTTTTTGCATTTGGCTTTTGCTGAATGAATATTCCAAATATTCTATAGAGGCTTCGAGTATATATCTTTTTTGCTGCAGAGGGATATCGATATTTTGTGTGATATCCTGAAGCGGTATCTTGTTTTCTATCAGGGACCTTGGCATGTGGAGATAGGCATCCTCAATCAGTTCTTCATACTTAAGGAGAATGGATCTTTTTGAGGGTCTGTAATTATTCTGGCTGATAATCCCCTCTTGTTTTACAATATGCGCTGTCTCAAGAGGGATGACCTCAAAGTTAAAATGCTCCCTCAGATGGATATCGGGTCTGGCAAGTTCTATAAGCCATAGCATGTTGTATGAGCAGTTCTCCGTAAAAAAGTAATAATAGGAGTGTGTACCGTTTAGCTCCCATATATGCCTGACCATCTTTAGTGTTTCCTCTTCGCTCAAATCCAGATCATATTCCCAGATGTCTCTTTGTTCGGTATCTCTGTACTCTTTTAGTTTGTCGTAATACGGAAGCAGGGAATATTTTCCGAAATAACCCCCAAAGAGTCCTTTGACTGCAAATAATACCGCATTTGTGTCATCGGGATTCGCATCTGCCGCATAGTTAATGGCATAGGAGAGCAGTCTTGATTCATAGGCGGAGTTTATTCTTAAAAAGGTATGTCCAAACATAGAAGCCGGCGAATTTATATGCGCGGAGGGAAAAACCAGGGTCGCTGATTTTGGATTGAGTCTTTTGAGTATCTTGTCATACTCATCACATCCGGCATGTGGAAAATCGATAATATTTAATTTTTCCTGCAGCCAGGCCTTTCTGGCGGGAAATCTGCACAGGGTTGAATTGTCATCATGTGTGCCTGCTTGAAAAAAGGAATCCAGAGTGGCCTGCAGTTCACTGTCTGCATCTGTTTTTCCGTCTTTGGCCAAAAAAAAGCTGCTATCGTCAATTTCGCTTGTCCCATCAACCATGTGAAGTAAAAGCTGCCAGTATCTCTCTTGGTGAAGATTCATCTTTTTTGCTTCCTCTTTATACTCAAGGGAGGAGGCGTTTAAAAAGCAAATACAAAAAATAAAAGTAAAAAGTAATTTATTTATAATAGAAATTTCCTAAGGTGGATTGGGAGAATAAAGACAAACCAAACGGAGTATTTCCGTTTGGTTTTATCCCGTTTAAAGAGAAGTTGTCGAGATGTTATCCAGTACATCAGCCATTTCTACTTTTTGACTTGTATAGATGCTGTTGTAGTTTGACTGAAGAGAAGCAGAAAAAGTTGCCTTGTCCTGAACATGTAAAAGCTCAGCCAAAGTGTCCAAAGATTCTCCGTGACCAACTGCAATCTCTTTTGCAAGAATATCCATATTGGATGCAACGAACTCTTCAGCTCTTTCATTCATAACAAGTTTAGTCTTTTTACAGCCCAGGGTTCCCGAAGTGATACCAAAGGTCTGATTCCCTGAAGTACCGTTTGTCGTAGCCTGAAGAGCCAACATAATTGCTGTAGAATCATCCTTGATAATAACGGCGCCAAGACCACAACCGGTTTGTGAGTTTGTCCCGGCCATAACAGATGTGCTAAGAGCCAAAACAGCTATCGCACTTAGTAAAATCTTTTTCATTGAGTATCCTTATAGTGTAAGTTAGCGTCATTGTAGAACTTAAGTGCTTAATCAATATTTAAAAACATTATTTACTGAAAATAATAGAATAGCTGCTGCGAAGCCGATTGTATAAAAAGTAATTTTTGGTATAAGTTCTTAATGCTTATTATAGTGTATAATATCGCCATCAAAACATGGCATGTGCAAAGTTGTGTAAACTTCGGGCATGTTAAATCATATATAGAGTCACATGAATAAAGTAGAAGAATATTTAAATTCTCATGAACTTAGTGAGATTCATCCATCAGATATAGCAAAGATCCTTAAAGAGCTTGATGAGAGCGAGCTCGCTGCTGCCATAAAACTTATCCCAAAAGATATTATCGGTGATGTCGCCCTTGCGGCTCCGGACAGATACTTTGATGATATTGTCGAGTCTTTAAGTATTGATGAACTCTCCTTGGCGGTGTCTGAGCTTGAGAGTGATGACCAAGCCAATTTTATGCAGGAACTTGAAGAACTTGACGAACATGTGGCTTCCAAGGTTTTTAAGAACCTTAACAGGGAAGACCAGGTCGATATCGCAAGACTGCAGAACTATGAAGATTTTGAAGCCGGTGCCTATATGCAGACGGAGGTCTTTACAGCACATAAAAGCGAGATCGTGCAGGATGTAGTGTCAAGATTTTCACATTTACGAAAGTTGAATGAACTTGAGAATGTTCAAAATCTTTTTATAACCCAAAAAGATGACAAACTCGTTTACGCTATAGGACTCGACGACCTTCTGACATTTGATTTTTCAAAAACACTGACGCAGAACATTAAAGAATCAGGCAAAAACTTTGAGCCCAAAAAAGCGCATGACAGAGAAGATATCAAAGAGGTTGTGCACTATTTCGAAGAGTATGACCTGTCGGTTTTGGCGGTCACAAATGCCTATGGTGTCTTGCTGGGGCGTATTACATCGGATGATATCTATGATATTATCAATGAGCACGCTACAGAACAGATGTATAACCTTGCCGGTGTCGATGATGAGGCGGAGGAAGATGATGAGATTATCAAAGCCGGAAGGAAAAGAGCTACCTGGCTCGGGTTAAATCTTTTTACGGCTATAGCCGCATCCGTGGTTATCGGGATATTTGCCGATACGCTTGAGAGTATGGTAGCACTTGCCGTACTTATGCCTATCGTAGCCTCTATGGGCGGAAATGCCGGTACGCAAAGTCTGACCGTTGTTGTAAGACAGCTTGCCCTTGGAGATATCTCAAAGGGTGATGCCCAGAGGATTATAAAAAAAGAGCTTGCCATAGCGATAGGAAACGGATTTTTGTTTGCTCTGCTGATGGGTGCTATAGCGTATGTATGGTTTGGCATGTGGATGCTTGGTCTTGTAATTGCACTGTCCATGATTATCAATCTTTTCATGGCCGGTTTTTTTGGCGCTACGATACCTCTTTTTTTAAAAAAAATGGATGTGGATCCTGCCATCGGCAGTACGGTTATTTTAACAACGGTTACAGATGTTGTGGGCTTTTTCAGTTTTTTAGGGCTTGCTACATGGATTTTAATATAAGGATAATTAAAAATTAATGGATTTATTAATACTTTTTTTCGTTTTATCAGTTACTGTGTCATTTTTATGCTCGATTTTGGAGTCGGTACTTTTATCGGTAAACATGTCTTATGTTTCGGTTTTGGAAAAAGAGAGCCCGATTGTCGGAGCTCTTCTTAGAAACCACAAACAGCACATAAACAAATCGATTGCTTCAATTTTGATTTTAAACACAATCGCAAATACTTTGGGTGCCGCAGCGGTAGGTGCTCAGGCGTCTATCCTTTTTGGAAATGATGCGGTCGTGTATGTCTCTATCGTACTAACATTTGCAATCTTATTTTTATCAGAGATCATACCAAAGACCATAGGAGCTATTTATTGGAAACACTTGGCTCCGGCTGCCGCACATATCATCAGAGTTTTTATATGGATGACGTATCCTATTATTCTAAGTACGCTCTTTGTGACCAACAGGATCTCAAAAGGGAAAAGCGCGCATACCTTTACAAAAGAGGAACTCCTGGAGAGTATGTGGATGAGCGAGGATGACGGAATAATTGATGAAAAAGAATCAGAGGTCATTGAAAATATACTGAAGCTCAACAGAATAAAAGTCTCAGAGATTCTGACCCCAAGGAGCGTAATGTTTGCTCTTGATGAAGAGATGAGCATAAAAGAGGTGATAGAGACAAAAGCATCAATCTTCAAGTTTTCCAGGATACCTATCTATAAAGGTTCCAAGGAGGATGTGACGGGAATAGTCCTGACTAAAAAAATCTTTAAACAGGCACTGACGGACGACAGTGTCAGTGTGGGTTCAATAAAAAAAGATATTTTCCGTATAAACGAGAATATTCCCGTATCAAAAGCATTGGACCTGCTGATATCAAAGAAAGAGCATATGTTCCTTGTTACGGATAATTACGATCAGACAGAGGGAATCCTGACCTTGGAGGATTGTGTTGAGACTATTTTGGGCGTAGAGATAGTCGATGAGAGTGACACGACGGAAGATATGCGCGAACTTGCAAAAAGAAAAATGAAACAAAAAAGAAAACTTAACGAAGGATAAAAAAAGGGTGCCGCACCTTAAGGGTAAGAAGACGCGACACCCTCCTAGAATTTTAAGGGAGGTGTTTCAAAAGAGGTCTACACTTCATTCAGACATTCAGTCCTGTATTTCTCTTTCTCAACAGATAGTATAAAGGCAAAAAATGTGGATTTAGTGTGAGATGCATATTTGCTTACATTCCCGGTATTCTCGGTATTTTGCCAAGTTTTGAATACTTGCAATAACTCCCCCAGGCTTTTTTCAGCCAGTGGCCTATGAGGGGAAGGGGAAACATAAAGGCTCTTTTCTCATCTCTGTAAACAAAGGCCGCACCGTCTCCGCTATCCATTACGCATAAGATATTGAGATGCCTGTGATACCCTTTGAAGTTTGATTTTCCGGCTTCTCTGGCTTGTATATTATGTGCAACATTTCTGGCCATCACTTCGGCGATGTGCCCCTGCTTCGCTCTCCAGTCATACCCCTCAAGCGCCGTGATATCACCTATGGCATAGATGTTCTCAGGCATCATTGTATCTTCAAATATAACATTGCAAAAGTCGTCTATCTTGATGAATCCGGCTTCATTTGTAGGCAGGTCCGAGTTTTTTACCACCTCATGCCCGTTCCCCGCAGGTATAAACATTGTAAAATCGGAATGAAGTTTCGTATCATCCTCAAATACGATTCCGTCATCTTCAAAAGATTTTATCTTTGTGCCAAAATGTTTTTCTATATGGAGCTTCTTAAAAAAAAGATCCATCATTTTAAGCGCCTGAGGTCCCATCCTCTTTCCGGGTTCAGGCATTGGAGCAAAAAATGTCAGTTTATAGTTGTCTCTGATGCCTTTTTTCTTCAGCAGATTATGGACATTGAACATAAGCTCAAACCCAGGTCCTCCGCGAACGGCTGAGGTGTCCTTTGGATTGCCTCCAAAACCAAAACATATATTCGCACTCCCTTTTGCAATGATCTCATCGAGCTTGTCTCTAATGAGAAGAGACTGCTGAGGAGCTCCACAGATAGACAAGGTGTTTTCAATCCCTTTATGCTTCATTTTAGAGGCTCCCATAGCCACTACGAGATAATCATAGTTGTTGAGGCAGGTACCGCTTTTTAAAGTTACATTGCCCTCTTTGGCATTGATTTGAGTGATGGAATCCACTATGAGAGTAAAGCCGTGCACTCTCTTTAGCTGATGCAGATCTATGCAGACATCTTCAAACTCAGACTCTCTTGTCGGAATCCAGATGGAGGTGGGATAGATGAAAAAATAATCCCTCTCACTTACAAGTGTCACATCAAAAGCAGCTTTTTTTAAATATATTGCAGCTTCAAGCCCGGCAAATCCGCCGCCTAAGATAAGAATATGTTTCATTTATAACCCTGTATAGAAATATCTAATGATAAATATTACAAGAGCTGGTGTTAAAACTCTATTAATATAGGAGTTTTAATGTTTTTTATTTATAAAATACACCGCAAGCAGACTTATCGCACCGCCGATGAGTACATGCGTAAGCATTGGCTCGTCCAGGAGTATCCATGCTATCAAAAGGGCAAAGACCGGAACCAAGAACATAAAGGAACTGGTCTTTTCGCTCCCAAGCTCTCCGCTTGCCATGTAAAATATAGTGGTAGCCACACTCTGCCCAAGAACGGCAAGATAAATCATTGCAATCCAAAACCTGCCGTCTTGTTCAAACACACTTGATAAATCAAAGTTGTACGCATAAAAAAATGTGATGATGCTTGCGATAACGGAGATTACGAAACTGTAATGGATGGGGTGTATATGCTGCCTGGAATGCTGAGAGAGCATGGTGACGCCGGCCCAGATGAGCGCACATAACAAAAAGTAGATGTTTGAGCCCTTGAAAAAGAGGTCCATATCGTTAAGCTCCAACATAACGCCTCCTCCTATCACACCGATAAAAAGACCGAAATACTGAGTGTTTTGGAGTCTTTTTTTAAAGATGAGGGCAACAAGCAAAAAGGTCATAACCGGACTGAGTGTTGTTATAACCACACCTCCCGCTCCCGCAAAACCGTACTTGATTGCCAAAAAGGATGAGACCATAAAGGCTATGTTGAGCACAGAGCTCCCCGCTATATATTTTAGATTCGATCTATTTAAAATGAGCGGTTTTTTTAGAAAATAAAGTATGGGCAAAAAGGAGATGCTCATAATAAAAAATCGCCAAAAGATTATTACTTCCATTGGCAGATCCAGGGTCAGTATTTTTAAGGCAGTCCATCCCCCGCCCCATAAAAACATTGCCAGTATCAAGAGATAGGTAAAGTGGGTAGTGTTCATTTTTTATGTTCTTATCCCCGGCATGTGGAAGTTCCACATGCCGGAGTTGCATCTTAGAGTATCAGCATCATCCATGCTGTACCGAGGGTTAAAAAGACGAGCGTATTCACCAGCGTCACGATGCCGCCGACCTTATATATCTCACCCGGTTCAATATAGCCGCTTCCCGCATAGATGACATTGGCAGAGGAGCCCTGAGGCGTGATGAGGGCATTGAAGTTAGTTGCAAACAAAAGCATAAGAGCGAGCATCTCACTCGGCACTCCGGCGCTTATCCCGACTTGCAAAAAAACTCCAAACAGAGCCAGCATCTGAGCTGTCTGGGAGACAAAAAAGTAGTGGATTAAAACATAGCTTAGAACCAAGCTAACATAAACTGCAGGCCAGCCAAAACCGGATACCCCATAGGATATATAGTCACCAATCCATCCCATAAAACCAAATTTATTGAGATACACGCTCATGGTATAGAGTATTGCAAACCAGATAAGCGTTTCCAGGGCTCCTCCCTCCTGCTTTAAATCATCTACGGTAAAAATATTGCTCACCATAAGAACACCAAGACCGAGCAGTGCAACGGCAGTCTTGTTTATCCCCCATTCAGAGGAGACAATCCATAAAAACACCATCCCTAAAAAAGTTGCGGCCATTATCCATTCGTTTTTGCTGACCTTGCCCATAGTCTTAAGCGCTTCTTCCGCAACAAGAGGCGCTTGAGGAGTATGTTTTATTTGTGGAGGATAAATTTTATAGATTACCCAGGGAATAAGAAAAAACAGCACCAAAATAGGAACAGATGCCGCCATGACCCAGGAAGAATACGTTATATTTGTTCCAAGCGCATTTGCAATTGCAACTCCGGCAGGATTCGCAGCCATGGCTGTGAGCCACATGGAAGAGGAGAGGGTAAGTCCCGCCATTGAACTCATCATCAAAAAGGAACCTATTTTTTTTCTGGTTCCATTGGCGACTTTTGAATCGCTGTCATTTGCGAGTGCATTAACGATGGGAAACAAAACACCGCTTCTTGCCGTATTACTCGGAAATGCGGGTGCGATAAACATATCCGCGGCTATTATGGAGTAGGAGAGCCCAAGGCTGGATTTACCGAATTTTTTAATAATTATAAAAGCTACTCTCTTGCCAAGACCTGATTTGATAACGCCTCTGGCTATTAAAAAAGCTATGACGATCAGTAAGATAAAATCTTCGCTAAAGCCGCTAAAAGCCTCTTCGCTTGAGAGAGTGTCTGTTAAAACTGCCGTGCTCAAAGCCAGTATGGATGAAGTAAAAATTGGCAGGGCATTTAAAATAACAGAGACGATAGCCGTTATGAATATAGCAAAAAGATGCCATGCTTCAGGCTTTAAGCCTTCGGGTGCAGGGGAAAACCACAAGAGCAATCCAAACAGTAAAACCATAAACTGCATAGAATGTTTCGTTTGAGTTTTTGTCGGATGTTTTGACACCGTAAAGCCTTTGGATTTTTTATATGTAATCTTAGCTTAGTTTGTCGTGAAAAGGGCTTAAGGACAGAAAAACAAATCCGCAAAAGGGATTTGTTCTTTATATTACCACGCTCTGATGCGAGAGTGGCAGGAGGTACATTGTTTTAGAAGCTGTGTATAGTCTTCAAGAGCTTCATCCATATCTTTTGCTTTTGCCGCCGCACTTAAATCGTTGGCATACATCTCAATCATGGTAGCTCTTTTTTTTGCAAACTTGTCTGCATACGCCTGATCATCAGGAAGATAACTTTTTGCATCCGTCGTTGTTAACGATTTGAGTCCGGCTTTGAGTTTTTCAACGCCGCTGCTCATCCCATCATAATCCTGGTAAAAACCGCTTTTTTGAATCTCTTGTATCGCCGATAACATATCTCTCATATCAGAGGATAACTGCGATTGTTTTGCTACATTTCCAGCGCTAAGCGCTGAAGCTAACACTACTGCAAGAGTTGTTAATTTTATTATTTTCATAAGTCCCCTCTAGTATTGAATAATCTCTTTTGTATACTCGCTCAGAGTAACAGTCAGGGCAGATTCTTTAACTAATTCCTTAGCCTTTCTTTTTCCACCGTAAAACATTTTAAATTCCGGTTTAAAAGCTTTAAAGTATTCGTGAAACTTGTCCGCACCCAATACTGCTACAGCCCAAATCGTATCATCTTCCGCCACTTCAAGAATTACTGATGCCAAAGGCTGCCCTGCAGGACCAGACAAGTTTTTACACCCTTTGCTCACATCAAATGATGAGAGGTGGGATGAACAAACCATAACACCGCCATGTTTAAATGCCATGGTAGTTTTGTCTTTTTGACAGTACTGTAAAAAACTGTCATTTGGAGTCGGATGTGCCAACTGATGAGAACAGATTGCCGTATACGCTACGATTGTTCTTTTTGCACCGACACCGCTTTTCCAAATATACTCTTCCCCGTCTTCAGATTTAAGAGAAACATTTTGTGCAGTTGGAGTATCAAGGTCTAGAAGTATGGCAGGAGTCGAAGCATATGGATAGTTAAAAACATAATTCGTTTCTTTTTTAAGTGCGCTGGCTTTTATTGGTGCACCGCTCGCGTCGACCAACTGTACTCTTTCATACGTACTGTAGAGTCCGCCGTTGCTTGCGTGCAATTTTCCATTGATTGCTGATGGGGAGACAGCTATAAGTGCTCCCGTAGCACCGGCAACTTTTAAAAAATTTCTTCTATTCACAAAATTCCTTTATATAAAGTTTTGATTTTATTTAGATGCAAAAGAGGCCGAAGCCCCTTTCTAGCTAAATAAATCTCCCATAATCCCACGGTACCAGTCATGTAAAGCTTTTGCAGTCGCTTTAGATCTGAATTTACCATCCGGAGCTTTTGGAACATGACCTGCACCTTTGATAACGGCACCTGTCCAGCTGAAGTCATGAGTAACCATAATCCCTTCTTCTGGCTGGTCTCCAACCATAGAGTAACAAACATTACCGGCTGCAACCGGAGTTTTTTCAACAGGAAGAGAGTACGGTTTTCCGTGTAGGCGGTGAGCAATTTCATTTGCACACTGGATACCTGCCCAGTTGGCAGTTTGACCACTTGGAGGGATAGCGTGACCCACTACGTCTCCGACTGCATAAACATCTTTGTCTGTTTTAGTTTGGAAAGAACAACCGTTCATAAGTACTTTATGGAAAGAATCACTTGTAACTTCCAAATCTGCCATAGTAACTACAGGGTTTGCCTTGTTGTTGGGGATAAGGTTAAGTACTTCGTACTTTTGAGTTTTTTCTACCGGTGTCATGATGAAATCACCAGTGTCAGGGTCTTTTTTGCCTGTAGATACTTTTTGAGTATAAGAAACAGTTTTTGTTTTAGAATCTACATCTGTAATCGTTGCAAAATCAATATGCTCAATCATATCTCCGTATAATTCACTCCAAGCTTCTTTAAATGCTGCACCTTTTGCAATCGCATTACTTGGATTCAGGATGATAACCTTACCGGCAATATCCTCTTTTTTCATGTAAGCTGCTATCATACAAGCTCTCTCAAAAGGAGCCGGAGGACAACGGAATTTTCCTGATGGAACAGTGATGATCACGTTACCGTCTTCCATATTTTTTAAGTTTCTCTCTAAAGCAACATGCTCGCTTCCCGGGATTAATGCACCTGGAGCTACACGGCTTACGTGAGCGATCTTTTCTTTTGACCATGTAGGGAACTGACCCTCATAATCATAAGCGATACCAGGAGAAAGTACTAATATCTCATACTGAACGATACCGTGAGAAGTATGTATTTCCTTTGCTTCACGGTCTATATCAAGAACTTCAGCTTTTAGCATACCGTAACCGTATTTTTCAACAGGCTGGTTGTAATCAAAGATAAATTTACCGATATTCATACCTTCTAGTTTACCGAGGTATGTGTTAGAAACAGGACATGACATGAAAGTGTCATTTTTCTCTATAACTAGTACATCAAAATTACTGTCTTTTTTCTTTAGGTTGCTTGCAACGGTAAGACCGCCAAATCCACCACCAATAACTACTATTTGATGTTTACCAAGTACTTTACCACCAACTTTCTTAGTTGCACAAGCCCCTCCAGCAGGCTTCGCTTCCGCGTTATTACAACCAGTCATTGATGTTGCTGCTGCAGCAGCTACTACACTTGCAGCACCTAATTTTATAGCTTCGCGACGATTCATTTTCATTCTATCCCCTTATGGATGTATAAAATATGTCAAAAAATCACTAAAGATTTTCAGATAGGAAAAAATATTACAATTTATTATATTAAATAAATCT
>JAHJEG010000016.1 GCA_018825665.1 bacterium | reverse complement strand
TGATGGTGAAGATATTAGTGAATACTTAGATTTATCAACAGCAATAAGGCTCAAAGATATTAAAAAACTAAAAACTGAAACTAAAAAAGTTAATGTTGATTTTCCTGAGTGGGTAGTGGAATCTTTAGATAAAGAAGCAAAAAAAATTGGTGTAACAAGACAGTCTATAATTAAAGTTTGGATTGCTGAGAGATTAAAAGAAGAAGCAGAACATTTACAGGTAAGCTAATAAAACATAAGAGTTTTAATGCTGGCGATACAGTACAATTAAAATCTGCTGGCGAAATCATGACAATTGAAGAAATTGACGAGATTGTGCAACTTGTATTTGGTTTGATAATAAGAAAGTTGAAAGACATACCTTTTTATTAATCACACTAAAAATTGTTGAATTAAATGCTTCAGTTGATTATTATCAAGAGTGTAAAGATGGGCTTGGTGCAGATTTTGCATATGAAGTCGAAAAACAATCCAAAGAATATTTTAGTATTTCCTTCAGCGTGGCAAAGACTAGATGGAGAGATAAGAAGATGCTTAACAAACAGATTTCCATTTGAAATAATTTATTTTCAAAGCAATAATGAAATAAAACGTTAACTTCCAAGGAAAATGATGGAACTTGGGAAAAGCGGAATGAGAGAGTTTCCACATGCCGGTATTATTTTGCTTTTGCCAAAAACAGAAAAATCATAAGAACAAGAATCATCCCCGAGAGTGAAAAGAGCATAGCGCTTTGCTGTCCAAAATAATGCCAGATTGCACCTATGCTTAAAGCTCCAAGAGAGCTAAAGAGCGCGATTCCTCCATAAAAAACACCATAGACGGAGGCTTGATTGATAGCATTTTTTGAGATATAACTTCTTGTGGCGTTCAGTGATGCCACCGTAAATATGCCTAAAAACATAAAACCAAGCCATAAAAAATCATACAAGAGCGCAGTTATGGAAAAAATGCCGAAAATATAGGCGAGTTTTAAAACATATACACTGCTTTTCGCATCGCTCATCACTCCAAAATAATAACTGCAAAGTGTCTGGGTAAGCGTCAGGACTATGACAAAAACGGGGATAAAAGTGGTACTGTATCCGGCTTCTTTGGCTGTTATGATAAAAAAAGAATCACCAAACACAAAGAACATAAAAAAGAAATAACTCAAAAGCAGAGGAAAGAGTTTAGAATCCTCTTTTTCGAACCGGTACTTCAGATTTTTATGTGTATATTTCGCATCCTCTACAAAAAACAACACTATCAACACACCGATAAGCCCTGGAATAAGGGTAAATAGAAATATATTTTTAAACACCTCTACACTGTCACCGTAGATATAAAAAACGGCTAAAATAATGAGAGCACCAAAAAGCTCCCCCGCAATATCCATCGTCTTATGCAGCCCGAATGTTTTTCCGCTCTCATCTTTTTTGGCGTAATACGATATAAGCGTATCTTTTGGAGCGCTTCTTATTGCTTTTCCCATCCTCTCTGTGGACTGCAAAAATGCGATATTGCCGTAGGAGGAGGAAAAAGCAAAGAGCGGCTTGGTAATGGCGGAGAGAAGATAGCCAAAGAGGATGAAAGGTTTTATAATCTGATATTTATCGCTCAAATAGCCAAAAAGTATCCTGAAAAAGTAAGATACAAAGGTGGCAACGGCAACAACAATCCCGAGCTTATCGATTCCCTCATTCAAAACATAAACAATGTACAAAGGCAAAACCGGAGTTATCATCGCCGAAGCCAAATCCGTAAAAAAGCTCACAAATCCCAAATAATAAATATTTTTATTCATGAGCCCGGCCTTTATAAGTAAAGTGTGTTACTATGAACGAACCAGCGCCACCGCATCTATCTCCACCAAAGCATTTTTTGGAAGAGTTTTTACCGCTACGGTTGAGCGGGCAGGTTTATGCGCACCAAAAGCTTCTGCATACAGCTCATTGACCACTGCAAAATCATCCATAGAGTCTAAAAATATGGTGGTTTTTATTACATCTCCCAAAGAGCTTCCCGCTTCTTGCAAAACTGCACTCAAATTTTTAAGAACCTGTTTGGTCTGAACAACGACATCGTTTTCAAGCATCACGCCCTCTGGCGTAAGAGCGATTTGTCCCGAAGTAAAAACCATACCGTTTGCTACAACGGCCTGTGAGTATGGTCCAATCGCCGATGGGGCTTTGTTTGTCTGTACGAATTTCATATGTATTATCCTTTTTTAGTTTTTATTTTATCTTTTTTTGTCTACATCCAGCAAGAATGAAGCGAAATCTTCCTTATCCCAATAGCCCAAAAACGAGTAAATCACCTCACCTTTTGAGGTGATAAAATAATGTCTTGGAACTCTCTTGCTTTTGAACTTTCCTGGAAGATAGTCTTTGTCTCTGTCGATATGCAAAAGAATATACTTCAACTTTAAGCGCTCTATCGTTTCTTCATCCTGAAGCGTCGTATTTTCAAATTTTCTACACCATCTGCAATTTTCAGATGTTATAAGCAGATACACATCTTTTTTTTCTTTACTCGCCTGCGAAAGCGCCTTATTATAGTCATTCGACCAATCAAGATCTGCCGACAATGCAGCGACTAAAGCAAAGACTATCCATAAATATTTCATTCTTCTCCTACTTCCACATGCCGATCAAAGTTTTAAACACCCTGTATAAATCCTGCACTTCCTTGACGGTAGTCCTTTCATTTGTCGCATGAATCGTGTCATTTCTTACACCAAACTCTATCACGTCTATTCCAAGCGGCGCCATAAACCTTGCATCACTGGTTCCTCCGGCCGTGGAGTGTTTTGGTTTTATTCCCGTGACCTTTTCTATCGCTTCGTCGATATTTTTTACTACTTTGGTATCCGTATTTGTCCTAAACGGGTATGAGCCCTGCGTAAGCCTTAGCTCATACTCCAAGCCTTCAAAATGCTTTGCTACAAATTCTCTCACCTCTTTTTGTGTCGTAAGAGTCGTATTGCGGACATTAAACATCATTTTGAGCTCATTTGGCGTTACATTCGTAACCTGCATGCCGGCTCTTATATCTGTCACCACAAACTTGCTTGGACTGAAAAATTCATCGCCGTTATCCAGGTCTACCCCGGCCATATTTCCCAAAACTTTCGAAATATTGTGAATCGGATTTATAGCTTTTTCGGGATAGGCTGCATGTCCCTGTTTTCCTTTTAGGGTTATGTATCCGTTTATAGAACCGCGGCGGCCTACTTTTATAGCATCACCGAATATGTCCTCACACGTAGGTTCTGCGACCACGGCATAATCCGGGATCATATCGTTATTTTGCAGGAACTCTAAAACCTTTACAGTTCCGTATGTCGCTTCACCCTCTTCATCGGAGGTGAGTAAAAGAGACAAGGTTCCTTTGAATTCTTTGGTCTCATGCACAGCCTGAACAAATGCAGCCAGACCGCTTTTCATATCCTGAGTCCCGCGACCATAGATATATCCCTCTTTTTCTACCGCCTCATAAGGATTGGTATTCCAACCCTCACCTCCGGCGGGTACGACATCCACATGCCCGGCAAAACACAGATGGTCTCCCTCACCGAATTTCTTATAGATAAAAAGATTTTTGACATCTTCCACATCCACGCGGATTGCTGTAAACTCCGGCAGATACTCTTCGATATAATCCAAAAGACCGCCATCATCGGGTGTCTCACTCTTACATGAGATCATATACTTAAAAAGCTCTAGAACATCCATTATTTAACAGCGCCCGGGTTTTCATAAAAGATATAGGGAGTCGCATAATCACTTATCTCAAAATAAAGTTTTCTCTCACCCTCATCTACTTTATAATTGAGATTCAGGTCCAAATATCCATACCCGTATCTGTAGTTTCTTGCCTCTGTTCCCTGCGTCGCCTCTGCCGTTGAGAGTTTGTCTATCTTGATAAACCTCTGAACAAGTTTTTCACCCATATAAATATCAAGAACGCCGTTTGTACCCGTCCAGTTTTGTATTGAGCGACCAAGCTTATTCTGCGTTTCTTGCGTACAGGCCGTAAATAAAAGTACCGTTGCAACACTGAAAATAAGAATTAATTTTTTCAAAATATATCTCCTCTCTTATAAAAATCCAATTATACAAAACAAAGACAAAAGAAATTATTAGTTTGTCTTTGTAAAATCAATTGTACGGAATTAAAGCATAACCCTTGTTTTGAAGCTTTATAACCCTTGTAATCGAATTTGGGACGACATCTATATAGGGAAGTATCTCCTCTTTCTCATAGCCCAAATTCTTTAAGGCTATCTCACATACTTCTATTTTTACTTTATGCTCATATGCCAAATTTTTCAATCGGTTCTGGATTTTTATAACCATCCCGTTATCACTTGTCATATCAGCTATCTCTGTACATCCCGAATGAATTGTAAGTACAAAATCATAGGGCGTCTTATCTTTTGTAAACTCTTTTGCACTCTCTTGAATCAGCCATATACGTGAATGTACAAACCCCATATCACCCGAAGAGCAGTCAAAAACAGCCTTTTGCATCGTGTCTTGTGCAGATGCGAATGTGATTAGCAATGTCATCATTAAAATAATTTTTTTCAATTTTATCTCCTAAAAAACGTAAAGCCAAACTTTACGTTTTGGATTATAATCTTTTTATTCTTAAGAAGAGTTATGAGAATGAAGCCTGTAAATTATTTGGAAATTTCATTTTTAAGTGCCTTTAGGAGCACTCTGTATGTATGCCGATTTAAAATATATTCTTTTGCGTTAAAGAGAGTCTCAAACATAATTTTCCATAAGCTTGAAAAATTTTTGTCATCCCTAACGCTGCAAAGTTTTTCCTGCATTTGATGTTCTAGCGTACTCAGTGCTTTTGCATGATACACGTAGGCTCTTAGTATTTCATACTCTACTCCCACCTCTGAAAAATACTCTATCAATCTAAGAATAGAAAGTTCTTTGTCTGTGAAATCATTTTCATTTATAGGCAGCAAAATACCATCTTCTATGAGTTTGTCCAAATACTCCGCATCCAGATCATACCTATCGACAAATTGTTTTTTTGTGTAATGCTCGCTATTTTCCGGTATACCGCTTAAAGTGTGCATCAAAGGTTCCAACATACTCAAAGAGCTTGATAATGACTGGTTTTTATTTTGAAGAGCAAACTTTATATGTTCGTTCGAACTGCCTATCTCCTCTTTCATATACTTTATATATTTTATAAGTTCCACATGCTCATCACTGTATCTGTGAACATTGGATTTGAGCTTTTTAGCTTCTGGGAGCAAACCCTCTTTTATATAATAAAGTATTGTAGACTTAGGTACATTACTCAGGCTGACAAGCTCTGATATCTTATATTCCACATCACCCTCTTTTTTAATATTTGTGTAAGAATTATACCCTATAATTTTAACGTAGAGTTCAGCTTTACGTTTTTTTGATTATACAAAAAAGGTCGCTTATGGTTCAAGAGATTATACAATACCCCACAACGCCAAGCTTAGAATTTGGTGCGAATGTCAGACACTTTAATGATGAGTTATTGAGCCTTATTCAGGACTTAAAAGATACTATAGAAAAATAGACTATCTTTTTGGCTCGAACTTCAGAGTAAGAATGGACAAGGAAGAGAAAAAACTTTTTGATTCAAAGCTGGAGTTCGGCACAGATGCTATTACACATAATGATTGTCCTAGCGTCTTTAAAAGAGATATAATTCTAAACCTCTTTAAGTACGTCTTCACAGCCGGTTTATTCGGCGCTTTTTCAAAGTTTTTCCTCAGTGAAGATATGCTGAATACTCTGATATCTTTGGAAAATTACGCGATGCTTTTTCTTCTTAATTTTTGGTATCTTTGATTCTGTTTTTGTACCCTGTATTTATACGTAAACGCAATCCCAGATAGTATCCGTAGGTTATCGCTTTTTTCAGCAGATAGGCCCAATACCCTTTAATCTTTATAAATCCGAACATCTCACCGGCCGCATATTTGCCCCCGAGAGCTATAAATATACCCGAGACATTTGCATCAAAAGCTTCTGTTTTTGTTTTGTCTATTCTCTTTCGTATTGTCTGGGCGACATACTCTGCACTTTTTTCTGCTATCTGTGCCGTTGGAGGGAGGATATTGCCCTCATCATCCTGTATCTCTACACAGTCGCCTATGGCAAACACATTTTTTCTCTCATCTACATTCAGCTCTTTATCAACTATGAGCTGACCTATCTTGTTTTTCTCATTTTTGATTGTATCGTTTAAATCAGAAGCTTTTATCCCGCCTGTAAAAACCATAAAATGGTAGTCCAGCTTTTCACCGTTTTTAAAATATATATATGCGTCGTCTACAGAGCTTATAAATGCACTTGTCATAATATGGACACCGAGTTTTTCAAGCCTTTTTTGTGTACTTGAAATCATAAACTGGCTCATTCCGGGTAAAATAGTATCACTTGCGTCTATAAGATATATTTTTATCGCCTTGGCTCTGTCGCCTATGGTCTTGGAGTAGATATCTATCACATTTGCCATCTCAGCGGCCACTTCGACACCGCTGAGTCCCGCTCCCCCTATGGCTAAGTTGACCGGCTCATTTGAAACATACTCTTCATTTTGGAGTTTTTTATAGATGATGTCCTCAAACTCTTTTCTGAAGTTATGGGCTCTTTGAAGGTTTTTTACGCCAAAGCTGTGTTCTCTTAACCCTTCGATAAAAGAGAAAAAGTTTGTCTTTGCCCCGATAGCTATTATCAGGTAATCATAGGAGAGAGTTTTTTTATCTGTCTTTACATTCTGCTCCTGAAAATCTATAGAAGTCGCTTTTTCATATACAAAAGTGACTTTGTTCTTAAAACCTCTGCACCATTTTTCTAAATCAATAGCGATGTCATGGATATCGAATCTGCCGGCTATATAGCCGTAAGCCTCTGTCTGGAGATAGTGGTAAGGGTTTTTATCTATCAATGTGATGCTTATATCTTCATATTTAGCTAAAAATTCTATGGCACGCAGACCGCCGTATCCGCCGCCGATTATTACTACTTCTTTTTTCAAGATCTATACTCCGGAATTATATTGGGCGAATTATACTTATAAATAGTAGCATTGGGGTAGCATTTAGGATTTTTTTCTCCGGCATGTGGAATTTGTTTGAAAACTAAAGAACAAAAGAGATATCAAAGTAAATATATATTAACCTTCCTGCATGAAAACAGAATGTGAAATATTGATTATAGGAGCCGGTCCGGCCGGTTCCACTCTGGCTAGAGAACTCTCCAAACATGCTATAGACAATATACTCGTACAAAGAAACTTCAACTTTAAAAAACCTTGCGGAGGCGGGGTGAGAGTTGATGCTTTTGATGAGTTTGGGCTTGATAAAAAATACATAAAAAAAGATATACATACAATCATTTTAGCCTTTAAAGAAAAAAGGATCTCTGTTGATATTCATGAAAACCCTTTGGCGATAGTGGAGAGAAGAGAGTTTGATTCCTATCTCAGAGATGAAGCAAAAAATGCAGGTTCCGTCGTATATGAAGCGACCTTTATAGATGTGCAGATACAAGAGGACTGTGTGCTCTCAAGCATAAAAATCGGCAACGAAATTAAAACAATCAAATCTAAATATCTCGTAGCAGCCGATGGGGTAAACTCCAAAATACGCAAGATGATCAACAAAGACCAAGTACCGAGTCTTATGACGAATTATGCAGATTTAAACAGTCTGGCATGCACAGATTGTGAATTTCATTTTGGAGAAGAGATAGCCTCAAAAGAGTATGCCTGGTCTTTTCCCGAGGCAAACGGCACAAATATAGGGACGCTCTCACGCGGAGACACTCCGTATATGAGTAACTTTGAAAATTCTCTTGGAGTGGATGAGGAACATAAGATTTACGGTTATAAAATTCCAAAATACGATAAAGCGCTCTTTTATAAGACAAGAGTCTTTTTTGTGGGAGACAGTGCAACGCAGGTCCTTCCCTTTACCTATGAGGGGATTTACTATGCCATGAGTTCCGCAAAAATTTTGGCAGAGGTTTTAGCGCAGAGATGTGAGCCTGACGAGTATGAAAAAAGATGGAATAAAAAATATTTAAGAAAATTTCAGACACTTAAAAAACTGCAGCAGATATTTTTATACAATGATTTTATGGTAGCCCTGATGATGAGGATGTATCAGTCCAAAAGCATTCAGGAGAAGATGATAGACTTATGGCTCAGAGACAGAAAAGTGACTATAGACTTTATGTTTTTTATGAGACTTCTCGTGCGTCTGCTTACCAGTCGTCCAAAACAAACTTCTTAGGCTGTTTTTCCTCTTTGGCTTTCTCAACTTCCTGAGACTCGTTTATCTCAGGCTCAGGCACCTCAACTTTTTTAGGTTTGCGCATCTGCTCTTCAAACTGAAGTTCAAGTCCATTCGAGGTCATAATAAAACCGTCCACACGCAATTTTCCATCATGGATCTGATTGTGGTGCTCTTTACAAAGCGGCACAAGGTTATGTTTGTTGTTTTGGTGAAAATGCCCTATAAAACCGGCTTTGTCTGCAAGTGAGCGTTGAGAGATATGATGCACGTCTTGCGCCATGGCTCCGCAGATGATACATTTGGTCACATACAGCTCTTTGTTGTATTTGCTTGTTTTTTTCTTCACCAGCAACTCAAGCTCGTCAAAATCATTTGCCAGCCTTTTTCTGATGCGGTTTGCGGTTTCAAGGAACTCATTATCCATGTGAAGCGATTTTGCAAATTCAAGCCCGTAGATACTGCTTCCGCTTCCCGCCTGAAGGACTCGGTTAAAGACAAGAGCGTCTTTTTGCTCATCATATTCCACACTGAGGTGCAAATCCACCACATTATCGAGTGTCGTGACCTCTTGCATCGTGGAAAGCTGATGAAGGTGTGTAGCAAAAAGAAAAACGGAACGCAGTTTTGCCAGTTTTATAATAGCGCTTGCAACTATCGCAACACCGGAGAGGGTTTCTGTTCCGTGACTTATCTCATCTCCCAAAACAAGGGAGCGGACCGTAGCACGGTTAAATATATTTTTGAGTTCAAGCATCTCCACGGCAAAGGTCGAGAGTCCTTTTGCGAGATTGTCCCTTGAGACTATACGCGTAAAAAGAGAATCGTAAATACTGAATTTCATTACAGCCGCACTTACAAAAAAACCTGACTGCGCCATAAGTGTTGCTATGCCTATACTTTTCATAAGAGAGCTTTTTCCGCTGGAGTTGATGCCGTAAAGCAGCACTCCGTTGATTTCATGCCCGTCATGTACGGCCACATCCAGCATCACTGTTGTAGGGTGAGGCAGGTCCATATACTTGCGGTTTCCCATAACTATATCGTTTGGCACATAGAGTCCGCCGCGTTCTTGTATCTCTATAAGCGGATGGCGAAGCTGCATTATCTGCATAAAATTCTCATCATCTTCAACATCTACGATCATCGGTCTAGAATGGTTATATGCCTGTGCTACTTTTGATGAACTGACGGCTACATCAAGGTCAGAGACATAGGCGATAACCCTGTCAAAGAGAAGAGAATAGCGTCTTTCGTAAACGCCTTGAAGCTGAACAAATCTCTCTTTTACCAGATTGACTATTTTACGACGGTTTTTCATGATTTTGTCGGATAGGTCATCCGTAAAAGCTGATGTGATTTTTACGTTATTTGTGAGTTTTTTCACACTAAACTGCACAAAACTTTCATCTTTGCAAAATGTACTTTCTATTTGCGAAAATCTGTTTTTGCTAAGGGATATATAATACCCCTCTTTTTCCAAAAGCCCCAAACTCACCAAACGGCTTGAACTTCCGGCATTTGCATTTGCGAGCATCGTCTCTATTTTGCCCATAATATCTTCAAAAGCAATAAGCATTATAGAGTTTTCTTTTACCAGAGTGTCCACGGCTTCATCGACTCCGCTCATCAAAAAGTTTTCATCTACCGTGTTGTTCGTAAAACGTCGGGACACGTCAAGGTCTATGCTTTTGCTTATGTCCCTTAAGAACTCATCCACTTCGCTCTCATGAAAAGGTGTTCTTTGAATCTTGTGCTTTTTTACATAGAGCATCACCTCTTTTACGCTCAACATGGATTCATAGATGTGGTTCATCTCAAAAGGGTGAAGCCTTGCCAGGTCAAGACGGCGAGAGAGCCTCTCCAAATCATACACTCCGCGCATACTCTCATCAAGATAACGGACATGCGAAGAGACTCTTTCTATGAGATTGTAACGACGTTCAAGTTCCTCTTTTTCCATAATAGGGTTTAAGAGTCTCTCTTTTAGAAGCCTTTTGCCGATGGCGGTAGCGCTTTTATCCATCATCTTTAAAAGGGTGAACTCTTTTTTATCTTTTGAGATTATTCCTACCTGCTCAAGGGCATTGTTCCCCAAATACATAAAACGGCGGTTGTCTATAATATGAGGCATATCGAGTTTTTGCACTATATGTATATCATGCTCAATCACAAAATGGATAAGGATAGCCAAAGATTCCGTAATCATAGGGGAGCGTTCAAGGTCCAAATGTTCTATGGGAGAGAGAAGAGACTGTATCTGATACACCTCTTTAAAGAGCTCGTTTTGAAAATCGATCTTTGGTCTTTCGTTGTTTACACTGTAATGGTAATGTTCGGGTATCTCCAAATACTGCATCACATGTCTTTGATTATCCACTCCGTCCAAAAATGTAACGACAACCTCAGAAGTGCGGTAGATATTTAAAAGATTAAACACCTCATCAAGGGCATAGGAGGGATCTTCACTGGTTCCGTGTGTTTCGTACAGCCAGGTTTTTCCTGTCGTTACATCGATTGCCGAATAACCGACGTTGTAAATACCTCTGTGCTTGTCTACAAGAAGTGAGACGATATAATTGTCGTCATTATCTATAATATGGTCGAAATTCGTTCCGGGTGAGACAATCTGGGCTATATATCTGCTGATTTTAGGAGGGTTGCCCTTTTGTTTTACAACGATAACCGTATATTTTTGCTCTTGAATCAAACGGCTTAGATATCTCTCAAACGAGACTGCCGGCACACCTGCAAGAAGTGGGTTCTTATCTGAGTTTTCAATAATGTTCTTATTTTTTTTAGTCAGCTGTATATTTAAAAGCTCGGCAATCTCTTTTGCTTTTCCGATTTGTTCATCATCGTTATTCACTTCATAAACTTCAAAAAAAGTTCCGATCTCCATAAATACGACAGTATCCCTGCCGTACTTATTTTCAAAATACCTCTGTAAATCGAAATATGTTTGAGTCAGGAGTCTGTCTTTGGCATTTAAAATTGAATTTACATCTGATGAGAGCATTTATCACTTTTCCATTATTTATTGCCTGTGATTATAGCATAAAGGGAAAAAGCATGCTGTATTAAAAAGAATTGAATTAAAAGAGCTACTTAGTAAAAAAAGCATATATTTATCAAAATTTACCAATCAATCTCACATTTAGAAATAATTTCAGTTTCTTATGGCATTATTATGCACTGATTGAAAACAAGTCATAAAAACTCTAAATAAAACAGTAAAAATCTAATATTTAGGAAGTGAAATGAATAGGAAATTACTATTAACCCTAATAGTAGCTACGTCAATAAATGCACAAAGCCTTAAAACAACGGTTGAAGAAGTCCTGTCTACAAACCCAATCATTTTAGAGAGACTTAAAAATTACAACTCCACAAAAGAGGGTATAACTTCTGCAGAATCGGGATACTATCCAAAAATAGACCTCTCGCTTGGAGCAGGTATAGAAAACACCCAAAAAAGAGCCCGCCCGGATCTTCCGGATGATTCTGTCGGCTTATCTGTGTATCAAAACTCCCTGAAATATACACAAAACATCTTTAAAGGCTGGGAGACCACCTATCAGGTTGAGCAACAGGAAAACAGAACAGTATCTGCCGCATACAGCTATATAGAAAAGGCCAATGCCACGGCTTTTGAGATGGTAAACACCTATTTGCAGGTGATGAGACAAAAAGAGTTGCTCGAAACTGCCCAGGAAAACGTGGATATAAACCAGGAGATCTTCAAAAAAGTACAAAAACTTTATGATGCAGGTCTCACTACCCTCTCTGAGGTAAACAAAATCGAATCCTCTTTGGCTCTTGCAAAATCAAACTATGTCGTTCAGGAAAACACTTTGCTTGATGTGACCTACAATATGCAAAGAGTTCTCGGCAGATATCTGGATGTAGAGAATATGAGCAAACCTGTTTTAAATGTAGCTCTTCCCTCAAGCATCGAAGATGCTGCCCAGTTTGCCATGCAAAACAACCCTTCTCTTTTGGTAAGCAAATACAATATTAAAATAGCCCAGGCCTCATACCATGAAAAGAAAGCACCTTTTTATCCCAAACTGGACATAGAAGTATCACACTCCATGAATAAAAACCTAAGCGGTGTAGAGGGCGAAGATGACAGATTTCGTGCTATGGCATATCTGACCTACAACTTTTTTAACGGTTTTTCGGATCAAGCCGCCCTTCAAAAAAGCGTGAGTGAGATTCATAGAGAAATTCAGATGAAAAACACCCTTAGACGTGACACTATCGAAGGGCTGAACCTTTCCTGGGCCGCCAACGAAAAACTTACGGACCAGCTCGAACATTTAAAATCGTACAAAAATTTTGCCCTCAAGACTTTAACACTCTATGCAAAAGAGTATGATTTGGGCCGTCGTTCCCTGCTGGATCTTTTATCGGCACAAAATGACTTCATAGGAGCAAAATCCCAGATTATCAACACCCAATACAGCATGCTCTATGCCAAATACAGAATTCTGGATGCTCTTGGCATACTTGTCACGACCATTATCGGCAATGATGAAATCGTTTATTCCAATGTAGGGCTCAAAGCTCAGGCATCTGCAAATAAAGACTCTTTGCCTGTCACACTCGATACGGACAAGGACCTGATCGTTGATGATGAGGATATCTGCAACAACTCTGCTTCAGACCAGATGAGAAATCTGTACGGATGCAAATTCGTGTTTGAAGATACCGCGAGAGTAGAAAGATACAGCGGATTCTTGTTTAAAGACAATACAGACCGACTCAGTCAAGATGCTCAAGATAAATTAAACGGTCTCATTCAGCAGCTTAAAGACTATGGCCTGGATAATATCAAATTTGATATTTTAGGCAACGTAGATGCACCGACGATGCAAGAAGAAGCCGCTTTTGAGCTATCAAAACAAAGAGCAAATGCGGTGAAGTCAAAACTGATAGAAGCCGGTGCACCGGAGTCCAACATAGTTATTCATGCTAAATCAGACAAAGCGCCCATGTTTACGAGTGAACTTAGTGAGGGTATGGACTTAAACAATCGTGCAGATATAATCGTACGAAAGCTAAAAGTCCTTGATGCCCCTGCAAAGGGCCACGCAACAACGAATAAAATAAATTAAAGGTTATAAATGTTTATAACAGATGCTGACAATCTAAGAATGGATTCTTTACTTGACTGTTTGGTTCTATTTACAAGACTATACCACAAACCTTTTTCAGCAGAAGCTTTAACTGCTGGACTGCCTATTGAAACGGGTAAGGAATCGCCTGAACTCTTTTCAATCAACAATGCAAAGGGACTTTTTTCAAGAGCCGCTGAGAGAGCCGGACTGAAGTCCTCGCTTATCAAAAGACCTCTTGCTCAAATCTCACCTCTGCAGCTTCCTATTATTGTTCTGCTCTCAAATCAAAGTGCCTGTATACTAGACAGGTTCAGCGATGACAGGGAGCAGGTCAAGATTATCATGCCTGCCGAAGAGCCCATTGAGCAATGGGTAGATATCGATGTGCTTGAAGACGAGTATATCGGTTTTGGTTTTATGGTAAAAAAAGCATTTGAATATGCCGATGACAATTCAAGAACACTGCATCTAAATCAAAAACACTGGTTTTGGAGTACGATAAAACTCTCTGCGGGTGTTTATAAAGATGTACTCTATGCATCACTTTTAATAAATCTGTTCGTACTCGCTTCACCTCTTTTTACGATGAACGTATACGACAGAGTGGTTCCAAACAATGCCATAGAAACACTCTGGGTCTTTGCCATAGGCGTTGCCATCATATATATCATAGACACCTTTTTAAAATTCACCCGAACATACCTGCTTGAGAGTGCCGCCAAAAAAAGCGATATTATCATGTCCTCGATTATATTTGAAAAGGTTCTAGATTTAAAAATGTCACATCACCCTGCATCCGTCGGGTCTTTTTCAAGTAATTTGAAAGATTTTGACTCTATCAGAAGTTTTTTGACGAATGCGACCATGGCAGCGGTAATCGATCTTCCTTTTGCCGTCATATTCTTAGCCGTTATTTGGTATATCGGCGGCAGTCTAGTAATAATCCCCGTGTTTACTATGATGTTTATCGTCGGGTATGCTTTTTTTATTAAAAAACCTTTAAGAGACAGTATAGAAAGTACCCATGAGGCAAGTGCCAAAAAAAGTTCTATTCTTATTGAAACCCTGAGCAACATAGAAACCCTAAAAACACTGGGTACCCTCAGTCAGGTGCAATGGAAATGGGAAGAGTCCACCGGAGAAATAGCTAATAAGAGCCTAAAATCACGTATGCTTTCCGCTTCAATCCCGACAATAACACAGCTGCTGATACAGTTAAACACGGTAATGGTAATCGTCTACGGCGTATATCTTATCCAGGCCTTTGAACTTTCAATGGGTGGGCTTATAGCTATCGTTATCCTGACATCAAAAACTCTGGCACCTATGGGACAGGTTGCTGCACTAATGACCAATTACGAAGATACCAAGACCTCCTATGAGACACTCAATGATATTATCTCAAAACCAAGCGAGAGACCTACAGGGAAGAAATTCGTTGAAAGACCTGATTTTACAGGGCATATCGAGTTCAATGATGTTACCTTCACCTATCCGGGAAGTGAAGTTCCCTCGTTAAAAAATGTATCCTTTATTATAAAACCCGGGGAGCATGTAGCCATAATAGGAAGAATAGGCTCAGGCAAGAGTACGATTGAGAAACTTATTTTAGGTTTATTTGAGCCTGATTCCGGTCAGATACTTATAGACGGAATAGAGATAAGACAGATCGACCCCGCAGACCTTAGAAAACATATGGGTTATGTTTCTCAGGATGTCACTCTTTTTAGAGGTACGGTAAAAGACAATATTACATATCGCGCTACCCATGCTTCTGATTCGGCGATGATAAGGGCTGCCCAAATAAGCGGTACGGCCGAATTTATCAAAAAACACCCTAAAGGATATGAGATGCCAATAGGTGAGAGAGGAATGGGTCTCTCAGGAGGTCAAAGACAAAGTATCGGTATTGCCCGTGCTTTCTTGCTTGATGCACCTATAATGCTTATGGATGAACCCACAAACGCAATGGATCAGATAACCGAAGCCAGACTGCTTGATAGTTTAAACAAGAGTCTAAAAAATAAAACGTCGATTCTTGTCACGCAAAAAATGACTCTTTTAAAAATAGTAGACAGAGTGATTGTTATGAATGAGGGCCGAATCTTTATAGATGCGCCAAAAGAAGAGGCTCTTCTTAAACTACAAGGTGAAGGAAAAAAAGTTGAAAAAAAATAACAAACCTGTAGAATACACCGAAAAAGATTATGAGTTTATGAACAGCCTCAGTTCTGCTGTCTTGGAAAGAACCCCTATAAAAATGAGCAGGACCTTAAAAATATGGCTTATCACTATCGCTATTTTTATTGTCTGGGCATCATTGGCGGAAATAGAGGAGATTACAAGAGGAGACGGAAAAGCCATCCCTTTTGGGCAAAATCAGATTATCCAAAATCTAGAGGGAGGGATAGTTGAATCCATCCCTGTAAACGAGGGACAAAAAGTCAAAAACGGTGAGGTCATTTTAAAGATCAGCAATGCCAAATCCACATCAGCTTCCAAAACAAACGAGATGAAGTTTCAGGAACTACAGGCAAAAAGATTAAGACTTTACGCAGAAGCGAACGGTCTGGAGTTTAAAAAGATCGATACAAACAAGCCAGAGTTGAAGACACAGATGGAATTGGCCGAAAAACTCTATAACTCCAACAAGCTTGAATATATGGCAAAAGATCGAATGATAGCTGCCCAGATAGAGCAGAAAAAACAGGAATACAAAGAAGCAAAAGCAAATATAGAGTCTTTAAAGAAATCTTTGGAATATGTGACCGAAGAGATAGGGATGACGGCACCAATGGTAAGACAGGGTGTTAAATCAAAGGTCGACTTCTTAAAACTCAAAAGAGAAGCCAACGGAATAGAAAATACCATAGAAGCCGCCAAGCTCTCTTTGCCTAGACTCAAATCTGCTATCAGTGAATACAGAAACAAACGTATCGAAGCAAAACAGTTATTTATCAATACGGCAAAAAAAGAGCTCAATGAAGTAACAGCCGAAATATCAAGACTTGAAACACAGCAAATCGAGTATAGCGATCAGGTGAGCAGAACTATGGTGAAATCGCCTGTAGACGGTATCATACAAAAACTGCATGTTCATACGGTAGGCGGCGTTGTCAAGCCTGGTGCCGATCTTGTCGAGATTGTTCCTACAAGTAAAAAACTGATACTGGAGATAAAAATAAAACCCAGCGATATAGCTTTTATACATCCGGGAGCAAAGGCAAATGTTAAGATCTCAGCCTATGACTTTGCTATACACGGCGGACTGATCGGACAGGTAGTCTTTATATCACCGGACACAGTGACTGATGCAAAAGAGAATACTTTTTATATTATTCATGTCCAGACAGATAAGAACCATCTTGGCTCGGAGGAACATCCTCTGCATATTATCCCAGGTATGACTGCTAGTGTGGATATCGTAACCGGCAAAAAAACGGTTATGCAGTATTTGCTCAAGCCTATTTTAAAATCTAAACAATACGTTTTCTCGGAGAGATAATATGAAACTGCTATTTTTTAGTTCAGATATGGACATGATCAACGAATGGAAAAAAAGACATGCTGTTGAAGAATCGGCGGCATGTTTTGACCTTGAAACATTACATGATGAGCTAGAAAAAACAAGTGACTATATAATTATTGCCGACTATGACAGCATTTCATCAGATATCAACAAAATGATCTCTTCAAATACCCTGCCGGCGAAGACGATTGTTCTTGAGAGAACACCCGAAATCATAACCGGAAAGAAGCTTATATCCTACGGGATAAAAGCTTATGGAAACTCCAGAATGACTTTGGTCCATTTTAGACAGATGCTGACAACAGTTACAAATGAAAAAGTTTGGACCTATCCTGAACTCACGGCATCGATGATGAAGACGAAAAAAGATTCGGTTTTGAGTGAAGAATCCAGGGAACTTGTCAACAACAGGCTCACAGGCAAAGAGATTGAAGTACTTTATCTTGCCCTTGAAGGTTTTACGAATGACGCCATTGCCTCTAGTCTTGGTATCACTACGAGAACCGTAAAAGCCCATGTGAGTTCAATCTTTGCAAAACTGCATGTAAATGACCGTCTCTCACTGGTTTTACTATTAAAATAGTTTTATGAAAAATCATGCTCTGCTTCAGGATTTTTTTTCACACTTAAGAGATTCTCTTGGGTGTGGTGCCCCTCTGCCCTCCTCTTATAATACTCTCTTTGAATATGATGCCGGTTTCACACAAATATATCTGACTCTCTATCAAGAGGACAACAAACCTATCCGATGGGGTTCCAAAAAAGAGACTTTTACAGAAACTCTCAATCGAATCATAAAAAAACTCAGAGAAAACAAAAGCTTTTTAAACTTTCAAATAAATGATGTTTCCACATGCCGCATCCTTTTTGAAATCGTTACAAAAGAATACCCCTGCAATATAAGAAATATGACCACGATGAGAATGGATTCAAAAGACAGATTTGAGCCGGGCGTGAATGGTCTTAAATATAAATATAAGGGAATTACCAGATTTTTTATGCCCACAGAGGGATATACCAAATCCATAATGAGCATCAACCAACTGCTCAACTATTTATCCAAACAGTGCGGAATCTCAAAAAAGACGGATAGGATAAGTGAACGTGTACATCTGATGAGAAGAGAAAAAATCGAGTACACGTTTATAGAGTCACAGGCGTATATAAGCTTTAATGAAAAAGTTTTAAAACTTGAGCGCGGATATCCCCTCCCGATTGAGTGCAGCAAAGATATCATATATGATAAAACCATAAAAAGTATTGACTGGCTGTTGGATAATATGAAGAGTGACGGAAGTTTTCTGTATTATTACGATCCCTATCTTGACACGGTCACAGACGATATGCATCCAAATATGACAGACCCTCTTTATAACAATATACTGCGACACAGCGGCGGAACGATTACTCTGCTTAGAGGATATGAACTCACAAAAAATAAAAAATATCTGAACAAGGCCAAAGAATCGATTGATTTTTTTATTTCAACTTTGAAGCCCCATACGTACAATGAAAAATTTGCCTGCTGCCCTTTCTTTAACAAAAAATCAAAACTCGGCGGTGCAGGCATAGGGCTTGCAGCCATGATGCGCTATTATATGAACACCTCTGATACTTCTTACAAAAAAGAGACTGAAGGGCTTGTCAGACATATACTCAGCCGAATCGACAAGGATGGCGAGATGATAGGCTACTACATCCATCCAAGTTTTAATGATGCAAAACCCTTAATCGATCCCCCCGATGAGATAAAAAAACAGCTCTTCTCTTTTTATTATCCGGGCGAAGCGCTGCTGGGACTGGCTCTTTTTTATCTGCACATGCAAGATATCGACCTTGACCTAAAAGAAGATATTCGCATAAAAGCAGAATTGGCGCTGGATTTTTTGGTGGATGTGAGACCGGTGAAATACAAGGATTTATTTGATTCTCTGCCTGCTGATGCCTGGCTTATGCAGGCAATTGAAGAGTGGGTAAAAGTGGACGGTCTTCAAAAACACTCTTATATAGATTTTGTGTTTAATGATACGAACAGTATGTTTGAGCACATGTACAAGGATGAAAATACACTGCAAACAAACAAAGACTATATAGGCGGATTTTTTTATGAGTATGGAGACCATGTCTATCATGATGCCTCAAGATGCGAAGGTATAGTAAGTGCCTGTTATCTTGCCCAATATCTAAAAGATGAAGAAAAAGCCACATGGATAATGCGGCATATGCTCTTAAGTGCCAGGGGTCTTATGAAAACATTTAACAGTGAGGAATCGGTATATCCACATGCCAAGCAAAAAAAAGCTCTGCACTGTTTCAGATTTAAACTTACCCGGCAATGGGTAAGGGTTGACAGTGTTCAACATGCCGCCTGCTTCTTTAGCAGGCTTTACAAGCTTATGTAATATCTTGATATTCTCAAAACTGTTTTAATTTTTTATATGCCGGCTCGTAGCCGTTATATGCGGCTTTTTTATAAAATGTAAACGCTGCATTTCTATCTCTTTTTACACCTAGACCATTTTCGTACATATCTCCAATATTATAAAAGGATCTGGAATGATTTTCATCTGCACAAGCCATAAAAAGTTCCATGGCCTTTTTATAATCTTTTTGTGTGCCCTTCGCAACTTTATATGCAAGAGCCAGATTGAAGACAGCTTTTAGTATACCTTTTGCGGCTGCTTTTTGATACCAGTAAATCGCCTTGGAAAAATCTTGTTGGACCAGTTTCCCCTCCTCATAAAGCAATCCCACAATATTTTGGGCATACGCCACATCATTTTGTGCCATATATAGATATCTCTCAAATTTTGTTGAAAAATTGTCCCTAATACCATTTTCCCGAGCTTTTAACTCATAAACAGATGTACTGTTTAGAATCTCCCGTATCTCCTGTATTGTAGCTCTGGCCGTATGGTCCTTCTCTGTCATTCGGTTTATAAGATATACCATCTTCTTTGAAATCGCGGCATGTGGAAGTTGTGTGAAATATAAATGTGCGAACATCTTTTTTGAAAAATCATCTTCGCTTGATAATCCGTAAATATGTGCACCGCTCAACATAAAATAAAGCGTACACCCCAAAGAGTAAATATCAGAAGCATAATGGTAAGAGCCCTCATATATTTCAGGAGCACTAAAATCATCATCGCCCTGAAGATGTATCGCCTTGCAAGATGGCCCTTTTTTTATAATATCCCAGTCAGATAAATAAAAATGGCTGCCTTTTTTTAAAATATTCTCAGCCTTGATATCGCCGTGTATGATTGTATTTTCCTTCAAAAAAGCAAGTGAATCCAGAAGTTGCATGAGAATTCCACATGCCATACTTTCACTCAAAGGATTTTCACCGACCAATTTTTTCAAATCACCCTCAACAGCATATTCAAAGAGTATAAAAAATCTATCCAACACTCTTTTTGACAAATATGTTTTTAAAAACAGTTCACTCGTATTTAAGAGCTTCAATACATTCAACTGGTCATTGATCCTTTTGATATGAAGTGAATTATGAAGCAGTTTCAAAGCGTATTCCTCTTTGGAACCTTGCATATCCTTTACATGATACACAAGGCCAAAACCGCCTTTGGCCAAAAGTCTTAGAACCTTGAATCTGTCAATCTGCAGAGGCTGCTTTGAGTGGGTCGTAATGATCATATTCAACTCTCATCAATTTGAATATTTTGACTGATCTCAATAGTTACATTGCTTCCATCATCCGCAACTCCTGTATATTCCTGGTAGCCGACACCTGTCTCACTGTCTGTTTTAAAGTCTCCAAGAGACCACTCGCCGCTTCCGCCTTCTGCCGTAGTATTCAAAGAAATATGATCAGCCTCATCTCCGTCTATACGAAGGATATTGTCATCATCCGTTACTTCCAGCACATCTTCAATAGAAAGAGACGTAATGCTCTGGGAACCTTCACCCAAATCTATTGCCTCAATATTTGAGATATTGTCATCCAAGGCACTGAAATCTATATCGATATCACCGGATGCGACTAGCGTATCAAATCCTTCTCCACCGTCTATAAGCGCATGACTTCCTTCAAAATCACTGCCTTTGCTGCTTGAACCGGATTTAAAATCATTGGAACTTACATTGAAGGTATCATCACCCGCTTCACCGTACGCTTCAAAATCTTTTCCATCCACATTGATCGTATCATCGCCCTCACCACCGTGAGCTTCCTGACCTTTGGCAGATTTTCCCTCTCCCATAAAAATAGTATCATCCGCATCTGTACCGCTGACACTCTCATTTTTATCATTAGACATATGTATCTCTTCGCCAATATTGGAGCTTTCCTCCACATCAGCGTGTGCTGTAACCGTATTCGTCTCTCCGTTTTCTTCCGTAGAGGTCACGCTTGCTTGAATATTGCTAAGCTCTGTATTTGTCAAAGGTTCACTGCTGACTAGTTTTACAGGGTTTGAAGCATCTATTTGGGAGAGATCAACAGTATTTCCGACAACTCCCGCTCCGCTTAAAAGACACCCGTTTGGAATATTTTCCAAAGTAACTACCGAAAGCGTCTCACTTCCGTCAGTGTCACTGAGTGCTGCACTCAACTTCACAGGATATTCATAAGATGTAGATTCTCCCGGAGTAGCGTCTTTGCCGCCAAATTCAATATGTTCTACATTGTTTACAAAAGTCATCTCGCCCGTAATATTGTTTGTGACCGTAGTATTGCCCCATTTTTCTCCTACAGTCCAATCACTTGCATCCCCTTTAAATACGACTGTATCTTCTCCGCTTCCACCGTCAATCTTATACCAACCGCTATCGGCCGTAATGGTATCATCACCGGCTCCGCCCTGAATCTCTCCGTACGAACCGTCTCCGTGTCCTGCGTTAAGCGTGTCATTTCCGCTTCCAAGGTCAACTTTGTCAAATTTATCACCGATAATCACATTGTCATCACCCTCTCCGGCTTTAACTTCTGCCCAACCGGACCCTCCATCACCGGCAACCAAAGTATCATCTCCAGAACCAAGATTGATGTATGTAGAGTTATCACCTACCTGAACTTTATCATCACCTGAACCTAAGTTTACTTTATCCCAGTCATCGCCTGCGACAATAGTATTGTCTCCGCTTGATGATTCCAGTGATGCATATCCTGCCCCGCCATCTCCAAGTGTCGCATTATCATTACCCGAGCCTAAATCCACAGACGTACTTCCGTCTCCGGCTAAGAGCGTGTCATCTCCCGAACCAAGTTTGATAGTATCCCATTCATTGCCAAGAGTTACATTATCATCGTCATTACCGGAATCGACATAGGCGCTTCCGGCTCCTGCATCACCTGCATTTAGATTATCTTCGCCCGAACCAAGAGAAATTTTTCGAGATCCGTCTCCCATGATGATATTATCATCACCGCTTCCAGAAACAAGCTCTGCCCAATTATCTCCGGCTTCGACACTGTTATCTCCGTTACCGGCATCAAGTTTCGTCCATCCGGTATCTGAATCTCCTATTTTAAGGTTATCATCACCGTTTTTCAAATCAACTGCATCGTAGTTGTCTCCGGCAATTACGCTGTCATCTTTATTATCAGTTTCTAGTTTTATATATCCTCTGCCGGCATCACCTTCATTTGTCGCATTCTCCAAATCAGGGCCTTGAGCCGATTTTGGAGTTTCCGGATTTATTGAAGGTCCACTCGATGATGTAACAACTTCCACTTCACCAAAGCTCATTTCCAGAGTTGGAGCGGATGCTGTTGTATCCTCCAGGGCAACTTCTTCAGCGGCTTCAGAAGCAAGTGAGATATTTACACTGTCCGATACGCTGTTCACGTCTGCACTGGAGCTTTCTGTAGATGTCGCTGTAATACCCAATGCAAAGTCCGGAGTATCCAACGGAACACTTATCGTAATACTCTCACTTATAGATGTAACACCATCATCTACGCTTATAGTCCATGTCCCATCACCGTTATCTGTTCCCTGACTTAAAGTTGCACCTTCAGGCACGCCCGTTATAGTTACGCTTAGACTCTCGCTGCCATCCACGTCAGACAAGGCAGCGCTGATGTCAACCGGATAATCATATCCGCCAACTTCATCTTTCATCAACGGTTCAACCTGCTCAACACCGTTTTCAACTACCCAGTGGCCACCGACTAAAAGAGCTCCTTTTGCCTGCATAGCATCCGTATCAACAACTTTAACATCTTTTGTCATCGGTTCATCCGAAGCGGGAACCAAGCCTGTAATATCTGTCGTCTGCATCCCCTGCTGTATATTTACATCACTCGTCAAACTAAGCTCGGTTCCGTCTTCTGCAATAGCAGTAAACTTCACTTCATCCACTACAGTTTTGGAAAGTGTCATATTTTGCACAACATAATTACCGTCACTGCCTGATGTAGTCAGCTCGAAATGATGTACAGGAACATTTGTTGTAAACTCATAGGTATCTGCATACTTCCCTGACTCTCTATATCCACCCTGCGAATCTATCTCATTTCCGTTGGCATCAAAAGCAGTGACTTTTACCTGTGTGGCATGGGAACTATTTGCGTCAAAATAACCCCCAAGACCGTCTAGCTGGAAAGAAACCTGATTTACTTCCTGTCCTTGGATATTGACAACTAGTGTTTCACCCCTGCTTAGTCCACCGCTGTCACCATCCCCGATACCCGCACCGGTAGCGTTTCCTGAGCCGTTATAGGCTCCCAGTTTTTGCTCGCTGCCGTTTTGCATAACAGTGGTCGTCACACTTAGATCACCATCCGTATACATGACACTTTTGCCGTTTGAACTTACTTCACCCCAGTC
>JAHJEG010000015.1 GCA_018825665.1 bacterium | reverse complement strand
TCTTGAACTCCGCCGGTCCATGTAGCTGATACAAGGTTATTATACAGACCAAGTGTCGTTATTGCATTCAATGTTGCTCCCGCACTTACACCTTCAGTCAAATCAGCTGTAAGACCTAAGTTCAAAGAAGCTTCACCTGCTGATGAACTTTGATCAAACAATGATGCACTTGGATTTGCATTCGTATCATCTTGCGTGGAGTAAAATAATTTTGCATCACCCGCAACTTTAACATTCTCTATTGCAAACGCACTTGAACCAACTAGCAGCGCTGCTACTAAACTCATTTTTACTAATTTCATATATTCTCCTTGATTATGATAAACATAAGCATACTTTACAGTAAAACACCTGACAACATTTCTGTCGCTACCTGTAAAACAAATCTACCTCTATCATTGTTGTGAGAAAATTGTAGCACATTGTAAATATTTAGCAGACAGTAAAGTGATTAATTTTTAAGCATACTTATGTGCTATAATCTCACTATGAATAGATTAAACGTATTACTTCCTATACTTACTGTAGCCGTACTCCTGAACTCCTGCAGTTCTACTGATGGCGTGTCCCCTTCTCAAAATAAAGCCATGACCGATATAACCTCTGTAAATAAAAAAGAAAAAAAGGGTGCCATGCAGGATGCACTTGATACCTGGCTTGAAAAAGAGTGGACACCCAGTGTAGAAAAAGATGAGACTGTTAAAAAAATGAATAAAGACAAGAAGAGAGATTTTAAAATACAGGAATACGTGACGAAAGTAGAGATCTATATGAAAGAAGAGAAGGACACGAATCTAACAACTTCGCATTCAAAGAGATTAAATTCTCTGCCTGTTATAGGAGGCAGAGAATAAGTAGCAGTACTACTTATTCTCATCCCAACAAAGAACGGTTCTGCCGTCTTGTGTTTTTTCGACTGCGGCCATACCCATTACATTGTAGCCCGAATCTACATAATGGATCTCGCCTGTTACTCCAGAAGCCAGATCGCTCAACAAATACATTGCTGAATTGCCGACTTGTTCTATAGTTACATTTTTCTTTAATGGAGCATTTGCTTCGTTCCAGTTAAGTATCTGCTTAAAATCACCTATACCCGCAGCAGCCAGAGTTCTGATTGGTCCCGCTGAAATTGCGTTTACTCTTTGTCCCTTGGCACCTAAATCAACAGCCATATAACGCACGGTTGATTCAAGAGCTGCTTTTGCTACACCCATAACGTTATAGTTAGGAATATATTTTGGTCCGCCAAGATATGAAAGAGTCAGAATAGAGGCATCATCACTTAAGACACTCTCGAGACGGTTCGTTAAATCGATAAGCGAAAAAACAGATATGTCCATAGCAATTTGAAACGCCTGTTTTGTAGTTTTTATGAACGGTTCGCTTAAAGCCTCTTTTGGAGCAAATGCGACCGAATGCACTAAAAAGTCAATCGTACCAAAATCTTTTTCTATAAGTGCGGCGATTCCGGCCATATGCTCTTCATTGGATACATCAAGTTCATACACTTTATCGCTTCCAAGCTCATTGGCAATAGGTTCGACTCTCTTTTTAAGTGCGTCATTAAGATATGTAAAAGCCATTTCAGCGCCTTGATCCGCACATGCTTTTGCTATTCCATAAGCAATAGACTTATTATTTGCAAGACCTACGATGAGACCTTTTTTTCCCTTCATCAACATACTGTTATTTTCTCCCTTTATTTGCTTTCTAATTCTTGAGCATAACTGATCATTGTACAAAAATGCTCTGCATACAATGCGGCACTGCCCACCAAGACGCCATCAACACCATCAAGGGCAAGAACATCCTTGGCATTCGTAACTTTAACACTTCCTCCATAAAGAAGTGGCGCCTTGCATTTTTCTTTTAATTTCAGATGCAAAGACTCAATATCTTCCAAAGTCGGTGTCAGTCCCGTGCCTATAGCCCATACCGGTTCATATGCAACTACAAGGTTTTCATAATCCAGATCAATACCTTCGTATTGGGCATCGAGATAACGCAAGAGCTCATCCTCGCCTGCTTCTCGAATCTTTAAAGGTTCACCGATGCAGTAAACAATTTTAAAACCCAATGCTTTGTAAAAATTGTATTTATTTACAATATCTTTTTGTGACTCGCCTAAAATATGGCGGCGTTCACTGTGCCCGATAAGAATAGTCTTAATAGAAAATTCATCAAGATGGTCCACCCCTATCTCCCCTGTAAATGCACCGTTTTTTGCAGGATAAGCATTCTGCGCGCCGATAATTACTTTTCCGTCATGCAGATTGAGGCTTGATGTCGCCGGAAAGACAAGGACTTCCTGGGATATATTTTCGCTATCTAAAAACTTTTCTATACTCTGGACGTATTTTGTAGTCTGAACTCTCGTTAGATTCGTTTTTAAATTTGCTGCAATAATCATAGAATTAAGCCTCTTTTATAACAAGCGGTAGTACACCCGGTAATATTTTGCCTTCTAAAAGTTCTAAAGAAGCCCCGCCTCCGGTAGAGATAAAAGTCATCTCTTCATCTACTCCGATACGTTGGACCAGGTCGGCTGTATCTCCGCCTCCAACGACTGTCGTAGCATAGCTGTCCGCAACGAAATGAGCTATTTTGCTTGAACCGCGAGAAAATTTATCCATCTCATAGACACCCATTGGACCGTTCCAAAGTACCGTCTGAACATCGCTTAAAACTTCTCTGTACAATCGTACAGTCGCAGGACCTATATCCAACCCCATCCAATCGTCTGGAATCTCTTGGGCCGGAACAAGCTTGCTTACGGAATCCTCAGCAAATTTTTCTGCAGCTACCACATCCACAGGCAGATAAAACTTCACACCGAGTTTTTTAGCCTCGTCCATAATTCTTTGCGCGTCTTCGAGCAAATCATCTTCTACCAGTGAAGCACCGATGTTATAGCCCATCTGTTTTAAAAATGTAAAGGCCATTCCTCCGCCTATAAGGATCTTGTCAACACGAGGAAGAAGATTCACCAGGGCTTCAAGTTTTCCTGAGACTTTTGAACCGCCTACGATTGCTGCAAAAGGACGAACAGGTTTTTCAATCAGCTGACCAAAAAATTGAATCTCTTTTTGCAGTAAAAAACCGGCAGCTTTATGCTCATTGTCAAATAGATGTGTAATACCCTCAACCGAAGAGTGTGCACGGTGACTTACACCGAATGCGTCATTTATGTAAAAATCAGCCATCGATGCCAATTTAGCTGAAAGCTCCTGGGAATTTCCGGTCTCACCGGCTTCATATCTCAGATTTTCCAAAAGTAAAACTTCGCTTCCTTTAAGTGCTGCAGCTTTGCTCATAGCATCTTCACCGATAACATCTTTTGCCAGGATAACGTCTCTTTTGAGAAGCTGGTGAAGTCTGCGGGCAATCGGGGAAAGTGAATATTTTTCTACTACTTTGCCGTCCGGACGTCCCAAATGCGATGCCAAAATAACTGCACAGCCCTGATCCAGACAAAAGTTCACGGTAGCTAATGCGGAACGGATACGACGGTCATCTGAAATATTTCCATACTCATCCATCGGTACGTTAAAATCACATCTTATGAACACTTTTTTGCCGGCTAAATCCAGAGATTTTATATTTAGAAGTTCCATTTAATTCCTTATTTGCTTATGTGTAGTGCCATATCAACCAATCTCATGGAATAACCCCATTCATTGTCGTACCAAGCCATAACCTTTACCATGTTCCCATCAATTACCTGCGTTAAATCTTCAGCGACGATAGAGCTGTAAGGAGATCCGACAAAGTCCTGAGATACACGCATCTCTTTGTCCATTAAGATAATCCCTTTTAAAGTCGTATCAGCCATTTTATTAAATACTGCGGTCACTTCTTCTTTGGTAGTATTTTTCTTTACGACTACATTTAAGTCAACCATGGAGACATCCGGTGTCGGAACACGGACACTTTGTCCATGAAGCTTGCCTAGCAGTTGAGGAAGCACTAAACCGATGGCTTTAGCGGCTCCTGTAGTTGTAGGAATCATATTAATTGCACCTGCACGGGCACGACGCTTGTCTTTTGAGTGTTTTACATCTAGGATATTCTGATCATTTGTGTAAGAGTGGATTGTAGTCATAAGACCTTTTTCAATCCCAAAAGCATCATCCAGGACTCTTGCAACAGGACCAAGACAGTTTGTTGTACAAGAAGCATTGGAGACTATTTTCTGGCCGGCATAAAGATGCTCATTTACACCCATAACGAATGTAGCAGTAGCACTGTCTTTGGATGGAGCGGAGAAAAGAACTTTTTCAACACCGTTATCGATATGGACTTGAGCACTTTCCTGAGTTAAGAAGACACCCGTACACTCTAAAACCATATCTGCACCACAATCAGCAAATTTTAAATTTTTAGGATCACGGTCTGAGAAAACTCTAACAGATTTACCGGCAATACTGATGTTGTGTTCATCTATTATTTCAACATCACTGCCGAAGGTTCCGTGAACAGAATCATTTTTCAATAAATAAACCATCATATCCATACTAGCCATATCATTTATGGCTACTAACTCTACGTCGTCTCTTATTGCTGCTATACGGGCAACACAACGACCGATTCTACCAAATCCATTAATTGCTATCTTAAGTGCCATTATAATTCCTCTATATTTTATAAAATTAAAATTCGGTTATTTTACCTAAAATTAGTTATAATTCACTTTAAATATGGAAACTATTGCACTTTTTGGTGGTTCTTTTGACCCACCTCATATCGGTCACGAGGCTATTGTTAAGGCTGTACAAAATTTTAAAGAGATAGATAAAGTTGTCATTATGCCAACTTTTTTAAACCCTTTTAAATCAAAATCTCATGCTCCATCAGCTCTAAGACTAAAATGGCTAAAAGGAATTTTTTCATCATATGAAAATGTAATTGTCGATAATTATGAGGTTGATTCAAACAAAAAAGTGTCCAGTATACAGACCGTGAAATATCTGCTAAAGAAGTACAAAAAGATTTATCTTATAATAGGTGCTGACAATCTTGCCTCACTCGATACATGGGAGAGATACGAAGAACTTAAAGATTTGGTTACTTTTGTCGTGGCCAGCAGGGATAAGATCGATATACCGGACGGTTTTTTAACTTTGAATATTGATGTGGATATATCTTCAACCGAATTAAGACGGCATGTGGAAATATCCAAACTGCCAAAAGTATGTGCACTAGAAATAAGTAAATTTTACAAGGAAAACAATGCAAACTAGAATAGAAAAAATTACGGCCGTTCTCGATAAGAACAAGGCTGAAGGTATAGAGGTTTTTGATCTTCGTGAAAAAAACTACTTTGTAGATTACGCTGTTATCGCTTCATCACTTGGAGCAAAACATACGATAGCGCTTCTTGATCACCTGAGAAAAGACCTCAAACCTGCAGAAAAGTTCAACCATGTGGATGAAACAGGAGACTGGGTAGTAGTAGATCTTGGTGATGTGCTGATACATATTATGACTCCGGAATACAGAGTAAAATATGATATGGAAAGCTTTTTAGCCAAGCTCTCAGACGGAAAAGAGGGAGAGGAGCTTTAAGCTCTTTGCCTCAACACTGCTTTATTTAGACTCCTCATTTATAGCATATTCAAAATTATTTTCTAAAATATCCCTGTAGTCATATATAGACTCCACATACCGTACCGGTTCACTTCCTCTTGCATATCCGTGTTTGAGTGTTTTATAGTACTTTTTTTGTGACAACAAAGGCAAGACCTTTTTTAAATCACTCCAAATATTTGGATTCAGTCCCATTCTTCTGGCTAATATCTGTGCATCATGGATATGCCCCATCCCAACGTTATATGCAGCCAAGGCAAACTTGAGTCTATTTTCGCCTTTGACATCTTTTGAGACAAATTTTAGCATCTGTTTTAGATGTCTTGTTCCTCCTACGATGCTTTCTTTGGGGTCTAATCGATTTTTTACTTTCAACATTTTTGCCGTGGTACGCGTGAGCATCATCAGACCCTTTACCCCAGTAAAGCTTTTTGCCTTTGGATTCCAGTGTGATTCTTGATAAGAGATAGAGGCAAGAAGCTTCCATGGAATATCAAATCTGCTGCCGGCCTCCATAAAATATTTTTCATATTTTGGCAATCGTGCCTTTACTCTTTTATAAAACATCTTCGTATCATAATAATCAAAATACATCACATAGCTGTAGTAATGGTCTTTTAGCTGAGCCATGGCACCGCTTTGATTAAAGCCGTTGAGCCATGAGAACATACTGGATTCAAGTTCTTTGGAGTTTTCCGCCAAGACCCAGGCAAGCTGTTCCCTGTCACTTATCGTAAAGGCAAGCGCTATCTCTGTAAAATATCTGAGATTCAAGGCATAGATATTTGAATCGGCGATAGTACAATCTATCTCATGCAGGGCAACTTTTTCCAACAGCTCTTCTGTTGAGAACTCTGAACTGAAGCTTGCATTGATATCAAAGCCGTCTTTTTGCAAAGCTTTGATCGTATCACTGTAGCTTGTCTCTTCGCCGACTGTGATTCTCAATCCTGCCAAATCCTCTATATCCCTTGGGAACTGCCCGCTGCCAAGCATCCCTCTATGGCAGATAACCTGTTCTTGCACCTCAAAGTATGACGGACCGAAATTAAACTGTTTTTCTCTTTGTTTTGTTTTGGCAAGAGAGGCTGAAGTCACGTGGACCGAGGGGTTTTTACTAAGTTCGACAGCCTCTTTGACTGTATTTGCCGCTGTGATATTTAAATCTACTCCAAGATGGTCGGCATAACTTTTAAGGAGATCATATTCAAAGCCCTGTGCACCCTCTGCTCCTATATAGTAGGTAGTCGGGGCGTTTAGTATCACTACGTTTAATTTTTTGTTTTTTAAAATCGTATTAAAAAGAGAAGGTTTTTTTATCTCGACAACAACCGGCTTATAAGCAGAATGGCTAAACCACCCGAATGCAAAAAATGAGATTGAAAAAAATGAGAATAATAGAAGTAAAAGAGCTTTATTCATTAATTTTTTGCCTTGTGTTATTGGTTGAAAAAAGTACAACCTAATAGTTTACATTTATAAACTTATGCAAAAATAAAACGATTTACCCCGTTGTCATATTCATGGGCCAGTACCTGAGAGTGTGCCTTGAGTATAGAATCCACAAGATACAGTCCCAATCCAAAACTGTTTTTAGACGGATTGTCCTTTGTAAAGGGTTCTATATAATATTGCAAGGGATGAGAGATACACTTTCCTTTGCTCTCAAAAGAGAGCTCATTTTTAATAAATACGATTTTCACATGCCCATCGGGAGAATACTTGATACCGTTATCTATCATATTTTTAATAGCCGTCGTATAGAGTTTGTAGTTTGCAAATATCTTTTGACTGGATTTGACATCCACGCTCACGCTGCTTCTTTCAACCATAGCCATATCGATAGCACCGTCTATTATATCGACCAGACGATACTCTTTAAAGTCTTTTTTGTCATTTAAACTGGTTACTTCCTCTATCATCGCAAATTCCGTGACAAGAGATTCAAGTCTTCCAAATATAGAGCCAAACCTGTCACGCTGTTTTTTGGAATCGAGCATTTGGGTTGCTATGGTTCCCTTGGCGATAGGTGTTTTCAGCTCATGCATGATATTTCGCAAAAACAGCGTTCTTGATTCCAAAATAGTATTTATCTTCAGTCTAGTGGATTCAAGCTCATTTGCGATAAGAGCTATTTCATCGCTGCCCTTTGTTTTAAAAGAGATATTGAGATCCCCGTTACCAAACAGGGCTATCTTCCTTCTTAGTCTGATAAGTGGTCTCAGTTTTTGCAAGATCATAAAAAATGCTACGGAGATAATCGCGATGATTGTCGTGTAGGAGTATAAAATATTCCAGGGTCTGTACGGCTTTAACTCTTCGTCTTGAATCATGATAGAACCTGTTGATGTCTGTATATAGAAATAAATTTCATTTTTCAGCTCTATCATCGTTGCTCTTAAATCACTTACAACCGTTTGCGTAAAATAACCCTGGTCATTGAGCATTAAGGCCTCATCAACACTTTTGAACCCTTCCCTTTTTAAAATTTTCCCGTGTTTTAAAGTGAAGTCCTGCTTTGCATCGTCTTTTTCTATTCTGAATTTATAGACAGCCAGATTTGCTTCGAGCATAATCTCGGAGCTTTTTCTTTGCTGATGCTCTTTGTATATTTGTGTGATAACGGAGTATTTTGTAAATATGTGGTCGATATACTGCTGTTTGTTCAACTTGTAAAATTCCCAAAAGACTACGCTTACACTGAAGTAGGTAACACTTAAAGCAAAAAGAACAGTAATTAAAACAGCATGTTTTTTCATTTATTTAAGAAGCTTGTATCCCACGCCTCGAACAGATTCAATCAGGCTCTTGTCTCCAAGCTTGTTTCTGATTCTTCCGACCATAACGTCAATGCTTTTGTTTGAAGAATCTTCATTGATCGCATTTACATTGTGAATAAGGTCTTCCCTTGAAACCACCAGACCCTGTTTTGCAATCATGTAGGAAAGAATCCCGAACTCGGCGTTTGTGAGATCTATGTTTCTTCCCTTGTATGTGATATTCATGGTTGAAGTATCACATTTAAAATCGCTCTTGGACTCTTCTTTTGCCTCAGTTCTTGCTTCATATCTTCTCAAAACAGAGTGGATTCTGGCTTCAAGCTCTCTGGGGTCATATGGTTTTGGGAGATAATCATCAGCGCCGAGCTCCAGTGCTTTTACCTTGTCCGTCACGTCACTTCTCGCAGACGATATAATAATCGGTATATCCTGTCTTTCACGAATAGCTTCACAGACTTCCAGCCCGTCCATCCCCGGAAGAGTCAAGTCTAAAATAACCAAATCAAAAGGCTCCAACTTCAGTATACTCACAGCTTTAAACGGGTCATCTTCTGTGATAACCTCAAACTTGAACTGCTCAAGATATTCTGTTAATATCTCCGCTAATTCCAAGTCATCTTCAATCATCAATATTTTTTTCATAATCAGATTCTAACAAACATCAACTAATAACTAGTTAATAACCCAACATCAATGTGATGTTGTAGGCTAAAAACGCAAGAGTATACGCTGCGATAGAGGTAAATCCTAAGAGATAAAAAAAGTATTTTATACCTCCGGCTTCCCTTGTAAATACGATAGATGCTGCCAGACAAGGCAGATATATCATTATCACGACGATAAATGAGACTGCCGAAGCAAAAGGTATATTTTTACTAATCGCAGAGACGAGTGAACCGCTTTTTTCATCTACGTCATCGCCCAAAGAGTATAAAACTCCCAGAGTGGAGACCACGACCTCTTTTGCGGCAAGCCCTGTCTGAAGGGCAACGCTCATTTTCCAGTCAAATCCCAGAGGCTCAAAAATTGGCTCTGAAAATTTACCGATGCGTCCCAAATAACTCTCTTCTAAAAGCGTCTCCGAGAGTTGATTTTTAAGTGCTGTTTCTTCCTGCTCGTTTAAAGAGTGCTCAATTTTCATCTCAAAATCTTTTTGTATCTCCTCGTGATGCGGATAATTGCTCAAAAACCATATAAGCATTGAAGCCGCAGCGATAAAGGTACCCGCTTTTTTTAGATACATCCATGTTTTTGTTATAACCGTATGCCAGATAAGTTTTACAGAGGGAAGTCTGTATTTTGGCATCTCCATAACAAAAGGCTCATCCACGCCTTTAAAAGCGGTAAGTTTTAAAATTTTCGCAGCAATCAGCCCTAAAACCGCTCCGCTTATGTATATGAAAAAGAGTATGTTTCCTGCCATGTCCGCAGAAAAGAATGCACCTGCAAAAAGTACATAAACAGGCAGTCTCGCTCCACAACTCATAAAGCCTATAATAAACAGGGTTAAAAGTCTGTCACGGTCATTTTTAAGTATTCTGGCACTCATATAAGCAGGTATAGAACACCCAAAGCCCGTAACAAGCGGAATAAACGATTGTCCGTGAAGTCCGAACTTATGGAAAAATCCATCAAGCAAAAATGCGACTCTGGACATATATCCCGTGCTCTCAAGAAGTGCTATCCCTATAAAAAGAATTATGATATTGGGCACAAAGAGTACAACCGCCCCTACTCCGGCAATAATCCCATCGACTACAAGCGAGCGAAAATCATCATTGGATATCGTAGCGCCTATCGTTTCACCGAACCATCCAAAAAAACCGTCTATCCACTCCATTGGAATGGAACCTATCTCAAAGGTTATCTGAAACAGACTCCACATAAAAAATAAAAATATCGGTATTCCAAACAAGGGATGGATCAGCACTGAGTCTATCTTTTCGGTAAGTGTTTTCTCCTCATCCTGTTTTTCCTGTTTAAGCACTTCAGCGATAATACCGCGGTTAAACGATGCATACTCTTCGGCAAAAGCTTCTTTGATATCATCACTGTCATGATGCAGTTCCACATGCCTGGATGCTTCTACCAATATCGGCTGAAGCTCGGTCCAGATAGGGTTGTCATGAAGTCTTTCGTAGGTTTTTTTATTATTTTTCAGAAGGTTGATCGCTACGTTTCTATAGGAGTTTACAGCCTCGTAGTTATGTTTTGTCAAATAATCGATTATAGTGGCTATCTCTTCTTCAACCGGCTCTGAAAAAATAAGTTTGGTCTCTTGCTTGGGCTGTTCCTGCACCAGGATAACAGCCTCTATAAGCTGTCTGATTCCCTCTTTTGTCGCAGCGGACACCTTGATACACGGAATATCAAGCAATTGGGACATATAGACCTCATCTATCTCTATCCCCTCTTTTTTAGCTTCATCGTTCATGTTTAAAGCCATTACCATTTTCTTGCTCATGCTCATAAGCTCGGCTGAAAGTTGAAGGTTTTTTTCCAAATTTGTAGAATCTACAACATTTATAATAAGGTCATAACTCTCTGCACACAGATAATCATGCGTCACTCTCTCTTCTATCGTATAGTCACTAAAGGCATAGGTACCGGGCAGATCCACTACCGTAAAATGGTAATCTTTATAGTCAAAAAGCACTTCGGATTTCTCAACCGTCACACCCGTAAAATTTCCAACATGCAAGTGTGCGTTGGATATAGAATTGATAAGCATGCTCTTGCCAACATTAGGCTGTCCCACCAGTGCCACTTTTATATGGTTGGCGATAACGGGACAAGCTTTTCCGGTCATGTCATTCATATATTTTCCACCTCTATCAAATCAGCCTCTTTTGCTCTGAGTGCTATGCGCATTTTTCCGACTTTGACTTCTATGGTGCTTTTTGCCGGAGCGTGTTCTAACACTTCGACAGTCGCACCTTTCATAATGCCAAAAGATATCAATCTCTGTTTTAAATCGGTGTCGGCATACAATTTAACTACTTTTACTTTATCGCCTCTGTGAGAGTTTGATAATTTATTCATAATGTATTCTTTATTTTTTTATAATGATAATAGATATCATATTAATTAGGGGTTAATCAGAAACTATAATCAACTCGAACAAGGGCTCTGTCGAAACTATTTTTTCCGCTGCTGGATTCATAGCTCGTATAAAGTGCTTCCACATGCCACATATCTTCAAAGTCGTAACTAATGATGGCATCTTTTTCTTTTATTCTTCCAAAATCGTTATAAAGCTCACCGTATACAAACTCAACAATCATTCCATCCAGAGGCATATCCAGAAATTCATATCCCGCACCTACTCTAAAGGATTTGGCATTGTTTCCAGGGTGTGCTTCGGAGATGGCGGCCAGAGTTGCCTCGTCCAAAGAGGTATAGTATGGTCCGCCCCCAAAACCGTCCGTGATATACTTGCCGTCCTCAACTACCGCAAGATTGTACGCTCCGCCTAAAAAAGCTCCTTTGTAGTGCAATATAGACATAGCCCCATACACATCCCCTGCTACGTTTGAGTCATCAAGCTCACGTATATTGCTGTACTGCAAACCGTAATCAAGATGCAGGCCGTAACCGTCGATAAAATATATCCCTATCACTTCAGCATAAGCGATTGCACTCATTCCCTCTATATGGTTGTACCAAAAAAGTGCTTCACTATTTTCATCATACTCATAACTAAGTGAGGCACCGAGCATTCCAAAACTTTCTTCATCCACCAGATTTTTAAACTCATCCTGATACAGCCCTGCCATCTCATCCTGAGAATCATATCCTGCCCATCTGTTTAAATATACTATCTGCGTATTGAGTTTTGGCGTATAGTTGTACTGAGCCCATCCCCCCTCAAATGTATTGGCAGCCATACGTATGTCATCGCTGTTGGCATACGGGGTATCGACCTTCACCCGTCCTATTTTTACGCCAAGATAATCATCCCTATAGTCTATACTCGATTCTGCGACATATGCGAATGAATCCAGATCTCTTGCAAAAAAGTCTTCATTTCTGTCCGCTTTAGGGGGATTTACAAACTCTACACTTTGTGAGACATAGATTCCGGCATGTAGTGAAAAGCCTTTATAGGCAGCTGTGTTAAAGCCAAATTCCCCTCCAAAAGAGCTCGCACTCTTTTCCTCTTTGTCAGGCACAGAACTTATTTTATGCGCACTGTTGATATATGCCAGTCTGAATTTTCCGTATGCATCTGCATATTTGAAAACATCTTTTATATTGTCCGCCTGTTTTGGCAGTTCTTTGACCGTCTCATATTTACCGGCTACCTTGGCGTGAATCATCCCAAGCTGTTCAAATTCCACTTTTTTTTCTTTAACAGTCGGTGTTGCGGATTCATCAAGTTGTGAAATATATATTCCATCAATCATTTAAATTTCCTTCAAATATTTTATATTCATAAGGAAATGATAATCTTTATCAACTTATAGTATCCTTAATAATGATAATCCTTATCAACTTTAAGCCTTTTCTCTTTTAAAAATTATAGTCCACTCTTAGAAGCGTCCTGTCAAAAGTATTATTGCCCGATATTGACCAGTAATTGGTATAAATACCCTCAATATACCATCTTTTACCGATCTCATAGGTCAAAAGTATATTTCGCTCATCTATTTTATTTGTACTGTTTTGCATCTCGCCATATACAAGTTCCAGTATCAAACCCTCTACGGAAACATTGCTAAATTCATACCCAAGGCCTATTTTAAATGATTCTATGTCATTTGCGGGTGCTATCTCAGAAAGAGCCGATATAGTCGCCTCGTCAAGGGAGGTATAATAAGGCCCCCCCTCCAAATCCGTCTGTGATGAATTTTCCATCCTCTATAAAGGCTTTATTGTAGGCTCCACCCAAAAATGCCCCGTGGTAATGCACGATTCCCATCGCACCTACGACATTTCCGGCTATACCCGAATTTTCAAGCTCTTTTATATTGCTCAGCTGCAATCCGTAATCAAAACTGAGGTCTGCTTTATCCAGCGAATACACACCTGCCACTTCCGCATAGATAATTGCACTCATCTTATCGATATAGTTATACCACAGAGAAGCATCGCTGTTGCTGTCATACTTGTACGTCATAGCTATACCGAACAATCCAAGACTCTCATCGCTGACGAGATTTTTAAACTCGTTTTGGAATTCGGCGGCTTTTTCATCCTGGGAATCATAACCTGCCCATCTGTTTAGATACATGATCTCTGTTCTTAGTTTATTTGTATAGTCTATATTTAGCTTTGCACCCTCAAAAGTATTCGCCGACATACGGATATCATCACTGTTGGCATAAGGTGTTTCTACTTTTATACGGCCTACTCTTACATGAAAGTAATCACTGTAGTAGTTGATACTCGCCTGAGACACATAAGCAAAAGAGTCTTTGTCTCTGCCGAAAAAATCCTCATTCAGCTCATCTTTACCCGGGTTGGCAAAATAGATGTTTTGGGAGATGTTTGTTGCCACATTAAATAAAAAACCATTGTACTCCGCCGTCTTCATCCCAAGCTCTCCGCCAAAAGCGCTGGCTGATTTTATCTCTTTGTTAGTGATATAGCTTATCTTGTGAGGGCTGTCTATAGCGGCCATTCTAAACTTTCCGTATACATCCGCATAGTCAAACATCGTATCAAAACTCTCCGCTTCTTGCGGAAGTCTTTTGATTATTTCAAATCTGCCTGCTGTTTTTGAACGGATAAAACCGGCTTGCTCAAGTTCAGACTGCGTGACACAAGACACATTTCTATCTATCGGAGGTACATAGGCTCCATCTATCATATATATTTTCCTTACCCGTTATTATTTATAAACTATTTTACTTCTTTAAATACTTAGATATAATTTCAGAAACAAAGGTCACAAATGAAATTTTTATTTACACCGGCTTCCCATTTTAATTTGGCGAATATGTTTACATTTGTAAATATTACAGCCGGTCTTCTTGCAACGTATTTTATAACCCAAAATAACTTTTTTACAGCCATCATCTTAGCATGGGTTGGTGGTGCTTTTGATATATTTGACGGAAAGATTGCGAGAAAATACAAGCTTTCAAACGAGTTCGGTGTTCAGCTTGACAGTTTTGCAGATTTTTTGAGCTTTGTCCTTGTTCCCGTATTTTTAATCTTTCAGGCTGTATATGCCGTATCACTCTCGGGCATGTGGACTTTCATTGCGGCTGTAGTCAGTATCTACTATGTGATATCGGGTCTGAGACGTCTTATCCATTTTAATCTGCACACCGATGCGGGTGAAGTATCCAAGTATTTTACAGGCGTTCCTACACCTCTTGGTGCCATTTTATTATGGTTGGTGTATCTGGCCAACACCTATGGGTTTTTACCCCCATATGCAGTGATCGCCCTTATGGCTCTTATCGGATGGAGCCTCAACTCGACGCTTAAGGTTCCACACCCCTAACAACTTAGCTGCATCTGCTTTTGTCCAGACTGCAGCTGTGATTCTCATCCTCTTTTTCCACCTGTATCGTAGCATGGTTTATCCCAAAATGATGATGCAGATGTTCTCCTATCTCCTCAAGCAGCTTGTTGTCAAGCGTCTCGTTTGTAGAGACCAGATGCACGCTCAGCGCCACTTGTGTGGTACTTAAGGCCCATACATGCAAATCGTGTATGCCAGAAATATTCTCAAGGGTATTGAGATAGTTTTCTATCTCCGATATCTCAATATCTTTGGGCACTGCGTCTATGCTCAGGTTCAGCGAATCGCTCAAGAGTCCAAAAGTCCCCGCCAAAACTATGGCAACGATTACAAGACTTATCAAAGGGTCAAGCCACAGCCAGCCCGTAAATATAATCACCACACCCGCTACGACGACCCCAAAAGAGATTCCTGCATCTACTACCATATGCAGATAAGCCGCTTTGATATTGAGATCGTGTTTTTGATCCTTAAAAAACAAATAGGCAGTCAAGGCATTGATAAACACACCAATTGCGGCAACGATAATGACGACCGTTCCATCCACCTCTTCATGGTGAAAAAGTCTCTCATATGCTTCTATGGCTATGGCGACAAGAGCCAACAAAAGCAAAAAGGAGCTGATTAAAGAGGCCAGAATCGTCACTTTTTTAAAACCGTAGGTTCTTGTATCTGTGGATTCTCTGCCTGCTAGATAACTGGCACCCCAGGCAAGCAGCAATGAGAACACATCGCTTAGATTGTGCCCTGCATCCGCCATCAGTGCCAAAGAGTCTGCCACAAAACCATAGAAAAACTCTATGATTACAAATGACATATTTAAGATTATGCCCAGAGCAAAAGCTTTGTTGTAGTTTTTCACCTCATGATGGTGATGCGTATGTTCCATACTATTTACTGTTTACAGCGTATTTTCCGGAGCCGAGCAAAAATATAACTATTGAAAGCACCAAATAAAAAAGCGGCAATTCTATAAGCAGACCGCCATGCTTGCCTGTAGCAAACAGTGAACTTCCGTAGGCCAGAAAAATAGCCATCAGCATATTAAAAGCCAAAAACAAAGATGCTACTCTTGCATAGAGTCCAAGAAGTATGAAGATTGGGATTATCACCTCCCCTACATAAACGCCATACGCTATAAATTCAGGCAATCCGGCATTATTTACAAGATGTTTCACTCCTCCTATCCCGTTTATAATCTTATGCACTCCATGAAAAAGCATCAAAATCCCGACACTGAGTCTTAAAAGCAGTTTTGCTATATCTGCACTCATAAACATTATTTATCCTCTCCTCTCATACGTCTCTTTGAGACAAGTTCTTTGTCCATTTTCTAACCTTTCATTTTGAATCTGCAAGTACCTACTGTAATAGTCTTGCCGTTCTTGATAGCTTCTTTGATGTAAGAGAGCGTGCCTTTTGGGTCCGCATCACCGACCTCTTCTTCTATAATCCTCAGCAGATCAGCCTCATTCGTGTCTGTCCAACTCTTTTCGTATGTATATTGTGTTTGTATTTTCATAAGAGTATAATACCAAATTTACTAAACTATAGCTACTCTAAATCCGGGTATGCTATCCCCAAATCATTATGGACGTAAAATATGAAAGATATTCTAAAAAATTTCACTATTCTTTATGTAGAAGACTCAGAGATGGTGAGAAAGAATGCAGTCGAATATCTAAGCCGTATAGCCAAGAACGTCATAGAAGCAAAAGACGGCAAAGAAGCTCTTGGCATGTGGAAAAAGTATAAACCCGATATCATCATAACAGATATAAATATGCCCCGCCTAAACGGTCTGGATATGGCAAGCTACATCCGTGCACATGACAAGGACGTGCAAATCATCGTAGCGACTGCTCACTCCGATACGGATTATCTGCTGCGCGCCGTCGAACTTCAGCTTGTAAAATACATCATAAAACCCATAACAAAAGAAAAACTGGCAGAGGCTCTGCAAAAATCCGTGCAGCTCATACAAGACAAAAGCAAATTCAATCTTCCTCTTTCTTCCACATGCCGGTATAACGCCTACGAAAAACTTATCTATGACAAAGACAAAGAGATAAAACTGACCAAGAACGAGCTCCTGTTCTTAGATCTTTTGGCACATCACCATACACGGGTCGTAAAATATGAAGAGATTGAAGATGCCATCTGGGCGTACGAGGGGATGACCCAGGATTCTATCCGCTCGCTTGTAAGGGGGCTTAGAAAAAAAGTACCCAAAGACGCCATTGAAAACATCTCAGGTGTCGGCTACAGACTTCATATTTTTAAAAGTTAGGAAACAGAGGGCATTTTAGCACGGAGTATTTCGCTGAGAGCTTGGGCATTTTGCGGCTTATAATACAAATACCCTTGTGCCTGCATACAGCCGTTATCCATCAGAAACACTCCCTGTTCCCGCGTTTCAACGCCCTCGGCGATAACATCCAGACGCAAACTTTTTGCTATAGATATAATTGCCCGGGTCAACTCGGCATCATTTTCATCAATGAATATATCCCGTGTAAACGATTGATCAATTTTGAGTTTATCTATAGGCAGTTGTTTAAGATAGGAGAGCGAAGAGTGCCCTGTTCCAAAATCATCTACGGATAAGCTTATTCCAAGAGCTTTTAACTGATGTAACAAAATAATTGCATTTTCAGGATTTTTCATCACCTGTGTTTCTGTTACTTCAAACATCACATTATCTGCGGATAGCTTTGATACAGACAGCATCTCCTGAACAAAACTCAAAAAGTCTTTATGGTTGAGCTGGATCATAGAAAGATTTATAGACAGTATTCCCACTCTATATCCATCCCTAATCCATTTTTGAAATTGATGCATAGCATCAGACATAACCTGCCTGTCAATATCTATAATAAGTCTCGTTTCTTCGGCCAGGGGAATAAAATCATTCGGAGAGATAAGACCTTTTTGCGGATGATTCCAGCGGACAAGTGCTTCCATCCCCACAATAGATTCATCTTCCATATTGACCTGCGGCTGATAATAGACCTCAAACTCCCTGTTTGCAATCGCCTGTCTTAACTCCTTCTCAAGCATAATGCGGTCGTAAGCCTTCTCGGTCATATCGTCTGTATAAAATTTATAGTTGTTACGCCCCTCTTCCTTGGCTTTGTACATGGCCGCATCTGCATTTTTTAGAAGTAATTCGGGAGTATCGCCGTTTATCGGATATATTGCCACTCCCAGACTGCATGTTATGTAAAACTCATGATGCTGTATACTAAAAGGTTTGCTAAACAAGAGCATAATTTTTTCTAAAATAGGTACGATTGTATTGATATTCTCAACATCGTTTAACAATATCGTAAATTCATCGCCGCCCATGCGTGCGACGGAATCGCTCTCTCGCAGGCTGTCTGCGAGATACTTGCCGATGCTTAGGAGCAACTCATCCCCAAAATCATGCCCAAAGGAATCATTCACCTCTTTAAAATGGTCCAAATCTAAGAACAGTACGGCAAAGCCGGGCTGATGTCTCGGTGTTTTTTTTATGTTTTCCCTTAGTCTGTCTATAAAGAGTACGCGGTTTGGAAGTGTAGTGAGGGCATCATGTTCCGCCTGATACTGCAGCATCAGGGTGCGCTTGTCAAAGGCCTTTGCCAATGCTTCTAGTTCATCCTCCGTACCGAGCGGACTGCAGAAATTCTCTCCTGAGGATCCAGATACCGTTACACGTTTATAGAGTTTAAGAATTGGTTTCGTTATAGATTGAGCCAAAAGAGTTGCCGATAAGATACCTATCGTGATAAAAACAAAACCAAGCATAATAAGCTTATCTATCACCTCGGATACCGGAGCAGTATACACTTTTGAATCCATTCCAAGTTCCAAAGACAGACCCAGCTGATAAAATATACTTGTATGATCATAGACATCATGGTGGTTGACCTGATACTCAAGTCCTTGGTCAAAATTGTAGCTGTAGATTGTTTTAGCGTCTTTTAAAAGGTGAAGGTATATGTTTTTATCATCGGGCAGATTATTGTCCAAAATTTTGGACAGATCAAAAACAACAATCGCCGCACCCTGTGTGGTACTGTAATATTCTATAGGGGATACGACAACAAGCTCATAATCCTCCTCCTGGATATAGTAATCCATTTTGCCCATGGCTAAGGCGTTTCTTAACTTTTCTGATTCATTATAAAGAGGGATTTTATCTTGCGTCTTAAAAATAGGCTTGCCGTCAAAATCCACAATATTCAGGGAAAGCACATCCTTGCCGAGCATAAAGTTTTCAACCAGTGAGGGCAGATACCTTTTTCTGCCATCCGCATCGGTAAGCGCATTGATCATCAGTTCATTTTTTGTTAACAGAGCAGTGTTTTCTATGAGATACAAAAGACGCTGTTCTATTCTTGTGTGTATTGCATTGGACTTGTTGCCCAATAATGCAGATGTCTGCTGACTCATACTGTTATGCACAACAGAGACGACAAAGAGTGTAATAACGGTCATACTCAGAACAAGCAGTGAGCTTATAAGAAATACCACTCTTCTCTTTATGCTTTTATTTAAAAACTTAAACAAGCTCATCTCTTACTCTCCGGAACAATCGTGCCATCTGAATGAAACTTTGCCATATAAAAATCATCGACATTCAATGCATCATGCCTTTTTTGTGTAAATGCGGGAGTATAGCTCTTTACAATCCCTCTGTAAGGGGGTAGATTCTCCAGAGCTTTTTTTACCTTTACATGTTCTATGCTCCCTGCCTTTGTAATAGCTAGAGCTAAAATATTTGTCAGATCGTAGGCCTGGGCTACAGCAAAATCTATTTCTATTTTTTGTGTTTTATATCTGCTCCTATAGAGCTTCTCAAGATCCCGGGAAGCTTTTGTCGGGTTTTTGGAAAAAGAAAATGTTTGAAAAAATCTCAAATCGATTGCTGGCAAAATCTTTTTGTTCTCCTGAAAGAAATCTCCTCCTACAATTCCCCAATGCGACACGATAGGCAATACAGTTTTTTGTCTGCTTAGTGCCTGCACAATTCTACTTCCCTCAATTGGATCGGCAATTAAAATGACGGATTCAGCTCCGGAGTTTAAAATAGCTGCAAGCTCTTGATCAAAACTTGTCTGACCTCTGTTGTAGACAATCTCAGCAGTAAATCCAAGAGCTTGCTTCTGAAGATATTTTTTCATAGTATTGAGGTTTTCTCTGCCCCAAACAGAATTTTCTACAATAATAGCCGGCTGCTTGTAATGCTCCAGCGCAAAGCCTGCGATGTATTCTGAGGCCAAAGCATCATTAGCCGATATGCGAAAAATGTAATTCTCTTCATAGCCGTTGTTCACCACTTTCTCAGCTGCAGCCCAAGGCACAAGATAGGGAATTCTCAGCCCCTGAATCGTAGCTATCTCTTCTGCGATAACCGCACTGTGTTTCCCACCGATAATCGCTGCCAGATTCGGATTTTGGGCAAACTCTTGGATATTTTGTATCCCTTTGGTCGGCATAAGCTTATGATTTTTGAAAATAACTTCGAGCGGTTTGCCAAGCACGCCGCCTTTTTCATTTATTTGTGCGACTGCCAGTTCCACGCCCCGCTTAATCTCAAGACCCGCAAGCTCTCCGCCTATAGAGGCATCTGCATTTATCCCTATGAGTATATGATCTTTATGCTCTAGATTTGCTCCGTATTTTTTGTACAACAACTCTTTTGTTTTTGATATGACATCCACACCGATAATATGCTCATACTGCTCGGGAATATGCTTAAGAAGCCGGCCGAATTCTTGACGCTGCTCTTTATTCAAAGTATGAATTTTGACTCCGGATTTCGAAATAATCCCAAGAAGTTTTTTTTCTCTTTTTTGGGTCTCTTTTCTCTCCCAGGGTGTAACCTCTTTGGCCGTATCAATGAGGAGAGAACGAAACGAGCTTGGGAGTTTAGACAAAGATTTGTCACTGAAGGAGAGTACGTACCCCAAAAAAGCATGTTCACTCAGCGTCAAATCGGTTTGTACTTCATGAAAACCCATACTTACGATGGCTATAAGAGGATTTTCCTGACCGTCAACGATTCTATCGTTCAGAGCCTGTTTGGTCGAATGAAAATCAATAGGCAGAGGTGTCGCGCCCAATGATTTAAACTGCTCCATGATAATACGACTTTTCATAACGCGGATTTTTTTCCCTTGCAGGTCGCCCGGAGAAAGAATAGGCGAATTTGCCGTGAGGTGCTTAAATCCGTTTTCCCAAAATGTCACTCCGATAAGCCCGATGGATTTCATATCATGAAGGATCATCTGTCCGGGTTCACCATCAAGCATATCATAGAGATCTTCACGTGATGGAAAGTAAAAAGGCAGGTCTGCATACTGCATCGAAGGAACTGCGACACTCATCTTGGCAGTAGGCGTAAGCAAGATATCGAGCTCTCCTTTTCTGGCCATCTCAACCATTTGATGGTCATTCCCAAGCTCTTGAGAGGGGAAAACCTCAACTGTAATCCCACCCTGCGTTTTCTTTTTGATTTCACTTGCAAAACGCAAAGCAGCCTGATGAAGTGCGCTGTCTATTGGAGTGTTGTGCCCGAATCGCAGGTGAATGGAATGCTTTTGGGTGTTATTTGTCAATGCAGAGTCCTGCACCGTTTTTTCCGGATTTTGAGAGTATATAAACAAAGCAGCAAAAACAATGCCCAAAACACCGACAAATATAATTACAAGTTTTTTCATCAAAACAGTCTGCCTTCCCATCCAGGTAATGTTGAGATATTATATCTAAAGTTTATCTACCCTGCTCCCCTATAGTTTTAAACTCCTTCATGAGGAGCAGCTTAGTTTTATGTTTTTGGATTCTTGCGGTGCTGATTTACATAGATGTGCCAACTCTACATGTTCTTCAAATGGAGAATGCGCGACTTTGAGCAGCTCCTTCACCATTGTAAAGTCATGCGATTGTGCTTTTTGTATAGCTTCTTGGAGTATATGATTTTTTAGTATGTACTTTGGATTTACCCTGAGCATCTTTTTATGACGTTGCTCTTGCTTCAGACTCTCTTTTTCCAGGCGTTTATCGTAGGCTTCGAGCCACTCTTGGAGCGGTGTTCTAAAAACGGCAATATCCAATATCTCTTTTTTATCTCCATCATAGCGTGAGAGTTTTCTGAAAAAAAGCGTGTAGTCTATAGTGGCACTCTCTAAAGCTCCAAGCATCCATTTGAGCAGTTCAAGATCTTTTTCATCCTGTATGTTCAGTCCCATCTTTTTATACATAATCCTTAGATACTCCCTCTCATAAGTATCACCAAAAACATCATCAAGAGCTTGCATGGCCGATTCGTAGTGTACTATTGGCGAGAGTGCCTTTGCCAACTGCCCCAGATTCCAGTGCGCGATACCGGGCTGATTTTTGAAGCTATAGCGTCCTTCTGTATCCGTATGGTTGCAGATATAGTTCGGGTCATAGTCATCCAAAAATGCAAAGGGTCCGTAATCGATCGTAAGTCCCGCTATAGACATATTGTCTGTGTTCATCACTCCATGGTTAAAGCCCACGCTTTGCCATTTTGCCAAAAGTCCTGCCGTTTTTTGAACGACCTCTTTATACATTGAGAGATAACGGTTTTCCTGATTTTGCAAATGTGAAAACGATTCCGCTATCACATAATCAGCCAAGTGTTCCAGCTTGTCGTGTCTGCCCGGAAAATTAAAATACTCAAAAGTCCCAAAACGCACCCAAGTCGGGGATAGTCTCAAAACAATTGCGCCCTTTTCCCAGCGCTCCCGTGCCACATCCTCATCAGATCCTATCAAAGCCAGAGCCCTGCTTGTCTCTATCCCAAGACCGTGCATCGCCTCTGACATTAAAAATTCGCGTATGGAGGAGCGAAGAACTGCCCTGCCGTCTCCCTGACGGGAATAAAGCGTCTGTCCCGCACCTTTGAGCTGTAAATTAAACCCCTTTGCCTTGCCAAGATTCAGCGCACGTCCGTCTCCAAGACGCGGCACAAAATATCCAAACTGATGCCCGGCGTAGCACATTGCAAAAGGCTCGGAACCTTCTAAAAGATGTGTTGCGTTTAATACCTCTACGAGCTTATCATCAAGAGATATATCCTCATCTATCCCCAAAAGCCCGGCTGCATCCTGGGAGGCACAAATCAAAAACGGCTCTTTTAGCGGTGTGCCTTTGACCTTGTTATAAAAAACAGGAGCCAAATTCGTATAATCGGTAGTTAGTTTTAATTGTGAAAATTTCATGTGTCTCTTGTAACATGCCTTGCTTTAAAAAAGAGTTTGCTAAAAAGCAGGCATGTTTTTTTGCAGATATATTTAAGGAGAGTTCCACATGCCGCGGCATGTGGAAATAAGCGTTTTATTCCTTAGCGCTCTTTAATACAAACTTATGATATAAAATCGGAAGCAGTACCAAAGTAAGGAAAGTCGAGGATACAAGACCGTTGATGATAACAATAGCCAAAGGCTTTTGTATCTCAGAACCCGGCCCCGTTGCAAAGAGCATCGGGATAAGTCCAAGAGCAGCTATAAAAGCGGTCATCAATACAGGTCTCAGTCTTCTTAGCGAACCTTGGGTTACAATCTCCATGGCATCTTCTACGCTGTGTTTGAGATAGTTGAAATAGTTTATCATCACGACACCGTTTAAAACCGCGATACCCATAAGGGCGATAAACCCGACCGTTGCGGGAACACTCATGTATTCCCCGGTAAAATAGAGTCCGTATACCCCGCCTATCAATGCAAAAGGGATATTGAGCAGAACCAAAAATGCCTGAAGCGATGATTTAAAAGTCAAAAGCAACAGGATAAACACAAGCCCGATACTAAGAGGGACGATAAAGGAGAGTCTCTTTGAGGCTCTTTGCTGGTTTTGATACTCCCCGGCATACTCCACAAAATAACCCTGTGGCAACTGCACCTCCGCTTCTATCTTTGCACTCAGTTCATCCACAAAACCCACAAGGTCACGCCCTGCCACATTTGTCTGGACAAGACTTTTTCTCATCCCGTTTTCATGGTCTATCTGAACAGGGCCGAGAGTCTTTTTGAAGTTTACCAGTTCATTGAGCTCAACACTGCTGCCGTCTTTTAGGACGTACTGCAGGTTTACATTTTTGCTCATGCTCGTCTGCATCTCATGTGAGCCTTTTATCATCAGCGGGATTCGTCTGAGGTCTTCTTGAATAATTCCGGCTCCACTCCCGTTAACAGCGATTTTAAGGTAACCGGCAAGCTCGTCCCTGCTCACTTTATATCGCGCCATTGCCTCGTCTTTAAACTCTATCTGCCAGTATGCGACCCCTTCGTTTGCCTTTTTGTAGACATCGCTGCTGCCTTTTATATTTTCTGTGATCTTTGCTATCTTTTTGGCAATATCTTCAAGTTTAGTGGAATCCTCACCGTAAATATTGACAACAATATCACCGCGCGAACCGCTTATCATCTCGGAGATTCTCATGGCAATAGGCTGGGTAAATCCGTACTCAATCCCTACAAACTGATCCAAGACCATACGAAACTGATCCAAAAGCCACTCGTTTGAAGGGACTCGCCACTGCTCTTTTGGTTTTAGGACCAAAAACGTATCTGTATCATTGAGCCCCATCGGGTCCAGACCTATCTCATCACTTCCCCCTCGCGCTACGATGGAGAGAATCTCAGGCACTTCACGCAGAAGAGTCTGCTGAATCTTCAAATCAATATCGCGGCTTGCATCAAGAGAAATAGAAGGATTTTTCTCAATCCCTATAATCACATTCCCCTCATCAAGCTCAGGCATAAATGTTTTTCCCACTTGAGTATACGCACCAAGGGCAAGTATCCACAATACACCCGCTGTCAAAAAGACCGTTTTTTGATGCGAAAGCGTCCATTTTAAAACAACCGCATATACCTTTTCCAAAAACACCATAATCATCGGGTTGGCATGTGGAGTCTGCTTAAGGACATAAAAACTTATTACCGGAATAAAGGTAAGCGCCAAAAGTAAAGAGGAGCTAAGGGCAAACACTATACTCAAAGCAACAGGAACGAAGAGCTTTCCTTCCAATCCTTCCAGGGTCAATAGAGGCAGGAATACGATGATGATGATAAGTATCCCTGTAAATATAGGGCTTGCGACCTCTTTTGCAGATTTTAGAACCAGATCCAGTTTCGGTTCGTTTTTGTACTTTTCACTATGGAGGTGCTCGCTTATGTTTTCAACCATCACAACACCCGCATCCACAAGCATACCAATCGCTATGGCAAGTCCCCCCAAACTCATAAGGTTTGCGGTTATCCCGAAATATCCCATGGCGATAAACGTCATCATGGCCGCAAAAGGGAGAATAATCGCTACGCTAAAAGCGGATGCAAAATTGCCCAAAAAGACAAACAGGATGATAACTATCAGCACCAGAGCTTCCAAAAGTGCTTTTGACACCGTGCTGATAGCTTTTCCCACAAGGTCTGAACGGTCGTAGAAAATATTGATTTTCGTGCCCTTTGGCAGATCTTTTTCTATTTTTTGAAGCTCAGATTTGACTCTTGTTAAAAGAGATGAAGTATCCACCCCTTTTCTTGCAAGAATCAATCCCTGTACGGCTTCCTCTTTGCCGTCTTTTGTCACAAATCCGGCTCTTGTCAAAGAACCGATTTCAATAGTGCCGACATCCGATACACGGATGTTTGCACCGTTTTCCTGCTTGATAATCAGATTCGCGATATCCTCTGTATTTTTAAGCCTTCCCTCTGAGCGGATATAAAGGCTTTGCTCCCCCAAAGAGAGTCTTCCTATTCCGTCATTCTGATTATTTCTCATCAGAGTGTCCTGAAGCATTTGCATGGTGATTTTGTACTGCATCATCTTTGAAAAATCGGGGACAATCTCATACGTTTTAACAAATCCTCCAAGAGCATTGGTCTCGGCAACGCCGTCAATCCCTCTGATTTTTCTGTTTATAACCCAGTCAAGAAGCGTTCTTTTTTCCATGAGTGTAAGCGTATCAGACTCGATGGTAAACATCAGCACTTCCCCCAGAGGAGTGGTAATAGGGGCAAGTCCTCCGCTGACATTTGCAGGAAGATCCCCCATCACCTCGCTAAGGCGCTGCGCGACTTGTTGTCTGGCCCAGTAAATATCCACACCGTCTTCAAAATCGATGGTGATATCACATAGACCGTATTTGGAGAGCGAACGGATAATGGTCTGGTTTGGAATACTCTGCATATTCTGCTCTATAGGAATCGTTACACGCGACTCCATCTCCGCGGGCGTCATCCCAGAAGATTTCAAAATCATCTTCACCTGTGTAGGTGCGACATCAGGATATGCATCAATGGGCAATTTAAGCATGGACATGGCACCGAAGAAGAGCACCACCATCGCCAAAAGAAGGACCAGCACCCTCTGAGAGAGGGCAAAACTGACTAGTTTTTCACTCATCAGGGTTCTCCATCGCACTCAACAAGGCCGAGGTTGAACTTACGGCAAGCTCATCTTTCTCTTTCAAATCAGCTTTTACTATGTAACACACCGGGCCTTCTCCCATGATCTTTGCACTTAAGACTTCAAAACCATCCGCCGATTTTTTAAATATATAGGCCTTGCTCTCGCTAAATACCAGAGCGCTTTTTTTGATTTTAAAAGTGCCTTCAATGCTCTTGGAGATAACCACTTCATAGACTTTGTTTATTAAAATATCATCAGCATTCTCAATGAGGGCTCTCACCTGAACAGACTGTGAAGAGCTGTTTACCACATTCGATATCGAACTGATTTTTGCACTGTATGTATCAAAGGCGCAAACATCCCCTATGGACAGGTCAGGCAATACTTTTACAGGCACACTTATCTCGATAAACCTTTTTCCCTGTGCGTTTATCCCCACAACACTGCTTTGTGCCGTAACAGTTTCACCGATATTTGCATCTATCTTAAAAATCACACCCTCTCTTGGAGCAACGATATCCAGCTTTAAAACCGGCATGTGGGTTTTTTCAAGCAACTGGACCATTGATGGCTCAAGCCCGCAGGAGAGAAGCTCGTTTTGACTCAGTTTCACTTTTAGATCACTGTTCTTTTTCTCTTTTTGTGCATTTAAAAATCTCTTTTGCGCGATGATACCTTCACTGTAAAGCTTTGAGTCTCTCTCATATTCCCTGTTGATATTTTCACTGAGGATAAGAGCTTCTATATACTCTTTTTGAAGATTCAAAAGCTCATTGGAGCGAATGGCAAAAAGTTTTTGGCCTTTTTTCACATGCTCAAATTTTCGGACATATATCTCCTCTATGATTGCCTCAACCCTTGGCCCGATGAGTATAATGTCTTTTTTATCCAGAGTCACTACTCCGTTGTAGGGAGGAAACGATATTGTGTCCATCTTGGTCACTTCCTGAGTTCTTACCCCTAAGTCAGCCTGTTGTTTTGCCGTTATATGTATCGTCTGCGCTCCCAGGAGTGAGATACAGACCAAAGTCAAGGTTATTAGTTTTTTCATCATTATTCTCCAAATTCCAAATCAGCTGTTTTATATAATTCAAACAGTTCGTAATAGTAAGTTTTTTTCATGGCCAACATCTCCAGGACATTTTCCGAATAGGAGCGGCTTGCATCCAGATACTCCATAACCGTCCCTTCACCCTCATCAAGTGCAGACTTTGAAAGCTTGAGCAACTCCTCGTTCAAGGGAACGATCTCTGTTTGCAGGAGGGTGTACTCATCAAAAAGAGTCTTAATCTTTTGCTGCAACGCTTTTGAAGCACTCTGTATCTTTTTGCTCAGAGAATCCCTGTATGCATTGAGGGCGGAGGTATTATGAAGATATTTTGCCTTCTCCCGCTCTTTTTGTGATGATAAGAAACTTAGAGGGATCGTGATACCTGCCGTATACCTTCTTGTATCGAGCTCTTTATCATACGCCAGTTCATATCCGAGTCCGCTTACCGTCGAATCATACACCGCATAAAAAGCCTGCGAAGATTTTTGCTGGTACGCCAAATCTATAAGCTCATCATGCGCATTGATATCGCCCAGTTCCACATGCCCAATCGGTACGACCAAATCATCGCATGAGAGTCCATCAAGAATAAGCGAATCAAGTTCTTTTTGCAAGGATGAGAATTCGCTCAGATACTCTCTTTTATACGCGCTTGCCTTTTGGCTGAGTTTTGCCAAGTCAAGCTTGTTAAAGAGCAGCTCTTTTTTAGATATCTCACCCAGGTCATAGGCTTTTTGTATTTGGGAAAATCTTTTGTTTTGCTCAGTAAAAAGCAAATCGGAGCTTTCCCCCATCTCTTTTGCCACACAGGCACTGTGATATTTTGAAGCTACGTCCAAAGTCATCATATGTATATCATGCATTGCACCCTGCTTTAAAGATTTTGCTGCAAACTCTGTTGCACTGTTCTTATCTGCGGATGAAAAAGGCTGCGCTATGTTTTGAGAAAGAGAAAAAGAATATTCAATGCCGTCCTGGGCACTGTCTTTGGCATGTGCAAGACTCAGACCGAGCTCTGGAGCATTGTAAGCCAGGCTCAGTTCATTTGCTGCTATCTCAGAATCTCTTTTTTCTTTTATGTATTTTACTGCGCCGCTGTTGCCGAGTGCACTTAAGATATCATGCAGGTTTTGTGCGTAGGCACTTAGAGACAAAAGTAAAAGTAAAAATATTTTTAGTTTCATTGTTAACCTTTTTATAATTTTTTTTGCTCTCACGAGAGAGAATATTCGTAAAAAGTTTAGCTTAAAGGGGGTCTTTGTAAAACGAGGTGAACATGTGAGGTAAATCCGATTTTGGAATCGAAAGGTTTTTCGTATGCAAACGCCAAAGCAACCTGCACAGGTTCGAGCATCGGGGTATCAAGCAAGATGTGGATAAAGTTATGTATTTCAGAGGGCAGGTCAAGCTGACTTTTGTCATGTTTGGAAAAACACAGTTCATACTGCGTATCAGCGTCAACATCCATAATAACATAATCATGCACTGCAAAAAAAGTAAATGCGAACAATAAAACCGATAAGATTATATTTTTAGACTTTTTCATATTTTGGCAGTATAGTGTAAATAAGATAATCCGTAACTAAAAATTTACAACTAGATTCTCAGCATTGCCGACACCAAAATTGTATCACGATAAGCATCGCCTCTCTATTGAAGCTTCTAGAGCTCTATCTTAAAACAGGCTCCGTTTTTTATGTTTGTCACACTCAGACTTCCATACAGATGCGCCTCAATAATCATCTTAGACATATAAAGCCCAAGACCCGTTCCGCTTTTTTTATCTTTTGTTGAAAAATAGGGTTCAAATATCTTGTCCATTATCTTTTCATCCACTCCCCCTCCGTTGTCGCAAACCTCTACAATGAGATTCTTGCCCCGGCATGTGGAACTGATCGTGATTTTCGGATTTTGGACTTTATTGTGCACCAGGACGTCTTTTGAATTTTTTATCAGATTTAAAATCACCTGAATAAACTCATTTTTATAAATATGGGTCAAATCCCGCCCCTCTGAGTGGACCTCTATCTCTATCTCTGATGCATCCAAAGAATTTTTCATCAGTGCCACGCTCGTTCTTATGACATCGCTTACGAGTACGAACTCTTTTTCCTTGTCCGGTCTGAAATAGTTCCTAAAATCATCGATAGTAATAGACATGAACTCTAAAAGATTATTGGCTTCTTTGATTTTATCCTCGAGATATTCTTTTGTCAGTTCTTTATATTCAAATGCGGAATCGATATTCATAAGGATATAGGACATCTGATTAAGAGGCTGGCGCCACTGATGGGCTATCATACTCAGCATATCCCCCATTTCAGCCATTTTCGACTGCTGTATCAAGATTTTGTCCTTTTCCCTTTGCACCGCCAGCTGTTGGCTGACCCTTTGTTCAAGTGAGGCATTGAGGGCCTGAAGTTCGTCTTCCCTTTTTTGAACCTCCTGCTGATAGTGCTGAAAAATCTTGTTTATCTTCCTTGATAGCAAAAGCGAAAGTATCACGACAAATAAAACAATCAAAGCTGATATCTTTATAATGAACTTCAGCTCGTCATCGAGCATCTTTTCCAGGTCTTTTTGCTTTTGAAGTTCCTGATAGCTCATACTTGAAATATCAAACCCATACACAAGGTACCAGTCAAAGGGTTCGTAATATTCGCCGTAATAATAATGACCCTCAAGTTTGTCCTTATACCATGCGGTTTGCTTTGATAAATTATCGCTTATGACTTTTAAAGATTCGCTTCCGAGTTTTTTTCGCATATTTAAAGATAAGAATATCGCTTTTTTATTATCATACAGACCCATAAAATCGGACTTGTCCATAGGTACGCTTTGAATCATCTCCAAAAGCGTGTTCTTCAAATCCTCTTTTTTTTGAACCGTATATATGCTTGAGCCTATAAACCACTCAAACATACCGAGGTCTTTGACCAATATAGTCTGCTTGGAGCCGTTTTTGAAAAAACGGCTCTCTATAAAGCCTTCACCCTTTTTTCTCACCACCTGTATCTCTTCAAGCACCGTGGCTCTTCCGTCTAAATCGCTATAGGCGGCAAGTTTCTTTTTCTCTATCCTCTGAGAACCAGGAAGGATACTGTTCCCACGGTAATTTGTTACGAAGATGTGGTTTTTTTCATTGTTATACACCATCTGGTTTAGTGCATCAAGCACCCTTTCTTGTATCTCCTGTGAACTTTTTTTGCCCTTGTATTTCTCATAGATATACCTGGCACTCTCATAAGCCCTGTCTATTCTGCTTTGCAGTTCATCCTTTATCTGCTGCTGCACTCTTGTATTTTTATACTCAAACAAAAGATTCAGCTGCTTGGCCCAGAGTTCGCTTTTTACTTTTTTAGACTCTATATGCTCCTGTATCGCTTTTTCTTTCGTGGATTGAAAATACTTTGTTACTTTTTCAAGGTAAAAACTTGTGATTATAAAACTCGCCGTCAGGACCAGAGCAAGCGGAATAACAACTATAAGATAAGGGATAAGCTTTTTTTCATTCACCTTCATCGGTATCCTCACTTTTTATAGAGAGAGTCTTTTTGGGTCGCAGGCCCAGCTCTTTCATATTCTCGGCCCTTTGTATCACATTGCCTCGCCCCGACTTTAACCTTTTCATGGCATTATTGTAAGAGCTCTGCGTTTTTTGTATATTACTGCCTATGTTTTGCATCTCATTTACAAAAAGGACAAGTTTGTCATACATCGCTTCAGCCTCATCGGCTATGCGTTTTGCATGTTCCTCTTGTCTTTGTGTTCTCCAGATATGCTCAATGGTTCTCAGGGTCACTAGCAAAGTTGAGGGGGAAACGACAAGGATGTTGTTTGCATAGGCCCTCTTGAAAAATTCTCCGTCTTGTTCAAGAGCAAGCAAAAAAGCCCCCTCTATGGGCATAAACAAGAGTACGAAATCCAAGGTTTTCACCCCCTCAAGTTTTTCATATTTTTTTTCACTGAGCCCTTTGATATGCCCGGAAATACTTGAAATATGTTCTTTGAGTGCCTGAGACTTGGCATGTGGGTCCTCTTTGCTTATAAATCTTTCATACGCCAAAAGAGAGACTTTGGAGTCTATAATGATATCTCTCTCCTGTGGCATGTGGATAATGACATCAGGTCTGTAGATCTTCCCATCATCGGATTTGAGTGTTGCCTGTGTTTCATATTCAAACCCTTTTCTAAGGCCGGATTCTTCGAGTATTCTCTCAAGCACCATCTCCCCCCAGTTGCCCTGGGTCTTATTTTCTCCCTTGAGCGCTTTTGTAAGATTAAGCGCATCCTGCGAGAGTTGTTCATTCATCTGTTTTAGTCTGTCCAATTCATCTTTTAAAAGGTGCCTGTCTTTTAACTCGGTGGTAAACTGCTCCTTTGACTGAAGTGAAAAATTCGTGATCTGCTCGCGAAACGGTTTTAGGAGCATCTCAAACTGCTCTTTGTGCGTATGATCAAACTGTTTTGTTTTATCCTCAAATATCTTATTTGCCAGCACCACAAACTCTTTACCCAGTTCCTCTTTGGCATTTCTTAAAATTTCCAGTTTTTCTTTTGAGGCATCGGATTCGCTCACAAACCTGGAATGCAACACTGCATAATCACGTTTATGTTCATGTATTCTCTCCTCAAGCTCTTTGTTTCGGGCAAGCAGATTCTCATGAAGAGAATACACATGTATCAGAGTGTCTCTCTGCTTGAGATACATAAAGACCAAGACTAAAACCGTTGCACCTATAAATATCAATAGTATCAAATATAAATCCACATGCCATCCTGAAATTAGTTGATAAATTATACTACATATCTGTTAGATGGCAATTTATCTTGCAGATTGACATCTCTTTTAGTTCCTTCAATGGGCTTTTGCTCTATAATAAAGTATTATAGTGTGAGGTATTTTAAAATGCTGGAATGGAACGACGGCCTGAGTCTTGGCGTAAAAGCGATTGATGAGGACCATAAAAAACTCTTGGAAATTATCAATAGGCTCTCCAAAGCCATTGATGAGAATGCAACGGAGGATGTACTCGAGGGCATATTCTCCGATTTAAACGAATATGTTTCGCTTCATTTTGCAAGAGAAGAACTTTATATGCAGCAAAACAAGTATCAGGATATTGAGGAGCACAAAAAACAGCACGACAGTTTTGCCGCAAAAGTGCCCGAAATAAAAGAGAAATTTTTTCATGCAAAGGATTATGCCGGAGCGCAGGAGATTGCTGCATTTTTAACAGATTGGCTTGTAAACCATATCATCAACGAAGATATGCAAATCATTGAAACGCTGAAAAATCGTAATTGCAAACAAATGCAAGAGGGCAAAAGATCCTTTTTAAAATGCGTGATAAGCAAGACTACGGATATTTTAAGCTTCAATAAACGTATCTTTTTATCTGTTTTTATCCCTTTAAGCGGAATGTTTATTTTAAGTTATTTTATTCTCTATGGTTATTACAACAATTATACCAATATCAAAGACACTTCTCGTCTAAGCTCTATCATCTATGATATCAGCGAGCTTACGCACAGCCTGCAGGCAGAGCGGGGTCTAAGCAGCGGTCACCTGAGTTCAGAGCACTCCAAGTTTGAACTTTCTTTGCAAGAACAGAGAAAAGATGTGGATAAAAACATAAAAGCCTTTGCCGGTAAAATACAAACAATTAATCCTGATAAACTCGCATCCATACACACATGCATACACAGGTTTCATTCTGAAATCATAAGCTTAGATGATTTTAGAAGCCGCATAGACAAGAGGGAAATTTCCCAATCCGAAATGATTGTCTATTACAGAGGCATTGTTGAAAATATAATTGACATTACTTCAAAAATAGAGATATTCAATCTTAATAAAAAAATATCCGCTACGCTTGATACCCTCTCAAATATTTTGCACTACAAGGAGCAGATAGGTTTAAAAAGGGCCTACGGAACCATACTCATAGAAAAAAAAGACACTGCAAATGAAGACTTCATAGCCTTTATCCAGCTGCTCAATGCCAAAGAGATACTGCTCCATAAACTTGAGCACACATCCTCAAAAAAATATATTGAGATCTATAAAGAGATTCAAAAGTCAAATCCGGAAAAAACAGTTGTATCCTATGAGGAGAAAATGAAAAATAGAGATATGCAGGATTTGGATTCAAAAGCCTGGTTTTTGGCAATATCCCAATATATAAATAAGATATACAGTTTTGAAAAAGAGTTGATACAAGAGCTTGAAACGACAATCCAGGATGAGATAAACCGGACTGTGGATGATTTTATTGTACTGATGCTTTATCTATCGGGTATCGCCTTTATTACACTCGCTCTTTTATATATTTTCAGAGCAAGTACCCAAAAACAGATTGATGAGTTGACAAATGCGATGATAGATCTCTCCAAAGGGGGAAGGAATTTCAGACTTATCAAACTACGCACAAAAGATGATATCGCAAAAATACACGATGCTTATGAACTCACAAGACTCAAGCTTCTCAAGGGCGATATATACAGACAGCTTTATCTCAATAAAAAAGAGATCGAGATTAAAAACCACGAAAGAGAAAATGCAAAACTTGAAACGGCCGCATTTTTGGATTACCTGACAAAAACCACAAACCGCAGAAAATTTGAGCAACTTGCAAAAACAGAACTGGCACGCTCAAGCAGATACAAAACAGACCTTAGCTTCCTCTTGCTCGATTTGGACTATTTTAAAAATATTAACGACACCTATGGACATGCCGCAGGGGATGATGTTTTAAAACATTTTGCGAATATCTGCAAGGATGCCATAAGGAATATCGATACGGTAGCTAGAATCGGCGGAGAAGAGTTTGTCATTATGCTTGCGCAGACCAATGAAGAAAATGCCCTGCTCTTTGCCGGAAGGCTGCTTGAAAAAATCAATAATTCTGAAATGAAAATAAATGGAGATACCCTCAAATATACGGCGAGCATCGGTATTTCGATATTTGATTACAAGAATGAAACCGAGCTAAAAACAATACTCGACAGAGCGGACAAAGCCTTGTATGAAGCGAAAAAAAGCGGAAGAAACTGTATTAAAGTCTATAAAAATTTATAAATTGATAGCCATTTTACACATTATAAACTTAAATAATTTTAAATATTTGTCAGTTTAATTTAAATCTAGCTTTATTCGGGTATAATTCGACAAATATTTCTAGGGGAAGGTATACGTTTTGTATCATCTCCTTATCAAAGGTACATGATGCAAGATAATGCACAACAAGAAGAAAAAGTAATCACATTTGATGATTTAGGTTTAAAAAAAGAGATACTTCGCAGTATCAAAGAAGCTGGTTTCGTAGTTCCAAGTCCTATTCAAGCCTCTGCAATCCCTATCGTTTTAGCAGGTCGCGACATGGTAGGTCAAGCACATACAGGAACAGGTAAAACAGCTGCTTTTGGACTTCCGGCACTTAACAATATGCACAATAAAGGCGGAGTTGAAGTCTTAGTTATTACACCCACACGTGAACTCGCTACTCAGGTTTCTGATGAACTTTTCAAATATGGAAGAAACCTTGGGATAAAAACAGTAACTATCTATGGCGGCAGCTCGTATACGCGCCAACTGGATTTAATCAAAAGAGGTGCGAGCGTAGTTGTTGCGACTCCTGGTCGTCTTTTGGATATCCTGAAAAAAGGGATGATCAAAGATTTCATTCCAAGCATGGTTGTTCTGGATGAAGCCGATGAAATGCTTGACATGGGATTTTTGGATGATATCAATGAAATTTTTTCATATCTTCCAACAAACCGTCAGACACTTTTATTCTCTGCGACTATGCCTCAGCCTATCAAGACTCTGGCATCTAGAATTTTAGACAATCCTGAATTTGTATCAATCACTAAAGGTGAGACTACAAATACGGATATAGAACAACTCTACTATGTTATCGAAGAATCAGAGAGAGATGATGCTATCATCCGTCTTATGGACTCAGAAGAAACTAAGAAGTCTGTAGTATTCTGTAGAACAAAAAGTGAAGTAGACAGACTTTCAAACGTTTTATCAAATGCCGGTTATTTGGCAAACGGCCTTCATGGAGATATGGAGCAAAGACAAAGAGAAAACGTAATCAGAGGTTTTAAAAACAACTCTGTGCAAGTCTTGGTTGCAACCGATGTTGCAGCCCGCGGTATACACGTAGACAATATTTCACATGTATTTAACTACCATATCCCTTTTGACCCTGAATCTTATGTTCACCGTATAGGCAGAACAGGTCGTGCAGGAACTAAAGGTAAAGCAATCACACTTTTAACTCCGATAGAGTTTAAAGAACTTCAGCGTATCAAATCAAAAGTGGGTACTTCTATGAACCATGCTTTTGTTCCTAGTAAAAATGATCTTCGAAAAACTACAATCACTGCGCTTGTAAGCAAAATCGAGGATCAGCATATCTATGATGAAGCACACAAAGTTTTAGACCTGCTTCGTGAAGATATTGATGAAGAAAAAATGGCCTACAAACTTATCTCTATGCTTTTAGACAATCAAGAGATAAAAGGACCAAACAACATCGGTATTCCTGCTGATAGATTAGAAGCTATTTTAGAGCGTGCGGCTAACCGTGGCGGAAACCGCGGCAGAGGCGGACACAGAAGCAGAAGCGGCGGCGGAGGAAGCAGAGACAGAAACAGAAGCCGTTCGGGTGGTGCCGGTGCATCTACAGGCGGGCACAGAGACAGAAACAGAAGCTCACGTCCAAGACACAGAGACTAAATCCAACAAACTTTTCCTCCTTCCGGGGAGAAGATTTCCCCCCTTTCTTCGCTATCTGCAAAGCATATAAATCTACTTTCAAATTAACTAGTTATAATTATCATCAACAACAAACTCACATGTAAGAGGAAATACGATGCTGATATATGAGGACTCGGAAATATACATAGAAACTCACGAAAGTGAAATACCTTGGCTTAAAATATTTACCAAAGAACCGTACAAAGAACTTGGGGATATTCCAAAAGAACTAAGAAAAAGGTTATGGAGTGTTTACGATGTAGTAGAATATGAGATGAAACACTACTACCATCCAAAAAAAATCAATATGGCTTCATTCGCCAATATTCTTCCAAGAGTACATATACATGTGATGGCGAGATTTGAAAAAGACAGTTATTTTCCAAACCCTATGTGGGGAGAAAAACTAAGAGATTCCGATTTGCATCTGCCAAATGAAGATGATTTTCATAAAAGAGTTTTTAATGCTCTAAGTATAATGTAGTTTTGTAAAATTTGTAAGCTGCTGTGATAGAACCAAATTTCAAGGGAGAAATTTGGCAGAAAAGTTTATTTTAGCGGAGAGAAAGGGACTAGAGCACTTCCCCATGTCAGTCCACCGCCAAAAGCATCCAGGAGCATTAGTTCTCCGGCTTTTAGAGAACCGCTTTCATACACCTCGTTGATAGCCATCGGTATGGAAGCACCTGAGGTATTTCCAAATTTTCCTACAGTTAAAACGACCTGCTCATCTCTCATCTTCAGTGCATCGCCAACTGCTTTAATAATTCTGTAGTTAGCCTGATGCGGAACAAAATGGTCTATCTTTGAACTTTCAATATTATTGTCATTCAAAATCTCTACAACATCTTTTGTAAGCGTACGGACCGCGACCTTGAAGGTCTCATTTCCTTTCATCTGCATAAAACATGCCCCAGCCTCAAGCTCCAAAGAATCATGAGGTGAGCCTGTTCCGCCGTTTGGAGTCATCAGCAGGTCAGCATACGTTCCGTCTGCGCCCGTATGTATATCAATGATAGCTTCATCTTTATTCTCTGTTGCACTGATAACTGCGGCTCCGGCACCATCACCAAACAAAATACAGGTACCTCTGTCAGTATAGTCCGTTATTGCGGAAAGTTTTTCAGCACCGATTATCAAAACATTTTTTTTCATTCCGGATTCTATAAATGCTTTTGCGATGGAAAGAATATAGACAAATCCGGTACATGCTGCAGATATATCAAATGCAGTCACATTACCCAGCCCCAGTTTGTTTGAAATGATAGTAGCGGTCGATGGCATACAAAAATAATCAGGACTGATTGTCGCACAGACAACCATATCGATCTCATTTGGATGAATGCCGCTTCTCTCTATGGCTTTTTTTGCAGCTTGAACCCCCATATCACTGGTTGTTTCATCTTTAGCTGCAATATGACGCTCTTTAATCCCGGTTCTTTTAACAATCCAGTCATCTGAAGTATCCACCATCTTGGACAAATCTTCATTTGTTAAAATTTTTTTCGGGGCATACGCACCAATAGAACGAAAAGCTGCATAAGCCATTAGTTTTCCTTTTCTTTCAACTGCCCTAATCTTGAAATGATATGTTCATTTACACCGGTATTAACGTAGTTTATAGATTGATAAATTGCATTTTCAATTGCTCTTGCATCACTTTTACCGTGACCTACGATCACACAGCCTTTGATTCCAATAAGTGGAGCTCCGCCGATTTCAGAATAATCAATCTGTTTTTTAAGGAGCTTAAACACTTTTCTCATTAAAAGTGCCCCGGTAATAGCAACCGGAGATTTTCTTATATAATCTTTGATCAAAATACTGATTGTCGAAGCTACACCTTCGGCAGCTTTTAGTACAAGATTTCCGACAAAGCCGTCACAAGTGATTACGTCACAACTTCCGTTAAAAATATCACTGCCTTCGACATTACCCTTGTAGCCTTTGTAGCCTTTGAGCATTTTATGCGCTGCTTTAGTGACATCGTTCCCTTTTGAGTCTTCTTCACCGTTTGCCAGCATACCTATGCTTGGATCTTTAATCTTTAAGACATCCTCAGCATAGCACCCGCCCATAACAGCGAACTGAACCAAATGTTCCGGCTTGGAGTCTACATTGGCACCTACATCAAGGACAACTGAACGGCGACCTGTTTTAGTAGGCATAAGTGTCACAAGCGCAGGACGCAATACATGTTGCAAGCGCCCGAGCTTAAGCGTGGCTAATGTCATCGTTGCCCCACTGTGTCCGGCAGAGACCAAACCATCGGCTTCACCGTTTTTTACAAGTTCAATTGCTTTGTAAATGGTACTTTCTTTTCTTTTTACAGCATCCGTAGCAGCATCACTCATTGAGATTACATCATCAGTATCTACAATTAAAATCTTATCTCTATAACTTTTTGGTAACAGAGGTAAAATTTCTGATTTTTTACCTACCAATATAGGTGTAAACAATTTTTTTTTCAATGCTTGAACACAACCCTTAACAATCGGCCCAGGACCGAAGTCCCCGCCCATTGCATCAATAGCGATTTTCACCATTGACTATTTATACTCACCAGTAGTAGGGTTAATATGGTGTGGAAGTTTATATGTTCCATCTTTGTCTTTAACTGGACGAGCTAAAGAAATTTTGTAGTGCGTTCTTCTTTTTGCTGAACGAGAGTGGGATACTCTTCTTTTAGGTACTGCCATTTTTTTATCCTTTCTTTTTTTTATTTCACTTAGACCGCTGTGGTCACTAAATTTAGACTCACTGAGTCAATTTATTCAATCAAAAATCTATTTTTAAGATTCCTGACACTCTTCGCAACGATAATAGTCACTCTTTAATAGCTCAATTTCTGAAGCCAAAAGTTCATCTAGGTCCACTTGAGAGTCTAAAGATTCGACAACATCGAGTTCGATATCGTTTTGATCTTCATAAATTCCATCGGAGATAAAAAATTCTATCTCTTCATCCACTGGTAATTTAATCTCTTTGGCACATATGTTACACTCGGTATCAATTATGCCGCTTAAATGTGCTTTTAGCAAAATCAATTTGCCAGCATGATACTCTAAATAACCTTTAAAAGTTATTTCCTTAGATTTGACTTCAAAATCTAATGGTGTTTTGCCTACTTTTCTAAGCGAAAGTTTCATAATGAATTATGAAATTTCTCTCTCAGAGAAAAAGAATGCAATTTCGATAGCTGCGTTTTCAACTGAATCACTTCCGTGAACAGCATTTGCATCTATGTTTTCAGCAAAATCTGCACGAATTGTGCCGGCTTCAGCTTCTTTAGGATTAGTAGCACCCATAAGATCACGGTTCTTAGCCATTGCATTTTCGCCTTCTAAAACTGAAACAACAACAGGACCGCTAATCATAAAATCAACTAAGTCATTGAAAAAAGGTCTCTCAGAGTGTACTGCATAGAATGCTTCAGCGTCACCACGAGAAAGTTGCATTTTTCTTGTTGCTGCAATTTTAAGACCATTACTCTCAAAACGATCTAAAATCTTACCGATAACACCCTTTGCTACTGCATCTGGCTTTATTATTGATAGTGTTCTTTCCATCAAGTCTCCTAGTATGTATAAAAAATAGAGTGGGATTATAGCGGAATTTTTGTATAAATGAGTTTAAAATTATAAAAAGAGGAGTTTTTATGAATATTTTGTGAAGGTTTTTCTCTCGTTTTGCTTGTATAAACTCCCTTTAAGGGAGTCTAAATCAAATATTAATCTATAACGTTTGCACGATTCTTGCGATCTTCAAGACTGATGTTGTCATGGAATGGCATTTCAGCATCAGCGTCTTCCATTACATAATTTTTACCATCTTCATAGTTAGCACCTGCGAAGAAATCTTTATGCTCAGCAGTAAAAGGCATATCCCATGTGATACATCCCTCTGTTGGACACGCAGTAGCACATGCCGGCTCATCGTGATGATCAACACACTCTACACATTTGTCTGGATATACATAGTAAATTTCTTCACCGGTTGGATTATCATCCTCATCTACGATTGCTTCTACTGGACATTCGTCAATACAAGCACCACAGTTAATACATGTATCATTAATATATACTGCCATTATCTTCTCCTAAATAGTTTAGGTAACTATACAGTTAAGATTTTTAAAGGTAGCTAAAATATCTTTTTTAAAAAAGAAAATCTGAGCAATAGTTACAATTCATGGGGCTTTTGTGTGCTGGGTTTGAGTGATTATATTAATAGTGTTGTGAATATTGTTTACGGCGAAGAAATCCGCCGTAAAACCGGCACTGAAATTAAAGACCTAAATATTCTTTAATCTCGTCTACCCTGTTTGTCTGCTCCCATGTAAACCCCTCCTCTTCTCTACCGAAGTGGCCATAAGCTGCAGTTTTTCTATAGATAGGACGAAGCAGGTCAAGAGACTCTATAATTCCCTTAGGAGAAAGATTAAACAGTGCTTTTACACACTCTTCTATTTTTTCTTCATCCACTTTTCCTGTGCCGTGCGTATCTACCATAATAGAAACCGGCTGCACAACCCCGATAGCATAAGCAACCTGGATGGTCGCTCTATCACATACACCGGAGGCTACAAGATTTTTTGCAACATGTCTGGCTGCATATGCCGCACTTCTGTCAACTTTCGTAGGATCCTTGCCGCTAAAAGCTCCACCGCCGTGAGGGCAGCTTCCACCGTATGTGTCTACAATAATTTTTCTTCCCGTCAGCCCGGCATCACCTTGAGGACCGCCGATTACGAATTTTCCGGTAGGATTTATATGAAATACCGTATCTTCGTTCATCATCTCTGCAGGGATTACTTTTTTAATTACTTCATTAATAACATCTTCATGAATTTTTTCCTGAGAAACTTCAGGAGCATGCTGCGTTGAAACAACTACCGTCTCTACCGAAACCGGTGTATGTCCAATGTATTTAATACTTATCTGTGCTTTACCATCAGGACGAAGATACGGAATAATCCCGTCTTTTCTCACCTGTGCGAGTTTTTGTGTCAGGCGGTGTGCCAAATATATAGGAAGAGGCATAAGTACATCCGTCTCACGACACGCATATCCAAACATTAATCCCTGATCTCCGGCGCCGATCTCTCCGCCTGCTTGGTCCACACCCTGATTTATATCAGGGGACTGTTCCCCTATGCCGTTTAGTACAGCAGCAGAGCGGTAATCAAAACCATAGGTTGCATCCGTATAACCAATCTCTTGGATAACTTGTCTGGCAATCTCTTGCATTGGGGCATAAGCCGTTGTTTTCAGTTCGCCTGCAATTACACAAAAACCATTTGATACTAATGTTTCACACGCAACACGCGCATTAGGATCATGTTCAATAATATAATCCAAAATTGCATCGCTGATTTGATCTGCCATCTTATCAGGGTGCCCTTCTGTTACAGACTCTGAAGTAAATATATACTCTTTCGTCATCGATTTTCCTTATTGAGATATAGAGTCCAGCTCCATAAATCGATGAAAGTATATCAGACAATCATTAATTACATCTAATCTTCATTTAAACTTCATAAATCTGCCTTAAACTTACCGCAATAAAAACATATAGGGGTCAAAAATGAAAAAGCATTATTTGATAAGTCTTCTTACAGTAGCAGCTCTATTAAGTGGCTGCGGCGAGACAAGCAATTCGGACGATGAAGGTTCTGATAGAGAAAGTTATGAGAGTGAAAGTTCCGAATATGAACGTTATGATCGGGAAAGTTATGATGATGATGATGATAATGATAATAGTAGTAACACTTCTAATATTACTACAGCAAATATATCCTTTCATAATCAGGGAAAAAACTGCTTAAGCTGTCATAATGGGAGCAATGAAGATAGATTTACTTCAGGTGCATCTATTTTTACGACAATCAATGCAGCAGACAGTGATGGCAGCAAATATGCAAGCGATTACTCCATAAGACTTTTATTGGAAAATACAAATCAAATCATAAACTACTCCAAAGGCAGGGGTACAGGGAATGCGCAATCATCTTTCAACACAGGAACTGTAAACGGATATACGGCACAAGTTATAAATCCTCAGGGAGAAGTGGTTAACAGTTCACTGAGCACGCACGACCTTACCAGACTCGATTGTAACAGTTGTCACGGTGCAACGGGGACAAATAATTCACCGGGAAGAATCGTTTCCTATGACTATTATGCTTCGCTAAACACCGGCACGACTACCGGTACTACGACAGACACAGGAACAACAACCGGGACTACAGGGACACCACTGTTTAGCACAGATATTTTACCCATACTCGATACAGAGTGTAAAGTCTGTCATGGTGGAAGCGGAAGCTTTAGCGTCAGTAATACATCTACCGCCTATAGCAATGTAATAGGTTTTGTAAATACTGCCAGCCCGGAAAGTTCCCCTCTTTTACAAAAAGGGAGTGGTCAGGTCAGTCATGGTGGAGGAGCTACTATCAGCACTTCATCTGCTCAATATACAACGATACGGGATTGGATTGGTGCCGGTGCACTTGATGACGGCGGTGCCGCGACAGGCACAACGACAGGCACAACGACAGGCACAACGACAGGCACAACAACAGGCACAACGACGACAGCAGTATCTTTTGCAGCAGACGTATTGCCTCTGCTCAATACTGACTGTAAAGCATGTCATGGCGGCAGTGGAAACTTCAGTGTCAGTAATCCGTCTACCGCTTATAGTAATGTATCTGCCTTTGTTAATACTGCCAGTCCTGCAAATTCTTCTCTTTTACTAAAAGGAAGCGGCCAGGTCAGTCATGGAGGAGGAGCTGCTATTAGTGCTTCATCCGCACAATATACAACTATACAAGACTGGATTAGTGCCGGTGCACTAAACAACTAAGGAGATTTGATGAAGAAAACTATTTTATTTCTTTTACTTCTGTCTACAGCTCTATTTTTAAGCGGCTGCGGGGAGGAAGAAGAAGGTGAAGAGCAAAGTAGCACGGTATCAGGTGTTCAAGGCTGGCACTTTCAAGGCAGAGACTGCCTTGCCTGCCATAATGTTGACCTTCAGGAGGAGAAAAATCTCCTCTTTGGCGGTACTCTTTATAAAGACCAGAATATAACAGATCAGGATGATTTGAACAATGTCTGCGGAGGAAAGCAGATTATAAATCTTTATGATTCGGGCTTTAATCTCACATACAGTTCAAAGGATTATGAAGATCTTGATTCCAAAGGCTATAAAGGAAAGGGAAATATCTTTATTTTAAAAAGAATGTTGTATTCGGTCAGTCCCGGAGACTACTATGTACAGATAACAGATGAGAATGCAAATGTCTTAGCGGTATCGACACAAACACACGCGTTTTCGTCACTGCCGTATGATATAAATAATTCTGCCGACATCAACAATAGAGTTTCTTGTAACTCTTGCCATATAAAAGGCGGTGTGCAAGCGCCATTATTTGCACAAATCAACAAAAATCTATGCGAATAGAGTAAAGGATAAAAAATGAAAAAAGTATTATTGGTTGCACTGTTTTTATGTGCAAATGTTTTTGCAGCCCCTCAAATCGGAGACAATGTAACGGATTTTAAACTTCCAAATTTGTACAATCTAAATCAGGAACTCTCAAGTACTGATTTCAAAGGAAACGTAATCTTATTAAACCTTTGGGCCAGCTGGTGCGGAGGCTGTAAAGAGGAGATGCCTCTTTTTGTAGAACTTCAGGAAGAGTTTAAAGAGAGTAATTTTAAAATTCTTCTCTCCAGTATAGATAAAGATCCTCAAAGTGCGATCTCCTTTTTAAACGGTGTTGACCAAAATAGAGTCTTAAACTCTTTTTATGATAAAGAAAAGACTCTTCCAAAGGCCTACAAATGCATGGGTATGCCTTCATCCTATCTAATTGATGCAAATGGAAAACTGGTAGATATTTTTATTGGCAGTATTGATGAAGATTCGCTTGCCAAATTAAAGATCAAGATAAAAAGCTTATTGGGAAAATAATTATGTATAAAATTATCCTGATACTCTCAGCCCTGGTTCTAAGCGGCTGTTCAGACAGACTGGTACGGGTTATGCCCTATGAAAAAGAGTACTTTGCGCAAGAAAAAATGAGCCTCTCCCCGATTGCCGAAAGAGCGGAACAGGAGGGTCATATTTTTCTAATCCGTGAGGCCAGTGCCGGCGGGGAAAGTGCTTTTCAAGGAGGTTGCGGATGCAGATAAAACAATTTTTTATATTTACCCTCTCACTGCTGATGCTTGAGATAACATCCCTTGCATCTGATTTAAAAGATACCATCTCCTTTGGAGTCAACACATATACCGATAATGCGGGTGTAGAGGTCTACTCTCCTACACTTTCACTCTTCAAAAAAATCTCCTCGCAATGGATGCTTGGAGTGAAGATGAGGATTGATGCGATTTCGGCAGCAAGTATTAAAAACGGGAGTAACGCTACGCATGTGGATGCCGTTACAGGAGCTTCATCCAAGGAAGTACCTTACGATGATATTCGCTATGCGCCTACGCTTATGGCTACCTATGACGATGGTGAGAACCTGGTCAGTTTCGGCGGATATTTTTCAAGTGAAGTCGATTATACGGGGCAATCTGCTTTTGTAAATTATGTAAGACAGCTTAATGAGCAAAACACTGCTTTGGGTATAGGGATTTCGCAGTCGTTTGATACATGGAAACCTGTATTTCAAAGAGACTTGCCTAAGGACAACAGAAATGAAGGAAAGGTGGATCTATCCGTAAATCAACTTATTTCGCCGACACTTTCTATTCAGGCCGTGTATTCTTATATGAATAGTGAAGGGTTCTTATCCTCTCCGTATCACTTTGTTCTACAAGATGATATTGCAAAGTTTGAAAACTACCCTGACAAAAGAACGGGGCATGCTTTTGCTCTTAAGGGGGTAACTCTGTTGAATGAAACAAACAGCATGAATGTTTCCTATAGATACTATACGGACGACTGGGACATCTCATCGCACACGCTCAATATAGAAGAGCTGCACGATTTTAGTGACAATTTTACAAGCGGTTTGAGACTGAGATATTACACGCAGACAAAATCGAATTTTATTAAGCCTATAGGTTCCTATACGCTTAGTGATACATATTTTGCAACGGATTACAGGATGAGCGCTTTTGATTCTTATACTATCGGAGTGCCTTTTATATATAAGATGAACGGCGGGTCTAAACTTACGGCGAGTGTTGATTATTATCAGACGAGCAGCAATGAATATATCCAGAGCTGGTACGGTGTCAAGAGTCTGAATGCCGTTTTTACAACTATATCCTATGAGTTTGATTACTAAAATGTCTTTTTTTGAAAATGGACTCAGAACAACTGTTATGACTACAGAACTTTTAATAGAATCGAATGTATCCAAGAAAACTCTTTTTGAGTGCTTGGATATAGCAAAAAAATTTGAACAAAAGTACTCAGCATACGACGAGGGTTCTCTTTTAAGTCAAATAAACAAAGCTTCAGGGATTAAAAGTATTCGCTGTGAGTATAAAGAGCTTGAAATATTTCAAAAGGCCTTGGAATTGGCAAGAATGTCCAATGGTTCTTTTGACCCTACTATAGGAGTTCTCACACAGGGACTTTACGGATTTGGAACAAAAAATGAAAAAATACCCACTTCAATAGAACTCCTAAAAACAAGAAAATTGGTTAATTACAAGTATCTGCATATTCATAATAATGAAATATTTTTAACGCATACCGGGATGAAACTGGACTTGGGAGGGATAGGAAAAGGTTATGTCGCAGATAAGATTATGGAGCATCTTCAAAGAATGGGTGCTACAAAAGCAATCGTATCTGTAGGCGGTGAGGTGTGTTCTTTTGGAAAAAAATATAATATTGCCATCAAAAATCCTTTTAAGGACGGAAATATAGGCCTTATAAAAACATCCAAAGAGGCTCTTTGTATCTCTACGAGCGGTGATTATGAAAGGTTTATCAAATCAAAAGAGCATCATCATATTCTTGACAAAGAAAGCGCCAAGCCAAATCATTACTACAGCAGCGTAACCATCATCAAAAATGGAATGGATACGACGACACTTGATGGGATCGCAACTGTAGTTTTTAACTCAAACAGAAGCAAACTCAAAGAGATGGCACAAAGATTCAACGTAGCCGTTGTAGCCATAAGCAGGGACAAAGAGATCTTATTTGAGAATTTCTCAGATATCAATATAGAAAGTTTTGAAGTTTATCCTTTTTAAATAGCATAAGGCGGTTATCATGAAAAAAATCATATTTTTATTTTTAAGTTTATTCACATTTTTGGGTGCGGCAAATTTTTTGATGCCAGAAGAGGCATTTATCCCATCAGCCGTACTCGATGCAGACAAAGTCTCTATTGAGATCAAAGCGGGTGAAGATATTCACATATATAAAGATTCGATACAGGTTACTACGACAAGTGATCTTGTTTGGATACAAAAGATTCATCTTCCTGCAGCTGCTCTTTTTGATGCAAAAGAGGTTTATGAAAAAAGCGTGCTCATCACGGTGGATTTGGCAAAAACTCAAGAATTTGACGATACGAAAAATATCACCCTTACTCTCTCTTTCCAGGGATGCTCAGGCAAAGGCCTGTGTTATGAACCCATAGAGAAAGAGTTCAGTTTCGATGTGAGCGGTTCCGCCCTGAAGATCGCTTCAAAGCAGATTCCGGCACCCGTTTTGGCAAATGAGACAGACAAGATTGCAGACAGTTTTAAAAATGACAGCATTCTCATCGTCTTACTTACATTTTTTGGTTTTGGGCTTCTCTTGTCTTTGACACCCTGTATCTTTCCGATGATACCGATTTTATCCTCTATCATAGTTTCGCAAGGGGAAGGGATGAGTGCAAAAAGAGGGTTTTTCCTTTCTCTCATCTATGTGCTCTCTATGGCCTTTGCCTATACGATTGCCGGAGTTTTGGCAGGGCTTTTTGGAAGCAACCTGCAGGCCGCGATGCAAAACCCTTATGTTGTCATCTCTTTTGCCCTTGTGTTTGTGGCTCTTGCTTTTTCCATGTTCGGATTTTATGAGATTGGTCTTCCCTCCTCCCTTCAAAGCAGACTCTCAAAAGTCTCCGACGGCGCTTCAAATAAAGGGGGTCTGCTCGGTGTCGCGGTTATGGGCTTTTTATCCGCTCTTATTGTCGGTCCCTGTGTGGCACCGCCGCTTGCAGGTACGCTTGTATATATAGGACAAACAGGGGATGCCGTACTTGGAGGAGTCGCTCTTTTTGTCATGAGTCTGGGTATGGGTGCGCCGCTTCTGCTTATAGGTGCCGGCTCGGGCAAATTTATGCCTCGTCCAGGCGGATGGATGAACCGTGTATCTGAAGTGTTTGGAGTTATTATGCTCGCCATTGCCATTTGGATGCTTCAAAAAATCGCATCGACGCAAACCATAATGGCTCTGTGGGCGGCACTTTTCACCATCTCTTCCATCTATCTTGGAGCTTTGGAGCCTTTGGGAACAAAAAGAGGCTGGCATGCCCTTTTAAAGGGTATAGGAATTATCCTGCTCAGTATCGGTATCTCTGTTTTTATAGGACTCCTAAGCGGTGCGGAAAATATTTTGGAACCATTTGAAAAATTTACGAATAAAAGTGCGGTTGCAGAAAATCAAAAAACCAGACTTCACTTCAAAACGGTATACTCGGTTCATGAACTCGACACTCTTCTAGAAGCTTCCAAAGGCAAGAAGGTAATGCTGGATTTTGCAGCAAAATGGTGTACTTCATGTAAAGAGCTTGAAGAGATCACATTTAAGGATCCTGCCGTAATCAGCGCTCTGGATGAGTATGTTTTAATAAAAGCGGATCTAAGTGCCAACGATGATAAAAGCAAGGCCTTATCCAGAGAGTATAATATTTTCGGACCTCCGGCAATACTCTTTTTTGATACAAACACCGACCTGATAGAAAGCAAGAGGGTAGTAGGGTACAAAGCTCCTCAAGAGTTTTTAGCTATAATAAATCTCTAATGAAAAAAAAACTATTTTTGCTCTTATTCTTGTTTTCTGCAATGCAGGCCAATGATAGCTATGAGCTGGGACAGGGTTATTCTCTTGTAGACTCCTATCTTTATGTCGGCGGCTACTTTTCAACAAGCTATGCGCAGGGCACAAATACAAATGGGGCCAGTTTGGATGATGTATCCTTCCTGGCTTACGGCTCCGCCGATAAACTCTCCTATCTCGTAGAATTTGAGTCTTTAAATCCATACCAGTACAGCTTCATCTCCCAAAAATCCACACAGCATGGGAATATATACGCAGAAAGAGTTTTTGCCAAATATCAGATCAATGAAAACTACTCTCTTACAGCCGGAAAATTTTATACTCCGGTCGGATTCTGGAATGAGGTCCCAATCAATGTTCTTAGAGACACAACCTCCAATCCTCTTACGGCTGAGATGCTGTATCCAAAACTCTCAACCGGTGTAGGTTTAAAATACAGCCTTATATCGGACTCGGTATTCGAGCTGGATATCTTGGGACAGAATTCCCCCGATATAGACCCAAAATACAATGATTCCAAAATAATACAGCATCTTGCACTCTCTCTCACCTACACAAAAGATGCCTTAAGCTATAAGCTGAGCGCGGGGCACTATAAAGAGTTTGAAGAAGCCGTAATTGTAGATGACGGAGACAATGACGAGGATGACTATTTTGAGGAGTACGAAACTCAAAAAAGTGACGATGTCTACAATTATCTGCTCTTTGGATTCAAATATGAGAGTGAAAATATTTTAATACAGTCCGAACTTGGAAAGCAGTTCCTTAATAATACGACAAATATACAGTACATGGGCTATATACAGGGCGTTTACAGGTACAAAGAAAAGCACTCTTTCATACTGAGATTTGAGGACTACATGGACAATGAGTATGAACAAAATCAGGATACCTTTTCTGTCATCGGATATACCTACAGACCGATACAGCCTGTAGCCATAAAAAGCGAATACCAGTTCCATACTCTAAAAAACAGCGACATTCTTTTACTCTCTTTTTCGGTTCTATTCTAAAAGATAAAAATTTTCCTTAAATAATTTTACTTATTTGTCAAATCAGATATTTATTAATTTTATTTAGTTAGAATGCCTCTAACAAAAAAACAACACAAGGAAATATATATGTTAGTAACAAACCCAGCTCCGGATTTTACAGCAACAACAGTTTTAGCAGATGGATCAATCGTAGAAGATTTCAAACTCTCAGAAAACCTAGGTGAAAAAGGTACTGTACTTTTCTTCTATCCACTAGATTTTACTTTCGTTTGTCCTTCAGAGATTATCGCATTTTCTCATAGAATCGAAGATTTCAAAAGCCGTGGCGTGAATGTAATCGGTGTTTCTGTTGACAGCCAATTCTCACACTTCGCGTGGAGAGAGACTCCGGTAAACAACGGTGGTATAGGACGTATCAAATATCCACTCGTAGCTGACCTTACTAAACAGATTTCTAAAGACTATGATGTACTTTTCGGTGAAGCGGTAGCACTGCGCGGTTCATTCCTGATTGACGGTAAAGGTATCGTGCGTCACGCTGTTATCAATGACCTTCCACTCGGACGTAACATCGATGAGATGATTCGTATGGTAGACGCAATGCAGTTTACTGATGAGCACGGTGAAGTTTGTGCTGCGGGCTGGCAAAAAGGTGACGAAGGTATGAAAGCATCCACTGAAGGTGTTGCTGAGTACCTGGCAAAACACGAGGGTGATTTATAATATCTACATTATAATCTCCTCTATTTCCACATGCCGCGGCATGTGGAAATACCATCTACCTCATCTGCCCTCTTGCGAATATACCTTTTTTCAAATATTTATTTAAAACATAAGTGAATTTCAATATAATTTTGTTAAATTTAGATTTTACAGGTTGGGATTATCACTTTTTATGACACATTGCTGCGCTTGTTATTTTTTTCACTGGCATTTTTACTGCCCCTAAATGCACAAAATATTGATATATACAGCACAGACCAAAGCGTTCTGGACAAATCACAGCTCTTTATAGATGAAAACTCTCTCAGCTTTTACGATATCCAAAACACAAACTCTTTCAAGCCAAACAGCCTGGAGCATCTCAATCTCGGATTTACAAAAGACAAGGCGGTTTGGGTCAAATTTACGCTCCAAAACAATACAGACTTCTCACTTTCGAGAATACTTGAAGTTCAAAACCCAATCCTTGAGGAAGTGACTCTCTTTGATGAAAACGGCAGCAGCATACAAAAGGGGATGCTCCATACGGAGGCAAAGCAAACTACGATAGAACCGGCATTTGCACTTACCCTCGATGCGAACACGCAAGCTAGCTATTATTTAAGGATTGTAAATAACACGACGGCTCTGAAATTTGGAATCTATCTAAAAGACAGGAACACCTTCGTGTATGAGGACCATAGACAACAAACACTCATTATGCTCTCGCTTGGAATCATCATCTCCTTTTTTATATACAATCTTTTACTCTATTTTTACAGCCGGGAAGACTCTTTTTTGTACTACTGTTTGTATCTGGCGACTTTGGTATGGCAGCAAATGACATATCTGGGCATCACCCCGCTTTTTTTTCCGGCATCTTTCGTCTACTTCGACAACCTGAGTGTTCTTCTGAAGGTGAATGCCATGTATATCATTGCCGCCCTGTTTGCAAAAAAATTCTTATCTACAAAAAAGTACGAAAAAATCGATTCGATATACAATCTAATCATCCTGATAGCGCTCATTGAGATACCGCTCTTTGGCACTCCCTGGTTTTATTACCCTGAAGTGGGGATTTTGACAGGTCTCGTATTTGTTCTTTTTAACATTTATGCCGGTGTTTGGATCTATTTGCGCGGATATAAGCAGGCCCGCTTTTTTATTATTGGCTGGAGTGTTCTGGCGATTGGCTTTACCTTGATGATTATCGACGGTCTGGGACTTATCTGCGTAATGTACAAAATACCAAACTTTATACTCTATGCAACAATCCTTGAAGCCCTCTTCCTCTCTCTGGCCTTTACGGATCGCTATGTACTTTTAAAAGAACAAAAGGAAAAAGCCGACATGCTCCTGCTTGAGTCTTTGGGGGAGAGACAGCGTGTGATAGAAAACGAGATACAAAAACAGACAAAAAGCCTCTCAGATGCGCTCCAAAGCAAAAGAACCCTCCTAAAAGAGCTTCATCACCGTACAAAAAACAATTTGCAGCTTATTTTATCCATCCTCAGAATACAAATAGAACATGCGGAATCTGCCGCAAAAAGCCAGTTAAAAGACTTGCAACACAGAATTTTGGCAATATCACAGACCCATGAGATGTTGTATCTGCAGGAAAATCTTCAGCATATAGATATGGACGAATATATAGACGAGCTGTGCGATAAAATAAAAAGCAGCTTTCACGACAAGGCTATGACTTTTTCTACGGATGCAAGAGATATCCACATGCCACTAAAAGAGGCAGGCTATATCGGTCTTGTCATCAATGAGATAGTCATAAATTCAATCAAACACGCAAAAACGCACAAACTGCTTGTCAAGATATCCATCACGAAAAATTCAAACGAGTATACATTGAAAATACAAGATAACGGAGAAAAGTCCGGCTTGAACGAAAACAAAAGAAACACACTTGGGATGAGTCTCATCAGGACTTTGGTGCTGGACCAGCTTGAAGGTGCTATGACAATACAGACACAAGAGGGTCTTTCCTACATAATAAGGTTTAGATTATGAAAAACATATTGATCGTCGAGGATGAGAGTCTCGTAGCTCTGGAGATCTCGCATTTTATAAAAGAGCTTGGATACACTGCCTGTGCGACTGCTTCAAGTGCCGCAAAAGCAATGGAGATAATGCTCAGCTGCGATGTGGACCTGGTGCTGATGGATGTTTGCATCAAAGGGGATGTTGATGGCATAGCATGTGCAGCAAATATAAAAAACTACAAAAATATCCCTATTATCTACATCAGTGCTTTTAGTGATGATTCTACTCTTGAGCGGGCCATCGAGACCAATCCCACCACCTATCTTATCAAGCCCTTCAACACAAAAGAGCTTGAAATCGCAATCAAGATAGCACTAAAACGAGACAGAAGGCAGGAGGATAGCAACGAGACTGATTTATTCGGTGATATTATCCTGGATGAAGTATTCTCCTATGACAGCCGTAATAAAGACCTGATTATGTCCGGAGAGCTGATTCACCTCACCAAACAGGAAAAACAGCTCCTGGACTTATTGATACGCTCCAAAAATCAGGTTATCTCTATCTATGATTTGGAGAATGAGCTTTGGCCTTTTAAAGAGAGCAATGAAAATACCAGAAGAGCCCTGGTCGCACGTCTTCGCTCCAAGCTCAACTACAAGTTTATTGAGACGCTCCACTCTATAGGCTACAGGATAAAAATATAAATTGCAATGATTTTGCAATGATTTCGTTCTACAATCTATAAAAACGGCTACAGGGAGATTACGATGGGTATTGTACTAAAGTTGCTGATTCTTGGCATACTGTTTCAAACACCGGTCTTTGCCGATGGAGTAGTCGGAGAGTGGCTTCTTGGCAAAGTGGAGGTCAAAGATGAGATTCAGGAATCTTTTGCAGATGTAGAGTTTGGCGCAGACGGTTCCTTTATCATAATGGGCATAAACTTTGGGGCGTATACGTATCAAGAGGGTTCAAAAGAGTTTAAAATCCAATCGGATATAGATGAGGATATTGCAGGCTCCTATACGGTTCTCAGCTTCAACGACAAAGAACTGGTTCTTCAAAAGAACAAGATCCCCTACAAATACAAAATACACTTTTTAAGAATCAACCATACAGAGATAGCACTGGCAAACAAGAGCTCAAATCTTGCGGGAACATGGGAATTGCAAACCGGGGATGGTTCCATGGGACTTGTGACTTTTGAACTGCCGGATACGTTTTTGTATTCTCTGTATGAAGAGGATGTCTCAACCAAGATACGCGGCATGTGGATTTATGATGCAAAAGCCAAAAGTATTATGATCGCGGCACAAAGGACACCCTTGAGCGGCGAAAACAAAATCAAATATCTGGATGAAAAAGGGCTTATGCTTACACAAGGAGCAAAAGAGATAAAAGCCCTCAAGAAAACGCCCCTTGTAATTGAAAGGTTAAACTTCACTGAAGAGGATATTCCCGAGGGTTCAGCTCCGGAGCTTCCACATAAATGGACGGATTTCACCCTTATGGCCGAGTCTTTGTCTGACATAGAGTTTGTCCAATACAGAATAGGAACCCTGCTCAACGGCGTAGACCTTATGCGCTACAGCTCATTTCGTTCGCTGATTGAGGTCACACCAAAACCAAGTGTGACCTTTACAAATTTCACAATGCGAAACGGAGCCGCGGATGAGCAGTTCTCACAGCAACACAAAGGCGGATTGAGCAATAGTTACAACAACTTTTTTCCGCAAGAAGAGATGTATACCTACAAAACTCCAGGCAGGGAAAAACTCAAAGTTTTGGCAGGCGAATTTATGTGCACTGTCTTTGAAGGGATTCTAGGAGATGACAAGGTCAGACTATGGATGATAGACGACAAGCCTGGGATCTATGCAAAAAAAATTACGGAATCCCTCGATCCGTTTGGAGAGCTTTCCTACAGGCTTGAAGAACTAGAAACAATACAACTAAAAAAGGAGAAATGATGTTGAATAAAATACTGATACTGCTTGGAGTGATGCTGGTTTCATTGCAGGCTGATTATGTCTTGCAATACAATATGGATACGGATGTGAGCACCTTTATGTATAAAGATGCCAACCATGCAAAGATGATAACACCTCCCGGTGAAGATGGCTCCACGGAGATATATTCCATAAATAAAAAGACCTATATCGTAAGTCAGCATAATGGAGTGCTGAGCATCGTGGATGTGGATAAGGCCAAAAGTTTTATAGACTCTATGGGTGTAAGTTTTGTACAGGAACAGCAGGATGAAGGCGCAGGCTTTAGTTTCAAAAAAACAGGAAAAAAACAAAAGGTAGCCGGAATCAACGGTGAGATTTGGATTTTAAATGATGAAGGAAGAGAGACCCGCATCGTTGTCAGCAACAACAAAAAATTGGTGCAGATGACACAAAAGATGTTTGATATGCTCTCCAAAATGAGCGGTGAGAGCAAAAATATGTATGAGATTGAAAAAGGATATGTGATTATCATGGGAGAGGGGATGATTCTCGAAAGCTTTGAAGAGAAAAAACTTCCAAGCAGTACCTATGAACTGCCAAGCACTTCAAAATCTAAAAGCAGCCCCGTGCAGAATACAAAAAACGAGAAACAGGCATCTGCCCTTGTGCAGGAGTCCAAAAAAACAGTGAGACTCAGACCTGTCTCGGATGATCCCTGCTTTGCCGATGTATGCTGCAAAAGAAAAGCAGGCGAATCAAAAATACTCAAACAGTATCTGCATAATGAACCTCAGAATATGTTTGTCGGATTTGAACTCTATGAGGCAGCGGCATGCAAGGGCCAAGATACCGAGGATGCTCTGTTTGTAAGGGGAGACGGAAGAGAGATCATAAGGGTGACACTCAATATGAACGACAAAAAAGGGGGTGTAATAAAAAATATAAACCTTCAAAGACATCAGAGTGCTTCCAATGACATAAACGGGATTGAATGGTGGAGCGAAGGGGAATGGTACAACAAGACATACCAGGGAAGAATCGTCAAAACGAAACAGGCTTACCTTGACTACATCATCAATGATACAACATCCCTCTCTTTTACGAGCAAAAATGAAGATATAGATCTCGGCCCGCTCGACCTGTATGGAAATGTTGATATCAAAGGGATTATATTTCATTTTAATCCCCACTTAAAGGATGAAGAAGGGGCTGTCTCTTCAAAGAGCGATGAGAATACAAAGAGCCAAGACAATGAAGACGCTGAGGCATCCCTCATGGACTCCGTTTCGGATGCAGACATCGATAAAGCCGCCAACTTTTTAAAAAGCTTCTTTTAATTTTTTGTTTCCACATGCCAAGAAAGAGCTCTTTCTTGGTTTGGCATGTGGAAATCCCGCATACATATAAAATTACATTTTACAACGATTTTGCAATGCTCTTGAACTATACTCGTTTAAGAGTATAAAAAGAGTGATTACAAGGAGTTTCTTATGTATCCCATAAAATTTCAAAGTTTGGTTTTGGGTCTTTTTAGCGTTTTGGTTTTGACTTCATGTTCCGGAGGGGGAGGAAGCAGCGGCGGTTCTGGCACTGTTTTTGAAGACACCTCTGTAGTTTTGGAGGATTTTAATGCGACCTTCTCTTCCATAGGTATCAGCAGTGTGCAGGAGCTTCAGAGCAAAATATCCTCCGTAGGCGCCTTGGCTTTGAGTGTTGAGATACAAAATGCCAATCCGCAGATAAGTACGGAGGAGATCTCCAAACTGCTCAGAGTGAATAACAATAAGATTGAGTATAAAAAGCTTGAAGATGCCGCAGTGGCAACTGAGGTTATAGACAAGCTAAAAGCACTCCGCTACTCTCCTGTTTTGGTAGAGCAAATGATTGCCTTGCCTGATTCGAAAATATTTCCTGTAAAAAACATCAGTACACAGGCCTTGGATCTTTTAAATCAGGAAAAATTAAAAAGCTTCAACAAAAAACTCAGACTCGCAGCGCAGGAGCCTCTGAGCATGGAGGCATTTCTCTCTCTACAGAGTGCTTTTGAGAAGGTGGAGATGGTGAATAATTTCGGTAATCTGGATCAGCGCTATCAAAATATACTGGCACGAGATACCATCGGCACCTCCTCTGCTCCTTCGCAATCGGCCTCTCGCGTGAGTGCACTGGTGCCTGATGGCTACGTGCTCGTCAACGCCGATAAAGAGCTTCGACCGGATGGGATCGTCTCTGATTTTCCGTTTATGGACAACAGCTGCCAAATTTCAAGAGTCCATTTTCCAATGACGATTGCAAAAGAGCAGAGCTCCGTAAATACCACTCTCGTCACCTCTGAAGGGGGCGATGTCAAAGTGCAGTTTCCTCAAACGGGAATCGCCGTTATTGTCGTCTCGGGTCGCTCAGATCAACGTATCATCATAAAAAACAGCGAATCCGCAGAGCTGGATAACCGCCTTATCGGTGAGACCTATACCTATTATATCCCTATTACAGGCGCGGATGTGTGCAAACCCTTTGTATTTGAGGGAGCCGATGCACAGTTTAGCATCACCCTTACAGATATCATACAGCCGCAAAGAGTCGCACAGCATATCTTCTTAAACGGCACGGAGTTCTTAAGTACGGGCTCAGACGAGCTTTACAGGAACAACACTCTCTTTCATGCAAAATCCTATACTTTCAGCACGATTCATTCACAGCTGAGTGATTTAAACATCACTTTTGATATCGATACGGACAATGATACGGAGGCTTATTTCAACTATGTACTGTACGCACCCGGAGGAAGTGTCTTCTGGGGCAAATCAGGGGGTTCGCTCGGTGCTTTGCAGATGGATGGGGTCACGAGGGAAAAAGGTATATGGAGACTTGATATTTTGCCAAAAGACGCTGTTTCCTTTTCTGCGACAGATGCAGGCACCCTATCAGGACTCGCTCCAACCTCTATAACGCAAGGCGGTGAGACCTATTTGAATCTGGCGACTTATATCAATACAGACCAGCAGATACAGACAAAAGAGTTTGTGCTTGGAATCCTCAAATCGGTTTCACTAAAAACAGAGGGGGAAGACGGGGCCTTCAATGAGGGGGAAGTGAGCATCAATCTCAATACAAATATGGCACCGCCTATCAACATACCCTCGTATATCGATGACCTCATCAAGAGCACGGATACGATGAGTAATGAGATAGCGCTTTGGCAGTGCTGGATAAATTCCCAAAAGACAGGCGATGAGTTTAAAACAGACGGAGCATGCTACAGCTACAACGATGAGTTTTTGCGAAGAAAACAACTCTACGAATCTGCACACAGCTACGATTATCAAAATGACCCGCAAACCTATATCTGCCCCGATGAGGACGGCATGCAGGACACCTGTATAAAAGGGGAACTCGGACCTTACAATATTGCAAACCCCACAGAGAGCTATAAAGCCCATATGGTGATGACAGATTACTCAAAATATATGCAAAGACAGTATCAGGACGTGGAATACCTTCATATCCTCTCTAATTATTATGACCTTTATCAAAACTGGATAGAAAGAACCGTGCAGGTCGATGTGGGGCAGTTTCCCTACAACGGTCTTGCCTATAAAACACAGGAGTTTATGGAGTGCAACAGCACAAATACCGGCTGTATCGATACTTTTTTAAACACGGGCGAATACCCCCGCATTCCGGTTATTATAGAAACGAACCGTCCTGTATTGGGCGTGCCGGTTGAGCGGGTCAATAAAAGCACCCTACCTATCACCTTTGATTATGTGGCGAGCGACCAGGATGTTTATAATGCCAATGCGGAGCTTCTGCCTGTCTTAAGCTATGCTGCAAGTCAGGCACTCAATATTGTCACGGGAAATTTTATCGATCTTGTCTGCGATACCGTGACCTTGGCGGATGAGCTGCATGACGTGGAGCTTGCGGCACAGGACGATCCTCTGGGAAGTGCCAGAGCCGCAATCAACAGATTCTCAAGCACGGATCCCTTTTACGGGCTTCATACACAAGACGCCTATCATTTTTATATGTCCGGAGTTGCCCAAAAAAATACGGATATAGACACCTACGGACAAAAACTGAGTTATGCGAAGATTGCCTGCGGCCTTGCCGACATAAGCAACGGCGGAATGCAGTTCTTCCAAACAGCCGACCTTGTGCTCAACATGGACAAGGAGCAGCTCCCGGGCGAGCAAGATGTCTATAATGTCCTCACGGGAAGCTCAAGCGATTCAAACACCAGCACGGTTATGAGAGAGGCCCAAGAGATTGCAGCCCTTATCCAGGCCGGCAAGATAGACGAAGCAAAAGAGCGTCTCAGAACCGGCAGCGACATCAGTAAACTCAACGGCGGCGTGGATCTTTATTCGGATGTTGAAGAACTCTTGAATAACTACAAAAATGAAGGTTCTGCACAAAACGGGAACAATGTCCTAAAATCAGACGCACAGTATTTGTTTGGGGTGGGCAAAAAGACAAGAGGAGCCATGGAGTTTGCAAGGGTGAGTTCCGCTCCCGTTGCAAGCGTAAAAGTCTCCTTGAACAATGTAAAGATAATCTCCAATTATGAGTCCGACGATAATGCGGAGATCCATCTTATCCCGTTTGTAGGCGTTATCGGTGATGCCCCAAGGACTTCGAATCAAATCCGTTCACTTTTTTCAGACACGGAGGTGATAGGGGATGCTTCGGGTCAGGACTGGGATTATCTTTATTTTACAGGGGTAGCGGACAATGAAGAGCTTGATACGAACGATGCACTCCTCTACAGCGGAGGAAGTGAGAACATAGCTGCACTCTACATCGAACTTGCCATTGTCGAAGATGACGGAATAAGCAAGGAAGATGACGATATGATAGGTGTGTTCAGCCAAACCCTTAAACTCGAAGAGATATTCAACAAGAATGCCGCATTTGAATGGACACATCTCGATGAGAATAAGTACCAGCTTGTCATTAGCGATTATCCGGTGTATAACTCAAGCAATCAGCTGGCCTTGGAAAACCCACTGAGCAGTGATTTTGAGCAGCAAAAACTGCATAATCAAAAAAGAGAACCGAGTGCGCTTGTCTCCATAACCGTTGATGTGGTTTTGGATGAGAGTATAAACAGCTCCGTTGCTCTTGTGGACACCTCTCTTGATGTTGCCGTAATGGCAAGCGGAAGAGATGTCCTCTCCATGGAGATGCGTGTGATGAATCAGCTTGAGAGTGACACGAATTTTCGAAAAATCATCGATATCTTTGATTCAAAAGCTATCGTGAGCAGCAATATCTACGACACGCTTCCTGCAACCGTGCTGGAGGTTGACCCCGTGACATCCACTATGAGAGAGCTCTTTAGTTATGACATCAACGACTTCAACGGCACGCTTCTCCCGATAAAAGAGGCTATGACAGCCTCAAAATCTATTGGCAGGTCGATGTTTTCAACGGGACAAAAAGAGTTGTCGCTGGTGCGCCTTTTGGCGGACAACAGAATGCTCTTTGTCTTCTCGCATGACTCAGGGGCAAGAGTGATGACGGTACGTTATACCGATGAGGGTGTGATGAGCCTTGAATCAAGCATTGAGATAAAAGACGAATCCAATCAGACCGTCTTTACGACCATCCGCTCTTTCTTGTCGCCTAAGAGAACACAGTTGATTGTGCCTTATATCCCTTTGGACTATGCAAGTACCGATAAACATGAACCCGTACACACAAAACTCAATCTCTATACAATCAGCGATACCAATCTCACCCTGCTCTCCCATCCAAATATAGGGACACAGACAGTATTTCAGGATTTGGAATTTATAGATGAATCACACCTTGCCGTCTTGACCCAGAATCTGCTTTTTGAAACAGAGTCCTCTTACCGTGCGGATTGGAAAGAGATTCAAAACAGCTGTACGAGCGAAAAAATGGACTGTCTTTTTGGGGTAAAAAGCGGAAATCTTCTTCTTTTTACAATCAACGGACAAAACAGAATAGAGCTCAGCGATTCGCAGGATATATCCTATAGCGTTCCATATACGCTCTACTATAACGAAAATTCTCCGCTCAAAACTTTGGCCTACAGATATGACAAAAAAATGAATCTGGTCTCACATGTGGATGGGTTCTATGCCAACCTCAGACTGGGCCTCAAACTTCAGCAGCTCAATTACGATGCCCCGACAGATGCTTATTATGTCGGTACTTCGACGGCTAACGGCGCAAATAAGTCTTTGCGTTACAATCCGATTGGCGCCTATTATTGTGCCAACGGAATCACCTGTTCGGGCTTTCTTAGCACTGCCGCACACCCTACACGGGATGATGAGAATATTTTTCAGTACAAAGATGCCGCTATGAACATCCAGAAGTTTGAATTTCTTGATACCGACCGTGATCTGGTTCTGGCTCTTGTAAACAGCGGTCAGCCCGTACTTTTGAGCCTTTACGACGGAATAGCATACAAAGGTCCGCAAATCAGCGGAGATATTTTTGATACAAATATTCGTGTAGGGGGAGCTGACCAGGTGGCGATCTCTTTTTCACTTACCGACAGAGATACGCCTATAGACACACTCACAATCCAGGTGAGCATCTCAACCATTGAAGGACCTCTCGGATACGAAGGAACGCATATCTCCAATATCAGCTGCAGCCTGGATGAGAATAATATTTCTCAATGCAGCGGCACCATCTCCGTCGATGCCTTTGAGAGTGCCGACATTACTCTGGATCAAAAGATCATTATCAGTGTAAGTGACGGCGTATATACGGCAAAAGGGGAATTTGGCATTTATCACAGACCTTCCATTCTTCTGCCTTTTACCGATACCGTGCATGCGGTTGAAGCATGGATGAGTGATGCGAGTGAGGCCGGGACAATGATGCTCAACGATGCCAATCCAAGCGGCTCTTCCTTGTACCTGGGCACACCTATGCATAAGTTTGCCCAAAAATATATCTATGCCGGAGAAACCGAATCCGGAGACAGAGAGCCTTTTGTTGCAGGCGTGGGCGAGCAAGCGCATCAAATAGACAGCACAAAGAGCATAGGATTTCCATCCGACTTTGTGACTCTTGGAGAAAATGTCTATTTTATTGCACATGCAGGCGGAGGCAGTACCTATTACAATTATCATCTCTGGCGTACAGACGGTACTCCAGAGGGAACTCTCCTTGTCAAAGATATGTCCGGTTTTATGAAAATAACATCTTTGGTCCTGCTCAACGACACGCTCTATTTTATTGCAGACAAAGACAGCACCTCCAATAACAGCGAGCTCTGGGTCAGCGACGGTACACAGGAGGGAACAAAGCTTCTCAAAAACGGCTTGGAGATCTTTACATTATTTACAGGAGCCCAAAAAGTTTTTTTCAATAATCACGACAGCACCAATGCCCAAGACGGTCTCTGGAGCAGTGACGGGACACAGAGCGGCACACAGTTTCTTAAACAACTAAGCCTCAATATGAATCAGATGATTACATACAAGGACGCCGTTTATTTCCAATACAGATATGCGGGAGACGCAAGTGTGGGCTACAATGATGTCACGGAACTGTGGAAAACAGACGGAACTCCGGGAGGAACTGTACTGGCACACAGCTTTGGGGCCAAGCAATACGCACAGGATATCAACGGATATTTTACCTGCGATGACAAGTTTTACTTCCTGTATTTTGATGCTCTTTGGGAGAGTGACGGCAGTGATGCGGGCACGGCAAAGGTAGTGGACTACTATACTCTGCCCAACTTCTCGCAATTGAATCTTGGAAGCATTCCAAGCTCTATCCGTGTCGTTGACAACACAATCTACATGCTTACAAGACATTATGACAGCGCGCTTGGGGAGGTGTATTATAAGGTATATACCATCCATCCATCAAGCAGCAGTATCTTACAGGAGACGGACACTGCGCGCTACTCTTACGCCATTTTTTACAATGAAGCGATACAGAATGATTTCTTCTATTATGCAGCGGACGCAACGTCGAACTATCTCTACATACACAATAAAGATGACGGACTGCGCCTTGTCAAAAAAACTTCCAAATAGAAAAAGCTTTGCACATGCCCGGCATGTGCAAATATTTCCACATGCCCTAAATATCCCGCACGAAATTCAGAGCCTTGTAATTGACAAAAGCAAGTTCGTGCCACTGTCTTTTGGGTGCTATCATTGTAAGTCTTTTTGGGTTTGAACTCCTTGAGAGTGCCACATAAAATTGCGAAGGAGCAAAAATCTCATTCGTCTCTATTATCAAATCCTGTATACTCATCCCCTGGGATTTATGGATTGTAATTGCAAAAGCCAATTTTATGGGAAACTGATAGACACTAAAAACAGGCTCCTCTATCATCTCTTTTTTACCCTCTATAATTTTTTCACTCCATCTTTCTTTGCTCTGGGCAAGGGCTTCAAGCTTTATCACCTTTTCATCCTCTTTTTGCACATAGACATAGTTGTTGTCTATATTTACGATTATCCCTCTCTCTCCGTTAAAATAGTTCCAGGAGTTTCTTGTAAACAAAACAGGTGCTCCGATTTTCAGCTCCAGCTCTTTTTCTATCCTCGCATCATTCATAAATCTCTGAATCTCTGCATCCTGGGCGGACTTGAGATGTTTTATCACCTGTGCCTCTTTTACGAAGAGTTCATTGTCGATAAATGCCAACTGATTTTTGTTGTGTTGCGAGGCGGTTTCATTTTTTCCAAAAAGAAAAGTGAACGCACTCAAGTCCTGAGGCAGAGGTTTTATATACTCATTCAAAGTATCGTGTATCTCTTCGTCGATATGACCGAACCTGACACTGTTTAAAAGTTCTATAAAGTCCTTATCGTCCGTTCTGTACACCTGCGTCAATTCTATCTTGAAAAAATCAAACCCTCTCCAGCACTCCGACTCAAAAGCAAAGCGAACCTCGCCAAAACCTCGCACTACAGGGGGTAATTGCAAAAAATCACCCACGACAAGCAAAGAACCGCGAAAATCGGACTGCCTGAGTCTTAGCTGTATCATCTCCAGCAGCGCATCACTCACCATCGATATCTCGTCTATCACGATCAAGCTCATGGCCGATATCAGTTTCTTTACTTTTTTCGGCGCTTCCAACTTAGCATTTTGCCCCAACTCCCCAAGGTTCGAAGCGATCCCCAAATCCAAAAAGCTGTGCAGGGTCTGCCCGCCTATGAGTGTAGCGGCCATCCCCGTTGATGCCAGTTTCGCTACTTTTTTACTCTCATGTTCAAAATATTTGATGATCTCTCTTGTGGCAGTTGTTTTTCCAACGCCCGCACCGCCGGTTAAAAAAACGTTTCTGCCGCTCTTCAACTTGTCTATAGTAACATTTAAATAATCCATAGATGGATGATAGCAATAATGGATATAAATCCAAATAAATTAGTGTAAAATGTATTCAAATTACGGATGATGGATGGTTTTATAAAGAATGATGAAAATATTAGTTATACAGGAGAACAAGACTCTTGCCAAACTTATCGCAAAAAAAATAAGCTCGCAACTCGGTATGGAAACGGATATAGCCTACAAGCTTAGCGAAGCCAAACTCTTCTTAAAGAAATATACATATTTTCTAACTCTCATAGATTTAAATCTGCCTGATGCGCAGGGGACACAAGCCGTAGAATACCTTTTGCAAAAGAACAACAAAGTGATAGTCCTCAGCGACAATACGGATAAAGAGTTCAGAAAAGGGATGCTTGAAAAAAACATTATAAGCTATGTGAATAAAAGCGGGATCGATGACATAAACTATATCATCCAGACCATAAAAAGACTTAAAAAAAATCAAAATCATAAAATACTTGTCGTGGAGGATTCCCTTATATTCAGAAAACAGCTGCAAAAAATGCTTGAGAACATGTTTTTTAAGGTCATCACCGTAGCCCACGGAGAAGAGGCACTTGGCATGCTGGAGGTGACGCCCGATATCAGCCTCGTTCTGAGCGATTATCATATGCCCGTTATGGACGGACTGGAACTCACAAAAGAGATAAGAAAGACGTACGGCAAAAAAGATTTGGGCATCATAGCCATCTCAAATAATGGCGACGGTGAGCAAACCGCTCTATTCTTAAAAAACGGGGCAAACGACTACATAAACAAGCCTTTCTCAAAAGAGGAGTTTTCGTGTCGTATCAACAACTCCATAGAAGCTCTTGAAAACATTCACATCATCACCAACCATGCCAACAGGGATTTTTTGACAGGTTTATACAATAAAAGATATTTCTACAAAGATATGCAGCCTTATTTTGAAGAAGCGAAAATATCCAATGAAAGTTTTGCCATCGTCATGATAAATATTGATGATTTCAAAAATCTAAAGGACAGCTTCGGTGATGAGACAGCAGACCAGATTATCTCGCACCTGGCTGATATCCTCAGAGCAAATACGAACCAACATGACCTGGTCGCCAGATTTTCCGGTGAAGAGTTCTGTATCGTTCTTAAAAATACAAGTCAGGAAAACATACTCAAAGTTCTCCAAAGACTAAAAACAAAGGTAAAAAGTTCCGTGACACTTTCGCAGGAGGCTCAGGAGATAAGATTCACTATCTCCATAGGTGCGGTTTTCAACCCTGAAGACACCCTCGAGGACACGCTCAATCAGGCAGATATGATGCTTCACAATGCAAAACAAAACGGCATAAACCAGCTCCTGCATAACTAATCAAGAAGTATCACTTCGCCAAACGGTACTTCTCCTCTCCTTGGCGCAACCCACTTTAGCGCATAATTTGGTTGGGCATGTGGAAATATCCCCTGTAAGTCCGTAAAATATAAAAGCAGTTTGGTATCATCCAGCTCTTTGTCTATAAAATCAAAAACAGGTCTGAAGTCGGTACCCCCGCCCCCTCTTAAATCACACTCCAAAGTATCCCCGCTGTAGAAGGTTCGGTGTGAATGAATCTTGTCATCGCAGACAAGCATCTCAATCTGGTAATGATGCACCAGACTCATCAAAAAATTGACTTCGTTTAAGAACTGGTTCAAAAGATCTTCGTCTACCGAACCTGAGCTGTCGACCGCGATTACAAGCCTGAAGGTCCGACTGATGTTTGAGGGCAGATAAATCCCCATATGCAAAAACTTTTTATTCGGCGGAATGAGCACATAATCATCTTTAAAAAATCTCTCAAGAGCGATTTTAATCTCTTCTCTCCAATCGATCTTTCCAAACTTCTCAAGCTTGAAAAATCTGTCGATACTTTGCGGAGCCTCCCCTTTTTGTATCTCTTTTGTTAGCTGGGAGAGGGCATCTTCTGCAAAGAGCTGCTCTTTTAAAACCTCTTCTAGGAGTTGTTCCTGGGTTTGGGTCTGCGTGTTTTTTTCTTCGTTTTTGTTTTCGTTGTTTTGGACATCACCTGCATCGTCCGCTTCGTATTCGAGATTTTCGTCCTCTCTTAAAATATCGTCTTTGAGCTCGGCATATATCTCTTCGGCGTACATCCCTTCAAATCTGACTCTGTACTGCGCTCCATGGGGCAAATCCATACCGTTTTGAACAAGCATATCATTTATGGCGAGGTCTGTCGCCATCTGCCAAAGCCATCCGCTTCTGCCGTTTTTTCTTGCTTCATGCGCCAAAGATGCATGCATTGCTCCGTTTGCAAATACAAATTCCATCTCGCTAAGCTCAAGTCCTTCAAAAAAATCGCTGTTATAGTGCAAGCTTATGCCGTCACTTTTAAAAGCCTGTATATCATCATTGACTACGAGTTCGAGCTTGGAAGCCAAAGTGCCGAAATAGGGATAATCGATTAAGAGTTTTGATTTTGCTTGTGAAATTTTTTTTTCAATACCTGGCATGGGAGGGAACAACTTATCCTGTAATTTATCAAAGATTATAACATAAGTTATTCTTCGCTAAAACAAGACAAAACAGCAAGAAGTATAAATTTAATTGAAATTAAAAAAGGAAAACGCCCGTCAAACGAGCAGGTGCGGCAAGACACCGCACCAATGGATTAAAATACTAAATCTAAATGACCTGAACCATCTGAGATATTGCCGCCTGCAGTACTTGATGGAGAGTTATGGTGTGCGAACGCGCTTGACGCCAAAGCTGCTAATACTAACAAAGTCGCTGTAAATTTTTTCATGTGAATCCTTTTTGTTTGGGTTAGGAAAATTATAGCTTCAAAGTGTTAGCAAAGTGTTAGCGTATTATAATAAAATATTATCCAAACAACCTAGAGAAGAATCCGGTATTCTTTTTAAGTTCATTGTCTATCATCTTAAAATAAGCATCCTTCCCCAGTAAACCCACCTCTGCATTTTTCACCATTTTATCCCTGCCTACGACTATGCTCAAAGGAACACTTCGCACCATAAACTTTTTTGCAAGCTTGGGATTGGAAGCGACATTGACCTTTGCAATGACCACGGCATCCTCTTTGTAATGTTTCGAGAGGTCGGGAAGATATGAGAGCAAAGTCTGGCAAGGCCCGCATGTCTGGCTGTAAAAATCTATAAAAACCACCGCATCCGTATTTTCTATAAAAGCGCTGTATGTCGCGTCTGTTATCTCTAGGACATTTTCCATAATTTATCTTTCCTCTTTTAAAAACTCTTATGACAAGAGATATGCAAATTTCTGCACCCATTTTTTGAATACCTGGGAGTGTTCCATCGTCACCCCGTTTCTTTGGAGGTCCTGAACGATCATAACCGCAAACTCACTTTTGAGGTCCAAGGTGTAGCGCAGCAAATTATCCAGCCTTTCTTCCGTGTTTTTTTGCAGTAGTTTGCTTACAAGCCCCGTACTTAAGGCATAGAGTACATCCACTTCTTCGCTGTAGATATTATTGTCATCTCCATCCGGGCTCTTTGCACATGCCAGGATATTTTCTATGTCAGGAAGTTTGTTCATCACTTTTGAAAAACTCAAAAAACCGACAGACACATCCTTGCCCACTGCACCGGAGAGTGCACTCAAAATAAGTTCTTCGCTTATATCGCTTTTGAGTATATTGTGCACATATTCCCAGCTTCTTGGCGTTGCAAAGCTTTTGTTGTCGCTTTTTGCATCAAAGGTAAAGAGGTGCTCGTTTTTGAAACTTATATATGAGATTATCCTCTCATCCAGGGTGTTTTTATACGCCCAATCTCTCCAGTCGTCCACATTGACCTCCATCTCAAAATGCACAAATCTGTTTGCAAGAGGAGCAGGCATACGATACGTCACGCCCCTGTCCCCCTCACGGTTTCCGGCTGCTACTATCGCCCAGCCATCAGGAAGCTCATACTCCCCCACTTTTCTGTCAAGAATCAGCTGGTATGCCGAGGCCTGCACGCTCGGAGGTGCAGAATTAAGCTCATCCAAAAACAGTATCCCCTCGCCCTCACGCGGCAAAAAGGCCGGAGGAGCCCAAAGAGCGGTATGGGATTCCTTGTCATAAAAAGGAACCCCTTTTAAATCGGTCGGGTCCATAAGAGATAATCTTAAATCTATAAAACCTATCCCCTTCTCTTTTGATATCTGTTTTACAATGGATGATTTTCCGATTCCCGGAGCACCCCAAAGAAAAGTCGGTACCTTCTGGACGACTAGAGATGCGATAATTGTAGTTAAGTCTGATGCTTTCATTTCTTTCCTTAAACCTGCCAGCCTATGTTTTGGCTTTGTATATGTTTGCCAAATGCCTGATTTTCTTTTACAAACCGCTCAAAGCGGCTATCAAGCTGCAGCTGATACAAAACCTCAACCGGAGTATTTTGATTTTTTGCCAACTCTTCGAGCACCTTTATATCCTCACTCTCGCCAAGCTTCTTTAAAATATGCGCAGGTGTATTCTCATTGCTACAGAGCGCTCTGTGGTTTATCTCATCCAGATAAGCCTCTTCAAGCTGTTCTTTGGATGTGATTACATTTGAATACAGACAAAACTGTATCTCTTCGCTGGATTCACACAAAAGTTTCATAACAATATTCTCATCCAGATGAGCGTTGGATGCGAGTGCGAGATTGACATCCGCATCATGTAAACCAACCAGTCTCTCCTGCATAGACGGAGTCAATGATTCGTTGCATGCCAGCTCTTTTGGATAGCTGCCAATCAATACCTCAAAAATCTCATCATTGAGATTTATATGTCTGGCTATATTTTTACTGTAAACATTCTCTTGCAATATTTTGCTGGCCAGTTCTTTGTCCAGATTTTTATTATGGGACAAGGCCTCAACTACGAATGCATCGCCGCTTTCATAGAGCATCTTCTGCATGTCGCCGAGGCAGTCTGCTCTCATGGCTATTAATGTTTTGACATAGGTGTTGGACTTTTTTATCAGCATTTTCAAAACGCCTGTAGAGGTATGGTGATGTGTGGCTATGGCGGTTACAATACTGTAATTTGCATCTTTTGCATTGCTTTTAAAACTTTTTTGCAAAGGTTCCAAGGCGACTATGGCTTCAATAAGGCTTGAGTCTTTTGCCTGTACTACCAGGTGCATCAGTCCCAAAGTGGCATATTGTACATTGTGATTTCTCTCGATATTTTCATAAAACCTTGAAATCAGAGCAGCCGTCACATCACGGTTGTCATCATTTTCAAAAAAATCTTCCCCGCTCCATCTGTACATCTTTAAAAGTCTCAAAAAAAGCGCATCGTCTATCATCGTGTTTTGCAAAAAACCTTTTAATCTTTGCTTGTCATGGCTTAACTTCAAACTCATCAGTAACACATCTGTGTCAATATGCTTGGCAAGCTCATTTTCCAAGTCGTCTATACTGCAAAACTCGGCTTTTTTTTCTTCATACAGAGCTTCACTTTTATTTTGCTCATAGGGGGTCATCATTCTTCCATCGACGATCAAAACGACATCATCAGCGTATTCTTTGAGTACGGTTATTTTATAAAAATCCATCTGCGCATCAAACTCATCCTTTGTAAATGCACGACTTTTGCCAAATAAGAGTATGGTCTTGTTTTCAAATTCTTTTAAATTCATAAACAGATTATACTTATTTTTTTTAAGTTTTATATGACTGCTTTTGCCCTAACGGTAATTTTAAGATTTCACACAATATATCCCTCCTGGTATTTTCTCTCTATTATAAGTAAGGCTAATTTATCTAAGTTTAAAATAAATCGCTATACAATGAAACAAATAAAAAAGGGGTTGGTATGAATACAAAAATTTTAGTAAGCGGTTTTTTGGCCTTGGCCTTGGGGATATCTTCTTTGAGTGCGTCTGAGTTTGACCTCAAAACCAATATGTTTAAACTCAATGCTGAGTTAAATGAGCTTCAAAGGGGTTTTATTTCCAGCGACAAAAAAGGGATCTCAATAATTTTAAACAGTTTTGCCAAGGATGCGGAAGAGTTGCTGGGCAACAGAGACCAAATGATTGATATGCTGCCAAAAGATATGGACAGCAAAAAGCACAAGGTGAATATCGCCGTTGATAGTGCCAGAAAAATCAAAACAAGTGTTGCCACAATCAGGGAAGCGATTGAGAACAAAGAGGGTTTATCTGTAAGAAAAAGACAAGCCATTGCCCAAGAAGCGTATTTAAATATAGTCGGTGCATGTTTTAACTGCCATAATCTCGTCCGTGACAAAGAACGCATAGCGGACTAAGTTATAATTTTTCCAAGTTATAACTTGGAAAATATTCCCACTCTTTCTCTTTTAATCTTTTCTCCTTGGATTTAATTTTTTTGGTTTGTACTTCTAAGCTATAATTGATAATAATAAAAAAGGATAGCAGATGTCACAGAATACACCTAACGGCTACGAGCTGTATAATGATAGAAAATTCAAAGAGGCGTTTGACGCTCTGTTTGATGCAGCCGCATACGAAAACGACCCTGAAGCACAATACTATATAGGGAGGATGTACAGAGATGGAGACGGAGTTGAAAAGAATATAGACACTGCCATAAAATGGTGGACAAAAGCAAGAAGAAACGGCCACAGAGATGCGGCTTTTCAGATGTCGGAAATACAGATATCCACTAAAAATATATTTTAAAGGTCCACTTATGAGATTATACGCCCCATGGGAAAAAACTTTCAAAAAAATTGCAACCCCTTTCGAGCATTTCTTACATGCCCAAACCACTACCGGTTTAGTATTGATGATTACAACCGTCATTGCACTTTTATTGGCAAACAGTCCTATCGCGGATGTTTATGCCCATTTTTTTCACACGAAAATCAATCTGGATATCGGCTCCTGGAGTTTGTCCCATTCTATACACCATTGGATCAATGACGGACTTATGGCCTTTTTCTTCTTTATCGTAGGATTGGAGATCAAAAGGGAGATTTTAGTCGGTGAACTCTCAAATATCAGAGTTGCCATCCTGCCTATTTTATCCGCTCTTGGTGGGATGATAATTCCGGCACTCATCTATCTTGCAATCAACCACGGCTCCGAAGGCGCAAACGGCTGGGGTATTCCGATGGCGACCGACATAGCTTTTGCCATTAGTGCCCTGGTTCTTTTGGGTAACAGAGTCTCACCGTCACTTGTGACCTTTTTGGTCGCTCTGGCTATTGTGGATGACCTTGGTGCGGTCGTGGTGATAGCACTCTTTTATACAGACCAGATCCATTTTATCCCCCTTATTATGGCGTTTATCTCTTTTTTTATTTTAGTTGCTTTCAACCGTTTTGGAATCCACGCCGTTTTACCCTATTTTATAGTCGGGACAATCATGTGGCTCTTTATGCTCGAATCCGGTGTTCATGCGACCATAGCAGGGGTAATTGCAGCCATGGCTATACCCTCAAAGCCAAAATTCACACCCGTAGATTTTACCATGCATACAAAAAACCTGCTTGACGAATATGACAATTATCCGGTGGCCACGGACCACACCATGCACGAAAAACAAAAAGCTATTTTGCAAAATATAAAAGACAAAATCGATTCCGTCGGCTCTCCTGCAGGACGGCTTGAACACTCTTTGCATCTGCCTGTGAGTTTACTTGTTATCCCTCTCTTTGCCTTGGCGAATGCGGGCATATCTATAGACTTCTCATCCATCGGAGAGACAATCATGGAACCTGTTTCAGTAGGTATAATGCTTGGGCTTGTTGTTGGAAAAGTTGCAGGGATAGCAGGTATAGCGTACCTTGCAGTAAAAATGGGTATAGCAAAACTCCCGGACAACAGTACGATGAGTCAGGTTTTCGGTGTCGCTTTTTTAGGAGGAATCGGATTTACCATGTCCATATTCGTAGCGGATTTGGCATTTTTGGGTAATGATGTACTTATTTTTCAGGCAAAGGTGGGGATATTGGCCGCTTCTCTGAGCGCCGGCTTATTCGGATTTATTTGGCTGAAATTTTTATCAAACAAGCCCTCTTCCTAAACCGAATCCACCATATAACTAGTACGAATAATATATATTCGTATAAGTTATTCATAGCTATAATCCTGTAACTATTCTTCTAAATTTTACAAAAGGTTTTTATATGAAACTCCTCCTTGGTTTATCCCTCCTGTTCTACACCTGGCTTTTTGCAAACGACATGACACGTACCTACGCCCCAAGCGAGGACTGTAAAGCTTGCCATACACAAATTTATGATGAGTTCAGCGCTTCAATGCATGCGCATTCAACTCCGCAAAAAGATGTCATTCACAATGCGGTTTGGGAAAAACATCCCCAAAACACAAAACAGGAACGATACGGCTGCGGCAAATGCCATACTCCGGCCGCCGATAATCTTAACGCTATGAAAACACCGGGACAAAAGGCTATGCCCGATATGAACAATGCTACGCATCAGGCCGGAATCAGCTGTGCATACTGTCATAGGATCAAAAGTATCGAGCATCACCCTGTCCATAATACAAATATCATGACCCATACCCAAAAGAACTATTTCGGCACACTTGAAGAGCATATGGAATCACCTTATCACGGTATCGTCAGTGAGGGAAATGAGCATATGAAAAACGGCAATGTCTGTATCGGGTGCCATTCCCACAAGATGAACAAACACGGCTTAAACGTATGTTCGACAAATATTGATAATTCAATGGATGATGCAAACTGTGTCAGCTGCCATATGCCGAAGGTACAAGGGAGTGTATCAAACTTGCACAAAAGGGAAAAACACACTTTTCACGGTTTTGCAGGGAGTCATTTTCACTCTGATATGCTCAGTAAATACGTTAACATTTCTGTATTAAGAGAGATATCTGATTTTATTGTCAATATCGACAACCAAACTTCACATGCCTTACTGTTACACCCTCTTCGCACTGCCGTGCTCAAAGTAAGCGTGACAAGAGATGCAAATACCACACACCTTCAAGATGAAATATTTGTAAGGATTATAGGCAAAGACGGTAAGCCGGCTATGCCGTGGGCTGCGGATAAGACTCTAAAAGACACGATGATTCAAGCCAATGAAAAAAGAAGTGTCTCTTATGATTTCAAACTTATGCAGGGTGACAGGGTGGATGTTGTCTTAGGATGGTTTTTGGTAAATCCGAAAGCTCTCAAAACGCTGAAACTTGAAAATGAAAAAGTAGCTACTGAATTTACGGTGTTTAAAAAGGAGAGTTTTCAGTTCTAAGAACGGCTTGCACTTTATGTGCAAGAGCTCTTTTGTTTTTTAAAGTGCTTTGAGCCTCTCCAGCTCCTCTTTTACCTTTTGAACATGCTCTTTTACTCTTACCTTTTCCCATAAGGCTTTTACAACTCCCTCCGGGTCTATGATTAAAGTTGTACGCACTATCCCCATATACTCTTTTCCGTAATTTTTCTTCAACTGCCAAACGCCGTATTCTTGCATCATAGATGTATCTTCATCACTGAGAAGTGTGATTCCGAGGTTTTGTTTTTCTATAAAATTACGATGCTTTTTCGTAGAATCTGCACTGACACCCAAGATAACGGCATTGAGATCCGAAAAATCCGGTGCAGCTTCCGTAAACGCGCACGCTTGCGTGGTACATCCAGGAGTGCTGTCCCTTGGATAAAAATACAAGACGATCCATTTCCCCTTTAAGTCCCTAAGGCATATCTCTACATCGTCCTGATTCGGCAAGCAAAACTGCGGTGCTTTTTGTTCTAATTCAACCATTCTTATCTCCTAATTTTTATTTAACTATTTTTCTTTTTTGATAGTATGCATACCATGCGCCTAAGACCACGAGACATACCAGTACCACCATGAGGATTTGTTTGAGATATGCATCAATGAGCTCCTGGTTCTCACCTATAAAATACCCCAGAAGAACCAAGATAAATGCCCATATTCCCGCACCCAAAGCCGTAAAAGTCGCAAATACCGCCAAATTCATCTTGGCAATTCCGGCGGGAATCGATATAAGCTGTCTGATTCCAGGAAGCAGCCTGCCTATAAAGGTGGAGATATGCCCGTGTTTTTCAAAGTAGTTGTCCATTTTATCAAGAGAACTCTCTTTAATAAAAAAGTACTTTCCGTATTTTTTAAGTATCTTGCGCCCGAGTAAAAGCGCCAGATAATAATTGATAAATGCACCCAAAAGTGATCCCGACAATCCGCTGAACATTATCATACCCATGCTCATCTGCCCCTGCGAAGCCAGATATCCGGCCGGTACCAGCACTATTTCACTTGGAAAGGGTATAAAGGAACTCTCTATCGTCATCAGCAAAAAGATCCCTATATATCCCCAGTCAAATATCAAATCGACTATCGCCTGCGCTATCTCTTTTATCATTGAATACTCTCTACTACATCTTGAATCATTTTTTGTGCCACATCCTTATTTGAATATTCCAACAGTCTTTTACTTTTGTCTTCGAGCTCTTCATCTAACACATGAAGCAGTTTGTCTTTTAAATCATCACCTTCTCTCTCACACCAGCCAAGAGTGTTATCCACTATAAACTTTGCATTATAATACTGATGATCTCCCGCGGCATGTGGATAGGGGATGAACAAGGCAGGCAGTCCGTTGGCAGAGATTTCCCAAAGCGTACTTGCCCCTGCGCGGCTCACAGCCAGGTCGGCATCTGCGACCAGGGCTTCAAGCTCTTTTGTAAATCCGTACAGCTCCACTTCTACACCCTGTTTATGATACTCTTGTGCAACTCTTTCATAATCACTCTCCCCCGCCTGGTGAATAATCCGTATCCCTCTTTTTTGAAGCTCGCCACAAACACCCAATGCTAAATCATTTATAGCCCTGGCACCTTGCGAACCCCCTAAGAAAATTATGGTTTTAAGCTCTTTTCTCACCCTTGCAGTTTTATAAAAAGCACTTTTTACAGGATAGCCCTGTACCACCGAGTTTGTGTCATAAGCGGATATAAACCTCCGGGCAAAGGGTTTTAACAGAGAGTTCAGCCTCCCCTCAACCGCATTTTGCTCGTGTATGAACAAGGGTATAAAGCGGCTGAGTGATGCAAAGGACGCGGGTGCGGCAGAAAATCCGCCGACACTGTAGGTGGCCTGAACAGCATGTGTTTTTAAAATTTTTCTCGAAATGATAAAAGCCTTGAAGATACGCCATAGCGCCAAAAGCTTTTGCACCCCTTTTTGATTTACCACGCCGCTTGTCTCCAGAAAATAGACATGTGAAAATGAACTGTGAAATTCAAAATATTTTTTGTCCTGACCGCTTGTTGAACCGATAAAAATCACCTCATGTCCGTCCGCTACGGCAGCCTCAACCAAAGATTCGGCTATCATCAGATGTCCTCCGGTTCCGCCGCCTGTTATACATAACTTCATTTAATTCACCAAACCTAATCCATTTTTACTTTTTTTGAGGCCATCAAAACCATTCCAACACCTATAGATGCAGCTAAAATCGCAGAACCGCCATAACTCAAAAACGGTACAGATATGCCTTTGATCGGAGTTATTCCGCTGATTCCGTAGGCGTTTACCAAAAAAGCAAAAGAGAGCAGCAATCCTATACCGAGACTAAAAAGATACATACTCGTATCACGGGAACGGTTTGCTACTTTAAATATCCTCTGGAGCATCCACATAAAGAGAACGACCACAAATACGACACCGACGAATCCGAATTCCTCTGCCAAACCTGCCAAAACAAAATCCGTATGCACTTCACTTAAAAACCCAAGCTTGAAAGTCCCGTTTGCCACTCCCGTACCGAATATTCCTCCGTTATGAATGGCGTTTAGCGAGTGCCCTATCTGATACGGTTCCACTTCTGTGGGAACTCGAAGCTGCTCCGCAATAGACTCCGGGAAAAGTCCCAAGACACTGTTTTGCGCCAGAGCCCACCAGGATTTTATCCTTAGAACCCTGTGTTCGGCTGTATATATGAAAAAAACAAAAAACAAGAATGAAGCAGATAAGATTGTAAAGAAAAACCTAAAACTGCTTCCCGCGAACATAAGCATAAATAAAAGTGTCAAACCAAGGACCACAACCTGTCCCAGGTCGTTTTGAACAAAGGCAATGATAAACATGGCTCCTATAAACACCACTCCATAGGGTGCGAATCTGATAAACTCTTTTTTAAGCCCCATCCCGTCATGATGACCGAGTTTTCTGGAAAAACTCCACGCCAAAAAGTATACAAAACCTATTTTAAAAAACTCAACCGGTGCAACTGAAAATCCAAAAACCTTAATCCATCTTTTTGCCCCGCCGACTGCCGAAACCAGAAATTCGGGCAAAAAAGGCATCGCTATCATCAATATTGCCGAACCTATGAAAAGTGTAAATCCTATAGGTTTTAACCATTTATCAGGATTGAGCTGTGCCAAAACCCAAATAATGATGATGCTTAGAATTCCAAATGCGGCTTGTCTGAGTGCAAAATGAAACTCTCCCACACCAAAAAGGAGGGTCGTATAGGCAGATAAAGAATAGGTAAGGATGATACTTATCCCTATCAATACAGACACCAGGGTAAAGAGTTTTCTATCTGCCATTGTAGTGCCTTGAATCTATTTGATTTTGTTTATTTTTAAAACAAACTCAACTTCAGGTTTTGACAGATGCAGTTCTTTTGAAATCGTATCGAGTGATACGCCCTGCTTGTACAAAGACATAATCTTCTCATCATCATTACCATGGATTGAAGAGGGAATTGAGATCTGTTTTACACCGCTCTCCAAAGAGGAGATTCTCGAATCAATCTGCGAATCAATCGTATAGATAGTCTCTTTTACCTGCTTGAGACTCAGAGAGAGGGGCTGTATCATGTCATACACGCTTCTTTCAATCTCTTCGTATATCTCCTCATCGCTCATGTTTCTTGAATTATCCTGCAGATGCTTTTGATTATCGACAAGTTTCTTCTTCAGATAATAGATGTCCCTGTTTAACTCTTCCACAACAGAAGCTACAGAATGGATATTTTTGCTGTATTCCGAGTCCTTGGTAAATACATAGTACAGAAGATACAAAATAACACCCGACATCGCTACTATGACATATTCTAGCGGTAATGATTCAAAATTCATCTGTTTTCTTTAGCCTCACGTATCAATACTCTCTCTCTGGCAGTCAAATATGCTCCCCACTCTTTTTCATCTCTCTCATGAATCTTGGTAATCTGCGCCAGTGTCTTGCTCAGTGCTTTAAAAAAAACAGCAACGTCTCTTTTTGGATGGACGGGCATCTCCACACGGCCGTAATATTCCGTACCCTCTTGAAGCAACTCTTCTTTTAGATTGAAATGCTCAAAACCTATGGAGTCTATATGCGCTTCGTTTAGCAAAGAGAGCCTTTTTGGCTGTTCATTTTTTAAAAACATCTCCAAAGCGTCGATTTTTTTATGCAGCTCAACAACCAGGTTAAGCAAAACAGGGTCCGTATCAGCGGTATCTCCCCTCGCTTTTGCAAGCTTTAGCCAATGGTTTATCGGGTCATCATCCGATTCGCTAAGCTGATGGTACTCTCTGAGATATGCTTCATCATCACTCCCCGCCTCGCTAAAAACTATACTGATGGGCGCCTTTACCAAACGGACATTCATGAAACTATTTTATCCATAATGATTAAAAATAAGAATCCCACTCCAAGATACCCGTTTACAGTAAAAAAAGCACGGTCGATCTTCGTAAAATCTTTTCGCACCAGATAGTGCTCATATCTAAGCATGACAGCACTTAGTATTACGGCGGCAAAGGCAAAAACCCCAAGACCGGAGATCCATACGAATAACGCCCAGAACAGTACGCTCAGCATATGAAAAAGTGCAGATATAAACAGTGTAGCCTCTGCTCCGTATTTTGAAGGGATGGAGTGGAGACCGTTATCCTTGTCAAACTCTATATCCTGCAAAGAGTACAGCAGGTCAAAGCCTGCAACCCAGAAGATAACGCCCAGACTCAGTATCACCGACCAAGGGGGGATACTTGCACTTACGGCGATTACACCGGCGATAGGAGCAAGACCCAGACATATTCCCAAAACCACATGTGCCAGAGATGAAAATCTCTTGAAATAGGAGTAGCTTGCAAGGACGAGCAGTATCGGGATACTCAGAGAAAATGCAAGCGTATTCAGCATATAGGCAACGGCTACAAAGACAAGGGCATTGACCAGAATAAAGATCATAATGCTTGAGCCGTCAAGCCTTCCGTCCACATTTGGACGATCGGCAGTTCGGGGGTTGAGAGCATCGATATCCCTATCCGCATATCTGTTTACGCCCATGGCAAAGTTTCTCGCACTTACGGCTGCCAAAACACCAAGCAGCAAGAACCAAAAACCAAACCAGCCATCTGCTGCGACAATCATAGCGATAAATATAAACGGAAGAGAAAAAATCGAATGTTCGAACATGACCAGTTCATTGAAATCTTTTAATTTGTTAATATATTTTTGCAACTTATTACCTTGTGAAATGAATAGGACTCATTTTATCCAAAGTTGATTTAAAATGATATAATTTCACCATGAATCAAATAGCTATAATAGGTCCGACTGCATCAGGAAAAAGCGATTTGGCAATCAGAATTGCCCAAAAGACGGATGCGTATATCCTCTCCATCGACTCGCTGAGTATCTACAAAGAGATAGACATAGTTTCGGCAAAACCGTCGAAAAAAGATCTCGACTCCCTTAGGCATTTTGGAATAAATGTATTGAATCCCGATCAATATTTCAGTGTTGATATTTTTATAGATTTATATAAAGAGGTCATTTCCACATGCCGGAGGGAAAATAAAAACCTTGTCATTGTCGGCGGCACCTCTTTTTATCTGAAGTCTCTGCTCAGCGGCTTATCCGTTTTACCGCGCATCACACCCGAGATCTCCCGGCATGTGCAAATGCGATTAAAAAACCTACAGAGTGCCTATGAGTTTTTATATACCCTTGATAGTTCCTATATGAAAAGTATTGCTGCAAATGACAAGTACAGAATAGAAAAAATGCTGCTTATTTATGAAGCTTCAAAACTGACCCCGACAGAGTGGTTTCAACAGAACCAGCCAAAACCTGTCATAGACAATCTTGACATTTACAATATTGAGATCGATAGACAGACTCTAAGAGAAAGAATAAAAGGCAGAACCAATACTATGCTCTCTTGCGGTCTGATTGATGAAGTGTGCTATTTAGAGCAAAAATATACAAGGTTTCCACATGCCATGAGTTCCATAGGGATAGTGGAGGTCTTAGAGTTTTTAGATGGCAAAGTAACAAAAGAGAAGATGCTTGAAAACATCTCTACTCATACAGCCCAGTTGGCAAAAAGACAGCAGACCTTTAACAGAACACAGTTTGAAAACATCACCTCTGCCCCGCTCGAAGAGTTGGAGAGAATTATACTTTCTAAATATCTTTAGCGGATTTTGCCAGTTTCGCCCAGGCAGAATCAGGTTTGGCCTCTATAGCCGCCTGATACGCCGCGTCAGCCTCTTCATCTCTCCAAAGTTTTTCCAGTACGGTTCCTAGCAGATATTTTTGCCTTGCTCTTTTTTCAGCATCAAGCTCTCTTGCATCCAGGGATTTTATAATCTCCAGAGCAGCCTTATAATTCTCTTTGTTGATATATGCCTGGTAGAGGGTAAACTCTACAAACGGGCTTTGGGTATAGGAATTGGATGTTTTTTGTATAGTATCCACCTCTTTGGCATACTTGATAACCATATTGTCATCTTTTAAGTTGTTTCCTATGACCATTACGGCGATATATCTCTCTATGTCAAGATAGCTTGCTCCGTATATTCTTTGTATCTCAACAATGGCATCCAGCATCTTATTGGGATTTTCAAGCCTCTGATAGGTATCAAATAAAATTCTGTAAACATCCCTGTACTCCAAGTCATCGCTGTCTTGAATCAAAACGATCAACTCCTTGGATGCTTCTACGATATCGCTGTAGTTGCCGGTAGCGAAATCAACTTTTATATATCTGTAGAGCCATTTTTTTCTTTGTTGCAAATCTTTTGATTTTAGATTCTCGGATGCGATTCTTTTGGCAAGTAAAAAGTCGGCCCCCTTCATTGCACACTCATAGATGCCCTCATCCCATTCATTGGAGAGTGTTATATTGTAATCAGCCGATATATTTAATACTTCCTGGCACTCTTTTTCTTTCAATGCTCTTTGCATAACCCCTATAGCCGACTCTTTTATGATTGCATCTGTATCCGGATATACTTCGCTCTCCAAAGACAAAATCGATTCTTTAAATCCCAAGACATCACTATACATCTTGTTCTCGTATAATAGTTTTGCTTTTTCATAGATGGCTCTGTTGCCTATCGTATCATTCATATAGGTTTCAATAAGGGTGTCATATTCACTAAGTCTGGTCGATAGATTTGCGTCTGTATTGTCAAAAAAGAGAGAGTCTTTGGCAACCTTCACCTCATCCTCGTATGTTCCGTACTTATATAATTTAATATATTCATTCAAACTCTTGAGCGCTTCTTCTTTTTTGTCACTCATGGAGAGCCAGATTCCCCTTTTACTCAAAAGCACTTCATAATCATCATCTGATGTTGTAGTATTTTCCAAAATTACCTTTGCTATGTCTGCAGCAATGACAAAATGCTTTTCCTCCGCAAAAAGATACATCATCTCTTTGGAGTCTTTTAAATCATCCATAAAGAAAACAGGTTTTGCATTTAATATTTTTTCTATATATTTGGCAGCTTCTTTGGAGTTTGAATAGGATATCTTATATCTTGCAAGTTTATAAGCTGCATATGCCGCTATATCTATGTCATTAGTTTCTTGCAGAGCTTTTTCAAAAAACTCAAGAGCTTTGGATGCAGAACCCGACTCTTCCAGCATCTCCCCCATATAGATATACCCCCATTTACAATACTCCGAGTCCTTATGTTCGCTGAACAACCTGTCAAAAAAGTAATCGGCATCCGTACTCAGCCCTATCTTGGAATATGCTTTTGCACTCAAGGACAAGACCTCGGGAACATTTTCATCGGACGAATATTCCCTTAGATATATTTTGGCGCTCTCAATGACATTATCATAATCTTTTTGTTTGGCAAAAACTCTAATCTTGTAAAAGAGCAGTTCGCTTTTGAAAAGCGAGTTTGGATACTCCGCCATAACCTCATCAATAAGTTCCAGACACAGGGCGTATTTATTATCTTTGTAATAATTTTTAATCCTTATATAATCGGAAACATCCTGTACTTTTTGTATATGAATAGGGTTGCCCTTGAGATCCAATGCTCCTACATAGGGCAGCTTGTCTTTTGCCAGGGTAAAAGGAAAATTAACACCCACTTCCTGGGAAGTTTCATGTTTGATAAAGGGAAGCTCCTCTTTATACCCTATAATCATCCAGTGCTGCGACAAGCTTGCCTCCGCATCAAACACAGTGTCATCTTTTTGCAGATCAAATATAATCGGTATCAGTTTCATCTTATAAAAAGGTTTGATGATAAGGAAAAAGGTTTTATTTTTGGATTGGGATGTGATTTCAAAAAAATCATTCTGCAGAGTGTTGAATTTTGCACTTGGTTCTTTAGAAAACACACAGGCTATTTGCGTCGTTTTATCAAAATCATCTTTCATGTCCTGACATAAAAAGGTATCTGTATTGCGTATGTGTAAGATAGAGTAGTTTTGAAAGTTCTCTTTTGCACCCTGAATAGAGACTTCAAGGGCAAAAAGATTGAAGCAGAGCAGTAAAAAGAGTATCTGTTTCAACAAAGTCTCTTCCTTTTACTGCTATCTATTTTTTAGCTTGTTAGTATCCGCTATTATATACAAATGATGTAATAAACTCTAAAAGCGGGTTTACAGCCACTAAAGCAAATATAGTTCCCACAGCGGCAAAACCTATGATGGATTTCAAAGCCAATGTCGAATTTGCCACGTATACATGCCCGTCATTACCTACTACAGGCTCTTTCATAAACATATATATAATCAGTTTTAAATAATAATATCCAGCTATCGCCGAGTTTAGTGCCATGATTAAAGCAAGAACCGTATACCCGCCCGTAACAGCAGATGATATCATATACAGTTTACCCCAAAACAGTGCAAAAGGAGGGATACCTGCCAAACTTAGCATAAATAACGCCATAATAACTGCCGCTATCGGAGCTGTTTGGATCATACCGGCAAATTTATCATAACTGTGGTCTGATGCCTGGTGTGCAGGAAGATGTTTCTGGCGTGAAATCCATAACATACTGAATGAACCAAGGTTGGTAAATGTAAATAATGCCCAATACAAGAATAAAGCACTGTTTGCCTGAGTTGTTCCAATCAAAATCGCTGCCATTACAAAGCCGGCATGTGAAACCGAACTGTATGCAAGCATTCTTTTCACATCCGTTTGAACCAGAGCCCATATGTTTGCAGCAGTCATCGTAACGATTACAAAAATATAAAGGATTATCTCTAGCCAGACTACTCCGCTGTGAATTAAAAATTCAAAAAGTCTCATTACAACGATAAAGGCTGCTATTTTCGGCACGATTGACATAAATCCGGCCATTGCGGCACTTGCACCTTCATATACGTCCGGAGCCCATGTATGGAACGGAACCAATGAAAGTTTAAATCCGAATGACGCAAGCATAAAGACTACACCCACAAGAACATATCCGATATCGGCATAATTGTTTGCCGCTAAGACAGTTGCCATCTGATTGATCTCAACTGAACCCGTAAGTGCATAAAATACCATTGAACCAAAACTGTAAAAACCAGCAGCCAGGGCACCCATTGTAAAGTATTTTACCGCAGCTTCAAACGACTTGTCACGGTTGTGCATCGCTATGAGCGTATATAAAGCTAAAGAAGCTGTCTCAAGACCTACAAAGATAAGGATAAGATTATCTGTAGCAACCATAAACTGGAAGCCTGAAATCATAAACAAGAACAATGCAAAAAACTCAGGATACGAAAACTCGTGAAAACGATTGTGCGTAAGTGCCAATGGTATAAACAGCATAGATGCACCGACAATGATAAACTGAGATAATATTGCCAAACCGTCAATAAGCATCACATCAAACACACCCATAACGGTACCGCTTTGTGCGAATACGCCTGATGCTTCTAAAAGTGAACCAAAATCCATTAATAAAAATAGTAAACTTAAACCTACATATAAGGTTTTATCTAAACCACCCTTGATTATATCGATAACAATAATCAAAAGTGCACCAATAATCGGAATGAGCATTGGTGCCAGAGTCATTAGATTTAATGACTCCATTGAAACATTAACTGGCTCTAACATTAGTGTGCCTCCCCTGCTGTAGTTCTAGAAATCTCTACACCTTTTACAAGGTTAGGGATTCTTGATTTAGCTTCTTGTGTAATTGATTTATCGTGCATAAGCTGCACAATAGACTCAACGGAGTTGTTGATCGGCTCCAATACAGGTTTTGGGTATACACCTAACCAAATAGTGATAATCGACAAAGGAATTAAAGCCAATAACTCTCTTTTGTTTACGTCAGGAAGATTACTGTTCTTCTCATTTGTAACTTCACCGAAGAACATTTTTTTGTATGCTGCCAGCATATAGATGGCACCTACGACAATTGCTATTCCCGCTAAAAGAGTTAAGATATGAGACTGTTGGTAAAATCCGAGTAAACTTAAAAATTCCCCTACAAAGTTGATTGTAAGAGGCATACCTACTGAAGCCATCAGCATTAAACCAAAGATAGTCGCGTATCTAGGCATAACGTGTGCAAGACCTCCAAATTCGCTCATCATCTTAGTATGACGTCTGTCATATATAACACCAACGAGCAAGAACAGTGCACCGGAAACAACTCCGTGCGCTATCATCAGGAAGATCGAACCTGAGATGCCTTCAACATTCAAAGCAAAAGTACCGATAATAATAACACCCATATGCGATACAGATGAATAGGCAACAACCTGTTTAACATCTTCTTGCGCATATGCCACCATCGCCGTATAGATAATCATTATAATTGCGATTATAGCTATCGGGAACATAAAGAACACAGATGCATCCGGGAACATCGGCAATGAAAAACGGATAAACGCATAGGTACCCATTTTAAGTAAGATTGCAGCCAGTATTACAGAACCGATAGTCGGTGCCTGTCCGTGCGCATACGGTAACCATGTATGAAAAGGAAACATTGGAACTTTGATGGCAAAACCTATAAAGAATGCCGCAAACAACCAAAGCTGGAAGGTCTCAGGCAAGATAAGTCTGTACCAGTCAAGAATAGCAAAACTCCACATGCCGGTTGCCTGATAATAGAAATATGCCATGAACAACATACCTACCAACATAACTAATGAACCGGCAAATGTGTATAAGAAGAACTTCACTGATGCATACACTCTTAAAGGTCCACCCCATGCACCGATGATATAAAGCATCGGAACAAGTGAAAGCTCCCAGAATATGTAAAATACGATAGCATCAAGCGCAGCAAATACACCAACCATTGTCATCTGTAAAAACAGAAGTGTTACAATCATGTTCTTTACGTTCTTCGTATCCGTCAAAGACGCGATACCTATCATTGTAAAAAATGCCGAGAGGATAATAATAAATAAAGATATCCCGTCTACACCCAGAATATAGTTAATTCCAAACGCAGGAATTAAAGGAAGCTGCTCCATAAACTGCATACCAGATACATTTGAATCAAAAGCGAACCATAACCATAAAGATAAAACGAACTCAATAGTAGCTACCGCCACACCATAAGCACGAATACTATCTTTTTGAATCATAAATCCGAACATTGCCGCCAATGCCGGAAAGAAAATTAAAATCGATAAAATATGATCTAACATCTATTGAACTCCTAAGCCTGATAAAATTGTTTTAATTTCACCAGAGTATCTAACTGCCAGTCCAAAAACCACAGCTAATGATAATAAAGCAACAGTACCTGCTACCATCCATTTAAGCATCGTAGACAGATTACCACTTTGCATCCCTCTGGTTTTCTCACCTGTACCATATATAGCTTTTGCTATTCCGTCTACAGTCGCATCCACAACTTTAAGGTCAACCTGTTTCCAGAATACTGTTGAGAGTTCTCTGTAGGGTTTGACCAGGTACTCTTCAAAAAAGTATGGAATATAGTATTGATTGCTCAATACCTTGTAGCAAAAACGGTTTTCCATAACAGATGTACCGTCTGGAACCTGCACACTGCTGTTTGCATATTTTTTATATGCGAATGCAATCGCTAAAATAACAAATACCTGCGTTCCAATAGTCATGATCCAATAAGTGACTGCACTGTGTACATGATACTCTGTAGCGGGAAGAACTGCTGTTACCATCTCAAAATAAGTCATTTTGAACGAACCTGCAATAATTGCAAGAATCAATAACGGGCTCATTGCGATAAGCATAAATTTATATGCTTCATGCGGATGCACGCCAAACAATTTGTATCTCTCTTCACCGTGGAAAATCAATGCGACCAGTCTAAATGAATAGAATGCCGTTAAACCTGCAGTGAATAAAAGTACAGAGTAGATAATGTAATGATGTTCAATCATCGCAACTTCCAAGATCAGATCTTTTGAGAAGAACCCTGCAAAAGGATAGATACCCGCAAGTGCTACGGAAGCAAGCGTCATCATGATAAACGTCCACTTCATAGCCTTTTTGAGACCACCCATCTTAAACGGATCCAATTCATCATGCATTGCGTGCATAACATTACCTGCGCCAAGGAAAAGAAGTGCTTTGAAGAATGCGTGTGCCATTAGGTGAAATAATGCCACCCAATACGCCCCTAAACCAGCGGCAACAAACATATAGCCTAACTGAGAAAGCGTCGAGTACGCAATGATTCTTTTCATATCACGGTTTACAAGAGCCATAGACGCGGCAAATAATGCGACAAATGCTCCAAGACTTGCTATAAACAATCCTACATGCGGAATCAGATCATATAAAGGATTCGCACGAACTACAAGATACACACCCGCTGTTACCATTGTCGCGGCGTGGATAAGGGCTGAAACAGGAGTTGGACCCTCCATCGCATCTGCAAGCCATGTATGTAATGGGAACTGTGCCGATTTACCCATAGCTCCGATAAATAAGAATATACCCATCCAAGTAAGGATTTCAGTATCGAGATCACCCATCGCTGCAAAAGCCTCTGCATATTGCAATGTGCCTGTATTCCAGTAAACCAGGAAGATACCGATCAACATCCCAAGGTCAGCTATACGGTTCATAATAAATGCTTCGTTTGCAGCCCAGGTAGCGCTTTCTTTGTGATACCAGAAACCGATAAGCAGCCATGAACAAAGACCAACACCTTCCCAGCCTATAAATAGACCTGCAAAGTTGTCACTCATAACAAGAACCATCATAGAAAATACGAAGGCTGAAAGGTAAGAGAAAAATCTGTTAAAACCTTTGTCATGATCCATATAACCGATTGAATAGATATGAACTACCGTTGATACTACAGTTACAACCATCATCATCGTGACAGAAACCTGATCTACTACAAAACCAAACGGTATATACAAATCACCCGTAGCCATCCAGGTCATCATCTCGACCTGTACTATGTCTCCGCCTGAAAGTATATGTGTCAAAAGAACAGTACTGCTCACAAAAGATACAAACAGTAAAAAACTCGGAACAATCCCGGCTATTTTTGTTCTAGGTGATGCACCAAAAAGTGCAGCGAATAAAGAACCTGCTAATGGTGAAAACAGTGCAAGATATAAATAAATTTCCATTGCTTATCCTTTCATCGTTGACATTTGATCTAAATCGATTTTGCCATGGCGTTTGTGCCATACAATCAATAAACCGAGTCCTACAGCTACTTCAGAAGCAGCGATCGCAATTACAAAGAATGCGAACATCTGCCCGGTCAAGTCACCATAATAGTGTGAAATCGCAGCAAAAGCGATATTTACAGAGTTTAGTAATATCTCAGTAGCGAAAAACAGTAAAAGAAGGTTTTTACGACGCATTACACCCACTAAACCTATTGCAAAAAGGATAGTTGAGAGTACGAGGTAGTGATTCAGTCCTATTTCCATCATACAAGCACCTTTTTATTTTGTTCTTCCATTGCATGTTGAATCTCTTCTCCGCTCATAAGAGTAAGAGATAAATCCATTTTTTTACCCGCTAGTACGATTCCGGCTATCATTGCTACAAGCAACATAACAGCAGCAACCTCAAAAGGAATCAAGTATTTCGTAAATAAAACCATCCCCACTTCCTGAGTATTTCCGATACCTTCAACGATTGGATAGTTGGCAGTAATATTTGTTGAAACCATTGGAGCTGCAAATATAACAACAACCAAAATTGCAGCCAAAATACTTAATCCGGACACTATATATTTGTTGCCGCTCTTTTCCTTGACGTCTCTTGTCGTATCAAAGAACATCATACCAAATGCGTAAAGTGCCATGACTGCACCAGAATAAACAACGATTTGAATCGCACCCAAAAAGTCAGCACCTAAAATAAAGAAAAATGCTGATATAAAAATCATCCCTGCAGCTAAAGCTGTTAATGCATACAACGCCTGTGATGTTGTTACAGTTATATAAAACATCGAAATTGTTAAAAATGCAAACAGATAAAAAGCTATCGCTTCAAACATAACCTATCTCCTTAATATGCTAGAGGTGTTTTCTTAACACGCTCATCTTCATGTGGTGTAATAGCACCAAAACCGTCAAACTCCAATTGATTACCAGCTTTTAACTGATCAATAGGCGTTAACATATCTTCATACATTACAAAGTGTTCTCTTTGCTCTGATCCGTTCTCATACCTTCCACCGTGTGTAATGGCAAGTTCCGGACAAACTTCAGCACAATAACCACAAAAGATACAACGTCCAAGATTGATACTGTACTCACTTACTTCTTTACGAGAATTCTCATCAATCTTTGTATCCATTCTTATACAGTCAGAAATACATATCTTTTCGCATAATCCGCATCCGATACATCTCTCAGTGCCCGATTCCCATAATCTTTTCATCTCATGAACAGCACGGTATCTCGGACCTATCGGCATTTTTTCCTGCGGATACTGGATAGTGTGGATGTCAAACTTGATCATCTCACGAAGAACTACCCATAATCCGACAAAAAGCTCACCTCTGAAAGTTCTTTTCAAAACCCTTTTAAACTTACCCCAACCATCAGTAGGATAATCTTCAATGTCTACTAAATAGTAAGCATTTTCACTAACATTTCTGTTGTTAAATTGTTCATTATTCATTCATATCCCCTTTTAAAACATCATCACTAAGCCAGTGATTACAACATTAATCACCGCTATAGGCATTAGCACTTTCCAACATAACCACATCAATTGGTCAGGTCTTACATCCGGCCATGCAGCTCTAGTCCATAAGAAGAAGAAGAAGAAAAATGCCATCTTAGCAAGTAAACCTAGCGCTCCAAGTAAACTTCCATCACCATAACCGCCTAGGAAAAGTAAAGGAATTACGAATGAGATAAAGAACATGTTGGCATATTCACCAATAAAGAAAAGGCCCCATCTCATACCTGAATACTCAGTACCAAAACCATCGATAATCTCATGGTCATTTGCTATCAGGTGAAACGGTGTACGCCCGGTTTCAGCAAAAGCAGCTATCCAGAACAAGATAAAGGCTACCGGCTGAGACCATATGATCCAGTCACCGATACCACCGGCCTGATACTCATTGAAATCGATTAAAGACAATGAACCAACCATCATAATCGGAGCCAAGATTGACAAGCCTGTAATGACCTCATAAGAGATAAATACAGCAGCACCACGTGCTGCTGAGAGAAGTGAAAATTTATTGGCTGAAGCCATACCGCCAAGCAAAGGACCGTATAAGCCTACACCCATAATACCAAGGATATAAAGAATACCAATATTGATATCCGCAACTATTGGATGAACCGTGTATCCAAAGAGAGTAAACTGAGGTAAAAACGGAATTGCCGCAGCTGCCATAAAAGCAGTTGCAGCTGTGATTACCGGTGCAATCTTAAAAATTCTAGCTACTACATTCGTAGGTATGATATCCTCTTTTGTAAAAAGCTTGATACCATCAGCCGCCACTTGCAGGAGTCCGTAAGGACCAACATTCATAGGTCCAAGACGGCGTTGCATAAATGCCAGTACTTTTCTCTCAAAATATGTTCCAATACCCGCTAAAGCAGAAAATATAAGTAAAACTACTACGACTTTTATAATCGTCTCAATTAAATATGCTGTATCCATATATTACACCTTTTGTATCGAAGCTGTTGCAAAGCGATATGAGCTAAACAGAGCTTCTGAGTTTAATTTAGAATCAAATGTTGGAAGAAGAACTATATCTCCGGCAATTTTATTGTCACTGATAACAGTAGCAACAAGTTCACCGTTGTCATTCTTGATTTTTACACTGTCTCCGCCGTTTAATTCAGACTTACTTAAATATGCTTCACTCATGTAAACACCGGCAATTTCATCAAGTCCCGTAGTTTTATTGGTAAATTCAGTGAACTGTCTTACAGGATTTGCAAGATAGATAACCGCACCTTCAAGTGTGTCGGCAAGGAAAGGTTCTACACTTTCGTCTGAGCTTACTTCAACTTCTTTATTCTCTAAAAGATACCCTCTGACCTCCGTACCGTCATTTTCATAATGGTTGGGGAGATTATCGAATGCTTCTGATTTAAATCCTGCAGAAGTTGGTAAAGCAGCCGTATAGTCGATAACATTCGCTGCACTCATTCCAAGTGCATTAGCGATATCGTTTAGCTCATACCCTTTATAAGCCAGAGCAGCATTGGTTGGATTAACACGCTTGTTTATACTTGTTAACGTCCCTTCCTGCTGATTCATAGCAGGCATATCCAGATCACACTCACCATTACCCAAAGCGGATAAAGTAAAGTCCGCTTTTGTATTGTATCCTACAGTATAGGAGCCTTTTTCATCGTCAAGTTCACAAATAAGCGCAACGCCCAGCGAGTTTGTCAATGGCGGAATCATAGTCACTTCAAAATCAGAATATTTTTCTACCAAAGCTACCAGACGAGCTAAATTTCCAGATCTTGGATGTGTGTACAGGTCAGGTCCGACCATTAAAGCAAATGCATCTTTTTTCTTCAGATTTTTTTCTAAATTTTCTTCAAATTTAGCATCAGCACCAACGAGAGCCAAAAGAGTGTTTTCATCTATCTGCACTTCTTTGGATACCTTCTTTGGAACCATCTTCGACTTTTCTACTTCAACCTCTTCTTCTTCACCCGTTTCTTCATTGACTTTCATCTCTTTTACTATTTCAACTACCTTTTCTTTGATAGTCTCTTCAACAGTTATGGTTTTTTCTTTATGGAACGATGCCAAATAATCTACCACGGAAGACGGAAGTTTTGATTTGTCGGCAAACAGATCCAGTATCAGATACAAAACTGCTTCCTCTTGTAAAGGCGCATGGTTCACACTCATAATACTTTTGCCCATACCATCTATGACAGGGTCACTTACAGGATGAAAATATATACCCGCACCCTTGTTCACCGTCATAGAGTTATTTAGTGCGTATCTTGCATTCGGATTGTCGCTCTTTAAGGCAGAACCGACGGAGACGACGAAGTTAGAGTTATGAACAACTTTAAGGTCGCTGCCGTAAAGTGCCGTTCCGCTGATTTGACTATAATCTTTCAAGAAAGTTTGAAATGCCTTAGCTTCTTTGTTCACCAGTTTCAGTCCAAGTTTTTCTTTTAAAGACTGGAGGATATAAGCTTCTTCATTCGTAATTGTAGAAGTAAACTCTACAGTATCAGCTTTTTTAAAGGCTTCTACGGCTCTTGCAAATGCTGCTTCATCTTTCGCCTGAACTTTATTCTCATAATCATATCCGTAACGGCCGGCACCGCAAAGAGATACATAGTTCCATTCATTCATAACACGATAGATTTTATCTTCAGTATTTTCAATACTTGTATGCTTGATATCATAAGATATCTGACAGCCTGCAGAACAATGTCCGCAGGTAGCCGGAACCTGTTTAAGCTCCCACGCATTTGACTTATACATAAAATCAGTATCGACCAAAGCTCCAACAGGACACACTGCCGCACACTCACCACAAGATGTACAGTCAAGCATTTCGCCGCCGCTTGTAAGACCGATTACGGATTTGTTAAGTTTGTTCCACATGCTGTACGCATCTTTTGGCATACTTTCTTTATACTGTTCATCCAGAGCATCGGCACCGCGAGCAACAGTTTTAAGAGAGTTGTCACCAATCATATCCTTACATACCGTTACACATCTTTCACACACAATACATAAGCCGGCATCATAATGTATATGACCCCAGTCTTTAGAGGATCTGTCTACATCTTTGATTGCGTAACTTTGAGAATCTACACCTATTTCAAGTGTATAGTTCTGCAACTCACATTCACCTGATTGATCACATACACCGCATTGAAGTGGGTGATTTACATCATAGACTTCCATGATTGCGCGTTTTTCAGCTTCAATAGTCTCGGTTGATGTTGTAATATTCATCCCGTCTTTGGCTTTGGCATTACAAGCATACACTTGTTTTCCATCAGCCTCAACAAGACATATACGACAAGCTAAAGTAGGACTACATCTTGTTAAATAACATATAGCAGGAATAAAAATATCATTCGCACGGGCAGCATTTAAGATATACTCGCCCTCTTGCGTCTGTACTTCTTTTCCGTCAATATTTATAGTAATTTTACTCATGTATTACTCTCACTATTTTGGATTTTTCAAATTTATATCTGCTGGCATCAGACACATCATCAAAAGTAGGGTTTAATGCAATAGTACCTTTTAATTCACTATCAAGCTTAAATTTTCTGTTTATAGATCTTTTGCCGAAACTAATCTCAACTTCATCTCCATCAGAAATTTTTGCAGCAGCTGCAAACTGGGCAGAACCTCTTAGCGAAGTATCTTTTTCCAATTGCTTCGTTATATTGGTATACGCATTAAACTGCAAAACAGGATTTGAATGATAGATTACCGTGCCGTTAAACTCAGGCAATTCACTTACGCTCTCAAGTTTTCCGTTGGATTCACATTCAACTTCATCAAGTAAATATCCTCTGACATCATCCCCGTGCGCTGATAAAAAGTTTTCCAGAGAATCAAAGTCGATATTTTTAAAACCTGCTTCGGTGTTTAGCTCTTTAGTATAATCAACTGTAGTTTCTTTAACTATGCCGTGTGCGGCAGCGATATCGTTTAGCGTATATCCCTTGAAAGAAAGTGCCACATTTGTAGGAAGAACCTTATTGTCAATACTTACAAACGTGCCCTCTTGCTGGTTGAGTGCCGGGACAGCCAAATCAGCTCCGGCCAAAGAGGAGATTACAAAATCACCCTTCGCGTTATAGCCGACAACATTAGAGATTTCTTCATCTTTGTCTAAGTTACAGATCAAAGACACCCCTAAAGTATTTACTTCATTTGGAACGATTATGATAGAAAAGTCAGTATATTTTTCTATCATTGCCGCAAGCTTGGCAATATTAGACGAACGTTCGTGACTTATCAGATCATTTCCGACGATAAGAACACGTTTGGCAGCTCTATTAAATGATTTTATCATCAAAGCCAATTCATCATCACCGACATTTGTCTCAGCTTCAAGATATCCTAAATCAAGCTCATCAAAAAACGCACGCTCATCCTCAGACAGGTCAAGGTCTTTTAAAATCGCATTTGCAAACAATGCAATCACACCCTCTTCCGTACCGACTTCATACTTAATAAACTGTGTCACCGTATTTTGCATCAGAGCATCTTCTACAGGATGCGCATAGAGTATTTTAGCACCATTATGTTTAGATGCAGTTGTCAAAGCGTATCTCAGGGCAGGATTATCAGTAGCTATTCTAGAGCCTATAACAACTGCGGCATCGCACTGTTTGACTGCATCCAATGAACCGCTGTGATGTTTTTTGGCACTTACAGAACTGTAAGCGCTCATAAACTCTTTAAACTTTCTTGCATCTTCATTAAATAATTTAATGTCGAGTTTGTCTTTCAACAATTCTAAAATATGTGCTTCTTCGTTTGTAATCATAGAAGAAAAACGAATTGCTTTAGCATTTTTGACTGCTTCAACAGCCTTGCGAAAGGCTGCTTCATCTTTATTGAGTACATTATTGGAAAAGTCAAAACCAAAACGTCCTGCTCCGCATAATGATGTATATTCAAAGTTGTTTTTGACTCTCAATATAGAATCTCCGCCGTTTATGCCAAGGTGTCTTGTTTCATACTCCAAAGAACAACCGCCGGAACAGTGTGCACATGTTGCCGGTACACGTGTTAGTTCCCACGCATTTGCAGAGTACTGGAAGTTTGAGCTTACAAGTGCTCCAACAGGGCAGACTGCAATACATTCTCCACAATAGGTACAGTCAAGAGTATCATTGTTTTTAGGAATAATTGTTGAACTGTATCCTCCAAATTTAACATCGATAGCATCGTCACCTATAACCTCATTACATACGTGAACACATTTCTCACACATAATACATAAAGTCGGGTCATAGTTGATAAGTCCCCAGTTCTCTATTTTACGGTGCTGCTCACGTGCACTGAAGTTTTGTTGAGATACTCCAAACTCCAATGTTTTGTTTTGTAGGTCACATTCGCCTGACTTATCACAAACACCACACTCCAAGGGATGGTTTACATCATAGAGCTTCATGATGTTTGTTCTTTCATTTTCAAGTTCGGCCGAGTTTGTCGTAATCTCTATCCCCTCTGTCGGCGGTGTATTACACGAAAGTACAAACCCCTCTACATCTTTTGCTTCAACTACACACATACGGCATGAAGCACACGGCGTAGTCTTGGAGATATAACACATAGTCGGTATGTAAATATCATTTTTACGGGCTACGGTTAAAATCGACTCACCCTTCTTAGCTTCTACAGAGATACCGTCAATTGTAAAATTAATCATTTTATCCATATTCATACCTCCTATGTAGCTATCATTGCAATATAGTAACAACGCATACAACGCTCAGCTTCACTTAAAGCTTCTTCCTGTGTAAAGCCCAGGTTTACTTCTTTGTTGTTATATTTACGCTCATCAGCTTCAAGAACCATACTGTGCTGTCTTGGCAATCCAGGCAACCATCCTGTTACTTTTTCTTTCTTATCATAAACGCGAAGTTTACGAAGATGGTCTTCCATAATCTCATCATCAGTTAGGGTGATTTCCCCGGTCTGAACATATCTGCTCATAACAGAGGCACCGCGTTTTGCCTGTCCAACTGCATTTACGATTGTCATCGGTCCGTATTCACAGTCACCTGAAGCAAAAATACCATTGCGTGATGTCATATAGTCTTTGCCGTTTGTCTTTATAGTCGCCCAGGAGGTTTTCTCTATCTCCCACTCTTCTGGCAAAAATTTCAGATCTGCACTTTGAGATACTGCAGGAATTAAATAATCCACTTCCATCTCATAAGACTCACCCTCAATTTTTACTAACTGCGGGCGTCCGCCGTCTGGGTCCGGAACAAGCTCAAACTTGTCTATAATCAGTGACTTAAGCACACCCTCTTCATCTTTCATCTCGGCAACGGCAGAGTGAAAATAAAATTCTACGCCCTCTTCCACCGCTTCATGATACTCTTCATAGGTAGTATTGCGTATGATAGTTTTTTCATCACGGCGATAGATCATAACCACTTTTTTGGCACCCGCACGGATAGAGCAGCGAACAACGTCCATAGAGGTAAATCCACCCCCTACACATGCAACTGTTTTTCCGGTCAAATCAACATAATCGGCGTCTATCGCATACTCTTTTTTTTGAGCTTCTGTAAGCTTAATGTCAAATTTTTCATAAAGATTTACACGGTCAAGAAAATCAATAGCACCCCAGTAACCTGTGATTGAAGGGTCTTCATTGTCACAATATACTTTTTTGGAGATTCTGGTCCCAGATGCGATCATCGTAGCATCGTACTCTTTTTCAAATCTTCTCATATCATCAGCAGATACTTTATGATTCATTATGAAGTTTACACCCATATCTCTGACACACTCAATATCCTGGAGATATTTATCCCACGGCATACGATATTCAGGTACACCGACGGTTACTTCCCCTCCAAGAACAGGCAATTCTTCATAAACATCCACAGCGACACCATCGGCTGCCAAATAGTATGCCGTAGTCAGACCCGCAGGACCAGCTCCGACTATAGCTACTTTTTTGCCTGTATCAGGTTTTTTCTCCATTGGATGAAAAAAGTCAAAACCATGATCGGTTTCCCAGTCTGCACCAAGACGCTTGAGCGCCATAATTGAAATAGGTTCATCCAGGTTTGTACGGCGGCATGCATCTTCACACGGGTGAGGACAAACGCGTCCGCAAACATGTGCCAGAGGCATAGTCTGACGGGTAGCTTCAAGTGAATCATCAAATCTTAAATCTCTTACGCCCTCTATATAGCCCGGTATATCTACATGTGCAGGACACGCATCCGTACATGGAGCCGTAATCTTTGCAATATATCCGATAGAATCATTATAGTGCTTTGATGGTTTTTGCTCATTGATGCAAGCCATAAACTCATCTTCGAAATGTGTCATCAAATCCAATATAGGATTGGGAACGGTTTTGCCGATTTCACATTTTGAAGTAACTTGCATACTTTTGCCAATCTCTTTCAAGTGATCCAAATCTTGCACATTACCTTCACCGCGAGCTATCTTATCTAGTTGGTCATATAAAATTCGTCCACCCCAACGACCGGGTGCACATCTTCCACATGCCTCAGAGTACTCTTGATATTGTGCAGCATATTCCATAGCTAAACGGATTACATCAACATCTGCATTAAACAATGAAACACCGTCCCAGCCTATAAAGGCTTTGGAATCACGGTGATCATCATATTGTGCCGGTAGGTTATATGCTGATTCTTCCCACTCTTCTTCGGGTTTGCCGACATTATTGATCAGCTCCCCATTCCAAGTAGAAAAATAGACTTTACTCACGATTCAATCCTATCACTATTTTTTGCAAACGACAGTCCAATCGACTTCGTTAAACTTTAAAGAGTTCATTAACTCATATCCACACTCTTTTACTAGATCAGCCGATCTTTGAACCGGTGAAAAATCACCAATTTCAAATAAAAAGATTGCCACTTCGCCAGCTTTATGAGAAGCTAAAATATCTTTCATTCTAGGCTCAAATTCATTTTTCAAATGTCTTAAATCATATCTTTTCATTATCTATCAACCTCACCAAATACAATGTTTGTAGTACCGATAATTGAAACAACATCCGGAATATAGTGACCAGGCAGAAGATCAGTCAAAATCCCCGTATGCCAAAACGACGGAGCACGAAGCTTAAGTCTGTACGGATATGGTCCACCCTGAGAATTTATAAAGAAGCCCAACTCACCTTTTGGTGATTCAGTAGCCACATAAACTTCTCCAACAGGAGGTCGCATTCCCTGAGTAACGAGTACAAAGTGCTGCATCAAAGAATAGTTTTGCGTCATGATATCAAGCTTTGGAGCTGAGATATATTTCGGTGCATGCGCCATTAATTCCGTCTGATTATTTTTAACCGTCTCTTCATACATATCTATTGTCTGATAAAGAATTTTTGCAGATTCTCTCATCTCTTCCATGTATATACGATAGCGTGCAAAGTTGTCACCCTTATCAGAATAAGGTACATTAAACTCTACTTCATCATAAAGTTCATAAGGCTCTTCTTTGCGAATATCCCATGCTACACCCGATGCACGAAGCATTGGACCTGTACAACCCCATGAAAGTGCAAGCTCAGTTGAAATCGTTCCAACCTCTTCCATTCTCATCAGCCATACACGGTTTGTATCAAGCAGGTCTTCATAATCTTTAATATTTTGAGGCAGTTTATCCAGGAAATCTTTCAACTGCGCTATAAAGCCGTCTTGCAGATCCAATGGCACGCCGCCGATACGAATCGCGGCATGTGTAAGTCTGGCCCCACAATAGCCCTCAATGATATCCATCAAATATTCTCTTTCGCGGAAAGCAAAAAGGAATACCGTCATAGCACCAATGTCAAGAGCCGTCGTAGCCAACCAGAAAAGGTGGGACATCAAACGGTTTATCTCTAAAAGCATCATACGGATAACTTTTGCACGACGAGGTACTTCTACATCGATAAGTTTTTCAACTGCCAATGCAAAACCGTAATTGTTTGATGATGAAGCGATATAGTCCATACGGTCAGTTGTCGGCATAAACTCGTTATATATCATATTCTCAGCCATCTTCTCCATACCGCGGTGAAGATATCCGATATCCGGATGAGCCTTTGTTATCTGCTCTTGCTGAAGGTGAAGCATTAGACGAAGCTGTCCGTGCGCCGAAGGGTGCTGAGGACCAAAGTTTAATATAAGCTCATTATCCACTCTGTCAAATGTAATATTTTCAAAAAACGGTGTTAACCTATTTGTTACCTGTGCCATATTTCTACCACCTATCTTTGAGGATCATCAACAACAACTGATGACTCTTTATCGAATTTTTTAATCAAGAAAACACCACCCTCTTCTTGGTAGCTTTGCTCAGTTTTTGGCTCATTTCCTGTGATTTTTGTTCCCTTAGGCACTTCATGTCCTAAACGGGCAAATCTCTCTGAATCGTATCTGTCTACTCTGGAAGTATCACGAAGTTCCGGTCCGATAATATCTCTCGCCTCTTTTCCGTAGATCTTGTCCACTTCATACCATGCGGCAAATTCATCTCCCTCTAAAGGATACGTTTTTAAAAGAGGGAATCCCTGCCAGTCGTAAGGCATAAGAATTCTTTTCATAAACGGATGGTTGTTCGCTTCTATGCCGAACATATCAAACATTTCGCGTTCAGACCAGTCAGCCGAACGGAAAAGTTTTTCTACAGAATTGACAGCCTGACCATTTTCTATAAACATTTTAATACGGATGCGCTTGCGTTTATGCATGCTTAACATCTGATAAAAAATTTCAAATTTATTTTCTTTTGCCAGCCAGTCAATAGCGCTCATCTCTGAAAGCTGCGTGTATTTAAGTTCATCTCTCATTAACTCAAGCACACCGTAATTATCTTTGGCATTGATATACACAACCATTTGTCCCATTTGAATAAATGAGTCGATGACTTCGAATTTAGCTTTTATAGCTTCCAGGTCCGCTGAAAAAACTTCATCAGTCGAAACATCACTTTTTGGTACTTGCGGCGCAACATAATATCTGTCAGTATAATACGCTTTTGCCTGAACATCGTCTTTAGGTACATAAGCTCTCATTACATTAGCCTTTTTGGTCTTTGTGCATTACCCGCTTTATTTTCACGGATTTTTTTCTGTAATAACATAACACCGTACTGAAGTGTTTCAGGACGAGGTGCACAACCCGGAAGATACAAATCAACAGGGATTATTCTATCCGCTCCCTGAACAGTTGCATAGGTATTGAACATACCTCCCGTGTTTGCACATGAACCCATTGAGATAACCCATCTAGGCTCAGTCATCTGGTCATACAGTCTTTTAATAAACTCAGCATGCTTCTTGGTTAGTGTTCCTGCAACTATCATAACATCAGCCTGACGAGGAGACGCACGAAAAATAGTCCCGTAACGGTCAAAGTCAAATCTGGATGCACCCGATGCCATCATCTCAATACCACAACAGGCCAAGCCGTAGGTAAGTGCCCAAAGTGAATTTGAACGACCCCAGTTTACTATTTTATCAATACTTGTAAGTGCTACAGGTAAACCGCCATCTTGCGTATAATTTATTTTATGTTGTGCCATTCAAGCGCTCCTTTTTTCCATGCATATACAAAACCAATTGTCAGTAACAATATAAACATCAGCATCTCAGCAAAACCGAACCAGCCGAGAAGTTTGAAATCAACCGCCCATGGAAACATGAAAACGATTTCAACATCAAACAGCAAAAATAAAAGTGCAAACAGGTAAAACTGCGGTGACACTCTATTTGGCTGTTTTGTTATCTCCGGTCCACACTCATAGACTGAAAGTTTAATCTTCTCAGAATCTTTAGCAGCTAATGCGCGGCTTGCCAGACGAGCGATTATAGTTGTCCCTATAAACGCACCAAATGTTATAACGAAAAGTACAAATACCCCAAAATACGGATTTGCAGTAGCGATGTGCTCCATATAACCTACCTTTATTTTTTAAAACCATACCCTTAAAAATACAGCCTCAAGTAATATTTTGTTTTCAAATACTTAAAACAATGGTTTTTAGCCCATTGCCTTATATAAATATATTTGAAAAAACAGTTACTTGCACTATAACAAAAAGAGTATTAAATAAAAGAGTTGGGAAAATTAAGTGCAAAGACATGTCACTAAAAGGAACACTGATTTTTTTGTATATGAAAGAGTGTGTAGAATTGTAATACGGGTTACTGCGACATGTGAAGATATTCCACATGCCGTACATTATTTATTTGCTTAAAAAACCCATTGATTTTTCACTGTCAAAATTTGCATCTTTTTCTCTGTCTATCTCTTCTAAAAAATCTTTTATTGAAAAAACAGGCGTATCGCGTACGGCTACTTTATAGGCTGTATTCTTTATGATTAGATTGATTTGTCCGCCCGTCAGTGAGTATTTGGCCAGCTTGGCTATATCCATATCTTTTTCATACGGTGCGCCTTCTGGCAACATCATCTCCCAAAGTTTTGCCCTTTGGGCTTCATCAGGTTTTTTAAATTCTATCTTGTAGTTGAATCTTCTTGAGAATGCTTTGTCTATGTTTTCCAATAAGTTTGTCGTAGCAATCAGCATTCCCTTGAAATTTTCTATCTGCTCCAAAAAGATATTTTGCATCTGGTTATGCATCTGATCTGCACTTGAACTTATACCACTCGAACGTGAACTTAAAAACTGGTCTGCTTCATTTAAAAGCAAGATAGGTTCTGACTTTGTCTTGTTGCTTAAATCATAAAAAGTATCAAATATCTTGCGAACATTTTTTTCACTCTCACCCACATACATGGATAAAATTTTTGAACAGTCAAATGCCAAGACCTGACGCTTGAGAGACTTGGCAAGAGAGTACGCCGTCATAGTCTTGCCTGTTCCGGCTGCTCCATAAAAAATAATTCTGGCATCAATCCCGCTTTTTTTATCTTTGATACCCCACTCTACGAGACGGCTGATAACTTCCTTGTCGACTTGACGCATCAGATTTTCAAGTGTTTCTTGTGTTTTTGCATTTAAAACGACATCTTCCAAAGATGTCTCAGGCTCGATAAGTTCAAATATATCCTGTTCATCCATCAGGGCATTGAGTTTTAAACGGCGCACTTTTTTATTTTTTTGCGGATGGATGATACTTTGAAGAACCTCATCCACGATATAAAAAGCACGAGAAATACCGCCAAAAGGATTTAACATCTCCTCGTAGTCAATAATCCCTTCACCGATAAGGTTTGAACCGTCTTCCAAAAGCGAACGATTTTTTATTCTCTCATATTCATCAAGGGAAATCAGGTCGATAAGCGTATTCATCTCACGCAAAGAGGCATCTGTAGCACTGTACTCTTCTCTAAGGAGGGCTATAAATATCACCTGCTCTTTGTCCTTCATCTTTTTCTGTTTAAAGAACTTATCCAGGACAAGGCTCTCTGAAGTTTGCGCAATACGCTCTTCTATCCTTTTTTCAAGCAGCTGAAGTTTATTCTGAATTCTGTCGATTCCCAAAGAGTGCTCATGCGTGTTTTGACGAATGATACTCATCTTCTGATAAAGTTCTATTCTAAAAAACTGGTCTTGAAGGTATTCCAGATGGTCCGCATATGGTTTAATATCAGGCAGGTCCACTTCCAAGGTTCCCTCTTGTAAAAGCTTTAAGAATGAGGGGGAAAGACCCACGGCAGTATTGAGAAGTTCTAGCGGAGTAAGCTCTGAAATCTTTATGGGAGTAAAACTTTGCTGATGCAGCCAGCCAAGTTCCAAAAGACTTTTCAGTTCTTTTAAATAGTCCAGATATTTATAGTCTTCGTCCGTATACAGGTCCTGCAAAAGATCAAGCACAACCACATCGTCCTGACCCTGCATATATTTCTTCGCTAAATACTGAAGCATAAAAGCCTCAGTAGTACCACATTTCAAATGTATAAATATTTGAGATTTTTCAATCTCTTTTGTTTGTAAAAAATCAACTAATGTTTTCAAAAGTCCCCTTAAAATTTATATTCAATACCTGCTGATACCAAAAATATCTTGCCGTTTGAAAATTCTCCGCTTAAATCATCATTCGCAATGCTGCGATCTTCTTTTACAGAGTATAGAGCCGCCAGACCGGCGTCAAGCTTTTCATTTATTTGATAACGCCCGCCAAAAGACACAGCAAGCGAGTTAGAGTCAGGCAGTTCAAAACTTGCGGATTGCTCAGGCACAGGTGTTTCGTCATAAACAATCCCCGCCATAAGCGTTAGCGCATCCATATTCTGTGTCACGCCTAAACGATATGAATTCGAATCTTTCCAGTTTTTTGCTATAGGATCATCAAAATACGGTTGTATGGCAAGCGGAATGGTACTTACATAATCAAAATCCAGTTCTTTATATGAAGACCAAAAATTTCTCTCATATACAAATTCAACCGTAGTCTTACTTGGCAATGTGTATGCAAGGGCTAGATTAAGTAATCCGGGAAGAGGAACAGAGACACTGGCTCCGCCGTCATACACCTTGGTCCCGCTTACATACAGCTTGGCATTTCCTTCCACGCTTAAGTCTACATTCGATCTGTACGTAAGAGCCATATGTATATCTGATGTCGGCTTATAGGACAAGGCGACATTATAGCCAAAATCATAACTCTCCCCCTCTAAGTCACGAGATGCGGTGGATGTACTTTTTACAATACCTGAAGAGTGAAGAGCTCTTAGTCCAAGGGCTACCGAAACCTCATCGTTGAGTTTTATGGCTACTGTGGGATTAACCTCTATCACCTGAAGCGTAAACTGTTCAGCCTTGTCGACCGCCGGAGAATCCGTCCATCTTTTTGTCAGACCTCCGGGTGAAACAATACTTAGTCCAAATCGCATTCCGCTTATTTCATTTGAGACGTAATGTATAGAGGGAACGATAAAGGCTTCAGCTTCAGCATCGATCTCTACACCTGCCATACTTCCTGAACCTTTAAAATGTGTAGGTTCGATCCCTATATACATAATGTTCGCATTTAAGCTGTTTTCATCTTGCATAAACGCCATATTTGCAGGATTGTAATACGCTGCATCAGAACCTTGGGAATATGCCACATTCGCCGCACTCAGAGCCAAAGAGTTGAGAGATGTTTCCGGAATCTTATAGCCGCCTGCAAAAACAATACCGCTTGAGAATATAACAGCTGCCGATGTTCTTAAAAGTATTTTTTTCATATTAGTTTCCTTGTCTTATAGAATCAAACCAACCAACAGCTACGCCATAGGCATCATTTCCGCAGTTTGCGTGTATAAACGGATGCGACGCATCCTGCTGCTGTGTCAGTGCGGCGGTCGGTATAGAGGTCAGAGTAATATTTGTACTGCTTACACCGTTAGTAATAAAATTATCATATGCGCCTTGAGACATGCTAAAAGGTATTATCTCATCCTCCGCACAGTGGATTAAGTTCATTCTGGCTTTTGGAGTCCAGTTGTTTACGTTGTTTTCGTTCAATCTCACTCTAAATGAATTATTAAGATTATTGGAATAGTCGCTTATAAAACTGTCTTTAAACAATACGTTCGCATCATATGCGGCAAATCCGTAGTTTACAGTAAGTCCAAGAGCAGCATGGATCTCCACGTTTGTTTTTGAACCGTCAAATAATGAATGAAACATCGTGGTATTTGTCTCGTTTACCAGGTCACTCAAGGCAATATCGCTGTATGCCTGGGAATAAGAATCTGCCAAATATGCTAAAAATGCGGGATACAGCATTGTGCGGTTTGCATCGATCTCAATATCACCCAGAGCCTCCACGTTATGAGGCCCCGCCATCGGAGCAACACCTTTGAGCGTAAAGTCCGAAGCATGGTTTTCTTCTATCTCTTTTGCCAGAGCCATCGCGGTATAGCCGCCCTCTGAATAGCCCGATACGTACAGCTGTCCATTGAACAAAACATTATTGTCAGTCATATAGCGCACACTGGCTTTTATCATATCCAAAGATGCTTTGGCAGAAGCATCTTTTAAAATATAGGGATGATTTTGCGCATCTGAACTTCCATACCCCGTATAATCGGGTAAAACAGCAGCAAAACCGGCATAACCCGTCATGAGTACGGCTATGGAATAGTCAGGCAATCCGTTTGTGACTTCAACATTTGTAGGGGCTTCAGCCTCTGTAAAAATTGTTCCGTGATTATCACATATCATAGATATTGAGTATGTCTTGCCCAGCGTTGCCAAATACTGTTTATAGGCATCCGAAGCACTTGGGATAACCAACAAGCCCGAAGCGGTTATACTGTTTCCGCTCTGGTTCGTTGTCTCGTAATCAATCTTAACCGCCTTGTACCCAAAAGCATTTGTAGCAGCAGGATTTATACTCGCTTTTACTACACTCAGCATTGTTGAAGTATTTACATCTTCAAGCAATGTCGCCTTTATCAGATTATTTCCGACTACATTCGAACCGGTGTTTTCCATATCACCGCAAGCGCTAAAAAAAACCAAAACAGATAGGCTTAAAGCATATACATAGCCCAATTTTAAATATTTAACCACAACAGACTCCTTAAATTATAATCCTGCAGTGTAACCAAAAAAAGATTAAATTTTAAAATCATCACTATTTATACTCTTGTTTTTATTAAATACTGTTCATAATTAATACATATTTACCTGAAAAAAACAATTATTGTCTTACTCTATAAAAGAATAAAGCAGTTCTATCTCCTGCTTCCAGATCGTTTCATCTATGGTCTCAAGCACAAGAGGGATATCATCCATTCTCTCGTCATTCATTATAAATCTAAAGGCATCGAGACCTATTTTGCCTTTGCCAAGAGAATCGTGTCTGTCCACACGACTTCCCAAATCAGGTTTGGAGTCGTTTATATGCATCCCCATCAGATATTTAAAGCCTACCACTTTTTCAAACTCTGCCCAGGTTTTATCATACGCTTCACGTGTTCTGATATCATAGCCTGCCGTAAACATATGACAGGTATCTATACATACACCCACCCGGGATTTATCCTCTATCTTGTCAATGATATATGCCAAATGTTCAAATCTCCAACCAAGGTTGCTTCCCTGCCCGGCTGTATTTTCAAGAACCAGAGACACATTTTTGGTTTTATCTATTGTTCTGTTCATAGCTTCTGCTATTTTATCAAGACATGCATCCTCTGTAATCTTTTTGAGATGGCTTCCGGGATGAAAATTCAATCTGTCGAGTCCCAGTAAATCACATCTTTGTACCTCATCCAAAAAAGCCGCCATTGATTTTTCCCGTTTTTCATCTTCTGGATGCCCAAGGTTTATAAGATATGAGTCATGGGGAAGAACATGTTTGGGCAAAATACCGCTCTCGTGAAGTGTTTTTTTAAACTTATCTATCGTCGCAGTGTCAAGTGGTTTTGCTTCCCATCTTTTTTGGTTTTTAGTAAAAAGGGCAAAGGCTTTTGCACCTATTGCCTGTGCATTGAGAACCGCATTAAAAACTCCTCCGCTCGCACTGGTATGTGCCCCTACAAACTTCTTATTCATTATTTCGTATCCTTGATTTTAAATAGTATCTTGTTTTTTTTATCTTTAAAATAAACCGTATCCGAAGACACTTTATAGAGTATATCTACCTCTTCGTCTTTGATATACTGCTCAAACCCCTCGTTGGATTTGACTCTATTCTTCCCCTCGTATATGCTTTGACCCAGAAGTATGTTTTGAAGTAGCTCCGCAGGATATGAGGGGTGTAAATAGTCTGTATTGAATCCGCCCTTGCTCATACAGCCTTCACGCACACAAATCAGATGATTGATGGTGATTTTCTCTATGCTTTGTCCGGCAACAAAGAGCTCCAGCTCTATGCTTTTGCTGCTGTTGCGTACATATCCCAAATCTGCAAACTTTATCTTTGGAGATTTAATAATCAAGATCTTCGAGTGTGTATGCTCATAATTTTTTATGCTGCATGCGCTGAACAAGAGGGTAAAAACAAGTACAATATATTTCATGGGGAGAATTATATCTATATTTTATTTTCAAATTGTCATACTTTTTATCTTGGCATGTGGATTTAACTATAATTAAACTATGAAGATACATATAGATATAGACTGCTTTTTTGTTTCCGCTGCCAGGATTGTTGACACTTCTCTTGAGCATAAGCCTGTCGCCATCGGAGGCAGAAGCGATACGAAGATATTTAATAAAGAGGCCAAAAACCAGACTGTAAACTTGGAAAATTCAGGCTCTTTCGTGCCCACTTTTTATAAGGCTTATGAGGAAAAAGATGATGACATAGATGCCTTTAGAGATGAAAAAGGAAAAATCAGAGGGATTCTTACTACCTCAAGCTATGAAGCCCGAAAATTTGGTGTTAAAACTGCCATGAGCATACAAGAAGCGCTTGCCTTATGCCCGGACCTTATTATTAAAGCCCCGAATATGTCACTTTATCAAGAGCTTTCCCATAAACTTCATGAGTTCTTGCAAACCAGGATTCCGCTTATAGAACAAGCCAGCATAGATGAGTTTTACGGTGATTTAAGCGGATGGGTGGAAGATGAGGATATTGAACAGTTTATTGACAATCTTAGACATGAAATAAAAAAAGAGATCAAACTCCCTGTTTCCATAGGAGCTTCAAAGACAAGATACATTGCCAAACTCGCCACAACATATGCCAAACCCTTTGGCTGTAAAACCATATATCCTCATGAATTTGATGATTTTATCAATCATATGAAAGTTGAAGAGTTTGCAGGAATCGGCAAGAGTATGGCCCAAAGGCTCAAATCAGCCCAAATCCATACTCTGGGCGAATTAAAAAAAAGGCGCGGTACAGTCGAATCCTGGGGACCTTATGCAAAAGAACTGTATAAACGTGTATGCGGCATAAGCGACGCACCGATTCAGACCAGACACAAAAGAAAGTCCATAGGCATTTCAAGAACTTTCGACCCGCTTTATGACCGAAGCGAGCTAAAAAGAAGAATCCATGTGCTTGCCCGCCATCTAAGTTTTGCCATACTCAAACTCAATGTCATTCCAACCGTATTTCATCTGAGTATATCGTATGAGATGAATCAAAAATCTCATAAAAACATCTCTCTTTGCGAGATATTTACGGAAAAAAAGTTTGACACCCTGTGTCTTGCTCTTTTTAACGAAGCAGACATCCATAAACGTCTTCATGTGATACGGGTGAGTATCCATTGTTCAAGCTTCACAAGAGATTCAAAAAAAGAGTTATCGCTCATAGGTTTTGCAGAGGAGCAAAAGATGAAAATTCTTACCGACAACTCACAAAGATTAAGGGAAAAATACGGGATAGACGCACTCAAATGGGGAAGTGAATTATAAATATTTCCACATGCCCGAATCTCTCTAGCCCGGCATGTGGAAAGTAAAGATTATAATTCCAGACAATCGCTTATCGAGTAGAGTCCAGGCTCTTTATCTGCCAGCCAGGCACCGGCTCTTATTGCGCCTTTTGAGAAAGTATTTCTTGATGTTGCTGTGTGATTGAGCTCTATAAATTCGCCATCATTATAAAAGCCTACAGTATGACGGCCCACTATATCACCGCCTCTGAGTGCCATTACGGCTATCTCATCTTTTGTTCGCTCGCCGATATTTCCGTCTCTGCCGCTCACACGGACCTTGTCTATATCAAGCCCGCGACCGGCTGCTGCGGATTCTGAAAGTGTCAGAGCCGTTCCGCTGGGTGCATCTTTTTTATGCTTATGGTGCATCTCCACGATCTCTATGTCAAAATCTTTCAAGGCAGCAGAAGCCTGATATACCAGCTTGTTGAGCATAGCGACACCCAAAGACATATTTGTAGCATAAAGGATAGGCATGATTTCACTCGCATCTTTTAATAAATTGAGCTGATGGGTATTTAAGCCTGTAGTTCCTATCACTAAAGGTCTCGGTGTTTTTACAGCCTCTTCCAAAAGAGTCTCGCAGGCATCGGGAAGGGAAAAATCTATCACTATGTCACAACTGTTAAGGAATGATTTCATATCCGATGTCACTAAAATGGACGGGTCAATCGAAAAATCCAAACTGTTACGAACATACACACTGCCCACACTCATATCAGGAGTTGTTTTCAAATCTTCCAATAGTAACTTGCCAACTCTTCCGCTCGCACCAAAAACACCAACTTTTATCATAACTGTTATCCTTTAATGTGTATTGCCTGAATAATACCGAATAATTCGTTTTATTTTAATTAAATTTTATCTGAGGAAATAAGAGAAGCCACCCAAAAAGGTGGCTTTGCGGAATATTTAGTGGTTTAACAACTCATCTACATAAGAGATGGCCTGAAGTGCTGCAACGGCACCGTCTCCGGCCGCACTTACTACCTGTTTTGGAGCTGCTATACGCATATCTCCCGTAGCAAAAAGTCCGGGAACCGAAGTCTTCATGCTGATGTCGACTATAACCTCGCCCGACTTTGTCATCTCACATAAAAAACTGCCGTCTTCTTGGATAAGAGTTTGATTATTTACATCATTTCCGACAAATGTGAATACCCCAGGAACAGTTATATCGCGAGTCTCACCGGCATTATTTTTGACACGAATCCCCGTCACACCCATTTTATCGCCGTACACTTCTTCTGGAACCGAGTTTAGAACAAGTTCTATATTCTCAGTTCTTTTTATACGCGCAACCGTATTTGGTGCTGAACGAAAAGTATCTCTTCTGTGTATCAAATACACTTTAGCACAGATTTTTGCCAGGTAAAGCGCTTCTTCAAGAGCTGTATCACCGCCTCCTACTACTGCGACCTCTTTTCCTTTATAGAAAAATCCGTCACATGTTGCACAGGTGCTTACGCCCTTGCCGAAAAACTCATCTTCGCCTGTAAAACCCGCACGACGAGGTGAAGATCCCGTACCGATAATCACACTATGCGCTTCTTCTACGGTTCCGTCACCTTTATGGATCTTAAATACATCACCCTCTTTGCTCACACGCTTTACTTCAACCATAGCATGTTTGAGACCGAATTTTTGACACTGTTCCGGCCATGGAATCATCAAATCCATACCCGTTATCTCACCGGTAACACCAGGATAGTTTTCTATCTCGCTGCTTTGCGTAATCTGTCCCCCGGGCATTCCTTTTTCAAACATAGTAACATTTTCCAATCCGCCGCGAGTCGTATAAAGTCCTGCAGTAAGACCAGCCGGTCCACCGCCTATAATTGCGCAATCTAACATAAATATTTTCCTTTTATAAAGTTTCTATTTCTTTTGATAATTCATCTAAATTATCGAGTTTGCGTATCATACTATCTTGTTTATAAAGAGAGTCTTTGACTTTTTTTATAAAAAAAATAGATGGGGATTCATAGATATTAAAGCGCTGGATAAAGCTTAAAGAGTTTTTTGTTCCGCTTCTCAAAAAAGTGACATCTTCGCTGTTTTGCTGAACTTCATTATAATAATCAATTGCCAGAATTGGGATATTGAGTCTTGTCTGCGCAAGCAGTTTTGCCGTATCTTTTTCTTTTGATGAATAAAACACCACTATATATTTATCGGATTTTGGCTGAAATATATCACTTTTTTCATAGTAAACCCACTCTTTGAAGTCGATAAACTTGTATTCCGAGAATTTGTAGTTGAAGTATGCAAAGGCGGCAGCTATCATGGCCGCGCCAAAGAATGAAGCAAGAAGAGTAGAAAGTGAAAAGAGGCTTTTGCCCCCTTTTTTCACCACTTTCGATATGCCTTTAAATTACGCTAAAAGAGCGTCGATTTTTTCAGCCAGAGCTTGTTTTGATTGTGCTCCAACAACTTGGTCTACCATCTCTCCGTTTTTAAAGAACATGATAGTTGGGATTGAACGGATACCAAATTTTACTGCGATATCTTGCTCTTCATCTGTATTTACCTTACAGATGTTTGCCTTACCGTCGTAATCAGCAGCTAATTCTTCGATTACAGGAGCAATCATACGACACGGCCCACACCAAGGTGCCCAGAAGTCCACCAAAGATACACCATCAGCTAAAGTTGCTTCAAAATTTGCAGCAGTTAAGTCTATATATTTTCCCATTAAGGTTTCCTTTTAAATATGTAATGAAGGCATTATACATGTGCTATCTTTAAATACATCTTTATAAATTTAGTTTTACCATTTTATTAATTACAATAAAAAACAGAACTCCCCCGATTATCATAAGAACGGCACCCGAATAAAAAATCATTTCATTCCCAAGAGAGAGTCCAAGAGATGAGACCGCCAAACCGAAGGTGCCAAACAGCCACTGAAGATTTGCCAATCTTTCCGGCAGCAGTTCATGGAGCATAGGAACAGCCCGCTCCTCTATCAAGGGTGAGTAAATATGAAACCATACAAGAAAGGGGATTATCTTATAAAGATTTCCGATAATTAAAAATCCGAAAAAACCTGTAAACAATATCCACATGCCAAGCTTCAAAATCAAATCGCTGTGTGTCAGGAGATAAGAGCTAAGCAGCAAGAAGGATACGATAAATGAAAAAAATCCTACATACATGGATTTCGCCCAGATATCATGCATCACTTTTACTCTGGAATTTGCCATCTTGAAGAGTTGCCAAAAGTATAAGACTACCGCAATAACGGTAAAAAAATATGCTGCATTTTCCAGCAGTTTTGTGAAAATAAATGGGGATAACAGCATTGAGACGACACCTGCGCTTAGAGTTATAAAGCTGTAGGAAAATTCATTGTCGCTTATTCTTTTGGATGTGCCAAACATGGGTATCAGGATTATGGATATCCCCATAATCAACATAAGCACAAAACCCGCTATGAGTCCAAACACATGTGTTTTGAGTATGGCATGTGGATTGAATTCAAAGACTCCGCTCAGCCCAAGCGACATAAATATGCCGCTCATTATCCCCAGCAGCAAAAAAACACTGCTCATCTTCATCGCTTTTGTAACACTTGTTTTTCTCTTGGCATCTTTGAGTGTGAGTAAAAACTCTACAGTATAAACACTCATAGCAATCAAAACCAAAAAGCCCCCAAAAGGGAGAAGCCCAATCTCAATATAAAACCCGCCAAGCATTGTAAACAAACCGCCTAAAAGTAAGATCCATAGATATTTAAAAATATTCACACTTCTGTGTTTTACCTCTACTATTACCACTCCAAGCTGTGCCATTGCCGAGAAAATGGCCATCATGACAAAACCTATCATATACAGATGCACCCAGGCTATTACACTAAAATCACCAAGCCCGGCATGTGGATCTATAAACAAAAGTGCAAACATGCTTAAAAGGTACAAAAAACTGCTGAGAAGAAAGTATGGTTTCATAAGTTTTATGGAGGGCGAGAAGCTTGGCGATACATTCATTTTTTACCACTTGCGATTAAAGATATGCACATTTTATATGAATGTAACAAATTTTTCTATAAAATTACCCAAAAAGAGTTCAAGGGAATTTAAATGAAACTTACAGTCAGTCATGGTGAGATAGGTGTTAGACCGCCTGTAGCAAAGCCGCATCCGGGGTTTTTCTATGAGGTTGGTGAAGAAAGATTCAGAAAGCTGGTTTACAGTCATTATGAAGAGATTAAGACAAGTGACATAGCTTTTTTATTTCCGGTAAACGATGATGATGATTTTATTGAAGCCCAAAAACATGCTGCCGACTTTCTAATAGAGATTTGCGGCGGACCTGATTATTTCACACAAAGCCGCGGAGAGCATCAAATGGTCGGCCGCCACGCACCTTTTAGGATTGATGAAGCCTCCCGCGTGAGCTGGCTTACTCTTTATATCCCTCTTTTGGAGGCTTTGGTCGATGAGGGAATCACCCCCGAATATATAGAATCTTTCTGGAACTATCTGGATATTTTTTCTATGTGGCTTGTGAATACTAAAAGTTAATAAGTTCTCTTTTTCTATCCTTGAAAATGGCACATTGCGTATATCCTGCACTCTTTGCCATTTGAGAAACCTCATCGTTAAAAATTCCGATCTGCTCGGGACTATGGGCATCGGATGCAAATGTGATCGGTATACCCAAATCATACGCCTGTTTCAAAAGTGAAACAGAGGGATATGCCTCGCCAATGGGTTTTCTGTACCCGGCAACATTTATCTCCAAAACCATATCCGCTTCTTTTATCGCAATAAGAGCATTTTTTGCAATCTCGCTGATATCCCTTTTGGGCATAAACTTGAAAACTTTTATCAAATCAAGATGTCCCGCTATATCAAAGAGCTTGCTTTTGGCCATATTTTCTACCGTATCGAAATATTTCTGCCAAATCTCATCTATATCCTCATGCTCATACCTTCCTATAAACTCGGGATTGTCAAATCCCCATTCCCCTATGAAATGCACTGAGCCTATCAGATAATCCACTTTTGCGTTTAAAATCCTCTCATCCATATGACCCTTGAGATAATCTACTTCATAACCAAGGAGGATAGTGATCTTGTCTTTATATTTTTCTTTGGCTTCTAAGACATCCTTCTCGTATTTTTGCATCTCATCAAAGCCCATTCGGTACTTGGGATCAAAATCCATGGGTGCATGGTCTGAAAAACCGAAATATTTGACACCCATCTCTATAGCTTTTTCCACATATTCAGATATCTCGCCTTGGGCATGATTACAAAGCGGAGTATGGTTGTGTAAATCAACTATCATAGTTACCCCATTTATATTATTTTATGATATTATAGTGACAAAAAATAAATTTAGCCAATTTACCAAGTGGAGAAGTTTTCATGACTCAAGAAGAATTAGACGCCTTAATGAGTGGAGATATAGACGATATTGATGCGCTTGAAGAGGAACCCCAAACGCCTTTGGAAGAGACTCAAAACGAGGAACTCTCAGACTCTCCTGATACGCAAAAAACACCCGAGCAATATACTGAAGACACATCGCACCACTGGCCTCTTCCTGCGACAGATGAAAACAAAATGGTTCATCAGCTTGACAATGTAACAAAAGAGAGTGAAGAAAAAGCGAGTCAGATTTTTGACATCATAGAACATATCAACAATGATTTGATGGAAAAAGAGAGCACTATAGAAAAAATAGCAGCCACTCTGAGTGAAAATATAGAACTCTTTAAGACTTTAAACACAAAATTTCCTGATGTTGAGGCATTTAAAACTTCCTTGGCAACAAATGAGTCTGCGTTAAACGATGCCGATGATGTAAAGGCAATGCTTCAAACAAGCAGTGATTCTATAATGAGTGTTATGGATATTATGCAATATCAAGATATCCACCGCCAGAAAATAGAGCGTGTCATTAATGTAATGCGGGCACTTTCAAAATATATGAATACACTTTTTGAAGGAAAGATAGAGGATGACAAACGGGCTTCATCAGCAAAACACATCCAAGGTGATACACACAAGGAATTAGCTTCCACGGATGATATAGAAGCCCTTTTGGAACAATTTGCCCAAGCGAAGTAATTTATACTTTTAATCTGTAAACCAACTCTTTTGGCTAAAATTTCATAAAAATTTCATCTTTATAGTTTTACAGCTTAAAGATATACAATGAGAAAAAAATGCAAAAAGTAGAGCTCCTCTCTCCTGCGGGAACCTTGGAAAAACTGAAAATAGCACTTGATTTTGGTGCCGATGCCGTTTACGGCGGTGTCAGCCATTTTTCACTTCGCATACGCTCCGGCAAAGAGTTTAGCATGGAAGAGTTTAAAGAGGGTATAGAATACGCACACGAAAGAGGCAAAAAAGTTTATGCGACAATAAACGGTTTTCCTTTTAATTCACAGCTAAATCTTCTAAAAAAACATATCGTCGCAATGGCTGCGCTCCAACCGGATGCTTTCATCGTAGCCACTCCGGGCGTGCTCAAGCTTTGCCACGAGTTGGCACCGGATATGCCTCTGCATCTTTCCACCCAGGCTAATGTCATGAATGTCTTGGACGCTCAGGTTTACTATGAGATGGGTGCTACACGTATCATTACTGCCAGAGAGATCTCTTTGAAAGATTTAAAAGAGATTAAAAAAGAGCTTCCGGATTTGGAACTTGAAGTATTTGTCCACGGTTCTATGTGTTTTGCATACAGCGGCAGATGTCTTATCTCCACCCTTCAAAGCGGAAGAGTGCCAAATCGCGGTTCATGTGCAAATGACTGCAGATTTCCTTATGAGATGTACGCTGCAAATCCGGAAACGGGAACACTCTTCAAACTCGAAGAAGATGAGGGTGTCGGTACATATATTATGAATTCAAAAGATTTGAACCTTGCCTCACATCTTAAAGAGATTCTAGACAGCGGAGCCGTCGACTCCGTAAAAATAGAGGGACGGACAAAGACCGCCTACTATGCGGCGACGACGGCCAAAGCCTATAGAATGGCGATTGATGATTATTATAATGGCATCGAAGATATAGATAAGTACCAGTATGAACTGCAATCCCTTCAAAACCGCGGATACACCGATGCATACCTTGTCTCAAGACCCTTTGAAAAACATGACACGCAAAGTCTTGATTTTACCATGCAGCTTGGAACACATCAGGTAAGCGGTGTGGTGAACGAAGAGGGTACACACTTCTTATGCAAATATAAAACTCTTCCAAACGACGAGATGGAAGTTGTATCCCCATTGGGTTCAAAGCTTGAATTTGTGGACAACGAGACGGGCTGTACGTATGAAAGAGATGGGAAGATTTTTATGAGGCTGTATCAGCTTAAAGCACAAAACGGGAAAATTTGGGAAGAGGTGCACAGCGGAAATACAAATCCTATACAATTACCTACAAGATTCCCTTCCTATACCTTTTTTAGAATTCCCGCACATGAGGAGATGGGCACCTATCCTAAAAGTTAAACGAAATATAATGGTATAATTTCGAAAATAAAATTAGAGGAAAATACAAAATGAAATTTGTATCAATTGTTATTGGAAGTAAAAGTGATTTTGAGGTTATGAAGTCTTGTTCGGATACGCTTGAGGCGTTTGGCGTTAATTATGAATTGGTTATCTCTTCCGCACACCGTTCACCAGAGCGAACAAAAGCTTATATTGAAGCAGCTGAGAAAAAAGGTGCTCAAGTTTTCATAGCCGCAGCAGGTATGGCTGCTCACTTAGCCGGTGTTCTTTCTTCTAAAACTGTAAAACCTATCATAGGTGTACCCATGAGTGCATCTGCTCTTAGCGGAATCGATGCTCTTCTATCAACGGTACAGATGCCTGCTGGAATGCCTGTTGCTACAGTAGCTATAGGAAAAGCAGGAGCGATCAATTCAGCATATTTGGCTATGCAGATTTTAGCGCTGGACAATGAAGAACTCTCTGTTAAGCTAAAAGAAGACCGTATAGCAAAAGCTAAAAAGGTTGAAATGGATTCTTTAGAGATTGAGACAATTATCAAAAAATAAAGAAGATACGAATTTTTCATACTAGGAGATAGAATGAAGTGGATGAGTGATGAGGAGTACAGTGAATTAACGGGTTTGGACATTCAAGCCATTGACGAGTTGTGTGAAAGAGGCAAACTTACTATCAAAGTACAAGACGGAATCCGTTATATAGATCCTTCAAAAGGTACAGGTGAGGTTGTCCCTGCCCAACTAAAGATACTCTCCGCTCATAACACTTCAGAGATGATAGTACAGCCCCAATTTGTTGAAAAGACTATCGGGACTATCATCAATCTTCATGAAAAAGTCCTTGACGCCAAAGATGAGACCATTGTCTCCGTCAAGAATGAAAACACCTTCCTAAAAGAAGCCCTCTCTTCACTTCAGGAGCTTTATGATGAAGACAGAAAAACCATCCACACCCTTCAAGAACAGCTCAAACTTTCACAGCAGGAAGTTGAATTTATGAGAAGAAAATATAAACTCATGTGGAATAAAGCCATAGAAGACCATACCGACAAATAATGAATATAGATGAAGCCTGCGTCACTTGTATCATCAACCAAAGTGCAAAAGTAGCAAATGCCATCCATGCTTCTGATTCCTTGTCAGAGGAACTGACCTCGACGGTTGAAGAGATGAGCAAAGATTTTTCATTCTCGCTCAATCCCACCGAAATAGCTGCCGACGTTTATGAAAAAATGGCTTTTTTAGCCAATAAAACAGATCTTTATGAGGAAGTAAAAGAGCTCTCTACGCAAAAAGCACTGACTTTTATACCCCTTTTAAAAGAAAAACTTCTTCAAAGCCAGAACAAACTTTTAACCTCTACAAAGATTGCGGTTGCCGGTAATGTGATCGACCTCGCAGCGGAGGTCGAGTTTGATTTGGAAGAAGAGCTTGAAAAAATCTTCGACACCGATTTCGCACACAATGACTTTGAACTCCTAAAGAATAAACTTCCACATGCCAGCAGTGTCTTGATTATAGGGGATAATGTCGGTGAGCATATTTTTGACTATCTTTTTATAGAGACCCTAAAAGAGCTGTTTCCACATGCCGACTACTCTTATATGGTACGGGGAAATCCTATCATTAACGATGTGACGATGAAAGAAGCCAAAGAAGCAGGCTTTGAAAGGCTGTGCAACCTGGTAGACAGCGGAGTCAACACACCCGGATTTGCGTATTCCCGTGCAAATCCACATGCCAAGGAACTTTTTGACGGTGCAGACCTTGTAATATCAAAAGGGATGGGCAATTATGAATGTCTAAACGACTCCCATAAAGAAAATATCTGCTTTTTGCTCAAAGTAAAATGTGCCGTTGTCGCAAAATCCCTGGGTAAAAATATAGGAGATATAATCTGTAAAATTCTATGAGTTTCATATAGGTACAGCAGATTCAAATCAAAGAATGAAAAATAATTTTATTTTATTTTTTCATATATCATGCTATGATTGAGTACATTATTACTAAAAAGGGGAAAAAATGAAAAATAAATTATCCTTAGCCGTTATCGCAGCTCTTTGTATTACTTCAGCCAGTGCGATGCAGTTTCAGACCTTGGGTTACAAATCCATCGCTATGGGTGGAGCCGGTGTAGCCAGCTCATCCGGTTCGGTGGCAACCTATAACAATCCGGCTCTTTTGGCAAAAGCCGAATATGATGTTGAGATCTCTCTTGGCGGCGGTTTGTCTATTCAAGACCACGGTGCAGGTGCCTCTTTACAAGAGCTGGATGATATCAAGTTCATAGATACTGTGGATGCCGTAAATAATGATACGACTCTGTTGACAAACCAGTCAGTCCGCGAAACCCTGGTATCGGGTGCGAATATTATTATCGCCATGGATGGAAATGCTCTGGAGATTGCACCCCATGCGTATTTTTCAGCACAGATATCCGGTTTTGGTATAGGTATTTTCGGCTCTTCGGACGTTGTGGCCACTGCTATGGTCGACCAGGCGCATGACAGACTGATATTTGAAGATTCCTCTACGCCCGGAACGTACTATGAAGTAGTAGATGCCAACACAATATCATTTACTCCCACCGCTGCAGAATACGTGAATGAATCTGTAGAGTACGCTGTAAACAACGGTTTAACCTACATAAAAGCAGAAGCGATAGCTCTTGCCGAAGTGCCTGTGGCATACGGACATAAGTTTGAACTAAGCGGCGGGAATGTAATGATTGGAGGTTCTCTCAAGTATATGCAGGCGGTAACCTATCAGGAAAACCTCAGAATAGACAATTCAAATGATTCTACAGAAGAACAACTTGACAAAACAAGCTCAAGCTTCGGTGTGGATTTAGGTTTGGCTTATGAGCCTTCAATATCCAACGATCTCACACTTGCTGTTGTAGCAAAAAACCTTAACTCTCCTGAATTTAGCTTTGTTGATGGCAGTGTAGTCAAGATTGATCCAATGATCAGAGCAGGTATCGCATACGATATTTTCGAGTCTTTGGAGATTGCAGCGGACATGGATCTTACAAAAAATAAAACATTCGTCTCAGGCGCCGAAAATCAAATGGTAGGGGGAGGATTAAACTTTCATCCTGCATCATGGTTCGCAATTCGCGGCGGTCTCATGCAAAATCTTGATACAAACGATCAGGCAGGGATGATATACACAGCCGGTATAGGGTTTGGACTTAAATGGCTGCAGGTGGATTTATCTGCTCAGATGTCAAGTAAATCTGAAACGGTAGGCGATACGACCTTCCCTCAATATACAAAAGTCAATCTGGCACTTATCTCTCGCTGGTAACATATAGGCAGGAAACATTCATTATAATAATGAATGTTTCTTCTAGAGTTTTTCTCTTCCGGCCTTATAATCTATCTTCCACATGCCATCCGAAAATGAAAAATAAAGTTTTTTGGGATGTCCGTCCTCTTTGTAGTGCAGAGTAATCCGTTCGGGGGCTTTTGGCTCAAATGAGACAACTTCTATCGTATGTTCTCTTGATTCTTTTTTCAAATCATCCGAAATAACAGTCTCAACTTTTTTCAAAGACGCTTCGTCATTCCCGATATTATTGAGGAGTTCTTTAAAAGCACTCTCCTTAAACACATGCCTGAATCCAAAGGACTCAAGCGTAATAAAATAAGACTCTTCGCTCATAAGAGCAGAAAGTACCTGAAGATTGCCGCGTCTTATATTCTCATAATAGGAGAAGAGAGCCCCTGTAAGACTCTCTTGCGTCTTCTCATCAATTTTTAGCATACAATCTCCGTATTGGCAAAATATTATTCTTCTCTTGCTATCGCTTTTTCAAAAGCGTCCAAGTGGTTTAGACTTCCCTCTTTTAAGTTCTCGTAGGTATTTACAACATCAGACGGCATCCCCTCTGCAGCTTTTTCAAGATCATCTATATCCGTAACTTCGATAAGACGCCCCACTTTCAGCCCATCAAGCAAAGAAACCTGCCCTAGTTCGATACATTGATTGTATAATTCCTGCATACTCAACAACTCAAACTGTCCAACGTAGTCATCATCCTGTGACAGATTTACACTCGAAGTGTCAATTCCGTAACGCTCACAAAGCACCTGGGCTGAGAGTATGTGTTCTTGTTCTGAAAGCTGGATATTTGCAAATGTAGACTCATCGGGATAGAGCTTGCCGAGTGTGATGTAGACATCCCTCGCCACTTTTTCTTCCTGAAATATGAAAAAAAGCGTATCTTTTTGCTCTTCGCTCAACTCTGCCGTCGTAGTGGTTTTGGTTTTTCCGCCGCGAGCCGCGAATGCAGACGTGGCAGTAATGATGGCACCTGCCCCAATTATTTTAATAAAGTTTCTACGCTTATTCTGTGTAGTCTCTGATCTCATCATATAACCTCTGTTTTTAAGATAGAAAATTATATGCAAGAAGTATTAGCGAAGTGTTAGCAGAAAATACCGCCCCCCCAACTATTTTAGGTTCAAAATATACGCCGCAAAAGCTGCTGCATCAGCCTCTTCAACACCTTTGAGTTTTGCCTTGTGCATGCTAAGGTATTTTTTTGACATCCCGCTTGAGCCGTTCAAGATAGCCTGTATCTTGTTTTGCAGATCCTGCTCAGCTAAGGTGTTAAGTTTCGGAGAAGAGCTCAGCGCCACCTTTTCACCTGTTTTACCATGACACATGATACAATTTTTATATGCCTTGTCGCCATCAAAGGCCATCAAAGCCAAACTGCTTAAAAATAATAATGCGATAAATCTTTTCATCTTGTCAACCTTTGTACTTTAAAAAAGTTTAGAATAGCTTCACTTAAATTATAATTAAAAATAATTTATTAAGGTTAATTATATATTAACCCCTTTGTGTGATTCATTTTTATATTTTATAGTGTATAATAAAGCCTTATAGAAGATGGTGAAAGGGGTCATTATGAAACATGCAAATCATATTTTTTTGTTTTCTTGTTTTCTAATCTTATTTGGTTTTTTAGAAAATGCTCGTGCTGTACCCGGTTTTTCAAGACAAACCGGGCTTGATTGTATGATGTGCCATGCACAAAGTCAGACACAGCTCAATGGCTTCGGGCGGAATTTTGCCCGTACTGCTTATTCCATGAGCACGGAGGATGGTTCTCAGTCCCTAATTGTCGGCGAGGAACTCAAGCTTGGCATGCCTATGACTTTAAACATGTCCTTAATGCTTAAAGCAAGGTATGATAAATCATATAATGAAGTCAACGGCAAGGGAAAAATAGTTTATACGGCAGACGGGGATCTGGTTGAGAGCAACAGGGGGATTTATGAAATATTTAAAACTTCCACAATCAATCTAGCGGGTAAAGTCGCAGACAATGTAGGAACGCTTATCGAGGTTCGCGAGAAACAGGGCAAAGCTATAATCGGAGCCAAAGCGATTGCCTCTTTTGAAACAGGAGAAGGATATTCCGGTCTTAGTATTTTTTCCACGGATACGTATGGACCTTTTACCGGTATGGAAACCTACAATACAGGTCTTTACAAACCGCTTCGTCAGTTTGAAAACCATAAGCTTACAAATGCCGCCCAAGCTGCGGATCTTGGAACCGGAGCAGCAACCGGACTGCAACTCTTTTACGCAGGGCAAAATATTTTCGCTACCTTTGGAGCCTACGTACCCGTACACAATCCTGACGGCATAGATATCAGAGCCTCTATGATTATGTTTTCCCGTCTTGCATACGAACAGCCTCTTGGCGATCTGACGCTTATCCTTGGTGCCTACGGTATAAGCGGAAAGACAAAAGCCAGCAATACAAGCTTTGACCCTTCCATATCGGGTTATATTCCAAGAGCACTTGTTGAAATCAAAAAGGAAGCCTACGGTCTGGACCTCCAACTCGAAGGCACAATGCTTGACATGTATACACAGCTTACCATGAATGCCGTGCTTAAGAATAAAACCAGCCTGGACAATCCTTATTTAATGGGAGATCCTATAATTGACGTTTTAGGTGAACCTGAGGATGCCCACACAAAAGCATATTCCATTTCTTTTGAGCTCTATCCTGTCTCTTCGCTGGGTCTTAAGTTCTCTTATTTAGAGCTGGATGATAAGGGCTTGCATATTTTTGAACCTGACAAGATTGATGTCAAGGACAAAAGGGCTTTCACCTTGGGATTTGACTATTCTTTCCGTCAAAATGTAAAGTTTACTATGGAGTATTCCATGGTTAGACCCACCAAAGAAAATATAGCTGATTACGGTGATATTTTGTCAGTTTTAACAATCTCATTTTAAAAGGAGTATCCAATGAAAAAATTAAATAAAAACTTACTTTTACTTTCAAGTGCCCTACTTTTTATGATTCCGGAATCTGCGAGTGCTTTACCTGGATTTGCGCGCCAGACCGGAAAGACCTGTATCTCTTGTCACACACAGAATATGCCTAAACTCAATAGTGAAGGGCGACACTTTGCTCTATCGGGCTACACCCTTTATGCAGATCCGACTGAGACAAAACCGTTAATCGAGGGAAGCGAAATCGCTCTTGGCCTGCCGCCCGTTCTCAATGTATCCGCTGTTTTAAAAGCAAACTACAATAAAACTTCTCAGCCTCAGGATGTCAATAGTACGGATATCGTAGGAGCTCAACGTGGTGAGCTTCGTGTTTTAGAGGGCTCCGGCATCTATTTTGGAGGACGTTTTGCTGATAATGTCGGCGGTATCATATCTTTAAATGGCGATCCTTCAAAAGAAAACGATGTGGTTTTTGGAGGAAAAGCGGTAGTCGCTTATCCTGCATTCAACGGATTTACGGGTATCTCCCTATCTTCCACTCAGATCAACGGTACATTTGCCGGGATGGAAAATTACAATACGGGTTTGAATGCGCCTCTTAGACAATTTGAAAATGCAAATATGACAAATGCGGCTCAGGCTACAGGCATAGCACGTGGCCCGGCAACAGGTCTGCAGATATACTACGGGGATGATACACTCTTTGCAACCGTGGGTATCACTGTCCCTTCTCAAAATAATGAGGGTATTGATGCAGGAAGAAGTATGATTCCCTTTGGCAGAATTGCCTATAATCAGACAATCGGACAATGGAACTTTATGCTCGGAGCCTATGGGATCAACGGAGATGTAAAAGCAAGCGATCAAAGCCTTGATGGAGGACTCATTACCAGCGGGGCAAACCTTATTAATATCCACAAAGAAGCTTACGGTTTTGATCTCGAAGCCACGGGGGATATAGCCGGCATGCCGAGTATGACGACCCTAAATATAGTGATGAAGAACATAGTAGACGTAGAGCCTTCAAATCTGCTTCTAAGCACCAATCTGCAGACAACAGACAATAATGCGGCATCGCTTGAGTTTCAGGTAAACCCTGTAACACCTCTTGGGATAAAGCTTGCATATTTGTTCTATGATAATAATTATGAAACAGCTGCCAATAAAGAGTTTATAAAAACTTATGACTTCAGTTCTTATTCGCTTGGCTTTAACTATCTTCTTCGCCAGAATATACTTATAGATTTAGAGTATTCCCATACTCTGCCCAAGCTCGACACAATCAAAACATATTACGACCTCTACCTCTCTGCCACTCTCGCCTTTTAGGGGCAGAGATGCGTAATACATACAGCGCTTAAATATTTCCGATGAGCTTATTAAAGAGCTCTGCTTTGGAACTGACACCATATTTGGAAAAGATATTCTTCATATGCGTTTTAAGGGTATTGATCGTTATATCCATCTCATATGCGATAAGCTTGTATGCTTTGCCTTGCAGTACACTTCTTGCTATCTCTTTTTCTTTCTCCGTCAGGTGACTCATCTTGCTGTCCACCTGTATACATTTTGCATGCAAAAGGTGTAATCTTTCATCATAAAAAGGGCTGATTAAAGTTTCAAAAACTTGAGTGATCTGCGGTAATTTTTTTTCCAGCAACTGAGTCTCTTTTGTTGAAAAATAGACCACAAATCCTATTTTTTTTCTCTCTTTGTTATGAATAGGAAATATCTGGGCAAGATTAAAACTCATCTCTTTTTCAAAAAGAATTGTTTTTTTCTTGGAAGCAGTTCCTTCGAAAATTTCATATAAACTCTTTATCTGAACACTTTCCCTGTGTTTTAGATAGTGTTTGTTACACTGTTCCATAAATTTATTAAGATCGATATGCTTGAGCAAAAGATTATGTTTTCGCAGCAAAGAGATAAACTCTCTTCTCTCTTCCAATATAAACTCCACACCCATCTGATTTTCATTTGCTATACACACCGCAATAATATCAGCTCCGCTTTCTTTTTTAAAAAATGCAGTCTCTTTACGTAAAATAGCTTTGAAACTATGCCCGGCAATGATACAGGACTGAATATCAATAATCTTATTTAAAAGTACAATTTCATCAATCTTCATGCAGTCCAACTTATTATAAAAAATTTTAGTATATAATAGCGACTTTTAGATTAATGTTTATTTTCTTCAGCTTCTTTTTGTTTTTTAAGCCAAAGGGTATGTAGCTCTTTTTTGTCTATTTTATTGATTCTTGCGATGGATCTTGCTCTTATGGAATTGTTTTTTTCATATCTTGTTCCCGAAGCTTTTAGATTGTTTTGCTTAATAGATGCATACTCGAAATTTTTACTTTTTTCACTGTATTTTAAAATCTCTCCCTCTTGCGTTCGTATCCAGTTTAAATGCTGATTACCCTCCGCCTTTGCCATAAACCTCGTGTTATCTGACTGTTTGAATTCTCTTACTACATTTAAAGCCGGTGCCGAAAACACAATATTCGCAGCACATATAAGCAATACTATAAATCTCATAATAACCCCTTAGTTTATATTTAGAGTCATCTGCGAACCTCTGGCAGATACATCTGAGACAAGTGTTTCAAAGGAGTCAACGTTCCCATAGTAAAAAAGAGCACTTTCATCCCCTCCACTTCCGTCTGAGTCTATTGTCCCGTATACGGCTTCGACCAAATCCACACCCTTGTTGTTTGTATCTGCATTCACTGTGTTACTTGCAATATAATAATTTGTAAGTTTTGATTCATTGATATGCCACAGTGCCATTCCGCCGTTAAAATCTCCTGTCAAAGAGTATAAACCTTTGTCATATCCGCTGTTGTTCCTGTTTTCCAAAAGATAATAACTGCTTGAGTCAATAGGAATTTTCAGCACGTTATAATCAGCTGAAGATGTTTCAAACAAAGAGAGATAACCCTGTCCTTCAACAGGGGTGATCCATCCGTTGTAAAGCTTGCTCCATGCACTAAAATGCGTAGGAGTGTTCCCGTAGTACTCACTTGAGTTTTGAATAGACCAGGTTCCCGCACCCATCAAACCAAAATAACCTATCCCTCCGGTACTTGCACTTGTATTATAAAGATCAGGAAGAGAGAAGGCTGAGTGTCCAAGCTCATGTGCGATAATCCCTATGGTTGCATCATGCGTCCTTGACGGTGTGTTGTCATGCCTTTCTCCAAAAAGAGCAAAGTTGCCTTCGTTATAACAGTCCATAAGACCCACCCCATCCAGGACAGGGACATTGGCAGCCGAGGTCATGCAGTACTGATGCGCCCATATCCCTTTTGAGACATGATAACCGGCATAGGCATCCTCATATCCGGCAATAATAAATGTAAGTAAAAGCTCATCAGGACTTATATACCCGTTTGCATCCCCGTCATAGTTTGAAAAATCGACCTCTGCATCCACTGCCACAAGTGCCGCCTTTAAATCCGGATAGACATTGGCGGCAAAGTCCACACTGTTGATATCGGTATCGGGATGATTTTTGTCCAGTTCCACGGAAACAATGCCATCATCCGCCACCCCGTCATTTTCCGCTGCTCTGGAGAATTCAAAATTTGAATTACTCACCTCGATGTAATAGTGATTTAATTCATGCTGGTTCTTGCCAAAAAGCTTTGCACCCCACACACTCTCAGACGAACTCACCTTTATATCATTGTAACTCACCAGAAGCACCAACATCGGTATCGAAGACTTTCCATGAGGTTCCGGCAAAGCCTCTTCCTCCACTACTTCACCCGAACTGCTGGAACCACATCCGACCAACATTATAAAAGTTAAAAATAATAACACAAACTTTATCATATAAACTCCTACCGTTATATATACTATTATACATCTCATTTATTAATAAACAAGCCCGCCGTTGCTATAATTACGAAATTTTTAAAAGAGGCTTTGTATGATAACTTTTAGCGAGATGTTACTAAAACTACAAGATTTTTGGATGAAACAGGGGTGTAATATTGTTCAGCCCTACGATATTCCTGCCGGTGCAGGGACATTTCACCCTGCTACATTTCTTCGTTCACTGGACTCTCAACCTTGGTCGGTTGCCTATGTGGCACCAAGCCGCCGTCCTACGGATGGAAGATACGGGGAAAACCCAAACAGACTTGGTTCTTACTACCAGTTTCAGGCTCTTATCAAACCATCCCCTGACAATATTCAGGAACTCTATCTAAAATCACTGGAATATCTTGGTCTTGATGTTTCGCAACATGATATCCGTTTCGTAGAAGACAACTGGGAATCTCCGACACTCGGCGCCTGGGGTCTTGGCTGGGAAGTTTGGCTCAACGGTATGGAGGTCACACAGTTTACCTATTTTCAGCAGGTTGGCGGGATTGAATGCAGTCCGGTAGCAGTTGAGATCACATACGGAACAGAAAGACTTGCCATGTATCTCCAAGGTGTAGACAATGTTTTTGACATCGTATGGAATGAAAACGAGCACGGAAAGACACTATACAAAGATGTTCACAAAGAAAGCGAGATAGAGTTTTCAAAATACAATTTTGAGGTTGCCGACGTAGAGATGCTCTTTGCCGAGTTTAATGCAAAGAGCGCGGAATGTTTACGTGCACTCGATGCGGGGCTCCCTCTTCCGGCTTACGACTTATGTATGATGGCGGCCAACACCTTTAATGTGCTTGACGCCCGAAAGGCAATAAGCCAGACTGAAAGACAAAACTACATACTCAAGATACGCGAACTCTCAAAAGGGTGTGCAGAGCTTTATAAAGCACAAGAAGTGCAGAGACTTGAGAGAGTAAAAGCGTAGACCTTTTGTCAAAATCAAAACTTCTTGATGCACAGAAAAAACTTCTGGACTGGTATGAGGTTCATGGACGCAAAGAGCTTCCGTGGAGAAATACAGAGGATGTTTATTCCATCTATGTAAGTGAGATCATGCTTCAGCAAACGCAGGTGAAGCGGGTGATGGAGGAATATTACCCACAGTTTTTACTGAAGTTTCCTTCCCTCTTGGCTCTTTCTCAAGCTTCTTTGGAAGAGGTCTTTGGCATGTGGAGCGGGCTTGGATATTACAGACGGGCAAAAAATCTGCATCAGAGTGCGATACTCTCCCGTGATGGCCTGCCAAAAGATTTAGAATCTTTGCAAAAACTTCCCGGTATAGGAAAATACACGGCAAGTGCCCTATGCAGTTTCGCTTACAATCAAAAAGTTTCTGTTGTCGATACCAATATCGCCCGGGTTTTAGCACGCTATTTTGGGGTGGAAAATGTGAAAGAAACACATTTGTGGGAATTGGCGGAACTCTTTTTAAACTCTTCAGCGCCAAAAGCCCACAATCTCGCCCTTATGGATCTGGGTGCGATGGTGTGTCTGCCGAAAAACCCTTCATGCACGCTAAACGATAGCCAAGAGATGCCCCTAGGGTGCCAGTGTCCTTTTATAGAATCCTGCAAGGGTGCAAACAATCCTCTAAAATACTACAAAACAAAAAGCAAGGTTTATGAAAATAAAACACTTCATTTTGGAATATGTATCCAAGACGGTAAAATTGCTATGAAGACTTCAACAGAGGGGATGTATAAAGATATGCTGAAACTTCCCGATATCGAAAAATATCACCATGAGACAAACTTGATTGGCTCCTTTAAACACTCTGTGACCAGATATCGTCTTGAGGTGCATGTGTATACCGCAGATTCCGTAGAGGAGGATGTTCTCTGGCTGCCTCTTGAGATGCTCCCCAACGCTCCAATCTCTTCCATGACACAAAAGGCTCTCAAACTCTCCAAGGCAATACTGCATGACTGAAACTCTCATAGGGCAGATTGACAAGATACTCTTTGAGGATGAGGGATTTTTTATAGCGGTTTTAAAAAGCGGTGAAAAAATAAGCGGTACCTATTTTGAGAGTGAGGTATCACATCTCAAAGGCTCGGCAATAACACTCAAAGGTGTTTGGGAAGAGCACAAAAAATACGGCAAGAGCTTCAAGTTTGAGTTTTTGAAAGTCAATCAGAACCAACTGTTTTTCTTTTTGAACAAAATCGTCAAAGGGTTTACCAAAAAAATTACCGCTGAACTTATTGAACATTTTGGAGCGGATGCGCTTGTAAAGATTTTAGATAATGACATAGAAAAACTTCTCGAATTTAACGGCATAAAAGAAAAGCGCCTTAAAAAGATTCAGAACTCCTGGAAAAAGTTCCGCTCCATGCGCGAACTGGGTGAATTTTTGAGCCCCTATGACGTCTCCGCGGCACTTCTTACCACTATTGCAACCGCAATGAAGGATGTGGACGAACCCTGCACAAAAATCAAAAACAATCCCTATATCCTGACATCCATAAACTCCATAGGTTTCAAACGGGCAGATGAACTGGCCCTGAAAATGGGAGTCGGCAAAGAGAATGAAGGGCGTATCAGTTCTGCCATGGACTATGTGCTGTTAAACTACTGTGAACAGCAGGGAAACAGCTGTGTCTCAAAAGATATCCTTTTCTCAGGACTGAATGAGCTTCTTTCCTTTCATGAAAAAAATCATCTCTACGAAGCCGCACTGATTGAGAGAGTGGCAGAGCAAAGCATAGTTATCATGAAAAACGACAGAGTTTCCCCTGCCCGGCTCTATGATGCAGAAAAATTTTTATATGACAGCTTCAAAGAAAAAGCCAAACGCGACAGCGGAGGATTTGTAGCGAACATAGATGAATTTTTGGCCTCAAGCGATCTTTTGTTGGGAGAGCAGCAAAAAGAAGCGGTCGCAGCCATTAACAACGGAGCATCCCTGCTCTTTTTGGTGGGCTATGCCGGAACCGGGAAAAGCACCACTTCAAAGACTATACTTAACCTGCTCAACACTAAATATGAGGAAAAAGAGATTATGACATGCGCTCTGAGCGGAATAGCGTCTCAGCGTATCTCCGACACTACGGGATATGAGAGCGCTACGATACAATCGCTTTTGGTCAAATATGAGGATAGAGATCTTTTTCCGTTTTCGGTTATGCTCATAGATGAAGCTTCCATGATAAACTCATCACTCTTTGCAAGGCTTATGTCAAAAATAGATAAAAAGGCGATAGTGATTATCGTAGGAGATGATGCCCAGCTTCCGCCTATAGGAGCAGGAAATGTACTGAGTGACGCGCTTACTCTCAATATCGCTCCGATTGTAAAACTTACAAAAATCTACCGCCAAAATGAAGAGCAGGCAATCACCCTTATAGCGAATGAGATAAGAAAGGGTGAGGTGCCGCAGTACAAAAAAACCTATGAGGATTTTGAGTTTATAGACATCACTATTCAAAACTATTATGCCCTTAAAAATCAACTCTCCCCCGACGAGCTTAAAGATCTAAGAGAAGACAACTCAAAGGCCATAGTCACGGAAATAGTCCATAAAGTGCTTGAGAGTATAGAAAAAGCAAGATACCGCCTCAAAAATAAAGAGATAAAAGAATACCTCAACTATTTTCAGGTCATCACACCAATGAAAGGCGGTATCCTGGGCTCAAACAATCTCAATACCGTCCTGCAGGAATACTTTAATCCAAACCCGAAAAAATGTGTAAAAAAAGGGGGAGCTGAGTTTAGGCTCATGGATAAAGTGGTTCACACTAAAAACGAGAACATGACCTCATGGAGCGGCGATGGCTTCAAAATGGGAGAAGAATCCTCACAAAGACGTATATTTAACGGTATGAGCGGACTTCTGTTCAAGATAGAAGAGGATGATGAACAGGTGTTCGTATTCTATCCGAATGAGGATATTGTCGTAGTGTATGAGTATGAGGAGCTAAAATCCCACCTTATGCTTTCTTATGCTCTGACTATACATAAAGTGCAGGGGATGGAGTATGACATAGTGGTTATTCCAATGAGTTTTACCCATTTCATTATGCACAACACAAAACTGATTTATACCGCGATTACGCGAGCAAAGCACAAATGTATTTTGATAGGCGAGAGCGGTGCTTTTGAGAGTGCCTGCAAAAAGTTTGAAATCACCAGACGCGATACAGTCTTATTGGAGCTTTAAACAGATATGGATACTCTTTTCAATTTGGGAATTCTCTTGCAATAGCACTGCTACCCCAAGCCGGAATGGCTATAGGAGCGGTACTTTCACTATACAAATAATCTTACTTCTGCAGCTCTTTTTCCAACTCTAGTGTAGAATTCAGATATTTTATATCCTTGATTATCATTGCATCTACATAAACCACGGTAATCTTTTCCTGGTTCTGGGCAGGTTTATACGCAGCAGAGATATCCTTATCGTCAATCACCAGGATCGTATGTTTGAACTCTTTTAGTCCGGGCATTATGAACATACTTCTTATCAAAGAGGGAGCGCCGCTTACATCCGCTACAAAGATACTCTTGTTATCTTGAAGGTAGGAATCTTTTTTCGTAGCAAAAAAATCGTTACATGTATGTCCTACATCCTTTGAAAAAGCAAAGACAATCTTTTTCGTCTCTTGCGTTATGGCATGTGGAACTTCAAACTGATCTTTTAGTTTCATATCCTCCAAGCTCATCCCAAGAACCAGTTTTGGCTCAACAGCCTGCTCTGAAGTGGCTTTTGAACTACAGCCGACCAACATTAAAACACTTAGCAATCCCAATAGTATCTTTTTCATATTCTCTCCATAGAGTTAAATTTGGCTAATAATACAAAAACAGGAATTTATTTATAATCTAAATAAAATTTAGTTATATCGGTTAATAATTTTCAAAGCAACTAAAATTACAGTAAAATTCCATAACAAAATTTTAACAAAGGTTTTTTTATGGCGTATGCAACAGCAAGACATATATTGGTAAGCAGTGAGGATGAGTGTAACACTCTAAAAGCGGAGATAGAAAACGGAGCAACTTTTGAGAGCGTTGCAAAGAGCTATTCTCAGTGTCCTTCAAGCAGAAACGGCGGAGATTTAGGCAAATTCGGTCCGGGTCAAATGGTTCCTGAATTTGACAAAGCTGTATTTAGCGGTGATGTCGGCGTGCTGTACGGCCCTATCAAGACTCAGTTTGGTTACCACCTTTTAGAAGTAACAAGCAGAGGTTAATTTTATCCGGCATGTGGAAATTCTCTGCCTGCCGACTTAGGAGATTATAATGGTTAAAGTCAGTGCGATTCAGATGAGCATGAGTGAAGATAAAAATGAGAATGTCTCCAAGGCTGAGAGGCTGGTCAGAGAAGCTGCAAAAAACGGTGCGCAGATAATCCTTTTACCCGAGCTTTTTGAGGGTTTGTATTTTTGTAAAGATATGGACGAAAAATATTTTTCATGGGCTGCACCGCTAAAAAACAACGAACTAATAAAACGTTTTTCCCTGCTGGCAAAAGAGTTAAAAGTCGTTGTATTAGTTAGTTATTTTGAAAAAAGCGAAGATGAATATTTCAACTCACTCGTAGTTATAGACACTGAGGGCGGCATTATGGATAATTACAGAAAGACCCATATCCCCGACGGTCCAGGATACGAAGAAAAATTTTATTTCAAACCCGGGGACACCGGCTTTAAGGTGTATAAAACCGCTTATGGGACAATAGGCGTGGGTATCTGCTGGGACCAATGGTTTTGTGAGACCGCAAGAGCTTTAACGCTTATGGGCGCGGAGATTATCTTTTATCCGACTGCCATCGGAAGTGAACCCGAAATCCATCTCGATTCAAAAGAGCACTGGCAGCGTGTGCAGATGGGACATGCCGCTACAAATACCGTACCCGTCGTCGTGGCCAACAGATACGGACAGGAGAGGGGTGAGAGTTGCAGTCTGAATTTTTACGGCTCCTCTTTTATAACCGATTATACGGGAGCCAAAATAGCAGAAGCCTCTCGCGATGAAGAAGAGATACTCTATGCTGATTTTGATTTGCAGGAGCAGGCCAAACAAAGAGAATACTGGGGGCTCATAAGAGACAGACAGCCTAAAGCTTATGGAGCCGTCTGCAAATAATTTGTATCTTTGGAACTTAATTTGCTTGGATAATTTAAATATCCCAATGAAAGGTAAGAACTATGCACATAGTTTTGCGCAATAATCTCATTCTTATCACTACAGGATTTGAGACTCTCAATGCTCCGTGGATGAAGGATTTTCTCAATCATCATTCACGCGGCATGCTCTTTTTGCCAAAGGCTGTACTGGTATTTCGAAATGAGACTTTGACCGAAGTAAGAAAAGAGTTTCTAAAGCAGCTGAGCAGGCACCATGCCACACAACACGATTTTTCCCATGAGTTCTTTTTGCGTTCGATGTTAAAATATGCGATGCAGCCTATCAAAATAGAACTGGACAAACTAGAAGACCCTGAAGCCGTAGAAGTGCACCTCTATGCCTATAACAAGAACACCGTACTTATTTCACTCAAAAAGCCGAATTCATGGGTTTTAAACTACATGCGCTCTCAACTCGAGGTCTATGTTGAAAGAGGAACCGACGTCTCTTTGGTCGTAGACGTCAGTGACTACAAGGCCAAAGCAAGGCTTGAGAGGGCTTTAAATAAGCGCCATATCCTTCATTATGAAGTGCAATATACCTATGACAACCGCTTTATAAGCAAACTCTATTCAGACTTTGCAGGTTTTAGTTTCGGGGATCTGTGCAAAAATGAGCAGGAAAATGAAAAAGTCCACTTTTATACCGTACTTGAATGCCCTATAGGCGCTTCTCAGGATGCACTTAAAAAAAGCTACAAGAAACTGACAAAGGTATATCATCCGGATAAGGTGTTTCATGAACAGCCACATATGCTTGAACACTACACGCAGAAATTTCAACTTCTCCAAGAAGCGTATACAGCCCTTAGAATCGTCTCTTAATCAATGAGAAAATCATCTATAAGTTCGTTTTTGGAACTGCTTTTTACAAGAGCCGCAAAATCTTCGGAGGAATAAAGAGCCAGATCTTTTCCCTGACCCTGCATAAGTTCATTTGAAAAACCTCTTTTGGAGAATAAGACTATCTGTGTCGGAGTAACACCGAGCTTCTCACATTTTTCAAGTGTCTTGTGCAGCTCTTTTTTGTTTACCTTGTGATTGGTCCACTTACACTCTCCCACATACACCTCGTTATTGCTTGTAACAGTCAGTATGTCTATCTCAACCTTTGCATCCCAGTAACTTCCCGTGCTCAGTATCTGTGAATTTCTGAGATGGTAATTGAGCAATATCTCTGAGAGCTCCTCAAAAACAAGACTGGTATAACTGTTCTGCCTTTCTTCAAATCTTTTAAGCACGTTTACAAAATTATGTTCTTGTATCTCTTTGGCATGTGGATAGATAAAATAAAACCAGAACCTTAAAAAAGGTTTCGTAAATAACACCTTATGTGAAATTCTTCTTTTTGCCTCTTCTTTTTTCAGTCTGGCATGTGGATTCTTTCTTGTTGGGACTTCCTCTCTGGAATATTCGATTTGAATCAAACCCTTTTCCTGGAGAAAGTTAACAGCTGCTCCGCCGTTTCCATTGTTGAGTCCGGCTCTGTTAAATGCCGAGAACATCCGTCTGTCACCTGTAGCCAGCGCACTTAAAAGTCTTTTATTGTTTGCTTCAAAAAGTATCAGATTCTCTATTTTTTCATTGATTAGATCAAAATTTTGCAGGATAAGTTCTTCTATGAGAGAGAGGATAGGCTTGCTTGTGTCTACATCCCATCCGAGTCCGCCAAATACGGAGAAGTATTCTATCTGAGTTTCCATATCATCAGGAAAGTTTCTAAAATAAAATGAACGGAATTGATCTATTAGCATTGTTTACCATTTATCATTCAGGGATTGTATCATAAATATTTTAGAAGAGCTATATTAATTTATCTTTGAATAATAAATTTAAAATTTGAGTTTATATATATTTTGATATAATTGCGATATAAATTTCTAAGAACATTAACAAGGATACTAATTTGCTTGAAAATATGAATGAAAAGTGTGCTGTAGTAGGTATATATGGTCATAAAGAGGCTTCAAAACTTGCTTACTTTTCTCTTCACGCACTTCAACACAGAGGACAAGAAGCAGCCGGAATAAGCTCTTCAGATGGGGAAAAACTACACACTATTAAAGATCGTGGTCTTGTTATGAAAGTTTTTAATGAGCAAAAGCTCGCTACGCTCAGCGGAACGAACGCAATAGGTCACACACGCTATTCAACTGCAGGTGATGATTCGATTCTTGATGCCCAGCCTGTATTTGCCCGCTATGATTTGGGTGAGATGGCGATTGTTCATAATGGCAATCTTACCAATGCCGACGAAGTTCGCAATGCACTTATCAAAAAAGGTGCAATTTTTCAAACTTTTATGGATACCGAAAATCTTATCCACCTTATTGCAAAAAGTGAAAAAGAGAAACTCTTAGACAGAATCATCGATGCAGTAAAAAGAATCGAAGGTGCTTTTTCATTAGTTTTTTTAAGCAGAACAAAGATGTTTGCGATGAGAGACCGTCACGGCTTTCGTCCTCTGAGCCTTGGAAGAATTGCAAACGGCGGTTATGTCGTTGCAAGTGAGACCTGTGCTTTTGACCTTATAGGAGCGGAGTTTATCCGTGATGTTGAGCCGGGTGAACTTTTGATATTTGAGCAGGATAAAGCACCTATTTCCGTAAAGGTCTTTGAGCCGACTCCTAAAAAATGTATTTTTGAATATGTTTATTTTGCCAGACCAGACTCAAAAGTATTCGGTCAGAGCGTCTATCAAATGCGTAAAAACATGGGAGCAGAACTCTCAAAGATAAGACCCGTGGAAGCGGATATGGTTATCCCTGTTCCAGACGGCGGCGTTCCTTCTGCTATCGGCTATTCGCAGGCAAGCGGTATACCTTACGAGATGGGTATCATGAGAAATCACTATATCGGCAGAACATTTATCGAGCCGACCCAAGAGATGCGTGACTTAAAAGTTAAGATGAAGCTCTCCCCTATGACTGATATCATCAAGGGTAAAAGAGTTATCGTAATAGATGATTCGATAGTGCGCGGAACCACTTCAAGACGTATCGTCAAAATGTTAAAAGAGGCGGGTGCGAGTGAGGTGCATATGCGCATCTCTTCTCCCCCGACCACAGACCCTTGTTTTTACGGTGTGGATACACCCGACAAAGAGAAACTTATAGCTTCAAATATGAGCACAGATGAGATTTGTGACTTTATTGAAGCGGATTCACTTGCCTACCTTGATTCGGATGCACTTCTAAGAAGCGTAAATGCAACGACGGATGATTACTGTACAGCTTGTTTTACCGGCAAATACATCGTTTAATCAGGGATATTTTTGCAACAGATTTATACTTACGGAAACTATCTTACAAATAAATACGGCTGTAAAGTTTATAAAGTAGGTATCAATATCTCCGGCTTTACCTGCCCCAATATAGACGGAACAGTGGCAAAAGGGGGCTGTACTTTTTGTGAAAACGACTCTTTTAGTGCCAGTACGGGTGAAGTCCAGGCACTTAAAGGTTTCCATCTTAATCTTAATTCAACAGAAAATCCCTTCCTTGAAAAACAGCTCGAACAGCTTGAATTTCAATTCAAGGCAATCAGCAAAAGACAGGCAGAGGAATACGGCGCTAAAAAGTTCATAGTGTATTTTCAATCTTTTACAAATACTTATGCTCCCTTTGAGACTTTAAAAGCTCTCTATGAGAAAGCTTTGTCCTTTGAAAACGTAATAGGTCTGAGCATAGGCACGCGCTCTGACAGTATTACGCAAGAGACGCTTGACTATCTTGCAGCGCTCAACCGGGACAAAGAGATATGGATTGAGTTTGGTATACAGTCCGTATACGATACAACCCTGGAAAAGATAAACCGCGGGCATGACAGCGCCAATGTCAAAGAGTGGATTTTAAAATCAAAAGAAAAAGGGCTGAATGTCTGCGGGCATCTAATATTCGGGCTCCCCGATGAGAGCAAAGAGATGATGCTTGAGACCTCCAGACAGGCTTACAGCTGGGGCATTGATTCTGTAAAATACCATCCTCTTTATGTGGTTAAAAAAACGGCTCTCGCAAATGATTTTAACAAAGGTGCTTTTACCCCTATAAACGAAGAAGACTATCTTGAGGTCTTGGTTGAATCTCTGAAGATGAAACCCAAGAACGTAAGCGTCCAGAGAGTTACGGCGGGAATCAATGACTCTTCGCTGTTGGCTCCGCAATGGTGTAGAGACAAAAACACACAGGTCAAAAATATAAATAAAGCACTGAAGCCTTTAGGACTTAAATACTAGTTAGTGTCCTTTGACCGTTGCAAAATGTGCGACACTTCTAAAATACGGCGGGTAGTCAAAATAGACTCTAAAAGATTTGGCCTCACCCGGACCTAGATTTTTTGCGACCACAAACTCTTTTGTTATAGACTGCGGTTTGTACAAGACATCTGCTCCGCTGAAAAAATCGGCAAAACCGCTTGGACTGAAAAAAGAACCTGCCTTCACATTGCCTGTAGCGTGACCTTTGTTGACCAGTTTTATCTCAAAGGTGACCTCGCCTATAGGATACTTGCCCTCATTTTTCACTATTCCCGTATATATCACCTTTTCTATACTCAGAAGTCTCTTGTTTTCCATTTTATAAAGTTTTACGTTTTTTGTATATTTGTCCACGACCAAAATAGAAAAAACTGCGGCAAGGAGACTAATGAGCGATACGGAGACAAGCATAGGGAAAACAAGCTTCTTTTTAGGCTGCTTGAATGCGGATATCAGTCCTATTATAAAGATCACAAGGACTATTCCAAGAACAAGGTAGTGCCATATATTGAATAAAGTTATCATCTGCATTTTGCTCCCAATGAGATATTGTAATCACCTGAGTACGTAAAAGGCTCGATTATCATCTTAAAGTACCGTGTTTCTCCAATGGAGATATTATGTTCTAACATCGACATTTTTTGAAATGGATTAAATGTAAAGATATAATCCTTGATGGGATTGCCGCTGACCTTATAAACACTTGCACGTACATTGCAGCTTTTAAAATCAAATTTTGATTCATTTAAAAGGGTGCCTTTTACTACGACAGCCTGTGTAAATGTAAGCTGCTTCTGGCTTGAGAGAGCTACACTGTTTTTAAACAGATACTGATGCATCGCAATGTATCCGATTGTGGAGCCAAGTGTTAGAATCGCAAAAGAGAGCAGGACCAAAAAGATTGAAAAAAAAAGTTTCTTTCTCATTAAAATGCTCAAAACGATAAAAAGTATAAAGAGCACGAAAACACTGCCAAAAAGAATATAATCATAGAGGATTAGATTGTGTATAAAGGCGGTGATTTTTTCTTTCATCAGCTTGGTCTTGCGTTTTTCTCGGCTATTCCGCTCATGTTGAATCTACGAGCAAGCTCTTGTTTTATTCTATCTGGAGAGATGTTTTTTGCAGCCAGGGCAACCAGCATATGGTACGTCAAATCCGCTGCTTCATACACCATCTCAGCCTCATCATTGTCTTTGTAGGCAAAGCTGAACTCGCCGGCTTCTTCTACAACTTTTTTCAAAATAGTATTGTCACCCTTGGAAAAAAGCTTGGCTGTCCACGAGGATGAAGGGTCGGCATTCTTACGCTCCTGGATTGTATGGTAGAGCGTATCTATTACTCCGTACAAAGCCTCAGAACTCACTTCGACTTCCGAGGTAACCGCACCGCTCTCAAGCTCCGTAAAAAAGCATGAACGACGGCCTGTATGACACGCAACCCCTTCTTGTGTGACTTTTATAAGCAGTGTATCGTTATCGCAATCGATGTTAAAAGAATGGATAGCCTGCGTATGACCGCTGCTCTCACCTTTTTTCCAGATGCGCTGTTTTGAGCGGGAAAAGTAATGTGCTGTTTTTGTAGTCAGGGAGAGTTCAAGAGCCTCTTTATCCATATAAGCCATCATAAGGACCTCATTGCTTGCACTGTCTTGAACTATGACCGGCAAAAGATCAATTTTCTGCCAGTCTATTTTGTTTATTGTTTCTTGCATATCTCTCTCTTACTGTTGAATCCCGTACAACCTAAGCAGGTATGGACGAGAAGAATCATGTATCCCTACTGGGCTGTAGTTCTTTGTTTGGCATCTTTCATGTCAACCCAGATATTTGGAGTTGAACCGCCAGGTGTTAGGAAAATCTTCGCATCTGTGTTGTCACGAAGCGCATCATTAAACTTGCCCTGAACCTGAAGCTGCTCCAACTGTAAAAGCTGAGGAGTCAGTGATTTTGAGATCAAGTAGTTCGCTTTTGCTTTTGCATCCGCTTCAATCGTTACAGCATCTGCTAGACCCTGTGCTTCGATTCTTGCTTTTTGAGCCACACCCTCTGCTTCTGCGGCACGTTTAAGAGCCTCTTGTTTCGCACGCTGAACATCCTGCTCTGCTTTTTGAACCTCTTGTTTTGCTACTTGAACACGCTCAATCTGCTCTTTTACCTTTTGTGGCAAACCTATCTCACGAAGTTGAACAGACTGAAGATCAGCCGGAGCATTTTGAAGACCTGTTACACTCTCTCTAACACTTTTATCAATTTCCTGCGCTATCTGATTTCTCATCTGCGGCAATGATTCTGCATCATACTTCCCTACAACGTTACGAACAACATCACGAACAACAGGATTGATAATCTTATCTTCCCAGCTAAATCCCCAGTTTGAAATAGTCTGCGCTGCAAACTGCGAATTAAGTCTGTACTGAACCGTAAGCTCTATAGAAACAGGAAGACCGCGCTTATCAAGAACAGTAATAGCAGGCTTCACATTGATTCCCGATGAAGTGCCGCCCGTAGCTTCTATACGAGAAGCATAGTTGATAATACGCACTTTCGTATCCACGATATACACTTTTTGAATTACGGGGATTATAAAGTGAAGTCCCGGAAGAAGTGCCTGATCCTGGTATTTACCGTTTGTACTTAAAATACCTCTTTCACCCTCCTGGATAATAGTAAAAGGCTTTGCCAAGACCAACATAACGACAACAGCTATCAGAAAGTAAATGACTCCGGCTTTACCGCCGCCAAAGTTCATATCAATTTTCGGTAGTTGAGGGCCACCGCCTCCGCCGCCTGAACCGCTGCCCGGTTTTTTACCGAAGTTGCTGTTTTCACTTTTTTTCTTGTTAAAATAATCGTTCATATCTGATGCCATAATAATATTTTCCTTCATAATCTCTATTTTCCTTGTAAGTATTGTGCCTGTATGTCGGCGAGTTTAGGTCGTTTAGACGACCTGAATGAAGCAAAGAGAAACAAGTTCTTTTCGCAGACTAGTCGATATATGTTAAATAATGCTCATACTCTTTGTTACGGCCAAAGACTATATCAAAATATGCACTTTGAATTTTTTCTGTAATCGGACCGCGGGAACCGCTGCCTATCTCTCTGGCATCAACTATCGCAACCGGTGTGATCTCAGCGGCAGTTCCTGTTAAAAATGCTTCATCGGCTATATATACCTCTTCACGCGTAATGCGGCGGCGGGTAACTTTGATACCCATTTTTTCCGCCATCTCTATGACAGTTTTTTGGGTGATAGAGACCAAAGCGTTATCGCTAGGAGGTGTAATGAGTTCGCCATCGACTATCATGAAAAAGCTTGCACCGCTTGCTTCGGCTACATAGCCCTGATCATCCAAAAGCAGTGCTTCATCATATCCGCAGTCAATAGCTTCATATTTTGCCATCTGGGAGTTCAAATAATTTGCAGTGGCCTTGGCTTTACCCATATTGGAAGTGTTTGCAGGTCTTGTCATAGATACAATCTTAAGTTTTATACCTTTGCGCATCCCCTCTTCACCAAGGTAAGCACCCCATTCCCAAGCTGCGATTACGGTCTCCACAGGGGCATTTTTATGATAAATGCCCATTACGCCATACCCTAAAAACGCAAAAGGACGAAGATATACATTGTCACCCGTGAATTCATTTTTTCTTAAAAGTTCCACTTGAACCTTATTGAGCTCTTCTACACTGTAAGGTATTTTCATAAGAGTCATTTTTGCAGATTCTATCAATCTTTTTGTGTGGTCATTCAGACGAAAGATAGCATAACCTTTTTCTGTTTTATAAGCTTTTGTTCCTTCAATCACTCCGTTTCCATAGTGCAGTGTATGTGAAAGTACATGAGTCTGAGCATCATTCCAAGCTTTAAACTCTCCATTCATCCAAATATATTTGGCAGCGTCCATAAAGTTCTCCGATAATTTTTGCATTTTAAAATTTTTGTATTTTATCCAAAATGATGTTTATATTATATTAATAATCGTTTTACCTTGGAGGCTATGCGATGAAAGAAAGAAAGTACTTGAGGGATACGGGTCTATTTCCACATGCCAAACCTCGGCATGTGGAAATGTTTAGTATTTGATATCCAGTTTAAAAGAGTATGTGCTTCCCGGTTTTTTCAGACTGGTAGTATTGGAGCCCTGCGTATATTTAATCTCACTATCAAGCAGGTTTTCCACTTTAAATCTAAGGGAGTATCCAAAGATATCATCTTTTGCTTTCTCGCTTATTTTCCATTTTGTGACAAAATCAAGTTTGGCGAACGGCTGCTCATAGATATCTTCATTTTTATCCGTACCCAAAGAGACGATACGCTCCCCGATCTGATTAAATAAAAATAATGCGCTGTTTCCCGTATCTGCATCATCATACCCCAGAGTAAAGTTCGCAACATAGGGAGACTGCCCCTGCATAGCTCTGTCTTTTGTTGTCAGTCTGCTTGTGTACTCATTGTTTGGATCGGTATTTAATTTGATATTCGACTCTATCAATGCGATATTGGTCGCAAAAAGAAGCTTGTCTAAAGACTCGTCTATAAAACCGAATCTTTTTCTGTAATCAAGTTCGATACCGTAACTCGTAGCTGAATCCGCATTTTGATAGGTCTCTTGAAAGATATTGTCCTGTGAATCATCAAGCTTGATAACTTTTTCTATAGGATTTGTAAACTCTTTGGAAAACAGGGCAAAAGAGAATACTTCATCCGATGAGAGGTACCACTCATATTTTAAATCCAGGTGATTTATATAGGTTGCCTTTAAATCCGGATTACCAAAAACAATGTTCTCAGTCACGGGGTCTTTATATCTGCTGTTGCTGAATTCACGGAAATCGGGTCTGCTTATCGTCGTCGCATAAGCAAATCTTACCTGCATCGCATCATTGTCAAATCTATACGTCAAACCCAGACTCGGAAACAAATCCGAAGTCTCCAAAGGTGCATAGCTTGCTGCCGCGTCGACAAGCTGTTGGCTGGAATCTTCCTGTCTGAGTGAAGCAATAACATCAAAATCATGTGTTACGGAGAACAGCTGTTTTATATAAAATGCACTCACATCCTGGGTAGCCGAATAGGAATCGGTATTTCTGTAGGATGCGGAAAAATCAAGACTGTTTGCGTATTTGCTGTAGATAGTATCCATATCCTCGTTCATATCGCTGAAATTGTTGCTTAACATTTTAAATCTTCTACTGTCAAAATCCCTGCTTTTGTCATACATAAAAACACCGAATTTCGTATAGTTCTCATTATCGTTATACTCAAACGGCAGGCTGAAATCCGCTCTGTAGTTATTGACCTTGTCATCCAGGATAAAATAGTAATACCAGTTCTTTCTGTCCCAGTTCAGACCGGAAGTCTGATTCAGATAATTATATTCTACAGTTCCCGGTTCATCCCTCGTTGCCTGGGCGTTCTCAAAGGCCCAGTCGATTTTTAGATTATCAAAGTATCCCTCGGTAGAATCTGAAAACCTCAAATCGTTCTCACCCGTAATCTGGTGTGAGCTCAATGCTTTTTCCACATATTCATAATATGTCTTTTCTCTGTCTTCTGTATCCCCTGTGTAATTGACTGATGCAAGTGTGGTGGTGTCACTTGTCTTTTGGGTTGTAAAAAAAGTATATTTTATTTTATTCGTATCATAATAATTCATACCCACATTAAGCATTCCGCCCATTTGTGTCTCTATGGTTGTGCTATCCGTCTGAGTGTTATTATCATGCACCACCTTTTCTGCATTTATGTCATAAAAATATTTATCGTATTGCACCTTTTCGTTGTCAGATGTATTTTTGTAAAAAACGGTTCCCGAGGCGCCGATACTGAAATCATCCGATAAAGCAAAGCTTTTACCTGCTGATAGTTCAACTTTCATTCCCGGGCTCAAAGTGCTTTGTTCATGATTTAATGTTCTGCTGTTTAGCACATCTTTGGTCACCGTGAATCCCCCGACATTATTGCCGCCCAAAAGAGCACTTGAAGGGATAGGAGTAGAGTTACTGCTGTTGATAATCACATCTTTTCCCGTAGAACTGTTTGCAATCAGTTCCAATCCCAAAGACACGTATCCCTCATCGTCCTTAGGAATATCCTTGCTCTTTATCAAGACGGTACCGCCTCCAAATGAAGCAGGCAAGTCTCCCGTATAAGACTTTTGAATCGTAATACTCTGCACTACAGATGTCGGAAAGATATCCAAAGGTACTACCCTTTTTGTCGGCTCAGGAGAAGGGATATGCAAATCATTCAACATCACCGTCGAGTAACGATCACCCAAACCCCTTACATAGACATATTTGCCGCCGACAATAGTGATACCGCTGACTCTCTTAAGGGCGGAAGCAACACTGCTGTCTCCGCTTTTGCCAAACTGCTCGCTTCCAAGGACATTTCCTACAGCCTCGCTGTTTCTCTCCTCGGCTATAACGGCTGCAACACTTCCTTGGATATGAGGAGCCAGAACAACAAACTCTTCAAGTTCCATAGCCGCCGGAGTCAGTTCAACATACTTGGATACCTCCTCTTTGGCAACAAGGGTTACTTTAAGCGTCTGTGCGCTGAAGTCCTGATGAATGATAGAGAGCGTCTGCTCACCTACGGGCAAAGTCAACTGAACAAAACCATTTTTATCCGTCTTGGCCTCTGTGTTTAAGCCTTTGACATAGATAGCCGCACCGGCTATCTTTTTCTTTTCGTCACTGGAGTGAAGGGTTAAAAGCAGAACACTCTGCTGAACTTTTTTCTCTTCAACCGCTACACTTGTATTTGTGTCTTTTGGAGCTTCCGTATCAACAAAGGCGATCTCATTATTCTTTTTCAGCGAAACAATAAGCTGGGAATCTTTGCCTGCTTCAACAAGAACATTTTTTCTCACAAATGCCTGAGCCGTTTTATTATCTTTTGCCAAGAGATGCACCTGATATTTTCCGGCTTTTACCTTTGTAAAAAAATAACCGTCCGTATCTGTTTTAGCAACTATTATTTTAGCCTTTGAAGCACCGGACAACTCAAATATCTCAACAGTCTGATTTGCAAGAGGTTTGCCATCTTTTAGGACAATTAAGGAAATATTTCCCGGTTCTGATGCATACAAAGAGGTCATCAGCAGTAGTAGTATCAGATATAGAGTTCTCATAATGTGCACTCCCAAGGGTTGTTTTTACATTTATTCATATTTTTTCTAAGCTCCACCGCTTTTTGGAAAAGATCCGAGCGGGTAATCATTTTGAGATATTTTTCACTGCTTTGGAAATCACCGATCATATAATAGGAATACGCCAGGGCATACATGATATTTTGCTCTTTTAAAAGCCCGTTTCTATCGAGTGCATCTTTTGCCGAAACCACTTTCTCGTAGTTTCCAAACTCCAGATAGATTGCTATTTTTTGTTTATATTTCTCTTTTGAGTCCAAAATCTGAGAATTCTTATACAGAGCCTGAATGTACTCTTTTGCACGTCTAAACATCTCTGAAGAGTCTTTGATATACTTTTCGTCCTGAAGTGAGGCCTGATCAAACAGGTCTGCCGCTGCTTGAATCATATCTTTGTCAATATACAGACTTGCAAGCAAAACGGTGATAGTCGCATTTTTGGAATACATCAGATGCGCATTTTCCGCTAATACGATAGCTTTTGTGGTCTGTTTTGATTTTCTCAGAGCATTGATAAAGGAAAGGGTCACCTTTTCATTGGGCTCTGCATTTTTCATATAGACTTCCGCATCATCCAAGGCACTTTGATAAAGCCCAAGAGATACAAGGTAGACGAATCTTTGTCTGTATGCATCGTAATATTTCGGGTGCAGTCTGTTTAGCTCTTTTAATGTAGACAAAGCACTCTCATACTCTTTAAGCCTGTAAAAACACTCCGCCTTAAGAGCCGCCAGCTTGGGTGTTTTGTCTACCAGTTCTCTTGCATTTTCAAGCGCTTCTACCGCTTCATCGTATTTTTGAAGTTTGAAACTGTTTTGGGCAATATAGATATAGATACTTTTTTCGCTCTGTCCGTTTTGTATGGCCAGATAAAAGTTTTTATTGGATTCTTCATACTGTAGAAGTTTTGATTTGACCAGCCCCATAAGCGTATAGTACTGCGCTTTATCAAGTTGCGCATCTTCCAAATCAACATTATTGAGAGCATCATGGGCACGGGAATAATAGCCGTCTTTTAAAAGAACAGTTGCGAGCGCGATAGAGTCAATCTCATCTTTTGCTTTTTTATCAGCTGCAAAAATAGCACTGTTTATACATAGTGTCAGGAGTATTGTTAAAAATATTTTCATGTTCTTATCTCTTATTGAAAATCAAATCTGATTTTTTGTTTTGCCCAAACCTTTACAGCCTTGCCTTTGTATTCACCCGGTGTAAATTTCCATGATTTGACACCTTCGGATGCCACTTCATCAAATACCCCCTCCGGCTCACTCTCTAGAACTTTCACCTTCACCACATTTCCCGTATCGTCTATGAGAAGATTTAGAAGTACGTATCCGTTTAAACCCATTTTTTTGGCTTTTTTAGGATACTCCATTGCGGACCTTTGAGAAGGCAAAGGTGCTTTATCAACACTGCCCTCACTCATAATCACATCTTTACCGACATCTCCAAGCAGAGTGTCATCCATATTCATATCATCACTCATAAAAGATTCCAATCCCGTGTCGATACCGCTTAAACTCGAACTAATATTGGGTGTCGCTGAGCTTCGCTGCGGTTTTGGCTTTGTCGGTTTTGGCTTTGGTTTTGGCTTTGGTTTTGGTTTTGGCTGTTCAAGCTTTTGAACCTCAAAGTTCATACCGCTTTTGTCCTTTTTTTGTTCAGGCATCATACTCTCGTCATTCATCTCTATAACCACGATAAATACAAAGAACAGCCCAAAGATTGACCATAAAAATGCCTTGATATGCTTAAAAACCGAGTGTGTAGTACTCACGATCAACTTACCTCTTTTTTCGTAGCGACGGCTACATCTTTGGCACCTGAGAGTCTGCACTGATCCACCAGCTCTATAAGTTTTTCAACCGCGATGGAATTATCCGTAATCACCAAAACAGACTTGTTTGTCGAAGCTCTCAACATCTCTCTGAGTTTGCTCTGCACCGCCCAAAGTTTTACAGGCTGATTGTCTACATAGACTTCCGCCTGGTTATCTATATATACCCGTATCACCTTGCTTGAAGCCTTGCTCGCAGATGAAGCACCCGGACGCTCTAAGTCTAGTTTCATATCTTTTACAAAAGTTGAACTAACCATGAAAAAGATTAAAAGAATAAATACCATATCGATAAGCGGCGACATATCTACATCGCTGATCTCATCCTTTTTTCGTCTAAATCTCATCTAAATTTCCTTCACTGCATAAAATATCTTTTATCTGTTCTAAATCTGTTTCCATGTTCGCAGCTTTTTTGTCCAAGAGTCTTCCTATAACCAAACCAGGAACCGCCACAACCAAGCCCAGCTGCGTTGTAAACAAGGCCTGTGATATACCGCCTGCAATACCTCCGCTCTGAGAGAAAAGACTCATCGAAGCTAAAGAGTTAAAGGTTTCGATCATTCCGATCACGGTTCCCAAAAGACCTATAAGCGGGGCAACGACTACAATCGTGCGAACCAGTTTCTTATATCTGTTGAGCTCTTTTAAATAATCAAAAAATTTGTCATCCAGAAGTTTTCTCAGGAATTTCGTGTCTTTTGTCGTATTTAGGATTTCAAGTCCATCGACGACGGCTGAATCAATAAAGCCCCGTGCCGCTTCTCTTTTTCCCGACGCAAATTTTCTAATCAATACACGAACACTTTTTTGCGTTCCTCTTTGTATAGTATGGTATCTGTATCCAAGCCCGTACCATAAAGCAAAAACCAAAATAAACAGCGGCCACATAACAAAGCCGCCGCTATTCATATAGGCAAGGAACTGATTAAATAAAGTTATTAAAGCCTCCATTATTTTTGCTTGCTGTACTCATTTACTATATGTAAAGCTGAGTGCTCCATGCTGTCTTTTATACTCTCAGACCAGCTGTTGAGCAAGTTGCCTCCCAGCAACAATGGAATCGCAACAATCAGACCCAGTTCAGTCGTAACAAGAGCGATAGCGATACCTCCTGAGAGAAGTTTCGGATCACCCGTACCAAACTCCGTGATGATGTCAAAAGTAGCGATCATACCCGTTACGGTACCAAGCAGACCAAGAAGAGGGGCAACTGCCGCAATTACCAGGATAGTCGAACTGAGCTTGTCAAGTCTTGTGCTTTCATGCATGATAGATTCAGAGATGATATCTTCGATATGCTCTCTGTCCCTGTCAATATTTCTGATGGTAGCTTTTAAGACCCTTGCCGTTGAGCCTTTTTTAGGTTTTAAGAATTCAAGTGTTTCATCGACACCCTTGGAAAGTAATGAGCCTAAAGTCTCTGCCGGCAAAGACTTTGTACCTGTACTCGACTGTAAAAATACAATTCTAAGGACCAAGAATAATGCGCCGATTGCACCGAGGACGACAATGACCCAGCCGATTACTCCTGCAGAATCGATTACATTCAGTAGCGTCTGTTCCTCTTTGTCTGCTATCTCTTTGTTTGCATTCTCATAAATGAAGATATTCAGATTCTGCGGTTTTGATGCAGAGGATAAAGCTTTCGCCGTAAGAGAAGATGCATCATCGCTCCAGATTTTAAACTTGTTGTCCCCGGCTGGGATCAATGCTCCCGAAACAGTGTCAGAAACACCGTAAGTCGCAATATTTCCAATCTTAATCAGCTTTGCTTTTTGAGACGAACCGTCTTGAAGATAAAACTCTCCATCCACTGTACGCAATGATGAGAGCTCTTTTGTCAAATCCAGTGATTTTGCAAATATCTCCTGAAGTGTTTTAGGATAGTCTTTGCTCTGTATGCTTATACCGACACCGTATGGTTTCAAAGAGGAGACACCCTGAGACACAACGGCTTCTATAAGGGAAGTGTCATCATGGATAAGCTCCAAATTCTGCTGAGATTTAAACAGATCTTCACTTAGTCTCTGGCTGAGTGATTCTTTTGCCAACACATTTTGCTGAAGCTTGTCTATCTCGTTTTTTGCTGTTGCTATTTTAGAGATATTTGATTGTTTTATCTCATCCACTCTTTTTTTAAGCATCTCTTTTTGAGCTTTTAAAAATGCAAACTCTTTTGCATAGGCGTTTTGCACTTCACTTGATCCAAAGAGAGTTGCCGACATGATTAATAATGCCAATATTATTTTTTTCACCCCAAGGGTATTCGTTTTACAGCACATTACTTTACCTCACTTACTGCTAATGCATTAGGCAGTGTAAAATAGCCTGTTCTTATCTGTTTTTTAAATGCATCGAATATGTTTAAAATCTGGGTTTGGTTCTCTTTGTTTAGTTCTTCTTTGTATTTCCACATGCCATTATCTTTTGTAACATAACCGACACGTTCGTTAGGAGTTTTGAAGTACATCATAACACTTCCTATACGAGCTACTTCAACAAGCTTTGATGTACCGTCAAGTTCTATACTCTGTTTGAATATTCCGTTTTCTTTTGTCATTCTTATTTCATCCGCATATGCGTTATAAACAAGCAAAAGAGCTTTCTGAGGCGTTAGCAAAGAGTTTTTCAAATCCTCTTTTATTTTTAAAACTGAGGCTATTCTGTCATTTGTTTTAAATGGGATAGAATCCTGTATCATGCGCACAAGACTCTCAATCGCATCATTGACGATTGGATTCAGTCCCTCAGAGTTTTTAGAAGCTTTTCGTATGTTCTCTTTTACTTTTGCCAACTCTTTTTCTATCTGCTTGATTTTAAGCTCTTCACGAGACACCATTGCATCAAGTTCGCTTTTTTGCATAGTAAGTGATTTCATTTGTGCTTTATATGCATCTTTTTCATCGCTTATCTGACTATCTAACTGCTCCACCTCTGCACGAAGTTTCATTAAAGATTCTGCCATATTGTCAGAGCTTGCCATGAGTGTAGTAGTGCTTAATAACATACTCAAGGCAATGCTGATTGTTTTAGTAGACATGGACTCCCCATATAATTTAAGATGGTGGAATAATAGAAAAAGATGATTACTTTAAAATTACTTTTTAGTGACAGTTTGGAAACATTAATCCTTGACTGTAATCAAATCGAAAAGAAGGTATTTTTATGCGAAGAGTCTGGAAGTTTTAAAAAAGAGAGGAGACCAAGAAAACTCTCTTGGTCTCAAGGGTCTTACTAGATTGCGCTTTCTAATGCATCATTAGAACCGGCTTTACCTTTCCAGATATTGGCTTCGGTTGCACCTGTACATGTAGTATCAGTCAGGATATTGAATCCGTTCATTCCAAGTTTTGCAGGATCTGTATAATATGCATTTGCAGATTCTGAAGTGTT
>JAHJEG010000014.1 GCA_018825665.1 bacterium | reverse complement strand
AGAACTACTTTGGTCTTAAACTCTGCACTAAACATTCGTCTTTTTCTGCTCATAGTTTTTCTCCTAAATGCATTTTTAATTGTACCATTTAGGAATATAACCTCTCTGAATTATTGTCTAAATTATTGGTGGCAGTATAATCTTCTTTTTTAATCTATGGAAATAATTTAAAATATTATTATATCTATCCTCATCATAGAAGTCAGAGTTCATGTAAGCACCCGGCTGATAATAATCATAATAAGATACAAATAACAGACATAAAGGTGTCACTATTATAAACTATCCTACATACATAGTAAATCCTTTGTATTGAACTTACTATTTATCTCATATATTTAGGAGGATTGTAAAGTGTGAGGTTGTTCAAGAAAAAACTGTTTATGGAGCTTAAGTTTTCCATTAATACAGCTATTTGCTTAACGATATTATACTGCTATACTTCTCAAAAACATATAAGAGGTTTATATGCTAGGACAATGCACACCCTATGGATTTATAATCAAGTTCGTTATCATATTTTCATTAGCAGCAGTTGCAGTAACTATTACACAATTATTTACTAGCAGTTCTATAGTAAGCCTTATAATGTTTGCAGTCACCTATGGTGGTGCTGCGTATTTCTATCCTAAAGCTAAAGATTGCCAAATATAACACTTTGTGAGATTATTGTTATAAGTAATATTTTTTATACTACAGATTTATCTATATAGTTATTCCCATATTTCCCTTTTTTAGAAAAGCCAATAAAAACTGTAGCTTTCACATAATCATTTTTTAAACCATTATCACAAGATATTCCCCATATTATATCAGGCTCTTCAAGGATTATGTCGTTTTCACACTTTATATTAACAATATCTACAGCTTCTGCAATTTCAACCATCTTGTAATCAGAATTTATTTGAAAATATATTAAAATTCCATCAGCTTCTTTTAGCAAAAGATTGTTTTTTTCAAAATCTAAAATAGCCAACTTTATAGCTTTTTCAGCCGAATTATTACCACTGCATTCTGAAGTACTCATTACTAGTAAATCTTTATTTTTTGTTATCTGATTTATATCTTCAATGTCCAAGATGATACTGTTATCATCGCTATCTAAATCTAGACATTCAGTTACATAAATATCACCTCTAGCCGCAATTTTCATATCTTCTATACCTATTTCTATATCACTAGCACCATAAGTTACAATTTTATTTAGCTCTATTGCAAATTCTTCTTTTGATAGTATTTTCATGATCTATTCCAAGCACTATTTATTTTTATATTTGTAGGTAAAAAATCAAGGTTATGTGTGATATGGTTCCACGATATATTTAGTAGTTTAAGTGATTTTAATTTTGTTATATCTGCTGGTAACTCTTTTAAATTGTTATGAGAAATATCTAATTCTTCAAGTGATGTAAGTAGAAATATTTCTGAAGGTAAAGAGCTTAGTAGTCTATATGACAAATCCAAACTTTTTAGGCTTTGTAAAGTCTCTCTATTTTCTAAAATGTCATCTACTTGATACTTTTTTGCCCAATTAAACAGTTTAACTATATTTTTATCTGGTATCATTTTAACTCCTAATATTTTAGTATTAAGAGTTTATTCTACTTACTGGACTGCTTTATGTCCGTTTTTACTTGATGAATTAAATCATCAATAATTTTTTCAGCCTTTTCTTTTGAAGAAATATCTGTAATATTAACTATATTGATAGATGCTTCTTTATACCACCCCTCAAATCCACCTTTCACTTCTCCATTTTTCTCATAATCCATTTCAATACTAATCCATTTCTCATATGATATATCATCTATATTATAATTTTTACAATCCCCTGTAAACTGTAAAATATCATCTACATAAGTCCAAGTTTCATCTTTTAAAAATTTAGCTTTTTTAATATTATCATCTATTAAAGAATATACACCAGCGATACAAAGTAGCGGAGAGTTTTTATTAATCTCTCCATCAAGTTTATTTATAAAGTCATAATAATCCACATCACTTTCCTTATCATAATCTACACTAATTACAAATGTAAATCCTACAACCTTTTCCTCATAAAGACCATAATAATTTAAATAATACCAATTATCATTTCCTTTTATAAAATCATCCCAATCTCGATAATCTTCTATCGATGGTTTTATTGATTTTTCATACTTTTTCCAAGCACTAAAATCTGAAGTAGCATCTAGCTTATCACTCATTATCTTAAAAGACTCTCTTAAATCACCATTTAACAATCTAAATGCATTAACAATATCTGTCATGGTTTTTTTCTGATTACTCTCCATAAAATTCCCCTATATTTAATTTTAATTTTTCATACTCTTTTCTGTATTTAATCCCTGACCAATATCTGAAACCTTTAAAGTTTAAATACTCTATAATTTTATCAATGATATTCTTTTTAATACCATCAACCCCTTTAATACTTATCAAATATTCATTAAATTCATTCCAATGAATATGATAAATTTTATCTAAAGAGCTTTTACTGTTTGCCTTTTTATCATCACTATTTTGTATCACTTTTAAACTTTGATAATCTTGCGTAAGATAGATGATGAAATCACTTTTTTTATTATCTATCTTTATATCAAAATATTTAGCTAACTGTCCTTTTTCTTGCTTTTGCTCTTCATCTTCACTTTCTTGTATCTCTTTTTTACCATTATGTTCATGACTAAAGTATTTAACTTCGATAATAAAAAAACTATTATCATCTAAAGTCACAACAATATCAGGCTCGCCAATATTTTTAAAGTTTTTCCAAAGTTTAACGCTTTTAACATACCTATCCTTAAAGCTTATTTGCTGGTTGTTGTGATTTTTAGCATTTGATACGATTTCTAATAAGTACTCATTATTTAGTAAGTCTAATAATCCAAATACATTGGAAGTTAAAATATCTTCCCAAGTTTCTAGTTTTGGAATTTTATTACACATTTCAGCTTCTATCATATTTTAATTCCTTTGTTTTAAAAATAATTTTAATTCCTCATCAATCACATCATTAACCCAGTCAGGCTCTAAAACTTTCAAATGAGGTATCCAATACTTAATAATAGGTATAATTTCCATCTCATCTGTAATAGTAACTATAAACTCCATAGTTCCATCTTGACTTAAAGTTTCTATTGTTTGTGTTGGTAATGCTCTGCGTTTGAAGTATTTTGTAGCGACTTCATCAGCATGTATTTTCACTTCAAAAGGTTCTATATCTGCTTTAAACCAAATACTGATAGAGTTCTCTAACAACTCTTGTATATTTTCATCTACTACAAATGTTTTGCTAGTTGTTTTTATATTTGAAAGAGTTTTGATGTAGTATTTTTGGACATAGCCATCTCTAAAAGCAACTAAATACCAAAAGCCTTCATAGTTGACTATTTTAAGAGGTTGGATATTTGCTCGAAAAATCCCCTCTCTCTCATTTTCATAACTACACTCTAGTTCAGTTTTATCTTTGATGGCTTTTTCTATAATCTGAATATCATCAAACCTATCACTTATATCTTCTATATTTAACTTTGTATATATAGGATTAAAATCTTCATTTTTGATTTTAGATAGTAGTTTATGGGATGTAGTGGCAAACTTACCGCCAATGCTTTCAGTCATTTTTTCTATGATGTCTAAAACAAGCTGTTCTTCTAATGACTTGGTCTTTTCAACCCTAAAGCCATCTTGCATTTTCCATTTTCGTTTATCTTGATAGACAGGAAAAGCACTTAGCCTTTCGTTAAAATCTCTCTGTATAGTTTTAGAACTTACATTAAACTCTTCGGCTAACTCTTTGACTGATAGAGCCTCGCCATCATTCAATTTTGATAGTATATTTGTTAGTCTTGTTAAGATTTTGTCATAATCATGCTTGTAAGCCATTTCACACCTTTAAATACTAATTTCCGATGAATATTCATATTGTATCTTAACATCAAAATAAACACTATCTATTTTAAAAATATCATCCCAACTCAAAAAGTAGTTGTCGTATAATGAATGTAATAACCAACAATGCTTTTGAGTGTTTAACTCTTTATTTTTTTGAATGGATGATGTCACATTATGGCAGTTGTTATCATCTATGCCCCACCATTCATCTTTCAGCATTATGGATTTTATATTATCTGTCCAATTAGCTAATAGATGTTCAGGGTCTTCTTCATCTCCAACTTTGATATACTCGTCACCATAAAAGAAATATTTAACTTCAATCCCATAATCTAATATGTTGTTTTCGTTCTCTAAAACTTTTTGTAATGCTATTGATTTTGTTTAAGACATATATTGTATATTCTATTCTCAATGACTTTAAGCTCCTCGTTTAAAGTACCTAGCTTTTTTATCTCTTTCTGACTCAACTCTTTCAATGTCTGACTCCTTTGTTATAAAAGTATAAAAGAAATGAAGGAAGGCTTTGTGTCTGCTTTAGGGATATGTTTTATAAAAGTTATATAATACTAGATACTCTTACTTTTGGAACATGAATTTTTCAAAGAAGATTTCTGTGTTCCACAGAGTGTTCAAAAAGTAAAAACTATAAAGTTCCATAAACCTTAAGGGATTTTGGAACCCGAATCTAAAGTTTTACTTTTATCCTAAAACACCACTAAAAACCCAATAGTAACTGCCTATACACTGCCAAAACTAAAATAATAAAATAAATAATCTGAGTCAAACTATTGTAGAGTAACACTTTGGAACGGGTACATAAGAAGTATATCCACTGAAGTGTGGCTGCCAGGTCAAGCTACGTACAGAGAGATATCTTCGGTAAGCAATACAAGAGATTTCCAGGCAAGACGCGCGAAAATCCGCTATAAAGACGGCAAGAAAAACACGCTTGTTCATACGTTAAACGGCTCTTCATTGGCTGTTGGAAGAACACTTATAGCTATTATGGAAAATAATCAAAATGAAGATGGAAGTATTACTATTCCTGAGGTTTTAAAACCTTATATGGGGATGTAAACTTCTATAAATAGATAGATATTTTATAAGGTAACTGCCTATAAACTGCCATTTCTTGAGTGGTATTTTATAGGGTATCTACTACTCAAAAAATCATCAGGGCTGCTTCCATCACACAAGAAAACACGATTACGTCCCTCATCTTTAGCTCTGTATAGCGCTACGTCCGCATGTTTTACTAATTCTTCAGCAGAGGATATATCAGAGGTATATGCCGCTACCCCGATGCTTACCGTTATGCGCAGTTCTGTTATCTCTTTTGTTTCATCAGCAGGGACAATAACTGTTGACTCGATTTCTTTGCGTAAACGTTCTGCCAGTGCCACAGCATGCTGAGCATCTGTCATAGGACATACAATCAGTATCTCTTCACCGCCGTAACGTGCCACAGAATCAACTTCACGACTAAACTCTTTAATAAGTGTTCCAAGATTTTTCAGAACCAGATCACCAATATCGTGTCCGTATGTATCATTAACATTTTTAAAAAAGTCTATATCAAGCATAAGAACTGAGAATTGCAGTTTATAGCGCGTTGCTTTTGAAAACTCTTCATGGAGTATTCTATCAAGATGGCGACGGTTAAATATCCCCATAAGAGAATCAGTAATGTTCTCGATCTCCAGAGTATATATCCGTTTGACATCCAAAGCTGTACGTAAGGCAAGAGTAGTGACAAAAAATACGAAGATAGCACCAAAAAAGAGAATATATGGAACAATCATTTCTATGGACATAAAAATTCCAAAACGGCGCTCTTCTATGTAAAAGACATAACTGAGAACAAAAAACAGGATGAACAGTATCAATATATTCCACCACCTTCGCAACAGTCCAGGTGGAAGTTCTTTCATCAGCTTAACAATAGGGAAAAAAGTAGCAATTAATATAATAATTCCTACAATATCGATGTTATATATGAAAAAGTCTGCTACTTCTCTCAAAGATAAATTCCTCATAATTTTACTTATAATACAATATTGCACTTAGATTCAAGTTTAAAATGCTACTGAAGCCTCCTTTAATCACTAACATCTTTTAAAACAAATAGTTTGCAAAAGGACATAAAAGAGAAGAAGGAAATACTCTTATTCATACTCTCAACGGTTTTTTTTATTGGTTGGCAGAACTACAGTTGCTACTATGGAGAACTTCCAAAATGAAGATAGAAGCATCACTATTACTGAAGGTTTTGAAATCCTATTTGGGGATATAGTTTCTTATTATTCCAGTACCTGATACTGGAATTGGATGATTTATCTCTCTGCCTGATTATTCAAATTTTCCCTTACATTTAATACAGTTTTCTTTATTCTTACAAAAAACTTCTTTTTTTTCTGTCGTCTCTGATACGCTTTTATGGTTTACTATCTGAGTCGTTGTTTTTTTGCTGTTCTCATCACTGCATGAGACAAAAAAGGATGCAGCAATCAATACATAAATATATTTCAATCTCTTACTCTTTAATTCAATGGGTGCACACATCTTACATAGGCACCGTAATTATTATATGCAGAGCGTATTTCCTGTTTTTCTAAATCAATTACATACTGCTCATCAAACCGAAAATAAGTTCTGGCATTTGAATTATTTTGTGCAGGGTTATTAGTAAAGTTGATTCTATTTCTATAAAGGCTTTTTAACTCCTCCTTGCTAGGAAGTCTCCAGTAAGCCAATTTTTCCAAATTGAGTTCAGCACAATAGGAAGCGGCCTCATTAAATTCAAATTTTTCAGTCTCACTGAATTTTGTGTCTTGCCAAATTATATTTTTTTCTTTATCAATTTTAATATTGCCTGTGCCGTTTTCATCTAGAGATGAAAACATGACTTTTACATCGTTATAGAACTCTTCCTCTTTTGCAATAGCATTATTCATAGAAACACTGACTTTTGTATTGACGGATGAACCTTTGGAAAACCCCTTTTCAAGCCCTTTTGTAGCTTGAAGAAGTAATTTTTTTCTTTCAATGACTTTTTGTATCGATGCTTGAATATCTTTTGTTTCATTAAATTTCAATGCATTAAACTCATCAGCCAGTTCAAAGAGATACACTAAATTAAGAGCGGTCATATTATGAAGTATTCCATCAGTATCCAGAGCATTGTTCTTTTGAAAATTCTCAATTGCATTTCTGGAATCAAAAGTATTTAAATTACCGTCAAACTCTCCGCTGTAGTACCCTTGAAAATCCAATGCATGTTGAACTTTTTTTTCCATTACAAAGGAATCCTGTACACTTATGTTTGAGCCTCCGCTTCTGCCTCCGGAGCTTCCTATAGCACCGCCCACCAAACTTCCAAAAAATCCGGCATTTGCATTTACTGCAAGCAGACTCAAAAGTATTAACAAAAGTTTCATTCTATCTTCTCCCAATTAGTATGCTATGGCTAATGTATGTATATCTTTTTACAGTACATATCCATAATCGAACTTTTATTGTATCCTAAAAATGTTATATTTAGTGTTATATTGTACCTGAGATACAAGAGGCTTTCAGACAAAGCGTATAAAATCTGCTAAAACTTTACCTGGGAATGCAGCTTTTCTTGCACCCGGTCAAATATCTCTTTCGTTTTTTGGGATGCGCCCTCACCCGTTTTACTAAAGAGAAGTATTGCTATCCAGGCAAAAACAAACCCCGGAAGAAGTTCATAGATATCAAAGATTCCACCCTCAAGTTGCTTATACACTATAACAGTTATGGAGCCGACCAGCATTCCGGCAATCGCTCCTGTTTTTGTTATGTTGCGACTAAATAAAGACAAAATAATAAGAGGGCCAAATGCTGCACCGAATCCTGCCCAGGCGTACGATACCAGTTTTAAAACACTGGAGTTGCTATCTGTCGAGATATACCAGGCAATGACTGCGATTATAATAACAGTTGCGCGGCCCACCCACACAAGTTCTTTATCGCTTGCATTTTTATGTAAAATCGCATGATATATATCTCGTGTCAATACAGATGATGATACAAGCAATTGAGAATCAATCGTACTCATAATCGCTGCTAAAATTGCAGCAAGTAAGAAACCCGCAATCCAGGGATTAAAAAGAAGCTGAGAGAGTGTTATAAATATCTTTTCACTGTCATGAAGGTCAACTCCGTTTGCTGCAACATATGCAAATCCAAAAAAACCAACGCTCAGTGAGCCAAGAATAGAGATTCCCATCCAACTCATACCAATAGCTTTTGCACGACTCATCTCGTTTTCATCCCTGATTGACATAAAACGCACCAGTATATGTGGTTGTCCAAAATATCCGAGTCCCCATGCAAGCAAGGAGATAATGCCGATAAAGGAACTGCCGTTTAATATATCCAGTTTGCTTCTATCGTTTGCTTCTACGATATTGATTATTTCACTTAGCCCGCCTATCTCGGATACTACGACTATCGGTGTTATCACAAGGGCTAACATCATTAGTATCCCTTGAATAAAGTCAGTCCAGCTTACGGCATTGTATCCACCTAAAAATGTGTAAGATGCGATAATAAAGCTCCCTATCAGCAATGAAGCAGAGTAGTCCAAATGAAATGTAGCTTCAAAGAGTTTAGCTCCCCCGACAAGTCCAGAAGAGGTATAAAGTGTGTAAAAAAGGAGTATGACTACAGCAGTGATTACGCGCAAACTGTGTTTATTATCTTCAAATCGATTTGCAAAGTAATCCGGTATTGTAATTGAATCATTGAGGTGATGCGTATATACGCGAAGCGGTTTTGCGACATAATGCCAATTGATATAGGCCCCGATAAAAAGACCCACGGCAATCCAGCTGCCAACCAAACCATCACTGTACATCATGCCCGGAAGTCCCAAAAGAAGCCATCCGCTCATATCGGAAGCTCCGGCGCTAAGTGCTGTTACCCCCGGACCCAATCCTCGCCCTCCTAAAACATAATCGCTTAAATCATCTGTTTTAAAATAGAAATAAAACCCTATACCCAGCATCACCAGCATGTATAAAATAAATGAACTTATTAATGGTATTTCCATCTAATGCTTCTTTGACGTAAGAGCTTTCAAGCCCAGATTTCCATATCTGTGATAACTGTCAGAGATGCTTTGTTCTATAAAAAAGTGCATCAGTTCTATCCGTCCATGAGGGATAAAAGGTTCACCCGCAATATGAATGGCCTCTTTGGAGAGACTTTCATATACTTCTTTGTTTATATTATCTTTATTTAGGTACCGGACACGATTAGAACCTTTCATAGACTCAAGCATCTTTTCTTTATCCTCATATGCGAGTGTATCCGTCTCATCCAGCAAAAAGACCTTTTTCTCTGCGAGCCATAACAGTTCTTGTGAGGTGCTTTTGTCAGGCATAGATATATGCAGAGTTGCTCCAGACATTTTAGATGCGGCGATGGTGCAAAGAATCTCGTACAAAGAATCATTCTCTTCTATAACAAGAGTTATATTTTTGAGACTTAAATACCTTGTTATATTGCTTTCGCCTCTGATATTCGTATAGTCATGTTCTTTGAAAAACTCTTTGTCTAACCAGTAGGCAAAATTTTCAACCGTCTTTATGGCCTTTTCTAAAACAGTTTTATGTTCCGGTTCATCTTTTAAAATCTTTTCCAGTCTTTGTATATAAACATGATCAGTTCTTTCTTTTAAACTGCTCCCATCAAAACTTATGTCTAAAAATTGAGAAACATAGTTAAATCCACCTGCTTTTTTTCCACTTCCTATAGCAGATTTTCCCATCCCCCCAAAAGGTTGCCTAAGGACTATTGCCCCTGTTGTCATACGGTTTAAGTAAAGGTTCCCTGCTTTTAGTCTCTCTTTGAATATCTTTTTCTCACGATCATCCAAACTCTCTAAACCTGAGGTCAATCCGTAGCCCGTTGCATTCACTATCTCTATGGCATCCTCTAAATCATCTGCACACATTACACTAAGAACAGGACCAAAAAGCTCGTTTAGGTGACAAAAATCCCCTTTTTTAGTTCCCCATCTAATTGAAGGTTTTAGCATATAGGGATTTGCATTATCTGCATACGAGGGTTTGATTAAAAACTTCTCACCTTCATCCAAATACTCTAAGGATCTTTTTAGATTACCGGAAGGAAGATTTACCAGCGGACCTATTTTGTTTTGAAAATCCCATATAGGACCTACATGTAATGACTGTGTTGCATCTATCAGCATATGTTTGAATTTTTCATCCATATACACCTCTTTTTCAAGAACCAAAAGTGATGTTGCAGAGCATTTCTGTCCGGAGTTATTAAAGGCAGACGCTATAACATTTTTTACAGCCTGATCACGATCGGATAAGGAGGTAACGATTGTTGCGTCTTTTCCTCCTGTCTCAGCACTAAGATTCATATCCGCACGGCTCTTAAGCATACTAAAAGCCGTTTTCTCACTGCCTGTAAATATTATAAAGTCAACATCTTTGTTTTTTACAAGATGCTCACCGGCTAGTGCTCCCTTCGTTGGCGCGAATTGCAATATGTTCTTGCTGACTCCGCCCTCCCAAAAACATTTACAAAGGAGATACGCAGATAAAACCGCATCGGATGATGGCTTTAAAATCACCCTGTTGCCGGTAGACAGAGCGGCCGCTATTCCTCCGGTGGCTATGGCTATAGGAAAGTTCCATGGACTTATTACAAGTCCCACACCTTTTTCTTTGACTGAGATACCATCATAAGCACTTAGCTTTTTTACACTGTATGGATAGAAATTTAAAAAATCTATCGCTTCCGAGACTTCTACATCGGTTTCAGAAAAGACCTTTCCAACTTCTGCCGCAGCTACCCCTATCAGATCAGCTCTAGATTTTTTAAACTCACAAGCTACATTCATTAAGATTTTTGTTCTCTCACTAAGGGCAAGTCTACTCCAGCCATCAGGATCACTTTTGGCAACTTTGAGTGCAGTTTCCAAATCCTTTTGTGTTGCCATTGCACATTCGCCTACAATGACGTTTTCATGATATTGAGACTTGTCTATAATCTTTTTTATGACATCACTACGAATCTGCTCTCCCCCAATTACAGGGTATGCTTTCAAAGGTTCTTTTTTAGAGATGTTTTTCCATTTATCACGAATATTTTGGGCCCATATCTGATTTTCTTTAAGTACAAAATCTGTATCACTCTCATTTGCAAAAATATATTTTTCAGTATCCGTATCAGCCTTTGGTATTTCTAAGGTTCTATCCTGATTCCTATAAGGCAGCATCGGCAGATCACCAAGCATTTTGATAGAATCGTCATAACTTTTGAGTAAAATATCCCAAGCCTCACTTGCGACCTTTAATCCAAAACTGTGTCTTAAATAATTTTGCTCTGCGGTGTTTTCATCAAACCTTCGCACCAGGTAGGCTATTGCATTTGTAAAAGTCTTTGCGGTCGCTGTCGGTGCATAAAGTATGACATTCATTTTGTCATTTTTTAGTATATGATAAGCAGTTTCACTCATCCCCTCCAGCATTTCAGCACTCAAATACTCTTGCAGACCTCTTTGCTTCGCCAGTAAAAATGCCAAAGCCTGGTCAAAGAGATTATGCGAGGCGATCCCCACATGAATATAAGGAGCAACATCTTTATCAAGTAAAAAATCCATCAAGACTTTAAAATTTGCATCGCTTTGAGACTTCTTTAGATAAGTGACACAAGGCCATCCTCGAAGAGAAGCTTCTGTTTGCTCCATCTCCTGATTCGCACCTTTTACCAGTCGAACCTTAATGGGTGCACCGCCGTTTTCAACTCTCTCTCTGGCCCAAGCGTACAGTTTCTTCAAATGAACAAGAGCCTCCGGTATATATGCCTGAAGCACAATCCCTGCATGGAGATTTTTAAATTTATCCAGAGAAAGCGTTTTGGTAAACACATCAAAAGTCAGGTGAATATCCCGATACTCCTCCATATCAAGATTTATAAACTTGTACTCACTCTTACCCTCTTTATTTATAAAACTGTTTCGCATGGCTGCCTGATATATTTTTTCCAATTTTAAAGAGATTTGTTCAACGCTCCAGTCGTGTGCGATAGGATTGATTTGTGAAAAAATAGTGGATATTTTAATAGAAACATAGTTTATATTCGGGTTTTGCAAGGCTCTTATATATTTTTCTACCCGCTCTTGTGCTTCTTGCTCACCCAAAACAGCTTCACCTATAATATTTATATTCACGCGCGTGTCTTCATTTATCCGTTTTTGAAGATGAGAGTCCAGTGCCTGAACTTCCCCTTTTATGACTATATTTTTTATATCGTCTCTGAGATACTGTATAAAAAGAGGCACGGATACAAACGGCAAGTATATCCCGAGATTGCGAAAAAGCCATACAAGCAGCTGTTCAAACTCTGTAAAAAAAGTTGTGTTGTTATACTTATTAAATATATATTCCAGCTGGTCTGCTATACGGTGGTTATCATGAGACCTAAAGCTTTGATCTAACAATTCAATTAAAAATACCTTATTTTTAGGATCCTGTAGCATTCGTTTCATTATCGCATGAAATTTTTTTTCTGCATTTTCTCTGTTGGTTTCTATAGCACTCTGCCATTTTGTGGCAAGTTTTTTTGCTTCATTAAAAGTTTCATTTTCTATATTCATACGTTTATACCTTTGATTCTTTATTGTATACTACAGAATAATATACAATATGACAAGTCCGGGGTATTTGAATGTCAACCCGGAGAAGATATAGGGCAAAAAGGGGATTTTTATATTTTTTCCTCTGATTTATGGTATCTTTATTGCTTATTTATATGGATAAAATATAGTATGTAAGGCAGGGTATGGCAGAGCCACAAGAAGATATAATTATCATTGAAGAGAGTCATGCGGCTGAGTTTGACAACATTTCAACGGATAAGGACACACCGAGCGAAGATGGTGATTTAAAAAAGAAAAAAATCATTATCTATGCGGGTGCAGCTCTGGCATTTATCCTGATAGTTTTAATAATCGTTCTGCTTATTATGAAATCTTCTGATTCAAATAAGATAGAATCTATGGAGTTCATAGAAGAAAAACTTGAAGAAAACACCAGCCAGCCGATAGAGCACAGTAAACTTGAAAACATGATAGCAAAAGCCAACTATCTTTATTCCAGCGGTTCAAAGCCCGAAGCCTTATTATTATATGAAAAGATAGCACTCTACAGTGAAGCAATTTCGCAATATAACCTTGGTGTTGCCCAACTCAAGAATGAACAGTATGAATTAGCACTCAAGACCTTCCAAAAAGCTATAGTCAATGATGAAAAAAGATGCGTTAGTGCTCTCAATGCGGCGGTATGTTCTTTGCACTTAAACGATAAAGAAAGTTTTGACTACTACATAGATTTAGCCTATGCCTATCTTCCAAATGAAATTAACTCGCCTCTTTATTCATATTACTACGCACTTATAAATTACTATAATCATAATTATCTTGAGGCTTTAAGTGCTCTGAACAATCCTACATCAAATGACTATCCAAGTGTACAAAAAAGCTTGCAGACAAAAATCAACGCACTCTTTGGAAATAACTATGATGCGATAGAGTCCATGGAAAAAGAGTTTAATGAGCAGGATTCTTTTAATATCGCTCTATTGTATGCGAGAATAGGCGATTTAACTCTTGCAAACAAACATTTTGAAAACTCAATTCTTAAAAATATTGAGCCCGTAAAATCCCAGTTGGCACTGGGGCTGATTAATCTAAAAGCAGGCAGAATAGAATATGCCAGTAAAAATATAAGAGATGTCACAGATATGTTTCCTCAAGAGGTATACACATACTATCCAATCAGCGTAAAGTTAAAAGATTCTCTGTTTGATCCCTTAAAAGCCCAGGAAAGATATAGGAATATAACGAACAAGAACAAGACTTTGACATATCAAAAAATATTTTATTTCTCCCCCTACAAGGTCTTTAATGCCGATCAGACCATCAGCTATATACGAAAAGGAACTGCCAATATATTTATAGACAATATTGACTCTGCGGAAGAATATCTTAAAAAAAGTGCCTCTTCCTCAAGTGTTAACCAGGGTATCGCAAAAGCCATCAAAAAAGCTCTGTCCTTTAAAATCAGAGAAGCAAATAAGGAGTTGCAGGAGCTGGTTGCAATTCAGCCCAAGCATTCTATCCTTCATTACAATCTAGCGCTTACCTATGCGCAACTAGGCGATATGACAAATGCTCATGAACATTTTCTTCGCTCCTATCATTTAGATGCCAAAAACTATCTCTCGGGCGTTTTTGCGATCATGACAAGCCAGCTCGTCAACAAAGAGAATGCAAAACTCAAGTCAATTTTAAAAGACTCCCTTGCCAACGAACAAGACAGCGAGGATATTTATCTTTATAATACGCTCCTGCACCTCAGTGAAAACAATATTATGGCCACAAGCGATTGGCTTGAAAAAGATTTTCAGCAGAGGCCTTTGTATTTGGCTATGGATATCATTATTGCTCTGCAGCTTAATAAATCTGATATTGCAGCTAAATCAGCCCAAAAACTCACCATCTTACTTCCAAAAGATATATTACCGCATCTGATGTACATAGATGCTACCTTCAAAGATTTAAAGCCTCTGGATTATTCTGCAGAAGTATTACAGTATCTAAAGGCACAGGACTTTCACTTCAATGATCTTTATTTTGGTCCTTATATTACGAGATATTTATATATACAGCAAAACCTGATTACCGGTACCCTCTATTTCCTAAGACAAAAGCTAAAAGATGTTCTCGAAACTACAAAAGACAGCATATATGAGCTGACAAGTGCCTTGGCCTTAGCTTCTTTATATGATGGTGCTTTTGAAGAATCCTATACCTTGTATAATCAACTTATTGATGATCTAAAGATTAGAGATGCACATACGCTATTTTTAGGTGCAGTAGCTTCCACGGCTGCAATGCATCACGAAAATGCTATAGCGCTGCTTGAACTCTCAAAGATGAAAGACGGTAATTTTCTTGAGAGCAGATATGCACTTGGATTGCTGTATATGGAAGTCAAGAACAACAAAGGTGCGGTAATACAGTTATCAAAGATAGGGGATAATGGTTTTAACTCTGAATTCTTTAACTTTGATATAGATCTGGATAAACTTTTATTTGAAAAACAGAAGAAACAGTAGGATTACTGCTTTTTGCTTAAATATTTTGGAAGCAGGAATAAGGCTCTTATGGGTCCGTACAAAATATACACAATAAATAAAAGCGAAAAGCCTTCTATTGGAAACATAAATATAAGCAGTGACATAAATAAAATGACTATAAAGAGTTTCATGACATGTTTGGGTGAATAATCAAGCTTTTTAAAGCTTGGATAGCGGATATTACTAACCATCAACAGGGATACGATGATTGACAATGCGATTATAACCGCCCCGTAATCAGCCTTAAATCCGTATTTTTGAAAAAGAAGAACCAAGAGAGAGATGAAAACTGCGGCCGTAGGTATCGGGACTCCAATAAATACAGAAGGTTCTGCCTTGCTTGTCATCACATTAAATCTTGCGAGTCTTATAGCTCCGAATATAACAAACAAGGCGGAAGCCGCGATACCGAGTCTGCCAAAATCATTGCCGATAAAAAGGTACATCAAAATCGATGGAGCCACCCCAAAGGATACAATATCTGCCAAAGAATCAAACTCTACGCCAAATCTTGAACATGTGTTTGTTAGCCGTGCAACCCGGCCATCCAAACCATCAAAGATAAGAGCAAGCAAAATAAGCCAGGCAGCCTTTGAAAACTCGCCGTTTACCGCACTTATAATGCTTAACACACCCGAAAATATCGAAGCAGAGGTAAATATATTTGGCAATATATAAACGAGATTGGCCGGTTTTGTTCTCATCTATTTTGAAAAGTAACCTATAAGAGTTTCAGAGCCTATTATTTCATTTCCCACATTAACATTAAGCCTGAAATTTTGGGGAAGGTAGATATAAGTCATGCCGTTAATCATCACCCCGTATCTGTTGCCCTGTAAAAATTTTTGTGACTGTATCGCATTGATACTAATGCCGTCAAAACTTTGTTTTGACATATGAACAAGCTTTATCTTGTTGGAAGATTCATCTTCAAAGACCAGCTCAACGTTTTCATTTAATTTGTTTGAAAGAGCGCTAGCTGCCGAGAGCCTTGTCCCATGTTTTTTATCTACGGATTTTACAGATGATGTTAGTGGGACTCGCAATACAGGCACATCAAGATAACTGCTGTCTATAACAAGCCTGTATGCATACTTGGAGTTTTCTAGCTCTTCTATGGAGGAGACAACGCCATCAACCGGACTGACAACACTGTTCTTCTCAAATATAGAGACCATTCTTTCCGGATTTCTGTATACAAAAACTAAAAATACAATTGCCAGCAAAGACAGAAACTGCAAAATATCAAGATCAATGATTGAAAAAACAATAAAGGCAAAAAAAGAAAATCCTATGAGATTCCATCCCTCTTTTGCTATAGGAAAAAGGTTACTTCTCATCACTTTGCCCACTGTCCGTGTCTACATTGTCTTTTGGTTTCGTAGTCTTATCCGCCATTTGGGCATCAGTCTTGAGTTCTTCTTCTATTTCATTGGTTACATTTGAAACTTTTGATTCTATATTATTTTCTTTTTCAAAATTAACAATGATTTCTCTCACTTCTTCGCCCGTAATATTTTCTTTTTTATAAAGCAGGGCAACCATTGCTTCTATTGCATCCCTGTATTCTTCAAGTCGTGCTACAACAGCTTCGTAGTGCTCATGCAAAGATGATTTGATAAATTCGTCCATGTTTTCAGCCATCTTATCACTATATTCACGGCTTGTCTGTTGCTGTCCGCCCAGAAAAGAATGTCTTTGTTTTTCCAAGACCATAAGACCGGCCACATCACTCATACCGTATACCTGAACCATTGATTTTATAATATCGGTAGCACGTTCAAGGTCATTGCCTGCACCTGTTGAGATCTCACCGATAAATACTTGCTCTGCAGCACGACCGCCGAGTAAAACATCCACTTCTGCCCACAATTCATGTTTTTGCATCATAAACTTATCTTCTTCAGGCTTGTTAAGTGTATATCCCAGCGCTGCAAGTCCGCGTGGAACAATAGAAACTTTGGATACTTTTTTAGCACCTTTAGTTGTCTCAGACAAGAGGGCATGTCCGCTTTCATGGTATGCCACAATTCTTTTTTCTTTAGGATTGATACGGCGTGATTTCTTGGAAAGTCCGGCAATAGCACGCTCAACTGCTTCAAATAAATCTTTTTGCTTCACAGTTTTTTGACTTTTTCTACCCGCTAGCAAGGCAGCTTCATTCACAACATTCGCCAAGTCTGCACCTGCCAATCCTGCTGTCAGTCTTGCAACTTCTTCAAGTTCTACATCATTATCCATTTTGACATTTCTGACATGCACTTTTAAAATCTTAACACGCCCCTCAAAATCAGGCTTGTCTACCAGCACCTGTCTGTCAAAACGTCCCGGACGCATAAGTGCCTGATCAAGTATTTCCGGTCTGTTTGTAGCAGCCAAAATAATTACAGGGGTATCTGTACCAAAACCGTCCATTTCAGCCAAGAGTTGATTTAAAGTTTGTTCCCTCTCATCATTACCGCCCATCATGGCACCAGCTGCACGACTTTTACCTATAGCATCTATCTCATCGATAAATATGATACTTGGAGCATCTTTTTTCGCCTGTTCAAACAAGTCACGAACACGAGCTGCACCCACGCCGACAAACATCTCTATAAAACTTGAACCGCTTACCGAGAAAAACGGAACATCCGCTTCTCCTGCAACCGCTTTTGCAAGAAGAGTCTTACCTGTACCTGGACTACCTACCAAAAGGACACCTTTTGGTATTTTAGCTCCGATCTCCACGTAGCGTGCTGGATACTTTAAAAAGTCAACAATCTCCTGGACTTCCTCTTTTGCTTCTTCCACACCTGCAACATCATCAAACTTTGTTTTAGGTTTTTCAGAATTTACCATCTTTTTGGAATTGCCCATGCCCAAAAGACCGCCGCCCATACTCTTTTGCATTCTTCCTGCAAAGAACATCCAAATACCGATAATGAGTAAAAACGGAAGCAGCCATCCAAACATCTCTGTAAACCAGTTTGTTTCACTAAAACCTATGTATTCTATCCCCTGCTTATCCAGTTCTTCAACAAGGTTGTTGTCACCTTTTACGATTCTCGTAGTATATACTTTTGAACCGTCACTGGAGTATGCTTTGATATAGCTCTGTCCGATCTCTACCTTTTTAACACCCTTTGAGGCTACAAGGCTTTTTAATTCAGAATAACTTACGGCCTTGGTTCTCGTGTTGGCTCCGGCTAGCGAACCGTCCATATTTTGGTTATCACCGACAAAGGCTTTGAATAACAATATGATTACAACAGAAAATATTGCAAACGTTATTAATGGATTTTTATTAAAAAAGTTATTGTTATTATCATTGTTATCTGATTCTTGTTTTGACATTGTTTATTTTTCCTATTTTTTCTTTAAAATGAGTGTCACCCATTCATCCTGGGCTATTCTTTCCAATACTTCACAATCTTTATAATAATTTAAAACTTTTGTCTCGTATTTGTCTAAAATACCCGACATGATCAATATCCCCTTGTCTTTCAAGGCATTTTTGAGATCATTCGCTATAAAGGTCAAGACATCGGCAACAATATTTGCGACAACGACATCGTATCTTTTATTTGCTAATGAACATGAACCTTCCCATATAGAGGCAAACTTCAATTCGTTAATCTGTGCATTGGAGATACTGTTTTCTACGGAGATTGGATCAGTGTCACAAGCATCGACGCTAGCACCAAGCTTCATCGCTCCAATACCGAGAATTCCGCTTCCGCATCCAACGTCAAGAACATCGTCACCCTCTTTAACATATTTACCGATTGCTTTTAAGGATGATGCTGTTGTAGGATGGTGTCCCGTTCCAAATGCCAAAGCGGGGTCAATTGCGATATTTATTAATTCCGTATTTGCTTCATCCCAGGTCGGATGAATGTAAAACTTGTCTATTTGCAGAGGTTCTATGCTCTTTTTATACGCTTCAACCCAGTCATTATTTTGAAGTTTTTGTTGCTTGCATTCAAGTTCTATACTTTCGCCCAAAGCCTTTTGCAATGCCTCTTGAAACTGCTCGATTCCCCAGACTATCGTATCAAGTTCCTCTTCGCTTCGAATGATAAAACCACCGTCAATCTCTTCAAAGCCTATAGGCAAAGTGTCATTTAAAAAATCACAAAAGAGTTCCTGATTGGACGAGACTTTAACAACTAGTTCAAAATAATACTCCTGCATTATTGCGAAATACCCATTACGGCACCGAGCTTTTCTTTTAACACCTGAGGGGTAAACGGTTTTACGATATAGTTGTTAACACCCGCTTTAAGTGCGGTGATAACCTCTGCTTTGCCCCCTTCTGTTGTAACCATAATTATAGGCATATCTTTAAATCTGTCATCCGCACGAACTTTCTTAACTAGCTCCAGGCCATTCATTTCAGGCATATTCCAGTCTGTTATCAGCATCTCGACATCCGGATTGGCATTCAATTCATTCCAGCCTTCAAGCCCATCAGCACCTTCTAGAATATCTTTGTACCCTAAACGAGCAAGAGTATTTTTAATAATACGACGCATTGTAGAGCTATCATCAACAATAAGTAATTTCAAGTGAAATCCTTTTCATAAAATATATTTTGCAAAATTTATGGCTAATAGTAGCAAAATTTTGTTTTTTTTTCTATTAACTTACGAGCGTGAACATCTTTGGCAAGTCCAATGTTCCCTCATAGTAAGCCTTTCCTATGATGACTCCGTCTACCTCTTTCGTGTCTATGAGTGCCAGAATATCACTCTCATCTTTTACGCCGCCGCTTGCAATTGTGCTTATGCCCGATGCACGTGCAATATCCAGAGTAAATTCAATATTCACCCCGCTTAATGTTCCGTCTTTGCCCACATCTGTACAAATAATTGCCTCAACTCCGGCATTTGCAAATTCACGGGCAAGGTCAGTCGCTTTCATCGTGCTCACTTCACCCCAGCCTTCAACCGCTACAAAGCCGTCTATAGCGTCTATTCCTACCGCAATAGGATATTTTGCAGCCATATCTCTAACAAACTGAGGGTCTTTCACTGCGATAGAGCCTAAAATGATTCTGTCGATTCCTATCTCAAGCATCTTTTGAATCGTAGCCTCATCTCTGATTCCTCCGCCAAGCTCAAGCTTCACCTTGCAGTTTTCTCTTATCTTTATTATCTGCTCCAGATTTTTTGGCTCACCGGCAAAAGCGCCGTTTAGATCAACCAGATGGACCCACTCAGCACCCATCTCTTCAAATTTTTTGACCAAGCTCCACGGCTCGTCCGAATAAATCTTTGCACTGTCCATAAGACCTTTTGTAAGTCTTACCGCTTTTCCGTCTTTTAAATCAATCGCTGGGTAAAGTGTCAAACTGTTTTCCTTTATAAGTTAATAAAATTTTCTAAAATTTTCAGCCCGTTTTTATGGCTTTTTTCAGGGTGTGGCTGAATTCCCATTACATTTGCACATGCCACGGCCGAGGTGAAGTCATAACCGTAGTTTGTAGTGCCTATGATATCCTGCTGATTGTCGCAAACAGCATGAAAAGAGTGTACAAAATACAAATAGTGTTCCTCATCCAAGCCTGCAAAAAGAGGATGCTCTTTCGTAAACATCCGATTCCATCCCATGTGCGGAACTTTTAGGGGCTCACTGAATTTTGCAGTATCAAAGGCTACGACCCTTCCCTTGATAAGTCCAAGACCTTCGTTTGAACCGAACTCTTCACTGCTTTGAAATAAAAGCTGCATCCCAAGGCAGATGCCGAGTATAGGTTTCCCGCTGGCGGCAAACTCTTTGATCGCTTCTATCATGTCTCGTTCTTTTAAATGCTCCATCGCATCACCGAATGCACCCACGCCGGGCAATACCAACTTATCATAATTTTTAAATTTTGTCGGATCACTCTCGACTACAGTGTTTTTTCCCAGTTTGGCAAATGCGTTTTGCACACTTGCCAAATTTCCCATGTTGTAATCAACTATTGCTATCATATTTAATCTTCAATCTTCAGTTTTGTAAATTTTATATATATTGCGAGCCCTACAAGGAGGACTGCAACACCCGCAACGATATACATCGCATACACAAGCTGTTCAGGGTCTGTTATGGCAAATTTAAAGACCAGCATCAAGGCTTCAATCGACAATGCAATAATAATGGATCCCAAAAAACGCACCATCGTTTTATGTGGGCCGGAGATATTGTGCTCTTTGTCTCGCCCCATTATCTCCTCTTCTATGAGAGTTTTTGCGAGATCGAATATTGCCAGAGAGAGCGTTATAAGAATTGTAGCTTCAAAAACGTTTTTGGCCTCAAAATGTGTAACTGTAATCTCGTATATAAAAAAGCTCTGCATCCCTTTTAAAAACAACAATAAAGCAACAGCCGTTAAAGCAAAAGCGAATAGTGCGTAGGAGTATTTAAAGAAATTATTGAAGAACGTATCAAAAGTATTTAAGTGCGTTATCTTTAAGACCTCATCAAAAGGCATATCCAGACAGGCAACATACTTCAGGTTTCCGTTTTCGCAGTATATAGGCTGAGAAGCAGTGACACAAAGCTCTCCCGTCATCAAAGAGGGATACGGGTCGGTAATGGTACATCGTCCCTCTCGTACGGCACGATAGTAGTATGCACGGTCTGCACGGATTCTTCCGGCATCCTCATCGATTTGTTTATGAGATGCGAAAGTGGGCGTAAGCTGTACACCCTTACTGTCAAGAAGATAGACTCCATCACAGTTTTCAAGGTCGCCTTTAATCTTTAAAAGACGTGGCATAATCATCTCTTCTGTCAGAGACGGCAGCCTATTTGGAATATTTTTAGAAAACAGGTAACAAAAATATGCCCTGGCCTTTGTCCGACCATGAGAAAAATCCTGTATGTCTGAAGGAACCATGATTCTACCAACCTTTTTGAAATAAGCGTGATTATACCAAAGGCTTCGTTAGATACAAATTATGCATCCCTTTTGTACGTATTTCTTATCAATTCTTTTAATTCTTTCACCTCTTCTTTGAGTTGTGCCAACTGGACGTCAACAGGATTCACATCTGTTTCATCCCCCTTCAAATCATTCATCGCGTCTACAACAATGGCCACAATCAGATTGATCATGATAAATGTCACGATAAATATAAAAGGAACAAAAAACAGCCATGCACTCGGATGCACTTCCATAATAGGCCGTACGATTCCCATAGACCATGATTCCAGAGTCATAATCTGAAAGAGGGTATAAAATGATTCGCCCAATGTCCCAAACCACTGTGGAAAGCTCTCGCCGAACAGTTGCGTCGACATAATCGCAAATATATAAAAGAACAAAGATAAAAGACCGGCAATGGAAGCCATACCAGGGATTACACTGACAAGTGCAAGTATTATTTTTCTCATCTGCGGAACCACTGTTATAAGCCTGAATAATCTTAGCACTCTCAGTATTCTCAGTATCTCAAAACCTTCACCTGTAGGGAAAAGCGATATAGCCACAATGAAAAAGTCAAAGAGACTCCATGGATCTTTAAAAAAAGACACTCGGTGAACATAGATCCTCATCAGTATTTCGACTGTAAATATAGTGATGACTATTTTGTCAAACGCATGTATAAAAGCACCGAATCCAGCCATAAACTCTTTTGATGTCTCAAGACCCATCGTTATCCCGTTAAGAATAATAATAAAAATTATAAAGTTTTGAAAATTCTTACTCTCAACCAGCTGTTCTATTTTAGAAAACATCCCACACCTCATCTCTTGATTTTTTGATGGAATTGTACACACGAATCATTTATTAAAAGTAAATAGTGGATTAATTTTTCTATTGCATCTCTTGGATATAATAGCATTCATGAAAAAAGATATACAAAGAATTGCTATTGTCAGGCTCTCCGCCCTTGGCGATATAGTCAACACCGCTGTTGTCCTACAGTTCATCCATGCCAGATTTCCACATGCCAGGATAGAATGGATTACAGAGGAGATTTTTGCCCCTTTGCTAGAGGGTCATCCGCTCATCTTTGCTGTTCATACGGTGAATCTCAAACGATTGAAAAAAGAAAAAAGTATTTCACTCTTAAAAAACACTCTCACGAAGCTTCGTTCTCTGGGTGAGTTTGACAGCATTATCGATGTTCAGGGACTTTTAAAATCAGCCATTGTGGCAAGACTGATAGGAAAAAATATTCACGGATTTGACAAAAAATCGATAAGGGAGTCTCTTGCATCTCTTTTTTATACGACAAGCTCACATATACCTTATGATGAAAACATTGTAAAAAGAAACGTTCACGTGGTCGGCGATGCCTTGGGATTTACTATAACAGACGAGATGCTCTTGGATAAAAAAATAATCTTTCCGCAAACCGGAAATATCCAAAAAGCAAAAACAGACAAAAAGAACATAGCTATTGTTATAGGAGCTTCATGGGAATCAAAAAAATATCCAAAAGAATCAGTTCGCCAGCTTTGTGACACCCTGAAACAAAACTGTTTGATTATTTGGGGAAATGAAGCCGAAAAAAAAGAGGGCATGTGGATTTGCGAACATTCCGGATATGCTTCTCTCGCCCCTAAACTTTCACTCAAAGAGCTTGTTGCATATATCTCCGATGTTGACCTTCTTATTGGAAATGACACAGGACCTACGCATATGGCATGGGCACAGAACATTCCCTCCATCACACTGTTTGGTCCTACCACCAGCAGGATGATATATGAAACACCAAAAAATATAGCCCTGAAGTCCCCCTCAAAAGTAGATATTCGTAAAATCAACAGAAATGATTTTTCGATCAAAGAGATACCAGTGCAGGATATTGCAAAAAAAGCCGTGGAGTTACTGAGATAATGGGATACAAACTATTTTTACTGCTAGAAAAACTTTTAATGATTCTTCCAAAAACTTGCAGAAAATCTTTCTTTACAATGCTTGCAGATTTAGGATACCACCTTTCTCCGAGATATAGAAAGGTATCCTATCAAAATCTTGACTTTGCCTTTGACAATCAGCTAAGTCAAGAGGAAAAAGAGGATATCACCAAATACGCTTTTAAAAATCTGGCTTTGAATTTTTTACATGCAATGGAGCTGCGACATATGAGCAAGGAGGAGCTTGCAGAAAAAATCACTATTGAAAATATAGAAGCCGTAAATAGAGTGCATGCACAGGGTCGCGCCGTGATATATGTGACTACCCATTACAGTTCGTGGGAGCTTGGCGGTGCTTCGATAGGCGCTTTTATAGAACCTCTCATCGCCGTTTACAAAAAGATGAAAAACCAGGCCTACCAGGAATGGCTGCTTGAAGCCAGAGACCGATTCGGAAATATCTCCATGGAAAAGACAAATGTTGTAAAACCCCTTATAAGAAATTTAAAAAAGGGTTTGGCATGTGGACTTTTAATCGATACGAACATTAATAACAGAGAGGGTCTTATCGTCGATTTTATGGGAAAAAGTATCAGACAGACATCGACTCCCGCCTATCTTGCCAGAAAGTTTAACGCAGCCATCATCCCTGTAACCATCAGAACCGATGATGAGGAAAACTATACGCTGATGCTTTTTGATGAGATTGCGGTGGAAAAAACGGAAGATGAAGAAGCAGATGTTTTAAAAGCCACCCAGCTTCAAGCCGACTGGCTGAGTGAGCTTATAAGAAAAGAACCCAAATTTTGGTTTTGGCTACACAGACGATGGAAAAACGACCATCCTGAGATTTACAAAGACTAGCCCTGACACTCTATCGTTCGGGCTTCAAAAAGTTTCAAGATCGTTAAGAAGAATGATGTAATCGCAGGCCCCAAAATCATACCCCAAAATCCGAATGTAGTAAGACCGGCTATAATGGCGAAGAAGATTATGAGCTCATTCATCTTTGCATCGTCATCCTCAAGAAGTCTTTTGTTGATCTCTTTGATGATAAGCGGCTTGACAAAAGTATCTGCGATGACAGAGATTACCACTACAGAATAAAGAGCTATAAAAATAGCACTGCTCTCATTGCCGATTGAAAATTCATAAAGCATAAAAGGCAACCACATCAAAACCCCTCCGACTACGGGAATCAAAGATGCGAATCCGTACATGATACCAAAAAGCAAGCCGTTATATCCCATAAATGAAATCGCTACACCAAAAAGAATTCCCTGAAGCATCGCATTCACTATGATCGAATAAAACACGACACTCATAACAGATGAAAGTTCTTTTACAAGAGTCGTAGTCTCATGAACCGACATCTGCACCACTCTTTTTAGCAAATCAACTACGAAAGCTCCGTTATACTGGGCAAAAAAGTAAAATACTATTACCAAAAAAGCATTTTTTAAATATCCTGCACTAAATGAGCCGATTGTGCCCGTCAGCGACAAAGCATTCGTTGCGATGGAATTTATGTTTATATCTTTAATCGCATCCATAGCATACGGCTTTAAAAACGCCAAATATTCAGGCGGTGTTGCTATAAAACTTCTTATAACTGCCTCAATATTTGTAAAAACTTCCGGTTCAAGGCTATTGAGCTTTATGCTGAGTGTGGCCAAAAAATATCCCAGAGGCACAAAAAATAGGATTGCCAGTAAAAAACTAGAACTAAGAGCTGCAAAAAACTTGGAGCGAAAAAGCTTTTCAAATTTGTTTTGTATATTTGCAGTTGATACCGCCAAAAGCGCTGCTATGGTGATGCCTAATAAAAACGGAGCATAAAGCAGATACATCCAGTAAAGAGAAGTCGCAAAAAGTATTGCTACGAAATATTGTGGTTTCATTAAAAAAGTGTCTCCGAATCGTTAGGTAGTGAAATATTTAAAACATCATACGTCGTACGCGTAGCACGTCTTCCTTTGGCTGTTCTTTCCAGGTATCCGTTTGCTATGAGGTAAGGTTCAAGGACATCTTCAACCGTTCCCTCATCCTCGCTAAGAGATGCCGCTATCGTGCTAAGTCCCATTGCTCTGCCTTTTGCATCCACCAAAAGATTTAAAAGGCGCAAGTCCATCTCGTCAAATCCATGCGAATTTATACCAAGTTCGTTTAAGGCATACTGGGCACGCTGATGATTTATATGAAACTCTTCAGCCACATCCGCAAAGTCACGGACACGACGCAGCAAACGAAGAGCTATACGGGGAGTCCCCCTGCTTCTTTTGGCTATCTCAAGGGCTGCTTCATGGACTATCTCCTTCTCAAGCTTAAGAGAAGCCTGTCTAATTATTTTTGAAAGTTCATCAGAGGTGTAAAACTGCATCCTGAAACTCATGCCAAATCTGTCTCTAAGCGGATTGGAAAGCATCCCTGCTCTCGTAGTTGCACCAATGAGCGTAAATCTTGGCAAATCTATCTTAACAGTTTGGGCAGCCGGACCACTTCCTATGATAATATCTATCCTAAAGTCTTCCATAGAGGAATAGAGTATCTCTTCAACTGCCGGTGACAAACGATGTATCTCATCTATAAAAAGTATATCTCCCTCTTCCAGATTCGTAAGTATTGCGGCTAAATCTCCGCTTTTTTCTATCATTGGAGCAGCCGTAACTTTTATATTTGCGCGCATCTCGTTTGCGATAATAAGTGCCAGAGTCGTCTTTCCAAGTCCGGGAGGACCATAAAACAAAACATGGTCAAGTGCCTCCTGGCGCTTTTTACTCGCTTCTATGAAGACACCAAGATTTTTCTTAATCTGTTCCTGACCGATATATTCGCTCCAGGCATCGGGACGAAGTGTCACTTCATTGGATTCTTCTTCCTGATTAAACTTCTCAATCTCTACTATTCTGTCCATTACTGTCCGCTTTTAATATGTATGAATCTCTTGGGGAAATTCTTTGTTTTTAACTTCATCCGAGTAGTTTTTTACAGCCTCTTTTACCAATGAAGCTCCATCGAGATATTTTTTTACAAACTTTGGAGTAAATGCTTCAAACAGTCCAAGCATGTCAGAAAAGACAAGAACCTGCCCGTCCACTTCGACACCTGCACCTATTCCTATGACGGGAATATTCACGCTTTTTGCGACCTCAGCAGCAACTCCCGCCTTGGCCCCTTCGATAACCATACAAAATGCACCCGCAGCCTCAACTGCTTTTGCATCTTTTATAAGCTTCCTCTTTTCCTCTTCCGTCTTCCCTTTGACCCTGTAGCCGCCCTCACTTCTTACAGACTGGGGAAGCAAACCGATATGCCCGCAAACCGCTATGCCGTTGGCCGTTAAGTGTGCTATTATATCTGCTTTATCAGTTCCTCCTTCTATTTTTACGCAATCTGCCGAAGTTTCCTGAAAAACCCTTATAGCATTTTTGAGCGCCGTCTTTTTATTTGTATACGTTCCAAAAGGCATATCACAAATCACAAAGCTGTTTGGCGCACCCGTACAAACTGCATTCGTATGGTAGAGCATCTGCTCCATTGTCGTACTCAGAGTGTCATTTTTACCGGCAAAACTCATATTGAGGCTGTCCCCTACCAAGATCATATCTGAACTCGGCTCAAGCAGTTTTGCAAAAAGCGCATCATAAGCGGTTATCATTACCAAAGGGCGTACACCTTTGGTTTTTATGATAGAAGATATAGTCATTTTTTTAATCATTAAAAAGCTCTTTATATTTAGTAAAAAGAATTTTAACTAAAACTTGCTATAATCCAAACTATATAGGAGAATTATTTTATGGGCGTAAGAAGTGATTTAGATGCCGACTTTGATTTTGAAATAGTTGATGAGTTTTTGGATCACTATTCGATTATGGTGGAAAGCATGGAAATCATGATTCTGGATTTGTCAAAGCAAAGAAATTATCAAAGAAGTGTAAACGAGTTGTTTCGCGTATTTCATAATATAAAATCTGCTTCCGGATTTTTAAAAATAATGCCGATGACGAAACTGTCCTCTTTTGTCGAAGATGTATTGGAAACTCTCAGAAACAGAGATACACCGATAAATGAAGAAACAACGAATTGGCTTCTGAACATATCCGATATGTATGTACAGTGGCAAGATGATCTCAAACTTGACAAAAAGCTCAGCAAAATAAAATATTCTCTTCTCAAAATACCTGACTTGGATAAAAATTGAAAAACTTAGTAGCATACATAACTTCGGGTTATCCGGAAAAAACTTTTAGTATTGATTTGGCCTTGGCGCTCGGTGAGAATGGGGTTGATACCCTGGAACTGGGTGTTGCATTTTCTGATCCTGTCGCAGATGGTCCTTTGATAGAAAAAGCAAATCATAAAGCGCTTGAACTTGGATTTAAATTTTCTCATCTGCTGGAAATATCAGAAGCTGTAGCACCCAAAGTGGATACGATGTGGATGGGTTATTTCAACAGTTTTTATCAGCAAAACATGGATCAGCTGATTCCACATGCCAGAAGTCTTGGTGTGAATGGATTGATTATTCCTGATTTACCGCACGAAGAAGCCCTCGCGTACAAAGATCTGTTTGATACAAACAACATCTCCAATATCAGTTTTGTAGCTCCTACAGATACCGAACAAAGAATTGAAGAGATTGTAAGGGACGCAAAAAAGTTTATCTATATGGTAGCCTATACCGGGATTACAGGTTCTGGAGTCAGTGAAGATTTACAGCCTTTTTTACATTCTATAAAAAAACACACCAAAACGCCTGTATACGTAGGATTTGGAGTAAATCAAAAAACTGCCAAAGAAAAAGTCAAGGGTGCGGACGGAGTAATTGTAGGAAGTGCCTTTATAGAGATTCTCTTAAAAGAAAATCTGAACTATACACAAAAAATTCAAGAGTGTTCTCAACTGGCTCAAATCATCAAAAATGAGATAAACAGCTAGTTATTCTTGTAAAGAAGTTTGTTGAATCTTAAAAAATAAAGTTTTGGGAAGTGGATGAGCGGATGAAATCCGCTCGGTTGGAGATTAAAGTGGTGTAACGTTTTCTGCTTGAGGGCCTTTTTCGCCTTCACCTACAGAGAAAGTAACTTTTTGACCTTCGTCTAATGATACACGACCATAACCTGGGTTATTGATTTGACGGAAGTGTACGAATACATCTTTTCCACCATTTTCTTGTTCGATAAATCCATAACCTTTTTCACTGTTGAACCATTTAACTGTTCCGTTTACTATTTCTGCCATTGTAATGCCTTTTGTTTTTAAATACACCCTTTAGAGGTGGTCGAAAATATAAAATGAAGTTCTCTGTTTGGTGAATGTACTGTTAACTAAAAGGTCATCAATATATAACAAGCCAAAGATGCAACTCTAAATCATCTTTCTATCCTGGAAGTATATCTGAAGAAAATGAAAATAACAAGCTAAGTTTTAATTTTATTAAAATTTATTTGATTTCTTGGAAGTATTGTTTGTTGTAAAATAAGTAATGGTGCGCCCGACATGATTCGAACATGTGACCGCTGGTACCGCAAACCAGTGCTCTATCCAGCTGAGCTACGAGCGCACACCATTTCTCTAATTGAGAGGACGAAATTATATCACTTTTACCTTATATATTTCTAAAATTTGTTTTATTTTTCAAGTTTTTTTATAATTTCCTGCATCTTTTGCTCTTGCACGAAAAGTTCATGGTTTTTTCTCACATAAGCCTGCAGCAGTATTTTCAAGTCATTGTTGCCCTCAACATTGAAATCTTTCGCCATTTGATGTTCCAAAAAGGCAGCAAAACTTCCCTCTACATCAACATCAAAGCGACGTCCTCCAATATACAGACCCAGTTTTTTGCTCATAAAATCTAGCCTAAGATACTTTCAATTTTATTTACTATCTCTTCTATCTCCAAGTCTTTCATAACATTCTCTTCAGTCAGCTTTTCAATTTCCTGGTTTCTGACTTCTTTTTCAGCTTTTAAAGTAATCAGCTCAGTTCTAAGCATCTCATTCTCTCCCTTTAAAGAGTGGTATTGTTGTACTATTTGTGATACTTTATCATTTAGTTTTTCCAAAGTAGTTTGATTTTCCATAAGAATCCCTGTTTATTTATATAAACACAATTCTATCACAAAAAATCAAACTCCACTGACAATCTTTAAGAACTCAAAAAGATTCACATTATTTTTTAGGCATTTCAATAGTAAAATAGTCACCCTCTATTTTATGTGTGATTTTTTCCTGTTGCACATCCTCTGCAATGGCGTAAGAACTTGAGAAATATTGGGAATTATAAAAATATCCATAATCATTTTTCTCTTCTCTTTTCATATTCATGCTCAGCGTAACAATATTATCTTTAATCATAAAGTTAAGTGCTTCAGATTTTGCACCGTTTAGTTTTATTCTATAGATATATTTATCTTTTAAATTTTCAAACAAAGGCTTTTTAACATACAATTCAGGATGTTTTGCCTTTTGGTCCAGCATATATTTATTTTCTTTCTCAAGTTTTGAAACGGCCTCTTTGTATTGTTGGATCAAAGCCTTGTTTCTGTCAATTCTTTTATTTATATCTATATCAAACATCTCAAACGCCTGTAACGGCAAAGCTACGAGCAGCACAGCGGCAGCAGAACTTACGAATACATTTTTCATACAAAACTCCTTTTTAGAGAATAATTTTTACATTTAAAGTATAAATTCGTTTGGTAAATAGATGTGAAATAATTTAACATCTATTTAAGGTAATGTGTTTAATCAAAAACTAAAGAGAAAATGGAAAGCTTTACTATATAATGCTTACTTTTTTGAAAAGAATCTGTATGCTATTTGTAAATCATATAATTTTTTACTAAGGGCAAGAGCTCCTAGGTGGTTTTTGCATCTTGATTTAATACAACTCTGTTACGTCCATCTCTTTTGGCAATATACAAAAGATCATCTGTTTCTTTATAGCAGGCATTATCACTTACAATAGATTGTGCATTTTTGAACACAAGACCTATAGATACTGTCATATATTCACTTTCCTCACTCTATTTATGCGCTATCTTTGTTTAATGATACCATAGAACATTCCTACAGCAATAGGAGACTTTACAAAATAATTAAAAACTAATGACTGTTCTTGCTTGAAACAGATTGAAGTCACCATTATACGTATCACTGAGGGGATACGCCTGAATATAATTAGCCATTAATTTTAGATTTTTGCTTATATACCAATTTAATGCAAAGTTATAATCTTTTTGCGTTCCACCTTGCTCGTCTTTATCATTTAAATCTACAAATGAATATCTAAAAGCAATTTCAACTTCGTTATCAATAATTTTATTAGCACTGAAATTTGCACTAGATTGCTTGTATGTCTTTGAACTTCCAAATAAAAAATATCCAACTTGTGCATAATATCCGTTAAAAGTATAATCATCACTTTGGGCATCTACTTCGCTTTGAATATATTCTGCTTGAAAATGAAATGAATTATTGATATATAAGGCTTCCAATGCGCTGTCTTTTGTAATAATGACATTTTTTACTTTTGTTGATACATATTTATCTCGTATCAAATTTGACTCAGCTTCTTGGCTATATTTTACATTATCCCCATCTATATCAGAATAAAGATATGAAGCCCCAAAATGAAAAATATGATTTTTTGCAAATTTATACTCATATGTAGTTTTAATTGCATATCTTGTTTTTTGCTCTTCACCGTCATTTGTTTCATCGATTGAATTGATAAAAGTTCCTAAAAACAAATTTATTCTTTGGTTTTTATCTTTTTTAAAAAAGAGAGTCTCAATACCGATTTTTCTATTTTGGGTAAGTGTATCCGTTAGAGGACTTTCCATAAATGTACTATTTTTAGATCCCGCATAAGAATCAAAAGAAAACGGGACTTTTATATTTCCCACTTTTATTCTATAGCTTAAATCCAGATAGTCCACTTTATTTTTATGCCCTATATAATTATCTTTATATTCCGCTTCATCATTTTCTTTATTGCCATCACCGAAATTTGCAAGATCAACCTCAAGTTCATAAAAGAGAGATTTACCATAGAATGATCCTTTATGAGATATTCTCGCTCTCCTTAATGCAAATTCGTTATACTTTTCATCCGCCGTCTCGATTTGACCTATATCGTATTCCAGACGACCGCCAAAGTCATATTTATAGTCCATATCGTATGCAAATAGATTGATGCCGCATATTAAAATTGGTATAAACACTCTTTTCATAAACTCTCCTTGTCAATTGTTATATAGTTTGCAACTTTGTTTGGTTTTTTTCCATTATCTTCCACAATGAGCAGTTTTACTTGCCCTCTGGTGTTTTTCACTATACTTATGCCCTCTGCAAAACCAATCTTTGGTATATTTGTAATCTCTGTTGTGCTCTTTTTTTGTTTATCTAAAAACCACAATGTAAATGATGAACCGTCTCTATCGCTTGATGAACCGGCAACAATCCAAAATCCTTTTTTAATTTCATCATACGCCATATCTCTAATCCCTTGATTATTGAGATTAAGAAAAAGCGGCTCCAAGAATAAGGGTTTTACTCCATCAACAAAAATTTCGTTTGGATTTTTTATCTCTATTAAGATTGCTTCTTGTTTCATGAGCGGAGACCTGAGTCCTACCAAAAGAGTGCCTTTGTCTTTATCAAATGACAAACCTTCAATGTTGAATGCATTTGCCTTAAAGCTTGAAGCCTTGAATAATTCTGGAAAGTGAGTAAAAATATCCTCTTTTAAATGTGTATAAATCAGAAGATTTTCTAATCTTTCGTTTTTGTATTCAAAACGAATAAGCTTATTTCTTGAAGGATCAAATCTATTTTCTGAAGTTGTACTGTGAGATGTTATGGCATATACCGTATTGCCGTTATTTGTCATAGCCTCTAAATCATCAATGCTGTTTTTGAAGATATTTTTTGTTTTCTTTAACATATCAAGCTTGCCTATTTCACTTAGATATCCATTTGAATCTATATTTGCGATACTCAAATATGCTTTGGATTCATCCTCGGCAATGAGAACTTTCCCGTCTGGAAGCTGTACTACACCTGATGGTTCAAAAATATTTTCAAACTGCCCTTTTTTATAAGAGATATTCCCTGTTGATATTTTGTTGAATGGAGTTTGCTCTATAAATATCAATCCATATACAGCAAGTGTTACGCTCACAACAAGTCCTATGGAAAAGAAGGTATACGCCTGTTTTAACCAAAAATATTTTTTCTTTATCTCTAATCCCAAGATATGCAGATGGGTGGTGAGGTGTATTATAGATTTTTTAGATGATTTCACAGTTTTTTTTGTTTCATGTAAAAAGTCTTTTGGGTGCAGATCTGCCATATCCCCATAAAATAGTAAAGATGAATACTCTTCCACACTCATTTTTCTTATTAGCTTATCTTTTGATCTTGGTCGTATGGCAAATACTGCAAAAACAATAGAAAAAAGTGCTGTTACTATGATAGAAGCAAATACGATATTCATCATCGCATTTTGTATGACAAATCCAGATGCTGTCATCACAACAGTTAAAATAAATCCATTGACAGATATCAAAATCCCAGCTTTTGTATCTGCCAATGTTGTTAAGTCAAGATTTGATTTTAAACCATTTCTAAAGTATGTACCCGTTAATTTTGATTTATCTGCCTCTTTTTTTTTATTCTCAATTGTTGCATTTTTAATGATTCCATTCTCAATCATCATGTACTTATTGCTCCAAATATGATTGGGCAACAGTTTTACGAGTCAAAGCATGTGTCTTTAATATATCTATCGCATTTTCAAAATCTATACTAATGTTTGTTGTGTCTAAAAAGCTAAACCCTTCTCTTTCGGTAACTGCATATGCTTCAATGAGAGATGCATAAGCAGTATAAGTTGATTGCATGTTGTCACTGTTAAAATAAGCAGTAATCGTATCTTCTACATATTTATTATATTGTGCTTTATATGTCGCATCTGCATATATTTTAGCTATTAACGGCCAACTTTCATCTGCAAGATTTGAAAAATCAAGTGCTAGTGCTCCACCCATTTTACCATCTTGGAGTGCTTCATTATTATCCCAAGGTATCCATGTTAATTTTTTATTTGCAGGATTATTATATAAATAATAATTATGTGCCATTAGTCCATAAGTGTCCCCGTTTTGAATCACTCCATTGACTGCAAGATATTTTAAAAATGTATCTACATCAAAGACTGCTTCAAGATTCGCCCTCCAAGTCGGTGCATCTGTAGTTCTTGTTATGTCATGTAATGCTGCAAAAAGTGCTTCTATATCTGAGTAGTCTGCATCATCTTCATTTGTTTTCTTTTCAAAATCATCACTGCTAAAAGTGCCTTCAATGAAAGTTGCACTTCCCTCCTCAGGTTTATAAAGATTCCCATCACCGCTTATAAACTGTGTATCGATTAGAGTATCATCAATCTCTTCAACCAATGTATAAAGTCCAAAATACTCAGCTCCGTTTCCATGGTCAATATATACAGTATAAAATGCGGTATTTGATACTGCTAAACCGGCACTTCTAAAGACATCTGCAGCCACTTTTTCTCTTACTAATGCGTGATCATCATAATTGTTTTTTAAACTAAATTTCTTAAATCCATAAAATCTTTGATTTTTTATTTGCGGATAGCTGTCTTCATATTCGTCAAAATCTAATTTAAAAGAGAGTTTTAATACACCTTGTTCCCAAGCCGTTTGCAAACTAGAATTTCCTTTGAATCTTACACCTACTTTATACCACTGTATTCCATTATAGTAAACTTCAGCAGGAACAAAAATAGGATCTTCATCACTACTAAGCAGAGTTGGTATTTCATTAGTTGTGGGAATATCACCGGGAGGGGGTGGAGGAAGAACGGCACCATCGGCAGGATTTTGCGTTGGCACTTCATTTTGGTTTATACTTCCAAATTCACCATACATTTCCGTCATATTGGCAAGCATACTTTGCCAGTATTCACTTGAGATTACTATATCCAATCTTTTTACTTCTGTATCACTGAATACTTCAGCAAAATTTGGATTAACATCATTACTGTGTGTTTCTTCTGTCCAATCATCTACCGTCAACAACACATCACTCTGTGTATCAGAATCATTATCTGATACAGAACTTGACGGACTTCCACATGCCGCGAATAAGAACATACTTATTAAAAGTAGTGTATACCGGATATTCCTCTTCATCTATCTCTCCTAAGATTTTCTTATAAAAATTCTATAAGAAAGATTCAAATGGAAATTGAACTCAAAGTAAATGAAAGTAAATACCATAAATGGTGCCTTTTTTGTATTTACTTTCATTTACTTTGGATTAAATTACTATTTAAAGTAAACATATATGATTCTTGAAAATACAAAGGAGTTCGTTATGAGTATAAGTTCAATAGGCTCGAGCCAAACATATCAGGCAAGCGCTGGTAATTCTGTAAGATCTGCCGGTTTAACATCAGAGCAAAAAACATTAATAGAAGAGACTTTATCACAATACGATGCAGGTGCTATCTCTTCTGATGATGCAGCAGCAATAGTAAAAGCTTTCCAAGAAGCGGGAATTGAACCCTCATCTGCACTTGCAGAAGCTATGTCGGCATCTGGATTTGATGCAAAAAAGGTAGGTGATTTAGCCGGTGCAGGGCAAGCTGGCGGCGGCAAACCTATGGGCGGACCGCCACCGCCTCCTTCAATAGACGAACTTTCCACAATTACCGATTTACTTGAGAGTCTATTGGAAGAATCTGAAGACGATGAGACAACAACAACGAATGTAAGCACAACATCTTCACCGTACAATGATGACTCGATGTTTAGTTCTTTTAATACACTGCTCGATTACACAAATCAAATTGTAAACTTAAAAGATGATGCCAAAAACGAGGTAATGAACATACTTGATGCCTATGCTCAAAATGAATCGCAGAATGATATACAAAAAAGTGTTGTAAATTCTTTGAATGAAATACTCAGTAAACCACAAAATTATAATAGAATATCTTTCTACGCATAATTTTTAAAAGGCTAAGAGGTATGGTTAATATTTTAATGATTGAAGATGATCCTGAGTTTTCTCTATTTTTGGGAGAGTTCTTAGAAAAGTACAACATTAAAATAACAAACTTTCAAGACCCTTTTTTGGGTCTTAGCTCTGGCGTTGACAACTATGACATACTTATTTTAGACTTGACGCTTCCGGGAATGGACGGTTTGGAAGTTTGCAGTGAAGTAGCAAGAAAATATAATATCCCCATCATCATCTCCAGTGCCAGAAGTGACTCGACGGACAAAATAATGGGCTTACAGATGGGGGCTGATTATTATCTTCCAAAACCCTATGACCCCAAAGAGATGTATGCCGTTATCCAGAGTCTTTTAAGACGCATAAAAAAGAGTGGCACAGTTCTGGTTGAGAGTGATTTCACCTATGACAAATCCAGCTTACAGATAACATTTAAGAAACAAAACTTGGAACTTACACATGCCGAGTACGAAGTTATGCTATGTCTGCTTAGCAATACAAACGCTGTGGTCTCCAGAGAGCAGATAGTTGAGAGTTGTGAGAGTTTGAGCGACAGCTATTCTAAAAGTTTAGATGTGATTATCGGTAGGCTTCGCGGTAAACTTGGTGAGGATTCCAAAAATCCAAAGTACTTACACTCCATACGCGGTTTAGGGTATAAACTATCCCAATGAAGTTAATTTTCTCTCTCAAAGCAAAGATCACAGTAGTATTTGTCTTTTTGTTTATCTTGCTTATTTTGGCTGCTGTGCCGTTTTATCATATGCAATTAATGAAGACCAATGAGAACGCGATACGAAACTATGAGCGCTTGGCAATGCATGTCAAAAAAGAAAGATTGGCCGAAGATAAAGTCATTGAGTATTTTCAAAATCTGGGCTTTAAGAAGGTTGAAAATCCTGAGCAGATTCTTGGCTCTGCGAGAAAACCCATGCTTGCAAGAGAAGGCTTTGAGCTGCTTAGCCTCAATGACAGCTATTTTCTACACATACGAGCACCTCACTTTAGAGTGCTTTTTCAAGATCGGACAAACAAAGTTCAACGCAGCTACATTGACCTCTTTGTAATCCTTTTTGTTGTGCTGCTTTTTATATTTATTTACTATTTGATTATAAAAAATATAAACGCGACAGAACATCAACTAAAATCAAGACAGCTTTTTTTACGAACAGTTATGCATGAACTCAAAACCCCTATTGCAAAAGGGAGAATTATTAGCGAACTTATAGATGATACGAAACAAAAGAACAGAATTATTACCATCTTTGAAAAACTGAACTTCCTTATAGACGACTTTGCTAAGGTTGAGCAGATTGTTTCAAAAAACTACAATCCTACCATCTATAGCCACACCTTAGCGAGCACTATAGAAAAAGCCATAGAGATGCTGATGCTTGAGAACAGCGACAATATTCTTTGTGAGAACATCTCTGATAAAAAAATAAATGTTGATTTAGATCTCTTTGCAATGGCATTAAAAAATCTTATCGACAATGGATTAAAATATTCGATCGATACGAAAATAATCATCAAAGAAGAACAACATCAGCTTCATTTCATATCTCTTGGGGACGAACTGAAAAATCCGATACATGCGTACTTTAAACCTTTTCATAATGATACAAAACTAAAAAACCACGGAATGGGGCTTGGTCTGTACATAGTCAACACCATACTGCAGCTACACGGTATGCATTTGGAGTATGAGTATTTGGAAAAAAGAAATATCTTTAAAGTTGTTTTAAAAAAATAAGAGAATTTACTTTCATTTACTTTGGATTAAATTCATGTTTCAAAGCCTATCTTATAATCTTGTAAACTTAAAAAAAGGATTATAAGATGAAAAAGTTTATCACTACACTCTGCATCATTGCAGTGACAGTAAGTTTTGCAAATGAAGGCCCATGCCGCGGACAAGAAAAAAGTGAGTGCAAACCTCCAAAAGAGGCTATAGACATTTGCGAAGGAAAAGCGACAGATTCTGTATGTCAGGTCACAACACCACATGGAGATGTTCTAAATGGCACATGTAAATATACGCCTGATGAAAAATATTTTGTATGTATGCCCCAAAGAAAACCAAGAAAAAACAACTAGTCGTCCGGAATGAAGCTATCTGAGGCAGATATGGCATCGGCATGTGGAAACAGTTTGTTTTTAAGGTGCTTAAAGTGTTTTAAGTTTTTGCTGAGGATGGTTTCGACAGCTTTTTAGCAGCTGTCTTGAAAATTCTAATTTGACATT
>JAHJEG010000013.1 GCA_018825665.1 bacterium | reverse complement strand
CTATAAAATAGAATATATTTTTTTATATTTTTTTAGCCACCAAGGAGGCAATTTTTACTTTTTCACCGCGTAAATTGATATCGTCTCTTTCTTCGTAGTAAACGACATCCAGTCCTATAAAAGAGTGTAGCAGTTCATTTTTTCTAAGCAGATAATCCAGGTTCATTGTCTCATGTTTATAATCGCCGTGTGCGACTATAAAGGTTTCAAAAATCAAAACTCCTCCATTTTTCAATGCGTCTTTCATTTGGGAAACAAGTCTGCGGTTTAAATAGTTGATATTGACAATAAGATCGTACTTGTTTGGAGTTATGTTGTATTTATCCAAATCTGCGTCAATCTTAGTGATTGTAGAACTGTTTTTTACACGTTCAAGCGCATAATCAGAGATATCAACAGCATCAACCAAAAAACCTTTATCTGCCAGATAATGCGTATTTCTGCCGGTTCCACATGCCAAGTCGAGCGCCTGACCTACAGCGGCATTGACTACATATTTTTCAACAATAGCCGAAACACCTTCGGGCATAGGAAACTCTACGAATCTTTTATTCCATCTTTCTTTATCTTCTACCATTATGACAACCTCATTTTATAATCTTCATATCCAAATTCTTTAATGAGTTTAAAAGCACCCTCTTTTGTGTAAATCGCAAGCGATGGAAGCTTAATACCGTTAAAGGTCGTATTTTTAACAAATGTATAGTGAATCTGGTCTTCGAAAATGATTTTATCTCCAATCTTTAAGGGAGTATCAAATGAATAATCACCCATTATATCACCTGCAAGACACGTATTTCCGCCGAATCTATAGGTGTATTTTTTTTCGCCTGCCTCGCCGCTCCCTCTTACATCTGCACGATAAGGCATAGCCAGAGTATCGGGCATATGCGCTTCTGCGGAAGTATCAAGTATGGCTACATCTATTCCGTTGTGAAATGTGTCCAAGACCGAACTGATTAAAAATCCTGTTTGCCAGCCGACTGCCTCGCCCGGTTCAAGATACACTTCGACATTGTATTTTGCTCTGAAATCTTTGATGATACGTATCAGCTTTTCTACATCATACCCTTTTTTTGTTATATGATGTCCCCCGCCGAAATTGATATATTTCAGTCCCTTGAAATATTTTGAAAATTTATCTTCAAAAGCTATCAAAACTTCTTCGAGTGCATCTACATTTTGTTCACAAAGCGCATGAAAATTTAAGCCGTCCACATACTTTAAGACCTCTTCATCAAAATTTGCCAAAGTCGTTCCAAGACGACTGTAAATTCCACATGGATTATAGATATCTTTTGGGGAGGAGGAAACCTCTGGATTGATTCTAAGAGAAAGATGGGCATGTGGATTTATCTCTTTTACCCTGTCTTTATAAGTAAAGAGCTGGTTTGGGGAATTAAATACGACATGGTCCGATATCCTGGCTATTTCGGCTATATCTTCCTCTTTAAAAGCGGGAGAGTAGGTATGGACTTCACCTTTGAAGTTTTCTCTGGCCAGAAGTGCTTCATGAAGACCGCTGGCAGTACACCCTTTTAAGTATTTCTGCACCAGCCCAAACGTACTCCACATAGCAAAACCTTTCAAAGCCAAAATAACCTTGGCTCCGCTTTGCTCTTGCACATAGTCCAACAGTTTTAAGTTCTTCTCTAAAAGTTCCTCTTCACATACATAACACGGCGTTTTAATTTGACTAAAATCCTGCATATTTACCATCCACTCTATTGTTTAGTTTTATCATAAGTTCTTTTAATTTTTTGAGCTATTTTTTCAAATTCATAAGGATTCAATCCTATATCTTCAACAGCGGCACACGCTCTGCTGATAGACTTTTTCGTCAATACCTCTTTTACATTGACAGCTATTCTGATGACATCTAATATATTGATATATTTTTCCATTTTGGGGCTTGTATTTTCAAGCTCGTAATCAAGACCCTCAAGCATATATACATACAAAGGTTCCAGGTTCCAGTGCTCAAAGAGCAAGGCGCTTAAATAATATGAAGTGGTCTCAAACAAGTCATCTTCATACTGTTCGATATTCTCGCATTTCAAAAGCCCCTCTTTGAACTCTTTTATATACGAACTCGCTGTTATCTCTTTGGCCAAAATCAGCCTGCCCCCTTCCATAATAAGTGCAAGTGAGGCCAAGAAGTTTGCATGTTTGGCTTCGATTTTTGTATACCACTGTCTCATCAAAGCACTTTGAAGATGACATATATCATTAAATTCCGAATTCGAAATGCCGTAAGGCCTGATATTTGCTCTTAATTTTTCATGGATAGAGTAGTTTATCACCAGACCGTATATCATCTGTGTTCCAAACAGTGTTACAGCCTGTGATACCGAGGCTATCCTTTTTGAAAAACCGTAAATAGGCGCATTGATCATCTTGAGTATATTTGCGGTTAAAAGAGCATCTTCTTCGATAATTTTTACAAGCTTTTGGATATCTACGTTTTCGAGACCCTCGGAATATAACTGTTCTACTATAATTGCAGTATCCGACAAAGGGGGAAGAGATTCTATCCTGCCGACTAGACTTTCATATGTCAAAACAAAGCATCCTCTCTCTCAAGATTGATAGAAACCTCTTCCTCTCTCTACTCAATTATATTTTATACTTCCAACTCTTTTACCTGCCAAGGAAGTCCCTGTTTATTCATCTCATCCATAAATGCATCGGGATCAAGCTGCTCCATATTGAAAACACCTTTGCCGCTCCACACACCCTCCAACATAAGTTTTGCACCTATCATAGCAGGAACTCCTGTTGTATAGGAGACACCCTGAGAGTTAACCTCTTTGTAGCATTCTTCATGGTCTTTGACCTGATAGATATATATTTTTCTTTTTTCGCCGTCTTTTATACCCTCGGCCACTATACCGATGTTTGTTTTGCCTTTTGTTCTAGGACCAAGGGATGCGGGATCCGGAAGCAGGGTCTTTAAAAATTCCATAGGAACGATTTTCATCCCCTTGTGCTCCACCTCTTCTATTCCTAGCATTCCAACATTTTCCAAACATTTCATATGGGTAAGATAGCTTTGACCGAATGTCATAAAAAATCTGATTCTCTTTAGTCCTTTGATATTTTGGACAAGGGATTCCATCTCTTCATGATAAAGCAGATAGGAATCTTTTGGACCCACTTCTGGATAATCCCAAACCATTTTGATTTCCATCGGTTGCGTCTCTATCCACTTTCCATCTTCCCAGTAGCGCCCTTTGGAGGAAACTTCTCTTAGATTTATCTCAGGGTTGAAGTTCGTTGCAAAAGCATAACCGTGGTCACCCGCATTACAATCAAGTATATCGATAGTATGTATCTCATCAAAATAATGTTTTGCGGCATAGGCACAAAATACATTTGTAGCACCCGGATCAAATCCGCTTCCAAGAAGTCCCATTATCCCGGCTTCTTTAAACTTCTCGTCTCTTGCCCACTGGAGCTTGTACTCAAACTTCGCCTCATCCGGATGCTCATAGTTCGCCGTATCGAGGTATGGCGTTTTTGTTGCGATACACGCATCCATTATCGTCAAGTCCTGATACGGAAGAGCAACGTTTATAAGTATGTCAGGCTTGCAAGAATTTATCAATTTTATCACTTCATCCGTGTTGTCGGCATCTACGGTTGCAATCTCTATGTCGGCATGTGGAAGTTCGCTTTTTATCTCTTCACATCGTCCTATACTTCTGCTTGCCAATACTATTTTTCCAAACACGTCCGAATTCAACACACACTTGTGTACGACAACACGACCAACACCACCTGCACCAATTATTAAAGTTGTTCTCATTAAAATTTTTCTCCTAGATATAAATAACCCGACTGTTCCCCGGCATCCGTAACTCCGTACGCCAAGTAAAAAGGCCCAAAAAATGTATCAGCCGCTATATAAAGTGTTCCTGATTTCTTAATTATATCATAATTCAATTCATCTCCTTTATTCCAAGCATTTCCGGCTTCCAAACTAAATCCAAAAAACAGGGGAGCATTCAATGCTCCAAAAAAACCGCCATCCTTAAGTTCATATCTGTATCGCAATACCCCAAGCATCATATTGTCGCCGCTTAAGGAGTACGGTGCATAGCCTGAGAGGTTAAACAATCCTCCAAGACTGAAAGTCCCTGCCAGAGCAGTTTTTTCATTTTTATACGTGTTTCCATATTTTAAATATGTGCTTAGATTGTTTGCCCATAAAGTAAGCGGTTTTTCCAGCTCAAAATAGAACTGTTCATACTCATAATCACTCCGCAAAAACTTGCTGTCTTTCGTCCAAACGAACTTTGATTTCAGACCTACTTTTGGAAAGTGAATATTATCCAAATTATCGATATTTACAGAAGCATAAACAGGTCTTGCCTGATTTTCCGAGGGGACATCGTTTAAAAGCTCTATTTCCAAAAAATCCTTAAAGGCAGAGATACCAAACTCCAGCTCATAATCAGTTCCTATATGTGTGCCGATTCCCAAGCCTGCGCCGTATCGTTTAAGACCTAACTCTACGCTGCCTTGAGGAGCAATACTGAGTGTGCTTGCAGGTATAAGGTTGACCCATTGCTGGTACACCAAAGACGGCCGCACATAGTATCTCTGCATCTCATCGAGAGCTTGAAATATCTCAGTATACGCACGTCTTCTTTTTCCTATCTGCAGGTCATTTTTCCACTCACCGCCGTATTCATTTAAACCGAACATGGTATATCCGATTTTAAGGGAATAGCTTGAATGCCCCTGAAAATCATCTTCCAGACCAAGAGCAAATCTTATTTCACCATGATTATCCCAGCTTGGAGTCGTAGTGATTATTAAAACGTTCTTAGCATTTTCATTTTTAACAACGTACTCCACGCTGTCAAAGATCATCATATTATATATATGAAGCAAGTCTTCTCTAAGCTTATCTTCATCCAGCTCTGAGCCTCTTTGCACACGCAGTCTGTTTAAAATAGAGTTGTCATTTATATAGGTCGAATTTTCAATTCTTATCTCATCTATACGTTTGGATTTGAACTGTTTTTTATCTCTGAACTTTTTTGCATATTCTTCATACTCGCTGTCGCTCAAAGAGAGGTGCTTTAATTTGTCTTCATAGATCTCTTGTGTTGTGCTGTACCCTTTGTGGATTATTTGGGAATACTTATCTGCATCCAATCCGCTAAAACCCTCTAAATCAGGTGTAATCAGGATATCATTCTTACTTAAAGCCGAAATGGATTCATTGGCATTTTTGCGCATCAATATATTGACAAGTTGTCCCATCACCACAAAATAGGAGTCTACTTTCAAATCTTCGCTAAAATCTTCACTTACATCCACAGCTATAATAATATCCGCACCCATCTCTTTCGCCACATCGATGGGGATATTACTGCTTACGCCTCCGTCTACCAAATCCACCCCGTCGATATTTATGGGCTGAAGTCCCCCGGGTATTGAGCTTGAGGCATAAATCGCTTTTGCAATATTTCCTGATTTAAGCACTACGGTTTCGCCGTTTTTTATGTTTGTTGCGACTGCACGAAAAGGGATATAAAAATCATCAAAATCTTCAATGTTTTGGGCATGCTGTGTCTCTTTTAAAAACTTCAAAAGCAGAGGCTGTCGTTTTAGAACGCCTGTAGGCAGGACTATAGTATTGTCAGTATCGATTCCAAGACCGATTTTTCCCTGATAGTAATACTCATTTTGCTTTCGTCTTAGGGGTATATCGACGCGATTAAAATCAGTTCTTATATGCTCTTTCCAGTTTGAACGAACAAGCATTTGTTCTATCTCATCAGGAGTTCTGCCCGAGGCATACAAGCCGCCGACAAAGGAACCCATACTTGTTCCTACAATCATATCTATGGGTATTTTATTTTCTTGAAGCACTTTTAAAACACCGACATGCGCACCGCCTCTCGCACCGCCCCCGCTAAGCACCAGAGCTATCTTGGGTCTGCCCTCGGCAAGCAGGCAGGAGGCTAAAACTGCTACTATGAGAAAAAGTTTCATCTTTTGGTTTATACTAAATCAAATGCCACGAAAAGAACGCAAGCCCAGATAAGCCCGGTCACTATCAAACTGAGTAAAACAAGAGTAGCACCGGCATCTTTGGCCTGTTTTGCAAGTATGTGATAGTCTGTGGTGACAAGGTCCACAACCCTCTCTATGGAGCTATTTGCGACTTCTGCCATGATAGGTATAAACAAAGACAAAAACAAAATACTTGCATACCCAAAACTGATTGGAAGCATCCATGCGACTATTGCCATTACAAAGAATAAAAGGAGCTGAAGTTTAAAAGAGCTCTCATTTTTTGTTATGTCAATAAAGCCCTCCAAGGCATAACGGCCGTTTTTAAATAATGAATATTTTGGTTTATTTAATTTCATGTTTTTCCTTTAGGTTTATTATTATTTTTCTCAACTCTTGCGCTTTTATATCTTTGGATACGGGTTCTGCGAAATATACCGTAATCTCTCTTCTTTTAAAAAATCTTTTTTTATTCTTAGGTTTAAATCTTGAAAAAACACTTCCAAACACACCGTCGATATAATAAGGGACTACCACTCCGTCATAATTTTGGGGTATAAGCTCAAATCCCCTGTGAAATTCTCCAATCTCGCCGTCCTCGCTTATTTCGCCCTCTGGAAAAAGTGCTACATTTTTTCCATGCTTGAGTCTGTTTGAAGCCTCTCTAAAAGCATCTTTAGCGGCCTTTGAAGATACTGGGATCACCTCCCCTTTTTTTACACCGGCATTAAAAATCTTCCAATTATATATCTCTCTGTCCATCATATAATTGATTCTTTTATAGATAGGAAGCTGTAAAATCAGCCAGTCTATCCAGCTAACATGATTACCCAAAAACAAAACAGCCTTGGCATGTGGAATATTTTCCAAACCCACATAATTATATCTGTGTCTAGTTCTAAGCAGAAACTCAAAAACAGCCCAGACTGTCATCACATCATACCTTCTAAAGAGCATAAAACTGAGATAGATTCCCACAAAGCCCATCAGATAAAACAAAATCTCCGCATTCATCCCAAAGAATGCGAATACAGTCGTTAGAAGTAAAAACGAAAACATAAAAATATTTTGTATAAAATTGCTTCCTGCCAAGACCGTACCCAAATGCACACGGGGGGAAAGAAACTGAATATGGGCATTTAGAGGCACCATTAAAAGACCTGCAAAGACTCCAAAGAGTGTAAACATGACGGCCATAATCCCCATAGAACCGCAAAACGGAACAAAAAATACAATAAGAGTAATACCGACAGAACCTATTGCAACAAGCCCCGTATTTATATAATATTTTGAAAAGTTTGCCGCCATAACCGAGCCTATAACTATTCCGATACCCGCAAGAGCCATAACACCCTGTACAAAGATAGTGTTCGTGACTCCAAGCTCACTTTTTGCGTATTCACCAAATACTGCCAAAACAACCTGCGAAATAGACCAAAAAAGACTCAGGGCAATAATAGCTTCAAATATCTCTTTTTTTCTTTTGATGATCTTTATGTTTTTACGCAGATAAACACCTTGCATATAGCGTTTGAAATTAAAATTTGCCCTACTCGCTTCTCGCATCTTATTTGGCAGTTTCGATGCTAAAAACCACTCGACAACAGAACCCAGGACTAAAAGCCATCCCAGAGGAGCGATACTGAGTAAAATATCTTCCTTGCCTGTAAAATTATCTCCGAGTTTGAACTCAAACAAAACAGTATAAAAAATAATTCCGCTCAAAATAGCTATCGTTGTTGTCGCCTGAACGGCACCGTTGCCTGCCGTAATATATTTCACTCCAAAGAGCTCTTTGATATATCCGTATTTTGCAGGTCCGTACAGAGCACTTTGCAAAGCCAGTAAAAAAGTCATGGCAAAAGCGGTAAAAAACCAACCCTGATAATAGGAAAAGGTGATAACAAGGGTTATAACAACCGCAAAAGCGGATGAATATTCCATGATTTTATTTTTTGGGAACTTGTCGGCTAAAAAACCTGAGGGGGAAAACATTAGAATGAAAGGTAAAAGAATAAGTGCGTTGACTATTGCTGTCAAAATAATCTGCAAATCACCGTCATAGACTTTAAATACGGTGTTTTGAATGATTATTTTATGCCCTAAATCCGTAAAGGCATTTAGAAAAACAACCAGAATATAGTTTATCACTCCGGTTATCGCAAAGATTTTATGCATATCAGATAGTATCTTCTTCTAGGACCAAGACTGTACTCCAGCCCTCATAATACGCTTTTTGGTTTTTTACAAGCACCAAAAGCTCTTCTACCATTTTTTTCACTTCATCATACGTCACATTGCTTGTTTTTACAACAGCCACACCATGCTCAAAATCTTCAGTGCTCAAGTCATCTTTGAAGGCAAATCCAAGTTCTTGCACACTCTCTATAAACCTGTCTTTTTGCGTAGGGGTATCAAAAACTATATAATGCTCAACCTCTCTTGGATGTATGAGCGTATCTCCCTCTTCTGCAAGCAGGAAGATTATCTTTGCGCTTTGAATATGATGTGCTTCCAGGTCACTCGGCAACAGCTGTGCTTTGTAAAAATCCCACTTTGTGTCTCGTACAACATTGCTTTCAAATACATATCCGCTCTCACCCAGAAACTTTGCAACCGTGAGATCCAACTGTTTGGAGTCTTTAGCATAAAAATACAGTTCAGTCCAACCGTCTACTGTTCTAGAACCTGCATATTTTGCATATTTATTATGTTCAAGGGATATTATCAAAGATTCTTTCGTCTCTAAAAACTCATAATAATCTTCATTTAAAACATTAGCATCGTACTTAATAAATACGCTAAAGAGCCAAGGATTTGTGCTTTGAAAATCTTCCGCATCCATTACTGTTTCAATATTGACTAAGGTTTCCTCTTCTCTTTGAAAAACTTCTCTCATTATATGTCTATCACTTCATTCACTTCCAGTCCAAAACCGCCCAGACCAACAAAATCGGTCTGTTTCATAGAAGTGATAAGATTCATTTTTGACACACCAAAGGATTTTAATATCTGAGCCCCTATTCCGAACTCTTTCATCGTAGCATTATCCTGATGGTTTGTCTTGTTTATAAAAACAAGAACCCCGCTGTTTTGTTTTAGATATTCTATTGAACTTACCAGATTGTTGTACTTGGATTGATTTAAAAGCAGCTCGATATCCGGGATAACATTATGAACTCTCACGTTTGCCACCGTTCCCGCCTTATAAAAAACGATTGCTGTATGCTCAATCCTGTCATGGTCTTCAAATGTATGTTTTTTGACTTTTACACCGAAAAACTCTATCTCTTCAACATTGGTTTCATTTACCAGTCTTTCATTTGCAAGTCTGTATTCCACGATGTCTGAGATAAAAACAGTTTTAATATTGTGCTTTTCACCAAATATATCAAGATCATCACGTCTTGCCATAGTCCCGTCTTCTTTTATGATCTCACAGATAACCCCTGATTCGCTCAGTCCTGCAAGGCGGCATAAATCCACCGAACCCTCAGTATGTCCGGTACGAACCAGAGTCCCGCCGTCTTTGGCTATAAGAGGAAAAATATGTCCAGGCTTTACAAGGTCCTCTGCATGGGAGATAGGATTCGCCAGTATCTTAATGGTGTCGTCTCTCTCAGAGGCTGAAATACCCGTCAAAGCGTTTTTGGCATCAACCGATACCGTAAATGCCGTTTCATACGAAGACGTATTTGAACTGACCATAGGATTCAGGTCCAGTCTTGTCGCTATTGTCTTACTGAGGGCCACACAGATCAGCCCTCTTGCATGCGTAGCCATAAAGTTTACGTGAGCCGGTGTGGAGAATGCGGAAGCGTAAACCAAATCACCCTCGTTTTCTCTATCCTCATCATCAATCATGATGACCATTTTTCCCTTTTTGATCTCATCAATAGCTTCGATTACTCTTTGTATAGGTGTCATAGTTTCTCTTTATAAAAATTTAGTTTTTATTATATATAAAAATT
>JAHJEG010000012.1 GCA_018825665.1 bacterium | reverse complement strand
CAATAATTAAGTAATATAACAAAAATAAATGTATCTTTAAGTATATAATCTGTACAATAATTCCATGCAAATAGATGACCTTTTCAATATACTTCATAACTCACTAGAGTCTAAAAACAATGGGAAAAAAATATCTTTAAAAGATATGTCCTCTTCTTTGGGTATTTCTATGCGTACATATCAGGATTGGAAACTGGGGCGTGCAAAACCGCAGGCCGCTTCTGTGGTTATGAAAATGTTGGGTCAATTGGATGACGATGAAGTCATAAGAGCAGTTCGAAAGATAAACAAACTTGAGGATTAAAATATGAGTGCACTAACTAAAAATGAAAGAGACGGTTTAGAAGATGTTTTTATGTCTATTCATTCACATAACGAGAAATATAAAAAGTTAAAAGAATTATCAACTTTGATTATGTCTAAGAGTAACAAGCTGTCTGTGGAAACTCTCTTAAAGCGTGCAAGGTGTGGGATTAAAGAAACAAATCTATCACATTTATTTGCCTTTTTAAGCAAAAAGAAGAAACCTTTAAGCAAATAAGTTATAAAGTATCCATAGCTGAATTATTTCGCTCCCTAGGCACTTAGGCGACAGTTGTAAATAATCTCGGAAATATTTTAATCCAAGGGTCAATCTATGAATAAAGCTCAATTCGTTGAATTAGTACAAGCAAGTGGTAACTACAAAACTAAAGTTGAAGCTGAAGCAGCTATCAAAGCATTTACAGAGGCTGTAACTCAGGCATTAGTTAAAAATGAAGATGTATCTTTAGTTGGTTTTGGTAGCTTTGGTGCTGCACTGCAAAAAGGTAAAAGTGGTAAAGTTCCGGGCACTGATAAAACTTATACTACTCAAGATAAAATGGTTCCTAAATTCAAAGCTGGTAAAGGCTTGAAAGATAGAGTAGCTGAAGGTAAATAACACCTGTTTTAACTATATTCAAGTTGTTTGGCAGCGGTACTTCACCACTGTCGGGCAGCCGCCGTCTTCTCTCTCCCCCTTTTTTATTAAACTTTGACTCTTTTTGACGCTTCTTCCACAATATTACTCTTCTAAAAGCAAATGTTCCAGTGACGAGTCTATATCTTTGTATCGAAATTCAAATCCCGCATTGAGCAAAGCCTTTGGATATATCTCTTTTGAACCCGTAAGCACAGTTGAACCTTCACCGAACGCAAGCTTTAAAATAAACTCCGGAACGGGAAGTATCGTAGGTCTGTTCAATACCCTGCCCAGTGTTTTTGTAAAAGTATAATTGGTGACAGGGTTTGGAGCTGTTGCATTCAAAAGACCGCTTAAGTGTTTTTCAATGACAAACTTGTAAATCTCGACTAAATCATCGATATCTATCCAGCTCGTAATCATCTTTCCATTGCCTATTATTCCGCCCACTCCAAGTTTAAACGGCAACAGCATTTGAGATAATGCTCCGCCGTTTTTTCCAAGTATCACACCAAAGCGCATAATTGTCGTCCGCTTTATGCACCTGTTTGCTTCTTCTTCCCATTGTTTTGTCAAGTCGGCCAAAAAATCCTCTCCGTATCCCTGAAAACTTTCATCATATGCGTTGAAGTCCGGATATGCTCCGATTGCTGATGTGGAAATGAGATGCGAAACGTCACTCCTGTTGATTGCATTTACAAGTGTTTTTGTTGTGTCCACTCTGCTGCTTATCAATATTTTTTTATACCCATCACTCCACCTTTTTATGATTGGAGCTCCGGCAAGATTTATAACAACGCTCACACCCTCAAGCTTTCTTAAAATCTCATCTTCGCTGTCATTTCTATGGATGCTTACAGAATCTGTAAAGGTTTTTCTCAATTGGGTCCCAACAAAACCGCCGGCCCCTGTCAGTGCAATTTTCATACTAAACTACCTTTATAAAATAAGTTATTTTTCATCTCTTTTTTTGCTTTTATTAAAAGATATCTAACTTATTTCTCTTTTTATTTATGCTATCATGCTAGTATATTATAGTATATATGGCAAACGTGTATACAGACTTGTTATGAAAAGGATTTATCGTGGGTTTATTTGGTGGGACTAACGCGTTTGAAGTAAAATATAACAAACTTAAAGATGAGTATGAATCATCGCAAAAAGAAAATGAGGAGTTGCAGTTTAGAATAACGCAACTCGAAAATGAGCTTTATGCCAAGCGCAATGAAAAGGTGCTTAGTGTTTCCGATGCTTTGATGCATATGCAAAACGAGCATCTCAAAGCGAATATTATGGATATTCAGGGAGATATGGCAGACTCTGTTACATCATCAAAAACCACTATAAAATGTGCGGACGATCTGGTTATAAACCTAAAAGATATTGCCAATGACACGAACGCCATTGTTTCTACCCTTGAAAACCTCAATGAGTTGTCGGTAAATTCCGTACATACGGTTCATGGCTTATCTGAAAGAACAAATGACATCACCAGCATTTTAGCGCTTATCAAAGATATATCAGACCAAACAAATCTTTTGGCTCTGAATGCTGCTATTGAAGCGGCACGGGCGGGTGAGCATGGACGCGGTTTTGCCGTTGTGGCAGATGAAGTACGAAAACTGGCGGACAGAACGGACAAAGCCGTAAGCGAGATCAATATTTCACTCCAGTCTATGAAACAGGATGTAGAGAGTATGTCAGAGCAGTTTGATCATATACAAGACGGTATCTCTGATTCGAATAATTCTATTATGGAACTCAACAACAGGCTCTCGGATACTTCTGAAAATATGAAGACATCGTTTAAAGATATCAACTTTACAACTGACCGTGTTTTTATGTCTTTGGCAAAGCTTGACCATATTCTTTGGAAGGTCAACACCTACTTATCAGCTACAAGCAAAAAAGAGCAGTTTGCTTTTGTAGACCACCATAACTGCCGTCTTGGAAAATGGTACTACGAGGGTGAAGGAAAAGAGATATTTTCCAAGACACATAGCTATGCCAAACTAGAATCTCCACATGCCCTGGTTCATAACGGCACCCATAAGGTTTTTGATTTGATCAAAACAGATGCTATTGACATCAAAGCCCTTGTCTCTGCGTTTAAAGAGATGGAAGCAGGAAGTGACGATATCTTTTCCATATTGGATAAGATTATTCTGGAAAAATCTTCAAATACTTAAATTCTTGGCATTTCCACATGCCAAGAAAAATCCATACTTATAACTTGTCAATTGCGAAATGTGCACTGCCTAACAAGGCTGTTTTTTCATTCAATGATATTTTCACATCCATACCCCGAAGCATCTCTTTAAAACGTCCCTTGTTTATAAAAGCATCCATAAAAGAGCTCTTGGTCAAAACAGGCAAAATCTTAGCAGCAATTCCTCCGCCGATATAAACGCCGCCAAGCGACATTGTTTTTAGAGCAAGGTTTCCGGCCTCGGCTCCGTATATCTCACAAAACAGCTTCAAGGTCTCCATGCATAAAGGGTCATTGTCTTCTAAAGCACATGCGCTTATGGTTGCACTTTTATCTGCATCCTCTGGTATCTCCTTCATCCTTTGCGGCTCTGGCGCGAATCCGCTTTCGAGCAAAAACTCATACAGAGTAAATATGCCGGGTCCCGATAAGATCCTCTCAAAACTTACATGCTCCGTATATCTTTTGCGCATCCATTGCAAGAGTGCATCCTGCTGTTCGCTAAGCGGCGCAAAATCACTATGCCCCCCTTCTGAACCGATAGGATGGTATTCTTTGCCGTCATAAAAGAGTATGGCCTCTCCGAGTCCTGTGCCTGCTGCTATTACACAGCGATTTGCATCTACACTCCTGGCATGTGGATTTAAATGTATAAACTGCTCTTCATCTAAATTCAGCATCCCATAAGCGGTTGCTTCCAGGTCATTTAAGAGCCTTATTCTCTCTGTACCCAGGTATCGTTTTAAATCATCAGTTTTAATATCCCACGGCAAATTTGTTGTGATGCATCTTCCTTCTATAACCGGACCTGCGATTCCAAAACATGCAGCATCTATCTGTTTTGGGGAATATCTGCTTTGAAACAGCTCAACAACATCAGTAAAGCTTAAAAAATCACGACTCCAAAACTGGGCTTGCTCTATAATCTCAAGTTTCCCCTCAAACGACTTATAGAGTGCCAAATTAGTTTTAGTTCCGCCTATATCACCTGCAAGCACTAGCATTGTATTTTCCTTTATCCCTGTTGTTTATTCAAATCTTCCGATGAGAGCAGATATATAAATGCTTCTATAAACACTTTGTCCGTCTTCATTGGAGAAAGCTTATAAAAGGCTTCCCAGGCTTCTCCCTTATGCTCATCATAATTCTCAAAGCCATTCTCGCTTTCCCAGGCAAGTCTGACGGCATGCCCTATCAGTACATCCAGGACAAGATCATTTTCTATAAAGATCTGTGTATTTTCTCTAAATAATCTCGTCAGGCTTTTTAGCGCTTCAATATTCAACTCCCTGTACTCAGGGGCTTCAATACCCTGAAACAAACCATCTATTCTTAGCTCAAAGCTTCTCTCTCCTGCCGTGGACTGATGCGTAAACTCCGAGCCTATACGGTTGTGAATACTGTACTTGTCGCCTATTACCAACCCCTTGCATTGCTGAAGCAAATACCAGATATCTTTATAAAAGCTGGAGGAGAGATGCCCTATCATACCCGCATGCGCTCTCCACACCGACCAGTCATCGACATCCAAGTCCTGGGCAAGGATTGGCGTAGATTTGATTGACGCAGCACAATGGACCCCTGAACTATGCAGATTTTCCAAATCTATAAGCTGTATAACTTCGCTGTTAAAGGAGTTCAGTATAGAGCGAAGTCTCTCATATATATCATGTGGGGCCAGAGCCAGTAAAAGTTCATACGCATCTCCTATGGAGATATTTTTTTCTCTACTGATATGTCCTACCAGGAGCTGAACAAAATACCAGGTTCGAAGCGTTATCATATTCTTAAACAAGACAGGCTCAGATCGTATCAAATGCCCTATATGTAAAATTATTTCTTGCGTAAGGACACTCTCTGCAATATTGTTGCCACAGTATTCCAGAATTGTCCTAACGATACTGCCGCTCTCCAGAGGTTTGGAAAATGTAGCTTTTTCACTGTATGCACGACCCACCGCCAATCTTTTTTGCTGGATAACAATGTCAAGCAATGCGTCTTCGAGACGGTCATCATATTTTAATGTGATATCTGCCACACAACGAACCACTGCCCAGTCGTGACAAAGTGTTGAGGATTCATAAAGATGTTCTGCGATCAAAGAAAGCTTGGATGGATTCTCTTCAACAAAAATTTCAAAATCAGCTCCTTTTTGCGACCATAAGATTCCCAAAGCACTCACCTGTATGCGGCGATTCGTATTATGTAGAAGCGTATCCACCAAAGAGCTCTCATCCAAGGACTCAAGCGCATGTCTTTGCTGAGCACTTAGCGCGGTATCTATATTTCTCTCCTGCGAATGGATACAGATATCTCTTGTGATATGTTTAAAATTTTCCATGACACTGCCGTGGATATTATCGATACGCTCAACTGCAGCTGTTCTTAGCAGCTGTCCGAGTGTCCCTGATTTTACTACAACAGAGTTGCATATTTGATTTTGAAAATCATGCAATAGCTCTAATACGACATCAGAATCATTCCCCTTGAGCATATCTGCTCGTACAAGAAACGGCAATATTGGCTGACCGGGCTCATCCCAGTTGAGGGCAACAAACTTCAAAGATGATCGAAAATGTTCCGCTAGCAATTTATTGTCATAACTGAAATAAAAACCCTGCGGATTAAAATAGTAGGGCAAAAATACTATTTTTTCCCCTGCCAGAATATGTAATCGGGCAGTTGTAATCGTCCTTGTCACAAGCAAAGGGCGTCCCGTTAATGCAAGTTTTTCATTTTTTCCAAGAATTGTATGGATCAAAGAGAGTTCTGAAGAATGTCTGATTTTTACAGGACTGACATCTTCGAGTGTTTCACTGCTAAAACCAAGGTCGAGCAGCTTTTGTTTTACAGATTCGTTTTCGGCCAACACAGATACCAAAGGATTCGTATTGCGTTTATGTCCGATTCTTTTGCGTCGGCGGAGAGGGTCAATATCATTTGTGCTCAAGACTCCATCAAGAATCATTTCACTCAGCATATAAAGACTTTGAGCCCACACCAAAGGCAGGTTTTCGTTGGCTGTTCTCTCCTGGCTTCCAGGATTTTCTTTTTCAGCCGCCACCAATTCTCTTGGGACTATATAAAGTTCGGGCAGAAGTTTTTGAGAATCCTGCTCTACAAACAGAGGTTCGAGTTTTGCCTGCCATTTTTTTACATCCTCGGTATCTTCCCGCATAAGCGCATCAAGTAAAAGGTATGTAAAAAACAGAGGCCATTCCGATTCTATGTGTTCAAATTTACGCAATTCGGACGGTTCGTAATGCAGACGGGAGTTGTCTTCTATACTGCTTTGATGCCCATCGAGCAAAAAGCGTTTACAGCCATAGCGTCCTGAGAGTTTTTTGACAATTTTTTTGCGTGTCTTTTTTACAAGTTCCTCATCTTCAATCGCATATGCAGGGTAGCCGATAATACTGAGCAATGCACCGTCCGTCTCTTTGGATGTGGATTCTCTGGGCAGTAAACCATGCAAAGTAAATCGCGAACGTGCGATATCGCTTGATATGACATGGATGAGAGCTTCTTGGCTTGCGACATTGCCAAAGAGGTTAAAACCGTCCATTGCTTCGAGTGCCGCCTTGGCCATACCTACAGAACTGCAGTTAATCTCTGTAGAGCCCGAGTTGATCTTGTTTCCTCTCTCCCAAATACCGTAATCCGGAGTACAGTATGTACGGCTGATATAATGCACCAGGTTTTGCACGAAGCTCACCTCATCCATCGTATAAATCAAACGTAAACCAGAGGCTGTCATCTGTGCAATCATTAACAGATACAAAGAGGTTGCATCTAACTGAAGATGCCCCCATTCGGCATCGCCTACTACGGCTAAGCCCGTATGGGTTCCATACTTCGCATGCAGGGCGTCTGTAGGGTTCAGTGTCTTTTTAAAAGCTTCCACCCTGTCTGATTGTCTCATCATCGCACTCAGCAAACCTCTCATAAGTTTCACGACACTTTGGGAGAGCAAATAGCTGCGATGATGGTTGGGATTATACTTGCCATAGGCAAGACAAAGTCCCCAAACGCTTAGGATACTGTAGACATTGTCCCTCACCCATGCATCCGTATAGTCCCCATGCGCATTTACGGCCGTACTTGCAGGAAGCAGTCCCGTAATCGGGTCTTGTCTTGATAAGATGATTGTATCAATGGCATTAAAATGCCTCTCAAGCGAAGACTCCAAAGTTTCAAAATTCATATATATATTTTCCTTTTTATATCACTCTTAGTATATCTTATAAAATAAAATTTAATCTCTTTAGAGTTGTGTATTTTTTAATCGAAAATCCATTCTTGGTATTTTTTAAATGCATTATTCATTCTGTTTCTGGCGTTTTAATAACTTATACATAAAATTAAAATTTTTCATAATAATATAGCTCACAAATAAGCACAAAACATCTATTTTTTTGCTCATATCCGTATTTAATGTGCTATTAAAAAAACTATTGTATTATACATGTTAATAATTAAAATAGTGGTGTAAGGCTATAGTATGAATTTCTCTTTTTTGACCTCTTTTTTTAAAGAAAAGAAGCATACGCTTCAGCTTCCGGATTCCCTCCTTGTAAAGAAACTAAAACAAATATCCAAAGAAAATAATTTTTTACTTTATGATAACGTAACTCTCTACCATCATGCCAGAAGTTTTTTTATTCCCTTAATCATCCTTGATCCAAATCGCGGAATCTATCTGTTTGAATATAAAGACTGGTCCTACGATGAACTAAAAAGTGCCACCGTTGAAAAATCAACAAATCTGGACGCTTCCCAGGAAAATTTGGCATTTGAAAAAGCCCATGATTTTATAAAACAAAAATTTAATGAGCTTTCACATAATGACGGTGTGGAAATTTTCAATTTTCTACTGATGGAGAACCTTAACATTGGTGAGTATGCACACTTGGATATCTCCTTTAAAGAGCTGTTGCCGGAGCACAGGGTCATGTTCCATGATTCCTCACATGAAGAGATTTTACAAAAACTAAAGGCTTCCAAACAGGCGACCTCGTCACTTCCTAGTCCAACTGACATCCTTTCGAATCTGCTGATCCAATATACAATTTTTGATAAAAACAAAAATCTACATCTATGCACGAAAGAGCAGAAGCATTTTATTGATTCGGATATACACGATCACCAAACACTTTTTGCAAGACCAAAGAGCGGGAAAACAAATACAATTTTACTCAAGGCGATTTTGGAGAAACTCAAAAATCCTGATATCAGAATCAGCATCATAGAACCGACAACACTTGCCTCTGATATATTAAAGCAAAAACTCATAAACACTGTTGAGCGTGGAATTGTAGAAGTGGATATCACCTCTATACATATCATCACTCCGGGCGAGCTTATAAACAAGCATTTAACGAAGCTTAATAAAAGCACCCTGGACGGGGAAGCAATACATATAGACAGCACCCTAATGAATAAAAACTTCAATATTGCAGATTTAATTATATGTGATGACTCAGATCTGCTGCCCAATGAATTCATAGCTTACCTCAAACATATACAAAAAAAATCAGACCTGCTCCTCATCAGTAACCAAAACAATAAAAACCACACCTATGTATTTGAAAAAAGCTTTGTCAGCAAGCACAGAAATACGCTCTTTAAACAATCCAATCCACATGCCAAGGCTCTTCAGATAATCTCAAAACTGCTTGAGAGTAATCCCTCCAGTGATATACTGGTTATCTCCGATACCTTAAGCAAAGAAAAATTAAATGACGACTTGGAATTCTTTATAAGGGATAAAGCAGTTTTATTAGATAGTTCTAAAAATTTAATAGACCAGAATCTCAATGCTCTTTTGCTCTCAACCTATGATCAGCTAAGCGGGGTAGATGCCAAATATGTTCTATTGATGGATTTAGATTCCGCTTCGGACATTCAGACGGACTATGCCATGAATTTAGCAGATGACACCCTGTATATACTGTATGAGGATGATTCGCAGAAGCTGCAAGATCTAAGGAACAAATATGAAAGTAACGAAAACTGAACAAGAATGGAAAGAACAACTCAGTCCGGAAGAATTTTATGTATGCAGACAGCACGGTACTGAAGCACCTTTTTCCGGAAAACTTTATGACAATACGGACGAAGGGATGTACAAATGTGTGTGCTGCGACGCCCCGCTCTTTGAATCAGACACTAAATTCAATTCAGGTACAGGCTGGCCGAGTTATTATGAGAGCGTAGAAAACGCTGTCACAGAAATAAAAGACATAAGCCACGGCATGATTCGCACAGAGGTAAGGTGCTCCTCCTGCGACGCCCACCTGGGACACGTATTTGAAGACGGTCCTGCTCCTACGGGTCTTAGATACTGCATAAACTCCGTATGTCTTACTTTTGAGGACAAGAACTGAGTTTCACTTTTAAAAGTGAAACTCGATACCCGCCAAATAGCTGTTTATATTTTCACCAAGATTGGTGTAACCGGCATAAACTTTCATCTCTTGAGAGATTCTAAAAGTCACGTCCAACCCGCTGCTAAATCCATAATTCCTTGTATTTACACTCTTTTCATCCCCTAAGTTAGGCAAAATAATACCAAACCTCGGTCTAAGTGCCATATCCGTTGATGGAATTTTTATATCATACGTTCCATACACACCCAAACTCAAGACATCCACATCGCGTGAACGGCCCAATTCCGGATCGATAATAGAGTTCTGAAGTTCAAGTTCGACTCCAAGGTTTTGCAAGACTTCATCTAAAGCAACACCACCTTTTAAGTTCAAACCAATCCCGGATCTGGTACCGTCATAATCGGGCACGGCCATAATACCCAGACCCACACCAAGATACGAGGTCCTGTTATCTTCCGCAAAAACGCCACTCGCAGTGAGGGCAAACATACATAAAGACAAAATAATTTTTTTCATATACTTCTCCTTTAAGTCATAATTATAACAAAAGAGTGTTATAATTGCCAAAAATACGAGGAGAACAAATGAGAAAGACCGTATTGGTAATTTTCTTGCTTTTAGCATTCAATCTACAGGCTCAGAACAATAATCCCCATGTTGTTTTAGAAACTACGCAAGGGGTGATCGAGCTGGAGTTGTATCCGGATGTAGCTCCTCTGGCTGTAGAAAATTTTATGACTCTTGTAAAAAAAGGGTACTACAACGGGATTGCCTTTCACAGGATTATCAGAGGTTTTATGATTCAAGGCGGAGATCCTACTGAAACAGGAAGAGGCGGCTCAAGCATATGGGAGACACCTTTTAAAGATGAGTTCAAGACTCAGATGTTTGACAAAGCGGGAGTTCTGGCAATGGCAAATGCCGGACCAAATACAAATGGAAGCCAGTTCTTTATAACTACGGCTCCTACCCCTTGGCTCAACGGATACCATACAATCTTCGGAAAAGCGACTCCTCAATCTCTTAAGACACTCATGAGTCTGGACAAAGTTAAAACACTTGGACGTTCGGGCGGTGACAGACCTCAAGAACGTCAAGAAATAATAAACGCATATATAAAAGAATTAAAATAGGAAGAGTGATGGCAATAGATTTTTACAACGCGGGAATGAACGCTTATGAAGCTAAAAAATTTAAAGAAGCATACGAATATCTCATACAGGATGACACAAATCCAAGATGCGCGTTTGCTCTTGGTGTGATGTTTTATAACGGAGAAGGTGTGCAAAGAGATTTTAAAAGATCTACGCATTACTATTCTATCGCAGCAGATGCCGGTATCACGCCTGCCCAGGTAAGTGCGGGCTTTGCCTACGCCAATGCGATGGGTGTACCTCAAGACTTTGAAAAAGCGGTACATTATCTCAAACAGGCATCTGAAGTTGGTGAAGCAAGTGCAAAAGTAACCCTGGCTGAGATATATGCCATGGGTGAAGCAGGCGGAACAAGAGCCCAGGCTGCAAAACTCATCAGAGAAGTACTAAGCTTTTCAAACTCCGAAGAGGCAATGGATGTCTTTAATAAGTATGAATTAAATAGGGCCTGAAACCCGGAAGATGATGAACTTATAACTGTATTTTAATCTGCGTAAAGATATAATCACGAAATTTTTTTCGAAGAGGTAAATATGGAGATTCAAACATTCAAAAAGCTTGAGCAAGAGGCTCTTAAAAAGAGTGGAACCGATTTTACAAGACTTGGGTTTGCGCTCTTTTTCATGATAGGGGTTCTTACATTCAGTTTTTTAAGTAATGGTGGAATTTCAAACAATATGTTTTTGGCCATAGCTGCACTTATAGGTGCCTATATGGCTATGAATATCGGAGCAAACGATGTTGCCAATAATGTCGGACCTGCCGTTGGTTCAAAAGCGCTCACACTTACGACCGCAATCATAATCGCCGCTATCTTTGAAGCCGCAGGTGCTCTGATCGCAGGCGGTGAAGTAGTACAAACAATCAAAAAAGGGATTATCGATATTTCAGCCTTTAACGGAAATGCCGATCCTTTTATCTGGGCTATGATGGCCGCTCTGCTGGCTGCAGCCCTATGGCTTAATTTCGCGACAATGATGCGTGCGCCTGTCTCAACGACACACTCTATCGTTGGCGGGGTTATGGGTGCGGGCATTGCGGCTGCAGGTTTTGGAATAGTATCATGGGGAACAATGGGAGCTATTGCGGCTTCGTGGATTATCTCTCCTGTTCTTGGCGGAATCATTGCCGCAGCATTTTTATTTGCTATCAAAAAGTCGATTGTTTTTCGCGATGACAAAATAGCTGCCGCAAAAAAATGGGTACCCGTTTTTGTATCTATAATGGCATGGGCGTTTACGACATACCTTGTGCTCAAAGGTCTAAAACAGATATGGCCAAAAATTCTTGAGACACTCAACTACCTCCCTCTTCTATCCCTTGAGATAACAAAAAAACCAAGCTTTTTAACGGCTCTGACATTGGGTTTAATCGTTGCAATTTTGGTTTATATTCAAGTGAATAAAAAACTTGCTTCAAATAAAAAAGTAATGGAAAACTCCAAAGACTCCGTAAACACCCTGTTTACCATTCCTCTTATCTTTGCAGCAGCACTTTTAAGCTTTGCACACGGAGCAAACGATGTCGCAAATGCGATTGGGCCCTTGGCAGCCATCAATGATGCAGTGGTAAACGGAGGAATATCTTCCAAAGCTTCCATCCCTCTTTGGGTAATGGCCGTAGGCGCACTTGGTATCTCCCTGGGACTTGCACTTTATGGTCCAAAACTTATAAAAACAGTCGGAAGCGAGATAACCGAACTTGACCAGATAAGAGCATTCTCAATTGCAATGGCAGCTTCAATAACGGTTATTATCGCTTCACAGCTTGGTCTTCCCGTCAGTTCTACGCACATCGCTATCGGCGGCGTCTTTGGTGTTGGTTTTTTAAGAGAGTGGCTGCACCTTACAGAAAAACCTACAAGCATAGAAGACAAGAAACTTATCATTAAAGACGAAAAGAAAAATCTCAATGCCTATACTGCCGAACTTAAAACGATTGAGGCCAAAGAGTCTAAGATAAAAGAGGATTACGAGAGAATTGTAGAGCTCTACAAACTCATTGCAGAAGAAGAAAGGCTGATAAAAAGCAGCAAAAAAAGTATAAAACATGCTAAAAAAGTGCAGTATGTCAAAAGAGATGCTATTAAAAAGATTATTGCCGCATGGATTATCACCGTCCCTGCCGCTGCAATACTTGCCGCATTACTGTTTTATATGATAAAAGGAATTATGCTTTAAATACTATTTAAAGCTTCCTGTACTTTTAGCGCCTGATAATGCTCTTTTACATCGTGGACTCTAAAAATTGAAGCGCCGTTTCTTAGTGCTTCTAGGTGTATAGCCAGAGTTCCCGCGAGCCTTTGCTCAACACCTGAGGGAACAATCTGATTTATCATGGACTTTCTTGAAGCTCCAAGCAAAATTTCTTTTTTAAGTGTTGAAAAATTTTCCAAATGCTTTATCAACATCAGATTATCTTCCAGACTTTTTCCAAAGCCTATCCCAACATCTATAATGATATCTTTCACGCCAAAAGACTCCGCTTTTTCTATTCTGCTTTGTAAAAATGCATAGACGTCGCTTAAGATATTTTCATAGTGCGGATTTTCCTGCATGGTCTGCGGTGAGCCCTGCATATGCATGATAACTGCGGAAGCATCATACTCGGCACACAGCTTGCAAACCTCATTATTTTCCAGTCCCGTTATATCGTTTACAATCTTAAAACCACAATCAAGGGCATAACGTATCACCTGCGGTTCATAACTGTCTATACTGAATTTTGCATGCTCAAATAATCTTTCATCTGCTATGGCATCAAGAATCGGCTTAACCCTTGCAAACTCATCTTCTGCATTCACCTTTAAGGAGTTTGGAGCAGAGGACACTCCCCCTATATCTAAGATATCCGCACCCTCTTCTATCATCTTTACAACAGCGCCTATGGCATGTGCATCTTTAAAACGGCTGGCAGAAAAAAAGCTGTCATCATTGGCATTTATAATACCCATGATTTGTACAGGTCTGCTTTTTTTCACTTCTGCAAACTCTTTGAATCTCTGTGCCAACTCTTTAAGCCCAAATGGTTGTGCAAGCTCTTTTTTGGCGAGTGTCTGAAGCTGTTTTTGCGTGGCTATAAGGATACAATCCACATGCCGGGTTGCAGCGATTACCGTTCCTCGGGGAACAGCCAGGTCTGCACCTACGGATAAGGCGTCCTGCTTTAAAATATTTGCTCCGCCCACATGTAAATCTCTGATATAAAGGATATGCGTATTCATCTTTGAGGCGAGGATGTTGATCCCCCCGCCGTCTACTCCGAGTTCGCTTAAATACTTTTTGGCATCAATTGTATTGGATAGTTTTTCAATCTGCATTGTTATTTCTCACCTACGAAACTCATAAGTATCATCCCTAACACGCTCTGCGGTCTTGAGTTTAACTCTAAAAGCCTGTATGCCTTGTCAAAGTTCTCAAGCTGAGAGGATGAAAGGATAAGCATATCCACTACAGTAGCTCTGTAATATAAAGCTTCAAGCAGACTTTTCGCTTCGTTTTTCTTTATTCTGGAATTTTCTTTTAAAAATGAAAATATTTGTGCGTACTCTATTTTAGCAAGGTTTATCTCTATGGGAAGGACCTCATGCGTTACCGTGCCTTTGCGTATCGGCAGTCTTGAGCGAACAGTTGGAAGAAGTCCTGATTTTGTGGGGGAAATAATGATAAACTCTATATTTCTTGGCGGTTCTTCCAGGAGTTTTAAAAGGGAGTTTTGGGAAACTGAGTTAAATTCCAAGGCTCCCAATATGATATATTTTGTCTGAGATTCGCTTATATATGCCTCAGCCACTACAGCCTTGGCATCTTCTATAAGAAATTTTTCTCTTATAAATCCCACCACCCTGTTTGGCTTCAGCTCTGATTCGAGCCGTTCAAACTCCGACTCTATCCGAGTCGATATAAGTATATGCCCCTGCACTTTGTCATGAGCCGACATCAACCTCTCCAAACATTGTAGCATTTAAGGATGCATTGAACAATTTATAGAGCTGTAACAGTTTTATGTCCAGTGCGGCATCATAGGACTTTAAGGTAAAGGCATTGTGAAAGTCTTCATCAAAAATCCAAAAATAACTGTTATCTCTTCTTTTTGAGATATCAGATCTTTTATCGTCCCCTTTTCCTATGTACCAAAAAAAGTAATCCTCTTTGTAGGACAACGAGATCATATCATCAAGGATGTCTATCATCTCTCCGCCGCTTATAGTGTTGTAGTGGGGATACAGGCAATCCAGACTCACGATCGGCAACAGAGGTCTTTCTTGATTTGCACCGTTGATTGAAGTGAGTATGTACGTCTCAAGCCATTTTCTTTTTTCATCTGTTATTAGAATAATTGTTTTGCCGTTCAAAATCTGTTCTAATGCCTGAGATGTGGTCGTAGTCCAGTCGAAGCGTTGCTCTTCAAGCCAACTGAGGCTACCCCCGTCTTCTCGAATAGTATCTAAACTCCATTGGGCAAAATCCTGCATAAATATCTTTATTTATCCAGTTTGTAAGCGTTATGAAGACTTCGAACAGCAAGTTCAGCATACTTCTCTTCAATCACCATGGAAACTTTTATCTCGGAAGTTGATATCATGATTATGTTGATGTTCTCTGTAGCCATAGTTGTGAATGCCTTTGCAGCAACACCGGTATGTGATTTCATACCCACGCCTACTATTGAAACCTTGCAAATATTCTCATCATAAGACTCTTCTTTGATATCGCCGTTTTGTATAAATGAGTCGACCACATTTTTTGCATCGTGCAAATCACCTTTTGCAACCGTAAAGTCTATATTTGTCGAACCGTCATGCCCTACGTTTTGAATAATCATATCTATATTTACTTCACTCTTGGCGAGCTTGTTGAAAATATCAGATGCGATACCCGGTCTGTCTTTAACGCCCATAAGGGAGATACGTGCCTGATTTTTATCTAATGCTATTCCACTTACTAACGGTTTTTCCATAATGTTTTCTTCCTTGGTTATTAATGTTCCCTCTTCATCTGAGAAGCTTGTTCTTGTTACTAGATTTACATTGAGTTTTTTTGCCAGTTCAACTGAACGGTTTTGAAGCACCTTAGCACCTAATGAAGCCAGTTCCAGCATCTCATCATAAGAAATTTTATCAAGTTTTTTTGCCTTAGGTTCTATACGGGGGTCTGTTGTGAAGATACCGCTTACATCGGTATAGATCTCACACAAATCAGCTTTTAATGCTCCGGCTATGGCAACAGCGGACAAATCACTTCCTCCGCGACCAAGAGTCGTTACGTTTCCATCCATTGAAACACCCTGAAAACCTGCTACTACGATTATCTTGCCCTCTTTTAGAGACTCGTTCATCGTGCTGGGGTCTATCTCTTCTATACGTGCCTTGGTATGAATGTTGTCCGTAACTATCCCGGCCTTTCTTCCCGTCATAGAAACACAGGGATGTCCCATCTCGTTTAAAGCGATTGAGAGCAATGATGCGGTCACTCTTTCTCCTGAACTAAGAAGCATATCCATCTCGGCTCTTGATGGAGTTTTTGAAAAATGCTCTGCATATGCGACAAGCTTGTTTGTCTCTCCGCTCATGGCGGAAACAACTACGACAACATCATTGCCGGCTTTTTTAGTTGCACTGACACGATTTGCCACATTCTGGATACGCTCCAAATCACCGACGCTTGTTCCACCGAACTTTTGTACTATTAACATATAATCATCACCTTATAAATACCCTTCTTGCTTAAAATAAGATATAACCTTTTCATACACAGGTTTTTTAAAATGTGCCGTTATGTCCAAGACATCATCAACACTTACAAATTTATGAGAACTAAACTCCGGATGCTTGGTATCGAGATTTATCTCGGCACTTTTTTTCAGTTTCAGCAGAAAATATCGCTGCGTCTGCCCCTTATAGGGTTTCATCTTCTTGGCGATCTTCTCTGGAAAATCATATGAAATCCATTCCGGATACTCGGCTACTATCTTGAGTTTATCCGTGCCTATCTCTTCTTCAAGCTCACGGAACAAGGCTTCTATAATCTCTTCACCCTCGTCAATCCCGCCCTGCGGAAACTGCCAAATATCCAACAGATCATTTCTTTGAGCTATGAATATCTCTTTTTTTTGGGGATAATTATTTGAAACAATTATCATCGCCACATTAGGACGATATAAATTTTCTTTGTTCATATATACACCTAATTATTGATGGTGGGATTATACAAAAATAGCAATTAAAATAATCTAATTTACCCGTTAAAATAAAATATATATGCTTTAATTAACTCTAACTATTGTCAAAAGTTCCAATTAAGTCATCATTAGATAACCTATTGCAATTATTAATATAAAAAAACAAACAACAAGGATAACGAAGGTGAAAGAACACATACTCAAAAATGACGACTTCTTAGTATCCCAAACAGATGAGAAGGGAATCATACTCTTTGCAAATGATGACTTTTGCAAAATAGCCGGCTATTCCATTGATGAATTGATTGGCAAACCCCATAATCTTGTAAGACACAGAGATATGCCTAAAGCCGCCTTTAAAGACCTCTGGGAAACGGTCAAAAAAGACAAAGTCTGGACAGGCTATGTAAAGAACTCCACAAAAGACGGCGGTTACTACTGGGTATATGCAACCGTTTACCCGATGTTTGACCCGATCACAAACTCTAAAAGATATATGTCATGCAGACGAAAAGCATCAGCAGATGAGATTGCAGAAGCCGAAAAACTCTATAAAACATTAAAATAGGAAATTACTAATGAATACTATGCAAAAAAACATCACTCTTGGAATTGCATTTGCCATCTTGATAGCCTCTTTGTTTTTGGCTGAGTCTGTACTGGTGCATGCTATTTTAGCACTGGTGGCTTTTATAGTCGCTATTGCTGTAAATATGAATGCCTCTCCTAAAAATTCAAGCAATCTGAGCAAAAAAAGATTGGAACTCATCGAGATGATGCAGTTTAAAAGAAATAGACTTGAACTCAATGTAGCTACCAGCGATGTGCAGGAGAGAAATTTCAATACGATTGTCAGTACCTATCAGGAATCTGTTTTAAGTGATACAAGAGTGGCCGGTGAGATGGTGCTGCTCTCCGACAAAGTCTCAAAAGGGCATTTGTCATGCAGGGTTATAGCAGACAGCAAGACACCTTATGTTCACGTGCTCAGAAACAGCATGAACAATATGTTGGACAAAACAGAATTGAATCTGGATAACGCTATTACAACCCTACAAAACTTTGCCAACGGGAAATTTACGGCAAGAAGCAATGTAAACGTTGAAGCAAAAATGGCTGATCTGCTGAATAATATCAATCTTTTAGGGGAATCCCTTCAAAACATGCAACAGGAAAATGAAGATACAAAAAATCAAATCCTTGAATCTTCACATACGTTGAATGAAGCAATAGAGAATATCACGGATACGACAATCATTGAGCTCAAAAATATGATTAATGACGCAGTAGACCGCATACATAATGTTTCTCAAAAAGAAAATGAGATGGTAGACAACCTCCAGACTCTCGTCGGAAACGCCAATGAGACAAAAGAGATATTATCTGCCATAGGAGACATAGCCGACCAGACGAACCTTTTGGCTCTCAATGCAGCCATAGAAGCGGCAAGAGCAGGAGAACACGGACGCGGTTTTGCCGTTGTTGCCGATGAAGTAAGAAAGCTGGCGGAGAGAACGCAAAAAAGTTTAGCCGAGACGTCTGCCACAACAAATATCCTTATACAATCCATTTCTGAGAGCTCGGATGCTCTGAATAAAAATGCTACGGAAGTAAATGATATTTCAGACGAAGTAAGTACCATCAGTCATAAAATGGATGATATTATAAACATTTTAAATCAACTCAACAAAAAATAAACACCCTCCTCTATACCCATATCCAAAGAGAGTATCTTTGGATATAATTACACATGCTGTTATATATACATATCCCATTTTGTGACTCCAAGTGCTCATACTGTGCTTTTAATTCTTATGTAGACAAGTTTCATCTAAAAGAGCAATATATGAAAGCTCTTTACATACAACTAGAATTTGAGCTTAAAAGATTTAAAGCTGAAAAAAACTCTATCGAAACCATATTCATAGGGGGAGGAACTCCCTCCACCGTATCGCCAAAGCTTTATGAACCTATCTTCAAACTGTTAAAACCTTATCTGGCATGTGGAAGTGAATGCACCAGTGAAGCCAATCCCAACAGCGCTACAAAAGAATGGCTCCTTGGCATGTGGAACTTGGGCATCAACAGAATCAGCTTTGGGGTACAGAGTTTTAATAATGAAAAACTAAAACTCTTAAACAGGGCCCATTCGCCCATACAGGCAAAAGAAGCTGTATGCAATGCAAAAGAAATAGGTTTTGAGAATATTTCCCTTGATTTGATCTATGCCACTTTAGGCGACACAAAAGAACTGCTCCGACACGATATACAGACTGCTTTTTCGCTTCCGATAAACCATATAAGCGCCTATGCATTGACGATAGAAGAGGGAACACCTTTTGAATCAAAGCCGCAGATGTCAAAAGAGAACCTCAAACTCACTTCGTGGATATTCAAAGAGATCCAGGCACATGGATTTGAGCAATACGAAATCAGTAATTTTGGAAAATACAAAAGCAGGCATAACATGGGATACTGGCTGTATAAAGACTATATAGGAGTCGGAAGCGGAGCCGTTGGCAAGCTTGAGAGCCAAAGATACTATCCGAGCGCTGTGCTTGAGGAATATATTAAAAATCCGCTTGAGATTAAAAGCGAAACGCTGCGTGATGAAGACAAGAAAATAGAACAGACATTTTTAGGCTTTCGCTCCTGTCTGGGCGTGCACGGTGCCTTGCTGGATAAAAATGAAAAAGTGCGTGCCGATATTTTGGTGGATGAAAATAAACTGACAGAAGAAAATGGGATTTATTATAATCCCGATTATCTTTTGGCTGACGAAATTACACTTTTTTTATCATCTTAGCGGATAGAACCCGTAATGTTTCTACTCTCTGAGCAAATATTAATTATACTTTAGTTAAAATCATGCACTTATTTACATAGAAGGTTTTACATGTTTGGTTTAGGCTTTACTGAGATACTTATTATTATTGTTATAGCTATTTTATTTTTGGGTCCTGATAAACTTCCCAGTGCCATGGTAGAAGTAGCTAAATTTTTTAGAAACGCTAAAAAAACTATAGGTACTGTAAAGGATTCTTTAGAACAAGAGATGAATGTAGCAGATATCAAAGAAGAAGCTTTGGCGTATAAAAAAGAGCTTCTGCAGGCTAGTGAGGATTTAAACAGAGCTACAAATATGACGGATGTAGGAGCACATCTTACGAATCTTAAAGATGATCTTTTAGAAGATACTCCCAAACCGGAAACACCAAAAGCTGCTCCAAAACCTGAAAAAGTAACCTTTGAAAAAAAATCAAAACAAGAGAATATAGATGTTTGATGAATTAAGACCCCATTTAGTTGAACTGAGAAAACGATTAGGCATATCTGTAGGAAGTCTCATTGTAATGTTTTTTGTTATGTTTTACTTTCATGAACCTATTTTGGAATGGATGGTCGAACCGCTGAATGTAGCCCTGATAGAAGTTGGTAAAAAATCGGTCCATGCGGCAGACGGTATGGTAACAACGTCCCAGGTCGGCGGAGCATTTTTTGTGGCTCTGAAGGTTTCATTTTTTGCGGCCATCATAGGTGCTTTGCCTATCATTCTTGCTCAAATCTGGATGTTTATTGCGCCTGGTCTTTATGCCAATGAGAAAAAAATGATTATCCCTTTCATCGTAGGCGGAACGACAATGTTCTTAGTGGGCGTACTTTTTGCCTATTATGTCGTCACACCTTTTGGCTTTGATTTTCTTATCACCTTCGGTAGTTTTAAATTTACTCCTCTCATAAATATAGAAGACTATGTCGGCTTTTTTACAAAGATCATGTTTGGTTTTGGAATTGCGTTTGAACTGCCGATATTTGCTTACTTTTTGGCTCTGCTCGGAATGATCGATGACAGACAAATGCGTGAGTTCTTCAAATATGCCATAGTTATTATCTTCGTAGTAGCCGCGTTTTTGACTCCGCCTGATGTTTTGACACAGCTTTTAATGGCAGGACCGCTGATAATACTTTACGGCTTTTCTATTTTGATAGTACGAGTGGTGAACCCTGCTCCGCCTCTTGAAGAGGAAGAAGAAGATGAAGATTTGAGCGAAGAAGAGGAAATGGCTGTAGCCATTGAGAAGAGAAGTGAGTAATTCAGAGCTCCTCACTTCAAGCTATGACTTTCACCTTCCCCAAAAACTCATAGCGACCCATCCTGCTTCTCCCAGAGATCATGCAAAACTTCTAGTTTATGACAGATCTACAGATACTCTGACGCATGCACATTTCTATGATTTTGAAAAATTTATCCCAAAGAATGTCGCAATAATCTTTAATGATACAAAAGTTATAAAAGCAAGACTTTTCGGAAAAAAGAAAAGTGGCGGGAAGATAGAACTTTTAATCAATCGTGCTCTAAACGCTCATGACGTCAACGTATATATCAGAGGAAAGGTCAAAATTGATTCTGAAGTTTTTTTTGATGAAGCCTTACGCGTAGTCGTCAAAGAGATACACAGCGACGGAAGCAGAGTAGTAAATTTTTTCAAAAACACCGCAATATTAAGGTTTGAAGAGATCCTTCCCATAATAAACAAAATAGGACATGTTCCCCTGCCTCCCTACATACAAAGAGAGGACAACAAAGAGGATGAAAGCGAATACCAAAGTGTATTCGCAAAAAATGAAGGTGCAGTCGCGGCACCGACAGCTTCTCTTCATTTTACACCGCAGCAACATGCTAGGGTTTGTGCAAACTTTCCACATGCCTATGTAACCCTGCATGTTGGAAGCGGTACCTTTAAGCCTGTGGAAGCGGAGATAATAACGGAACATCCTATGCATTCTGAGTATTACGATATCTCAGATGAGGCCAAAAGACTGTTGGACTCTACTCTGCCTGTTTTAAGCATTGGCACCACCTCCACAAGGACTATAGAGTTTTATGCAAGACACAAGGAGATGCAAAGAGGTGAGGCAAATCTGTTTTTGCACCCAAATAACAAGCCCTTGCGCGTCAACCACTTACTGACAAACTTTCACCTGCCAAAGTCTACACTTCTGATGCTGGTTGCCTCTTTTGTCGGTGTAAAAAAAGCTCAGGAACTCTATAAAGCCGCCATTGAACATGAATATAGATTTTATTCATACGGCGATGCTATGCTTATTATCTGAGAAAGACTTTACCGTTTTTTACTTCAATCTCACCGCTTAATTCTGATTCAAATGTACGAAGAGGAAATTTTTTCAAGGCGTCATCATAGCTGGGAACAGTTTTACAATATATTATAAATTCATCCGCTATCGGTATCTCCGATATTTCTGCACTGCTAAACTGTGATACAAACAGGTCGATATCATAAATCACCTTGGCTTTTGCATCTTGCAGCAAGCTGTTTGTCGCACTGCTTTCTCCTATTCTGTGGGGAAATACATATATCTCTTTTCCCATATTTAATGCGAATTCTATGCTTCGCATGCTTCCGCTTCCAAGCTCCGCTTCGGCCACGACCAAAACATCGCCCAAAGCGACGACAAGCTCATTCCTCACGACAAAACTCCAAGAAGCAGCTTTAAAAGCATGCTTGAACTGGCTAAGCAAAAGACCTTTGTTTTGAATATCTAAAAGCATTTTTTTATTCACGGCAGGATATTTATGATCCATTCCACATGGCAAGACGGCTATAGTATGTTTGCTTCCGGCTCCCATATGCGCTACGGCATCAATGCCCATAGCCCCTCCGCTTACGACACATATATCATGTTTTGAAAGTGATGATGCCAAAAGATGCGTCATATTCCTGGAATACTGGCAGGGTTTTCTTGTACCCACTATAGAAATTTTTGTAGAGTTCAGCAGATCGGGATTACCTGCATAAAAAACATCTTTGGGGTATGTTTTCATAGCTTTAAGTTCTGGAATATACTCTGCTTTTTTATACATACAAGCTAATTTAGTTTATTGATATAAACCAATTCTACCTCATTGAACAATTTTTTTGATTCATTCAAAGCCATAATAGTATTCACGTGCGGATGCCCTATTGCTATCGCCGTGCCGTGAAGTTTAGCTAATTTGATTGCCTTTTTAATCTGTGTCTTAATATATCTTTTATCCATCTGATGGTCTAAAAAGACATCTCTTGCGACATAGCTCAGACCATAGTTTTTCATAACTTTTGGAGCCTGTGTCTCTGCCGTTGTCCTGCTGTCTATAAATCCTATGTTTTGCTGTCTCAATGCAAAAACAAGTCTGTTCATCGCTATTTCGTTAGAGGTAAATTTGCTTCCTGTGTGATTATTGATATATTCAACTTTTGGAAAAAGATTTTTCAAATCTTTTATTCGTTGGGAAATTTTTTGCTGGGAATCACTTATTCTCAATGTATCCGGTTCTTCTGCGCTGAAGTTTTGCGCCTCCATTGGCAGATGCACCATATAAATATTTTCATTAGACGCTAATTTTGCAGAGTTTGGACGGGCTGCAGAGGGTGGCAAAAAAGACATAGTAACCGGTAAACCTAAACTTTTGATTGCATTTACGTGGGATTTAACCGAAACATCGTCCATTATTATCGCTAATTTAGGCTTTTGCGAGACTACTCTTTTAATCTCTCTGTGCACTCGCTTTGGCGGCTTTGCAAGTGGCTCATCGTCATATTCATGTGAGGCAGTCGCATAATCTTTTGTATCTTTTTTCAGGACCTCTTTTAGTCTGCTGTTTACTGTAGGTATCTCTTTTTTAAGACTCGCTTCTTCTAGTTTTTGCAGCATGCTGAGTCTTTTTTCTTTCTCATATTTGCTTTTCTTGAGAATATCTTCTTTTGCAGCTTCGTACCCAAAATAATAGCCTGCGACCAGGGAACTTAAGATAAGCGCTATAAGGGCTAAAGTCCAGGCGATATATGTTAATATTTTTGAGCTGTTATGCGAGCTGTGCTTTTTTCTTTTTGTCATTCAATCTCCAAATTATGTAAAACTATATCTTAAAAGTTTAAATAATACTATTTCATTGCATATTGCCATATTAGTTTTATCCTTAATCTATATTAAATATTATTGCTTTTTTTAAGTATAATTTATGTACAATTCCACGTTCCTTTCTCTTTGTATCACTAATTTAGCGATATATAAACATCCGAAAGGGAAACAATGCCTGTTTCAGGCAATATTCCAAAAGGAGATTATACTCTATGAGACATTACGAAAACCTAGTAATCGTAAAACCGACACTAACAGCAGAAGAAATTCAAAGCAACATTGCTGCTATCGAAGAAATCATCACTTCAAACGGTGGTGAAATTGCAGCAACTAACCCAATGGGAATGAGAAAATTAGCTTATCCTATCAATAAAAATGAGCGTGGTTACTACCATGTTATCTATTATACAGTTGCTCCGGCAGCAATTTCTGAAATAGAAAGAAAGTTCCGTATCAATGAAGAACTTCTTCGTTTTGTAACTATCAAATATGATACAAACCGTGAGATAACTGCTTGGAATCAACTAGTTGAAAAAGCGAACAAAGCTGCAACGACTCCGGCAAAAGAAGAAGAAGCAGTTGCTGAAGAAGCTCCGGTTGCTGAAGAAGCACCTGCTACAGAAGCAGCAGCAGAGTAATAAGCGCAAGCTTGAACAATTAAGGAAAACTCATGTATAACAAAGTTATTTTGGTTGGAAATTTGACGCGTGACATCGAACTTAGATACTCTCAAGGTGGTATGGGTATAGCAAAGACTGCTATAGCTACAAGCCGAAAATTCACTAATAACGGTGAAAAAAAAGAGGAAGTGTGTTTTGTAGACATCACATTCTTTGGAAGAAGCGCAGAAGTAGCAAACCAATACCTTCGTAAAGGAAGTAAAATCCTTGTAGAGGGGAGACTTAACTTTGAGCAATGGGTAGACCAGAACGGACAGAAGCGTTCTAAGCACTCTGTAACTGTTGAAACGATGCAGATGTTAGACTCAAAAGGTGATAATCAGGGTGGCGCTAACTATAATAACGCGCCTATGGATGATATGAATCAAGACAACTCTTATTCAGCACCGCAACAGGGTCGTACTCAAAGCTATCAACAGCCTAGCTACGCTAACGAGGGAAATAAACAGCCGCAACAAAGCTATCAAAAACCAAGTTACAATCAAGCTGGAGCTCAAAGTCGTGAAATGCCTAGCAGCAACTCTGTTCCTGTAATTGACATCGATGAAGATGAAATTCCATTTTAGAAAATAGATGATATAAGGAAATAACATGTCAGAAAAAAGAAAATACAAAAAAAGATATTGTAAATATTGTGAAGCAAAAGTTGACTTCATGGATTATAAAGATGCGGGCTCACTTCGTTTCTCTCTTTCAGAAAGATACAAAATCATGCCTCGTCGTTTGACTGGTAACTGTAAACGTCACCAGGATATGATTACTGTAGTAATCAAAAGAGCTCGTGCAGCAGCATTAGTTCCATACACAGTAACAAGAAAAGCAGTTGTAACTGCTCCATTCGAAAACTTAAGATAGGTTACTTTAAGCCCCTATATTAGGGGTTTACGGGCTTTTTGTAACAGCTTTACTATGAATATAGCTGTTTTACTGTGACACTACGGTTACATTTTTATACAATATTCTTACCTCTTCTCTTTATTAAATTAATTT